>NZ_AUTC01000012.1 GCF_001461695.1 Sinorhizobium fredii USDA 205 | reverse complement strand
TCCTGGCCCGGATAGTAGACGTTGTTGCTCACCAGGCTCGGCGTGGGACGGTAATAGGGTGGAAGCGTGATTCCACCGCTGGCACGCCGCCGTAAGGATTCTTTGCCTGGGCTGCGGTTGGCGTCTCATCAGCCGCCTGCGCCGTTGACACGGCCCCCGTCGATAGAGCCGCGGCTCCAGCCAGACCCGCTGCCTTGAGCGCATCGCGGCGACTTATCGGTCGCTGACCAGGGCCAGCTTCATCACCGTTGATTTTCTCTTCTTGTGAGTCATGTGTCATGGTTCGATGACCCTGTCGGTTCGTGTCCGAAATCTCGGGCCTTGCAGCGGTTGCCACGTCCGCCGCGGACTCTCGGGCGGCTTAACAATAATATACGCCTACCGCGCAGCGCCTTACGGTCCGGCGCGCTACGCCGGCGACGCTCACCGGCGTCCGCGGCCGACCGACGCGGGCCTCGGCTGCCGAGACGAAGCCGTGCACGCCCGGGATCGCGATGCGTTCGCCGAGTTCGAGACCGCCGAGGCCGACAAGCGCCATCAGCAAATACAGTCCGAGTCGTTTCGACGTCCTCATTGTGGCTTTCCTCCTGGGGCGAGACTGTCAGGTAATTCATCCATATCGGGGAGTTCGCTCGGCTCCACCTTCTTGGCGTTGGTTTGATTCTTGAAGCCGAAATCACCGGCCGCCACCTCGTCGCCCGCCTTCCAATCTCTGATTTGAGCCGTGTATTGCGGGAAGCCGGCAACCTGCTTGCTGGTAATCACATAACGGCAGGGATAAGGACGCTCGCCCATCGCGATCCAGATCTGCCAATCGACCTCCTCCGTTCTAAAGGCGAGATGATTGCATTCGACGCCGCCGATCACGCCGCTGCCGAGGTCCTTCGTGTCGACGACAAGAGGCATCAACTGATCGTAGACGTTCGACGTGAGCAGATCGGCGCCGGGGACCGGTCGGTGGTATTTTTCCCTTAATTCGTCGACCAAGTGATCGATCGAGCCAGACACCTCGACCTGAGCATAGAGATTATCGGTCTTGCGAAGGAGGGTTAGCGTCTTGCCGTCGAATATCAATTCGACCTCCGCAAATCCTCCGTTGCGCGTAGCGCGAATCTTGTCGGGCCGGGAGAGTGTGACCGTGCCCGAACTCGCAAGCGCAAGCTTCTGCTGATCGGTGGTGACGATTTCGAGGTTCGTATCGTACTCGAACGCTATCAGCTGCTGGCTTGCGAGGTAGTCCGACATGGCCTTGAACAGGGCTTTGGCCTCGGCCTCGTCCGCGTTAGCCGCCGATGGTCCCCATCCAAGTGCCAGAATGAGCGCTGCGGCAGACAGACCAGCCTTAGCGATCCTTGCCGATTTTCCGACTACGCCATGCATCTGGAACGCCCTCCATTAGGCTTGCTTGCCGCAGGTTATTTGCGGCGGCAGCGCCCGCGATTGTCGTCAACTCTCCAGAAGCGAGGGCATGTCAACGGGCCGGCACTGTCGCTTTGCCGCCGAGAACGCCTGCTCCTTGTGGGGTGGTGTGGTGTCACTTCACTTCGCAGCACCGAGCGCGACCAGTTGGCTGAATGCTACGCGCGGTCGCCTGGTCTTGCCAGAAGGGGTGTGTAAGTTACGTGGTGATTACGTGGTTGACGGAAGCCGACACGATCTTAGTGCGCGCACTAGTCAGAGTCCGGAGACGGCGCTCCTTGCACTGTTCATAGCGGCCTTCTTCAACACATCGGCCCCTTTCCGAACATCGACACGAACCTGGTATGTCGCACGGCCGATCGGGAGTCGTTGCAAGCAAGCCCCGACAGGCGCAGCATGGGCCTGTGCCCCTGGCATCCGGGCAGAGTGCGCGGCCGCATAAAGGCGCAACTTCTGCCGCATCGGGCGCGTGCTTCGCCTCTACCTTAAGCCAGCGAAGGAAAACGACCGTGAAAACAGCAACCATCCTCGCTGCCGCACTCGCTTGTGGGCTGGCGGTGGTCGGATCCGCCAGCCCACAAACCGAGCCGCGTGGTGGACAACCCGCACCTGGGTCGAAGCCATCGGTGGCTGATTTGGATTACCAGGTGAAATACCAGCGCGCTTTCGAAGCGGTACTCTGGTCGATGCCGGCGATAGGCAGTTACGGCTTCATACGGGGCACCCAGGAACTCGGTGCTGGTGACAACACGATCCTTGCCTGGTCGACCCCGGCCAGACCGAACGTCGAGTTGCTGACGGCCAACAACGTTACGCCCTACATCCTTGCGTCGACCGATCTGCGCAAAGGCCCGGTGGTCGTTGAGATCCCGGCGGCAACGGACAAGGCCAGTCTTTACGGACAGATCGTGGATCACTGGCAAATCACCATCGCCGATATCGGCCCCTCGGGCATTGATGAGGGTAACGGCGGCAAGATTCTGCTGACTCCTCCCGGTTACCAGCACCCGGTTCCGGCAGGCTACATTGAGGTCAAGAGCGCGAGTTACCGCGTCGTGTTCGCGTTCCGCTCGATCAAGAGCGCGACAGCAACGACCGAAGATGCCTATGCCTACTCCAAGACGCTCAAGATGTATTACCTGAACGATCCGAAGCCGACGCGCTTCGTCGATCCGAGCGAGATGCGCTACTCGACCCTGCCTTTCTATGACGAGCGCTGGTTCGACGACCTTTACGCCATCGTCAGTGTCGAAAACGTCGACCCGCGCGACAAGGTGATGATGGGGATGCTGGCCTCGCTCGGCATCGAGAAGGGCAAACCCTTCAACCCGGACGCCAAGACGAAACAGGCGATGCGACAGGGCGCGATCGATGCCTATTACTACCTGATGCAGCGGTTCCTGAACCCGACCGATCCGACGCGGGTATGGTGGAAAGGCAAGCATTGGAATGACGGATTGTTCGCTGATCCGAACCGTGAGTTCGTCTATGTGACGGCTGATTCGATCGACCTCGACAATCGCGCCGATCGGTATTTCGTCGGCGTCAACTATCCCAAAAAGCTGGGTGCCAAGCCGGCGACGCAATATCTATTCGCGCTGGCCGACAATAACGGCAAAGTGTTGCAGGCTGGAAAGACCTACAAGTTCACAATGCCCGCGAAGGTGCCGGTCACGCAGTTTTGGTCGCTGATTGTATATGACCTGGAAACGTTTGCTTTCATCTACAACCCCCTGGAGCGGGCCGGGCTGGATTCCTTTGATCTGCCAAACATGAAAAGGAACTCCGACGGCAGTACCACCCTCTATTTCGGACCGAAAGCGCCCGAGGGGCTGGAAAGCAACTGGATTCCGACGTCTGGCAAGGCGCCCCTTCCGACCGTCCGCATCTATGGCGGCACGGAGGAGTTCTGGAATAGGTCGTGGGAGATGCCGGATGTAGAACTGGTAAACTGATTTGCAAGTTCATGAGGCGGCAGCTGACCGCAGGTCGTGGGCGTGGCGTATCCATAAAATTGGCCGAACGCCGATTTCGTCCGCGATCCTTAGCGACGACCCGACGCCGCGCGGCGGCAACGAGCGGTGTGACGCAATGCTCGGCGCTCCGCGGCAAACCCGAGTTCGCTGCTGGCCCGTGCGGCAGTTCGCGGCGACCCAGCAATTCAGTCGGTTTCGGAGCGACGCGGACATTCAGCGAACCGCGCTTACAAAACCGGCTTTATGAGTACGCGCCCTAGAAACGCACGACTACTCCGAGAATCGGACCTTGCTCCACGACATCGAATACAAATCCGTCATTACTGTAGTCGACGCCCAAGGCGCGGTAGCCGACAACCGCGGAAATACTGTCGCTGAAGCGGTAACCGACCGCTGCGGCAACATCCCAATCGAGATCGGCTGCCCCGGCGCCGATCAGGCCCCATCCGGTCAGATAGATCTCCGGCGTGATCGAGTAATTCCCCCGAAAGCCGGCCATCGCATCCACCCATGTCGCGCCATCGCTTCGCGACACACCATCCAGAAGACCACCGCTGAACGAGAGGTCGGTGTCGACAGACCACACCCTTGCTCCACCCACCACATCAAGACGCACAGTTTCGTCATCGACGATCGAGTAGCCGACGCCCATCAGGCCAGCAAACGTCTCCGTCGACACTTCAACGCTCGAGGCAACGATCCCTCTGGGTGTACCGGCAGAGCCCGATATCTTGGAGTACATGACATCGCCGAAAACGCTGTATCGGCCATATCGCGCTTCACCGATCGCCATGGCTCCGAAGTCCAGATGGTCTAAGATATCGCTGAAGCTGGAATCGATTTCCACGGCCGGCAGTCCGAATTGGGCCACGTCGCCTGATATCCCCGCCGCCCAGAAATAGGGAGCGAAAGTGAACGTCCACCCATCTTCCGTTTCGGTTTGGGGAACTTCAGGCGTCATTGGCGAATAGACGTCGGCAGCCATGACGCCTCCGCCAAGTAGAAGGCTCGCGACAAAGGTCAGACTACGTGCAGTTCCAAGGCTCATATTTCCCCTCCGGTAGTTTCATCCCCAAACCGCCCGCGAGTTCGATCATGTCGAAACATATTGATTTTGGCTACTGCATTTTATTGCAGCCGCTGGGTATCGGATGGTCGGCCCTTTTCTCTTTTATGGAGAGCACCTGGTACGGCTTGGATCTCGTCTGAACGCATCAAGGCGATCAATTTTACTGCGCCTTGTCCTATTGGAACTCTGGAACGGGTAAGCCCGCCTTCACCAGCCCGCTGATGAAATGCGCCTGGTCTTCCGGGCGGTAGATTCGCATGGCAACCTCTCGCCGCACGTTGCTCAGGAGATCGGCCGCGTTGGCTTCGATCCATCGTCGCTCGCGCGCGGCCTCAGCCGTTTTGCCGAGTTGCCCCGAGATCGCGGCGACAACGAAATGGAATATGGGATTTGCTTGGACATCGGCGGCCCTGATCAATTGGTCTGCCGCGGCATAATCCTGCTGCATATAGGCGCAGAGCGCGAGGGACGTTTCGAAATAACCGAGCGGGCCTGGATTTCTGGAGACGGCGTCCGCGACGAGGTCGCAACCCGACTCCCATTCGCCCGACAGGGCGAGCCGAAAACCATACTCAGCACTGAGCTCTGGGTCGTTCGGATTGATCGAGAAGGCACGAGCGCCAATTGCCAGAGCGGTATCGACATCCCCACGGAAGAAAAACGTAAGCATTTCGGCTTGTAGACCGCGGACGTTCTGCGGATCCAGTTCGACGGCCCGCCGTGCGGCCCCGAAAGCAAGTTCGAGCGGCGGCGGCGAAGGTGGATTAAGACGGTAACGGAACCGAAACTCATCGAGGTAAGTGAGAGACAGGAGTGCCCAGGCCGTCGCATAGCCGGGAAACCTTTCAACGGCGCGCTTCAGGCAACCTTGAACGGATGCGTGAGTCCGCGGCGTCAGATCGGCTCGATAACCGTAATAGGCCAGCGTGCACTCATAGGCCTGCCAGTCGTCCGGCGGCAGATTTGCCGCATGCGACGCGTCCGTGCGAAAAATTATGCCATAGGGTTGTGCCACCGCGGTGGCGACGGCGCGAGCCACGTTGGTCTCCAGATCCATGAGTTCGCTGACCCGGAGATTCTCGCTGTAGCTGTCGGCCCACGCAATCGATCCGTCCGATTGGTTTACCAGACGTGCCGTCAATCGCAGTTTATCGCCATCAATCCGCACGCCGCCTGCGAGCACATAGCGCGCCGCCGGGGTGCTCTCTGAATGAAATTCACCTGTGGCCGCCGGCTGCCTCTGGGTGACCACGACGATTTCTTTGAATTTGGCGATGTGCTCGATGACCTTGTCGGTCAGTCCTCTTGCGACGATCGCCGAGCGCTCATTGTCTGACAGATCTTCGAACGGCGTGACAAGTAGCCTCGGAACATTCGGTGTCGCGCGCCCAGCTTGGTACGCGCTTACGACCGACCCCTCTTCTGTTCTGTTGAAGCGCAAGAGGCCGCCGAAAGAGAGCACCAATAGAATGCCGGTCACTGCGACAAGCCCCCACAGTATCCATTGCCGCATACCTGATCGGCTGGGGATGACTGGCTCCTTTTGAACGGAGTCTATAGGCGGCAGGGACGTCGACCGATCACGTCGGGTGAAAACCGGAACATAAGCGCCTTTCGGAATGGTCACGACGAGCGGGTCGTTTTCGCCCGCCGTGAAGTAGTATCGTTCGAGCGCCCTTCGAAGACGGCCTGCCTCGATCCGCACCACGGGATCAGTTTGCGCATCGAACGATGCATCACGACCGAACACTTCCATGGCGATCGAGTAGGCTTTTATGCGATCCGCCCGATCAGCAACTGCCTCTTCAACAACATAAACGAGAAACTTGCGCGCACGCTCCGGTACATTGAATTCCGGACTTGATTGAATCCGATCGAGCTCCGCGCGAATTTCGGCCTCGCTCGGTAAAGCTGGAGTAACTGAAATGCTTTGCTGAATAGAACGGGTATGGACCATGCCTTCCCACTCCCGCAGGCCGCAGTGGTTTTCGCCGGTTGCTTCAGTATGCTCGCGTAATTTACGCCCTTGAATTGATATTACGCCATATGGTGGCCGAATGGTTGAGAAATCGCTCCAGTCCAGGAATTGAAGGATGAACAAGCGATCCGGAGGCGCTGGCGAGGACCTTGGCCTAAGTGCGGCAATGCGCCGGTTTCCAATATATGCGCCCCAGATCCAGGAACTTTTCGCTCGAGAGGAGAGCTTTCGCGGGATGTGCGATGATCTCGCAGCCGCCGAACAGGTCCTCACTACGATCGATCAATTGCCGGAAACAGTGCGCACCGAACGCCGTGTCGAATACGAGGGATTGGTGGAAGACCTAGCCCAAGAAATAGAACAGGCGCTTCAGCGCGTGAAGATCATTCCTATCTCCCGACCGCCGAAGCATTAGCTGACTATCGGGGAAGCCTATCATGAAGCTGCTGAGGGAACCTTTTTTCCATTTTCTTCTGGCCGGCGCCGGATTGTTCGTCGCCTACACCTGGCTCGATGACGGCGTTGAGACGCGGAGTCAAGCGAGCAGCGTGCGCGAGATTCGCGTCGGTGAGGGCGAACTGCGCTGGGTGAGCGAAACCTGGACGCGGCAATGGCAGAGAACTCCATCTCCCGAAGAACTACGCGGCCTTGTCGCGAACCTCCTGAAGGAAGAGCTACTCGCGCGCGAGGCGCGTGAGTTGGGCCTCGACAAGGATGACACGGTCGTGCGCCGCCGGCTCGCGCAAAAGATGACCTTCCTGATCGAAGACACCGCCCGGATTTCGGAGCCCGACGAGAGTGACCTGCGGCAGTTCTACGATGCGCATAAGGACAACTTCCGTCGTACAGGGCGGGTATCGTTCGTGCACGTTTTCTTCGACCGCTCGAAGCGGGTGAACGCAGCAACGGACGCACAACAAACACTGGTGAGACTCGCGGCTGATGGAGGGCCGGAGCAGATTACCAACGAAGGCGATCGGCTGCTGATCGAAGCAGAAATAGGCGGTGCTGACCTGAACACCGTGACCGCGCGCTTCGGTCAGGACTTTGCACGCGAGATATTCTCGCTCCCGCCGGGTGCATGGAGCGGGCCGATCGAGTCTGCCTATGGGCTGCATCTCGTCCGGGTTTCGGAGATGATCCCTGGAGAGGTGAGCCCTTTCGCCCAAGTAAAGGTCCAGGTGCTCGAACAATGGCACGAGCAACAGCGGCGCGCGTATGAGGAGCGATATTTCGCGGAACTGTTCAAGAAATACGACATCGTGGCGGACGAGCGGGTCGAGGCGCTCGTCGGTCCGTTGACAGTCGCCAAGGACGGGACGCGATGACCTGCGTTGCCGCAATTCGCCTCACAAGGTGCCTGGCGGCCGCGTGGCTCCTGCTGTTGTTGTTTTCGGTCCCATCGGCGATGGCGCACGAGGTGCGGCCTGCCTATCTCGAATTGCACGAGGAACGGCCGAACGAATTTTCGGTGCTCTGGAAGGTGCCGATGCAAGGCGAGATGCAGTTGGGTCTCAAACCGCAATTTTCCGGCGAGACACGGTCATCGATGCCGATCAGCCGCACGGTTGGGGGCGCTGCGATCGAGAGCTGGACTCTTAACGCTCAGGGGCTCCGTGGCCAGACGCTGACGATCGGTGGCCTTGAAGCGACGATGACGGACGTGCTGGCCCGCATTGAATACATGGACGGCACCACATGGACGCGGCGCTTCACGCCGCGCGACCCAGCGGCGGTCATCCCGGTGGGCGATACGGCAACGAATGTTGCGGGGTTGTACCTGAAGCTTGGCATCGAGCACATCCTCTTTGGCATCGACCATCTGCTCTTCGTCCTGGCTCTTCTCATGCTGACCCGAGGCAGGATGTTGCTGGTCAAGACCGTTACCGCCTTTACCGTTGCCCATTCGCTTACCCTGGCGCTCGCAACGCTCGGTTTGTTCCACGTCCCGCAGGCGCCGGTTGAGGCGGTGATCGCGCTTTCCATCGTCTTCGTCGCGGTGGAGATTGTCCGCAGGCAACAGGGGCGTGTAGGTGTCGCGGCTCGAGCGCCCTGGATCGTGGCTTTCAGCTTCGGGCTGCTGCACGGTTTTGGCTTTGCCGGCGCGCTCAGCGAAGTCGGCTTGCCGGCCGGGCACATTCCACTCGCACTTCTCTTTTTCAACCTCGGCGTCGAGGCAGGTCAGCTCATCTTCGTGGCCGCGGTAATGGCACTTTTGGTGGCGGCGCGGCGCGTTGTTCTGACGCCACCGGTCTGGGCGCTGCGCGTCCCGGCCTACTCAATCGGCACCTTGGCAATGTTCTGGACGATCCAACGCATTGCAATGTTTTCCATCTCTTGAACTCCCAGGAGGCAAGCATGGGTGGGTATTCGAAACCTCTGTCAGCACTTGCATGGCTTTCTGTGGCGGTGCTGCTAGCGTTGGCGCCGCCGCCGGTCGTTGCCTGCGGCTATCATGACGACGTGACCATGGCGCGCGGTCTGCTGAACTGGGTCTATCCGGATGCGCTGCATGTCATGGGCGCTATGTCGGCCGCCGTGGCGGAGCGGCGATTGCCCACTGTCGACCGCGATGCGGAAGCACCAGATCTATTTGGTTCCAAATATCGCAAGACGACACACGCGCTGCAGCAGCTTGGAAAGGCGTTCACCTTGGCTTCGGGCGTGCCGACATCGTCGTTTTCGATTGTGCTTATCGAGCCGATGTTGTGGACGCGGTTCGAAGCTGTTCCAGGCGGACTCAGCACCGATGTTCATGTCACCGGTCCGAAGCCAGGGGATCTGGTTCTCGCGTCCGGTGAAGCGGTCATTGTCGCGGTCGCTGTCGGTCGGTTGACGATGGCCGAGGCGGTGCATCTCGGACTGGTCCGCCTTTATGGATCCGAACGCCAGAAGGCGGATTTCATCGGGGCTTATCGTTCGATCAGCGGCAGGAGCCCCGATGCCTACCAGAGCGGCTATCTGATCAGACCGAACCCGGCTAACGAGGTACGCGAAGCTGCGACGCCTTTCATGCGACCTGCACCCATGTCACTCGCGGCACGAGCCATTTCCCGATCCCCAGCATCCGAGGTCCGCGGCGAAAATGCCTGCGAGCTGGTACGTCATTAAGGCAAAACAATCCTGCGGAGGAAATACTATGACGAATAGATTGCTTCAGAAGGCAACCCTCGCGAGCCTGTTGGCGTCCGTGTTTGCGTTGCCCGCCTTCGCGCAGGACACGGGCACGCTGGACGAGAAGAAGGCCGAGGAGGCGCAGCAGCGGCCGCCGGCCTACTCGCCCTATGTCGGGCGGGACTTTCCGACGCGGCCGTTCTTCGGCGATACCCATTTGCATACCTCGTTTTCGATGGATGCCGGCGCATTCGGCGCCCGGCTCGGACCGACGGATGCCTATCGTTTCGCTCGGGGTGAGGAGGTCACTTCGTCGACCGGTCAGCCCGCAAAACTGTCCCGTCCACTCGATTTCCTCGTAGTCGCCGATCATTCCGACAACATGGGCTTTTTCCCCGACCTGTTCGCGGGCAAGCCGAATCTGCTTGCTGACCCGACAGGCCGCCAATGGTACGACATGATACAGGCTGGCAGGGGCGCGGATGCGGCAGTGGCAATCATCGTCGCGTTTTCGCACGGAACTTTTCCGAAGGATCTCATGTATTTCCCCGGAACGCGCCCCTACCAGAGCGCCTGGCAGGCGACGATCGCCGCCGCCGACCAATACAACGAACCGGGCCGCTTTACTGCCTTCATTGGCTACGAGTGGACCTCGAACACCGGCGGCAACAACCTACATCGCAATGTCATCTTCCGCGACAATGGCGACAAGGCGAGCCAGGTGGAGCCCTTCACGGTGTACCCGCCCTATGGGAGCGACAATCCGGTCGACTTGTGGAAGTGGATGGAGGCCTACGAAGCGAAGACCGGCGGCAGCGTGCTGGCCATCGCGCACAACGGCAATCTGAGCAACGGAACGATGTTCCCCGTCGTCGAGGAATTCGGCAAGAAGCTTGATGGCGAATACGTCCAAAAGCGGGCGAAATGGGAACGGCTCTACGAGACCACGCAAACGAAGGGCACCGGGGAGGCCCATCCTTTCCTATCTCCCAACGACGAGTTCGCCAATTTCGAGGTCTGGGACAAGGGCAACCTCGACGGCAGCGTGCCGAAGAAGAAGGAGATGCTAGAATTCGAATATGCCCGCTCGGCCTATAAGAATGGGCTGAAGCTCGAAAAGGAACTCGGCACCAACCCCTACAAGTTCGGCCTCGTCGGCAGCAGCGACGCCCACACGGCGCTGACAGCTATGGAGGAGGACAATTTCTTCGGCAAGACAGTTCCGCAGGAGCCGAGCCCGCACCGGATGATGGAGGCGTTCATCAACAACCCCAAGACCGGCGTCAAGATCATGGACTGGGAGGTCTCCGCCGCGGGCTACGCTGCGGTATGGGCGAAGGAGAACACGCGCGAATCGCTGTGGGACGCCATGCAGCGCAAGGAAACCTATGCGACGACCGGCCCCCGCATGATCGTTCGCTTCTTCGGCGGCTGGGACTTCGTGGAAGTGGATGCGGCGGACCGCCTGCCGGCGAATATCGGCTATCGAAAAGGCGTTCCCATGGGCGGTGATCTCAGCGCAGCCCCCGGAGGCAAGGCGCCGACGTTCCTCGTTGCAGCATTGAAAGATCCGATCGGGGCGAATCTCGACCGCTACCAGGTCGTCAAGGGCTGGATGGACAAGGATGGCAAGCTACAGGAGAAAGTCTATGATGTCGCCTGGGCGGGCGACCGTAAACCAAGTGCCGACGGCAACCTGCCGCCTGTAGGCGATACGGTGGATCTCGCCAACGCCACGTGGGCAAACACGATCGGGGCACCTGAACTCGTCGCCGTATGGAAGGACCCGGATTTCGACGCGAGCCTTCCCGCCTTCTACTACGGCAGGGTGATCGAAATTCCGACCCCGCGTTGGACCGCCTACGATGCCAAGCGCTTCGGCGTGAAGCCACTGGCTGATGCGACGATGAAGCTGCAGGAGCGCGCCTATACGTCGCCGATCTGGTATACTCCCGCGCAGTGATCTTGGTGCGGAAAGGACAGTCGGGCGTTGGCTCTTCGCGCCTATGAAAGCACCTGTGAAAATGGCTATCCAGAGGTCTGCGCTTGGGGTCGAGACGCGTCGATCGCAGCTTCCGAGGTAAGGTCTGGAAGGGCGCGAACCTGCCGTCCGGGGCAGAGCATCGGACTTCCGCTCTCCACCGAGGCTGTGTGGAAACGCCTGGTGCTGTGTGGTCTGGTGAA
>NZ_AUTC01000011.1 GCF_001461695.1 Sinorhizobium fredii USDA 205 | reverse complement strand
CACGCGCGGCGCTCAAAATCCTGCGGCCCTGCTCGGATGGATACGGTGCAGGCCCAGTGCGATCCAGACCGAATAACTTCCTCTTCTACCAGTGTGGTCAGAGATGCGCGGTTGTCTGCCCGCCCAAAAAATTTCACAAAAGACTGCAGCGGCGTCTCTGTGGGAGGCTCCAGAACGAACGGTGAGACCGCCCGGACAACTTCGCCAAAATCTGGCAGCTGGCTGCCAATCCCAGCCCCGGCGCGAAGCGGGGCAAGCTTTAGGCGCCACTCCTCAATGGCTGACGCTGTAAGGTCTCTTTTCGTCCAGTCCCACAAACTCTTGAAGTAGTTGTGACATTGCAAGGAAATATCGGGGGTCATCCGTAGTGAACCCGAATTCCTTGTTTTTGAACATCGCAGACTCAGTGAGATTGGCACTGGTGACGATCGCACGGGTGCTGCCGAAGACATACATCTTGGAGTGAACGCCAACAATACCGCGAATTTTCGCGCCGCTTTGTAACAAGAGCTCGAGGGCATCCAGATCGCTTACGCCCGCGTTGAATGCGTTAAGATCGAACCGGGTCACAATCCGAAAGTCCGCGGGCGGTCGCACCGAAAGTAAGCGCTCGGCGGTGCGCCTCTTGATAAACGGACAAACAATCAAGATGCTGCCGGGGGTGGCCCGGACTCCCGCATCGATCTCGTCCGCCCAGCCCGAGTCCAATAGTTTGAAGCTCACCGATCCCCCCTACAGCATTTCATGGAACAGTCGCCAAAATTGATCCCTCACTGTGTGTGCGGGTACAGCAAAAACGCGCTTCATCCTGCTGGAATTTCGACCTCGAGCTTGTTCTCGATCGCGGTGTAGATGTCGATGTCTGCGCCCGGTGCCCGGATAGACACTACAAGCGCGTAGCGGGCTGCCCGATCCCAACGCTGAAGTCCTGGCTTTTCTTTCCACCAGCCGCTGACCGGGAAGACGCCGATCGCATCACGCTCGGCGAGCGCCGCAGCGCTGCCTCGCCAGATGTCGGAATGCACAGACCCTCGATCACGTATCATGCCGAGAAACCAGTTGTCGCCGCCAGCCGCCGCGCCAATCTGACCTTCCTCCTCTGCTTCCGCTGCTCTGTTGATGCGCGTCCGAAACTGTTGCAGATCTTCCAGAGAGCGTTTGACGGCAAATCGCAGGGAGTGTGACGAATAACGATGTCGACGTGTCCACCCGCGTTCGCCAGGATTGGGTTCGATGAAATACGACAGCGTGATCCTCAGCTCCACGTCAGCTGCGCCGAGATCGAGAAGCTCGTCGCGTGGCCATGGCAGAGCATGCAGGTTCATGCTTCGGGTCTTGATCCTCGAGTCTTCCTTTTTGAAAGGCAGCAAAACGTCTTCGACTACAAGGGTCGCGTCGTCCGTAGCGCTTCTCAATGCACGGGAAATGTCGGGCACGCCCCAGCCGTAGCGTCGGAGCATTGCCATTTTCATGGCTTGCGTGCCGGCACCGTCGAAATGGCCTTTCATTGCCGGTGTCCATTCAGCGGAATGAATGGCGAGCCCCCGTACCGTTTCCGGCCATAGCGTTGGACGAGCGGCGATGATGTTCGCACAAAGATTCGCGCCAAGCGCAGCGGCGGCGCTCGTATCACCAAATGTATCGAACAAACGAACGTTGGGTCGGTAGTACGTCGTCAGCAGCTGCAGATCGTCGATGTGAGAACTCGGGTTCACGCCGTCGTGCGCGAAGTTTCCACCTTCAAAGACGACATCCGGCCTGACCGGCCATTGACGATCCCACGTGCCCGAAGTCCTGCTGGCTGGTGATAGATCACCGGCCGGAGCGACCGCAGCCCAATCGCCGAACGCCGGATCAACGATATTGATCTTGTCAGTATAGGCTCCGACAACGAGCGCGTTCCAAGCCTGGGCTGGGCTTTCCGCCTCCTCCAAATCATTTCGATCGGGATATTCTGCTGCGTGGATGTCACCGCGCAGATTGCCGGCGGCGATTACCATCAGACGTCGAAGAGCGCCACCACCGTAGGTCAGCTGATCGACGGCAGCCGACCAGGACGAAGGACGTCCGCGTGCGAGGCCGATTTCGCTTGTAACCGCCATGCAAAAGACCCGCTTGCGAAGGGGAGCGTTTGCCTCGGCCTTGGTCATGCTGGTTTCTGTAATCGCGCCATATAGCAGCGGATCATTGCCGCCGTTTGGCGGGAGGATTTTTACAGTCTCGAGCCAATAGGGTAATTCGACCGCGCCTTGCTGCGCGAGCGTCTGCTGGAGATCGCCATAGAGCGCCACGCCAGACATCGACGTGCCATGCCCGTTCCAGAACTGGCTATCGCCCACACCCCAATTGTCGTCGTATGCATGCTGGTTGCCGGCCGGCAACGCGGGAGCGATCAAAGGGTGTTCCCTTGTCGTTCCGCTGTCGAGCAGGCATATTGCCGGCGCGAGCATGTCCGGAGCGACAAGACGACCCACGAGATCCTCTGCCCACTCAACTTGCTCAGGTGCCCCCATTTCCAAAAAGATTGATGGTGTGTCCTTGGCGAGTCGAAGTTCAGCGATAGCGTCCGAATTGCTCACGACGCGTGCGATCGTGGCTTCTGTGCCGTGAGCGAGCACGACATCCCGTTCAGGAAAGCGGATCGCGTGATCCTTGAGAGGAATATTCAACCGCCCGGCGACTATTCGAAACGATGCGAGCCTTCCGTCTCTGATCCAGACTTCCCACCACGCGGCTGCGTTCGGTTGAGGATAGAGCTCAGAAGCGTCGGTGAACAGTGATCGCACGGCGGCCAGGTGAACATCTTCAATACGCGCAATCAACGCTTCGTTTTTCGGCCGGCCCGTCTTCGTCTGCTCGGTCCGGTAGGCGTCGATCTTCTTGCTATAGAACTCAAGTGAGCGCTCAGGCACGAAGACGGTCGCGGTGATACTCTCCTCGCCAGCCGCAATCTGAGGAACGGCGACCAGTTCAATGCCAGCCGGTTTGTTTTCCAATGCATCGACTGCTCCCCGTTCAGCCGCGGGAATTTCAAACTGCAAGTAGAAACCACGGTCGCCTTCTGCAATACCCGGTTCTCTCGCCGCCATAGTCTGCTGTGCTCCGGCGATAGCGGTTGCGAGCGATTGAGAAAGCTTTGCAGCGTGTTGTGCACGTGCACGAGCGGGGGGTAGGCCGGAAATGACCGTACGCGGCGAGGTGTAAGGCTCCGCTTGCCCGCCACCGTCCAAGAAAAAGTGAGATCGATTGCGAGGCGGTCTGGCCATGTACTGCTTGTCGCCCTATCGCATCGTGTTGTGACGTTCCGACAGGGCACCCAGCAGAAGAGAGGTTTCGACCGTCGGCTTGTCGCTCAAGATAGCGACCTTTGCCGCTTCGTCTGCAGCTCGCGCTATCTCCGCCTGACTGAGCCCCTTGGCTGCATCCAGGATTGCCGACCAATTCATCTTCTTTGGCTTAAAGCGTGACAGGTGCGTCTCCAGGATTCCACGCGTAATGCGTTCGTCCGGTAGTTCGTACGCGATGACATCGTCAAAGCGACGGAAGATCGCCCTATCGAGAAGTTCTGGATGGTTCGTGGCAGCGATGATTAGGCTCGGGCCATGGTCGTTCTCGATGAACTGGAGAAAGGAGTTCAGCACACGACGAATCTCGCCGACATCATTTGGCCCGGACCGCTGCGATCCGATCGCATCGAATTCGTCGAAGAAATAGACGCCCCGTTGCGCCGCGACGGCATCGAATACCAGTCGCAAGCGCGAAGCTGTCTCTCCCATGAGCTTGCCGATGAGCCCATCATAAAGCACTGTAAAAAGCGGCAACTTAAGTTCATGCGCCAACGCCGCCGCAGTCATTGTCTTGCCAGACCCTGGTGGGCCGACGAGGAGCAACTTGCGGCGAGGTGTCAGGCCATGGGCCTGCAGGCGCTCTTGGTGCCGCTGTTCAGCGATCACTCTTCCAAGCCGCTCGCGAAGCTCGTCGGACAAGATCATGTCCGCTAGCCGCGTGTCCGAGAAACGTGCGGCGAGCAATTTCGTCAACTCGCCTTTCGGCTGTGCGATCGGCACTGGGCCCGCGCCAATGCGTGCGACCGTCGATGTCTTGCCACGAGCGGTGTCGATTAGCTCTTTGAGCTCCTGAGCGAGCTTGCCATGACCTTGCCGGGCTTCGTGCGCGGCAAGCTGTGTCGCCACGGAAAGGAAGCGACCTTCATCTCCGTCTATGTGGCTCTTCAGCAAAGCTACGATGTGTTGTGCCGTGGTCATTTTCTCGAACTAATCATTGGCCAGTTTGTCGGTGCCATGGGCACCTTAGCGTCTATCCATTTCAATGTGTCAGATATTTCTCGTACGTCGTTTCAGAAATAAATCTGTCCACAGATACTCACTCAGGTTGCAAAGGCTATCGTTATACATCGCACGAGGCGTTTAACAATTCCTTGTACGTCGCCGAGTTGCTCAGTCGCGTGCAAGTTAAAGCTTTCTCCATGTGTATGTTCCCGGCTGATTGATTTTCTCACCCTTCGCGCCGGGTATCCCCTTCCAATGATATTGACCCCATGCCGTTCCGTAGGGCCACTTCTTGATCTCAACATCTTCGACAATCAGGAAGTGGCCAGCTTCGGCGCTCCAGGAACTCTTGGCGACTTTCAGCGGCAGAACCTCACCGCTCTCACGCCAGAGCTGAAAGATGTTCTTCCATTCGGTGTCAGGTTCAGTGTGCAATCGCATCATGGCCCTCTGGGATTATCTGCATATACGCTTATGTCGCTGTCGCGTTCCTGCCGAGCGTCAAAGTGGCAATGTTCGACATCCAAATTGCCCTATCCTATTCGAAACAAAAAGGGAACATAGCAACTAAATCGGCCATTGAAAACCCTTGATCTCGTGCCCGTTGCATGGGCCAGATCGTTCCATTTCAAGCACTTGGCATGGTGTAGTCGGTGGTTCGAATCCCGCTCAAGGCGGTGGGAGGCCCGAAGCGGCCTCCCATCGGACGAAGTTTAACCAGACGAGCGTCGTCATTAGTCAACGGCGAAGTCGGTCGACACCGAGACGGTGCGCCATTCGGCGAGAATGGCAGCGTCCTGTGCGTGCTTGTTTTCGATCGCGGCAACCGTGTCGCTCCCGAGCGGCAGGCGGACTGGCGGATTGGGGGCGTCAGCGAAGGCGGTCAGGACCTCCGCGAGCTTTTGAGGATCGCCGGGCTGGTTATGGCTGAGGCCGGCGGCTATGGTTCTCACCTTGCCGGCGGTCGCTTCGTAGTCGCCGATGATATTGCCGCTCACCGACAAGGACGAACTGTCGAGGAAATCCGTGCGGAAATAACCCGGTTCGATGACGGTGACATGGATGCCAAGCGGCGCCAGTTCGTCATGCAGGGCTTCGCTCAGCCCTTCGACGGCGAATTTCGTCGAGGAGTAGACACCGAAGCCGGCCGCACCGCGATAGCCGCCGATCGATGAGATGTTCAGGATGCGGCCGGAGCGGGCCTGCCGCATGAAGGGCAGGACGGCACGGGTCACGTTGAGGAGACCAAAGACATTGGTGCGGTAAACGGCCTCGACCTCGGCCACAGTCGCCTCCTCGACGGCGCCCATCAGTCCGAAACCGGCGTTGTTGAGCAGGATATCGATCTGGCCGAAGCGATCGATCGCGGCTTTCGCCGCCACGGCCGCCTGTTTGTCGTCGGTGACATCCAGTGCGACAGGTAGCAGGTTGGGGTGCTCACCGAACCGCTCGATGATCGCTTTTGGATTGCGGGCGGTGGCGACGACGGCGTCGCCCTGTGCCAGGGCCCGTGTGGTGACGAGGGCGCCAAAGCCGCGCGAGGCGCCAGTGATGAACCAGATTTTCATGAGGGTGTTCCTTGATGTCGGATTGATGGGGAAGTGTTGGACCGGGCCTCAGGGACGAGGCGATGTCATGGTGCAGAATGTCAGTTCCATCTCGTGGGCCAGCAGGTCCGGAAAGCGCGCCATGACGGCTTTGGTGTAGGGCTGCTCAAAATGCGCATCGAGATCAGCGCGCGATCGCCAGTTCTCATAGAGAATCCAGACGGTGGGATCATGGTTGTCGCGGTGCAGGTGATAGTCGATCGATCCCGCCTCGGCGCGGGTCGGTGAGACGAGAGACTGCAACGCTTCGCCAAGCATCGCCGCACAGTCCGGTTTGGCCGTCAGCCTGGCAATCAAGGTCAGTGTATCGGTCATGTCAGCCTCCCTTGAAGGCGTTTGCGGGGTAAACGGCTTCCCAGCCCGAGGTAGGGTCGGTTGCCAGCGTCCAGATCGTGTCGGCTGCCTCTCTCGCTTCTGTCGATCCGGGGCCGACGAGCGTGGCGATTGTCGCCACCGCGATGCGGATGCCACGTTCGGCGAGAGGACCGGCCAGACCTTCGACGACATTTCTTAGTGCAGCCTTGCCAAGGCCAAGACTGGCATAGCCAGCATGGGGGGACACTGCGAGGCCGCCGCCTGTTACCAGGATCGTACCGCCGCGCGCACCGAACGACTCGACGGACGCCCGGATCGTGTGAAGGCCGGCAGCGACATTGATCGCGAGGTCGTCCGTGACCTCATCGTCGCGCATGCTGAACAGATCCTGTTCACGCACGACTGCGGCATTGAAAAGGACCGCCGTTAGCCCGCCGGTGATCCGGTTGGCCTCGGCGACCGCATTGCGCAGTGCGATCGGATCGGTCGCATCGGCTTGCAAAGTCGAGACGTGGAGACCTTGCCCGGAAAGGGTTCTGGACAGACCGGTGAGACGATCGGCATTGCGCGCGGTGAGCACGACATGCCAGCCTTCCCGCCCGAATTTCTCCGCGACGGCCTGCCCGATGCCGGGGCCGGCGCCGATAATCATGATGGAGTTCGTCATGGGATATCCTCCTGATGTGGTGGCCACCCGATGGCGGGGTGGCCAAACGGATGGGGAAAGGTCACGGCAGGACTTCCGCCAGCTCGATCAGGTTGCCGAAGGGATCGCAGAAGAAGGCAAGGCGCCGGCTGATTGCCAAAAGCTCGAACGGCTCGGTGACGATGGTGACGCCGCGCGCGCGCAGTGCCTCGACGGTCGCATCGACACTTGCGACATTCAGGCAGAAATGGTGGTAGCCGGCATATTTGAGGCTGTCGCCGAGATCGGTATAGGGGCGAACGTCTTTCGGCGACGGATCGCCGCCACCCAGGATTTCCACATAGAAATGGTCGTCGGTGGCGGGTGCCAGATAGGCGAGTTGCTCGTCGGCATAGTCCCATTCGGCAACGACCCGGAAGTCGAGCTTCTCGACATACCAACGCTTGGCGGTTTCGAGGTCCGGCGTGCGCACCGCAACGTGATGGCCACGCATGTCGGCGAAGGGCGATGCAGTGTTGTGGGCGGGAGGAATGAAGTCGGCCATTGTCTTGTCTCCTGTAGGGTCCGGCACCAGCGCCGGTTTGCAAGGAGAAATCTGGACCTTTTCGAGATTAATAATTAGAGAGATAATCTTCTTCTCAATGATGAGTGAGATTTGACAATGCGGAGCACGGATCTCTCGGAACTGGCGGCCTTCGATGCGGTTGCCCGTCATCGTAACTTTCGCCGTGCCGGCGAAGAGCGCGGCGTGACGGCGTCAGCGATCAGCCATGCAGTGGGAAATCTGGAGGCACGCGTCGGTATCCGCCTGCTCAACCGGACGACCCGCAGCGTGTCGCTGACCGATGCCGGCGCAATGTTGCTTGCGCAACTGTCGCCTGCCTTCGGCGAGATCGGGTCGGCGCTGGATGCGCTCAACCAGTTTCGTGACACGCCGTTTGGCAAGGTTCGCATCAACGCGCCGAACTCGGTCGCACCGTTCGTCTTCCGATCAGTGATTGGTCCTTTGATTGCAGAAAATCCCGGTCTCCAGCTGGAAATCGTCGCCACCGACCGGCTTGTCGACATTGTGGAGGAGGGGTTCGATGCTGGCATTCGGCTTGGCGAGAGCCTGCGCGATGGCATGACGGCTGTGAAGATCAAGCCCCGGCTACGGTTCGCCGTCGTCGGCTCAACAAGCTATTTCGAGCACCATCCGATCCCCAAAACCCCGGATCATCTGCGTCAGCATGGCTGTATCCGCAATATCTATCCAAGCGGCAAACCCTATGCGTGGGAGTTCAGTCGCGCCGGCAAGATCATCGAGTTCGAGCCGACCGGATCTCTTTCGCTGGATGACCACGAACTGATGGTCGAGGCGGCACTGTCCGGCGTGGGGCTGGCCTATGTCTGGGAGGAACGGGCGCGTCCCTATGTCCAGAACGGCAGTCTCGTCGAATGCCTGGCATCCTGGAGTGCGCCGGAGGACTGGCTTTATCTCTATTACCCGACGCGAAAATACCTGTCGGCTGGCCTGCGCGCCGTCATCGATGCGCTGCGTGTGTGAAGGGACTGGCGCACCGACGGTTCGATTCCTATCAAGAGCCAAGCCACCTACGAATTACCGATGTGGCGGTTCGAATCGTCATCTTAACACACCGCCGCCAAACCCTGAGCAGCTCAGAATAAGGGTTCCCCGCCAGGCTTTCAGCCGATCGAATGCCCGCCGAAATGGTAACTCGAAAATGGCCCTTTCGCCAAACTTGTTGGCATGACTGCGGGAGTGGCGCATCGGCCAAGCGGCTACTGACTGTTCGTGACTGCGGGAGCAACCCCGCCACGGAGAGAAGGAGCCGAAAATGAAGGACGTCTACGATTGCATCGTTGTCGGGGGAGGACCTGTCGGGCTATGGCTCTCCTGTGAACTCAGACTGGCCGGATTGCGGGTGGTTGTCATCGAGCGACGCACGCAGCGGATCAATCAATCGCGAGCCCTGACCATTCATGGTCGGACGCTGGAAGTCCTGTCGCTTCGGGGGATAGAGGAGCGATTCCTAGCCGTCGGAAAGCCGGTCAGGTCAGGCCATTATGCGGTTCTCGATACTCGACTGGACTTCGACATTTTCGACAGCCGTTTCCCTTACACGCTGTTCATTCCCCAGGAGACGACGGAGGCTTTGATAGAAGAGTTCGCATTGGAACTCGGCGTCGAGATCCTTCGAGGCGCCATGGCTGAGCGGATCATCTCCGAAAGTGATGGCGTCACTGTCTTCGGCACCAACGACCGACCATTTGAACTCAGTGGCCGTTACGTCGTGGGTGCAGACGGGGCACGAAGCCTGGTTCGTTCGGAGACTGGAATCGAATTCGAGGGCCATTCCGGGAACGGGGCCTGGTTCTTGGGCGACGTTGTTCTGGCGTCTCCGCCCGACACGCCTCTGGTATCGGCATTCAATGAGCACGGTTGTGTGCTGGTGGCGCCTCTTGGTGATGGGGCGCACTACCGGATTGTCGTCAACGAGGCTGAAGACCGCGGGCGTACACGGCAAGATGCGGTGACACTCGAAGAGTTGCGCCAAGCCACGGCACGCATTCTTGGCTCTGACTTCGGCGCCCATTCCCCGTTGTGGTTGTCGCGCTTCGACAATGAGACGCGGTTGGCAAAGACCTACCGTCGCGGAAACATATTCCTGGCAGGCGATGCGGCCCACATCCATCTGCCAGCTGGCGGGCAGGGCATGAATGTCGGCATCCAGGATGCGATGAACCTTGGCTGGAAGCTGGCAGCGGTCGCAAAAGGAACCGCGCCCGTGGAACTGCTCGACACATATGAATCCGAACGCCTGCCGGTCGGCATCTATCTTCGCGACACCACGATGGCGCAAAGTCACCTTATCACCGCCTTCTCCGCGCGGGGGAGAGCGCTTCGGGGCGTCTTCAATGACATGTTGAAAGTGCCGGCGATCAATGCATACTTTGCCAATCAGGTGTCGGGTTTTGCAGTGCATTACCCCGATCCGCTGCCCGGTTTTGGCGCTGGGAGGTCGACTCTGGTCGGCGGCCGTATCCGCGACACGCCCTTGAGGCTGTCCGACGGCACAGATGCCACCCTTTTCGGCCTCCTCTCGAAAGGTCAATGGCTGGATCTGACCATTTCCGAAGGCACCAAAGCCGAGAGGCCCGACTGGCTGCATCCGCACTCGGTTGTCGAAGCAAGGGGCATTCCCACCGACCATGCGGACACTCTCGGGAACATCGGTGCGCTCCTGGTAAGGCCGGACGGTTACGTTGCGCAAACCGCGGTAGGCAGCTCTAGGCGGGAGGCATAGGTCGGTCATGATAAAGCACCTTAATCCAGCCTCGATGCCAACGCCGGTGGCGCCAGTCTACGCCCAGATCTCCATCGCACCAGCAGGTGCCTTTGCATTCATCGCCGGGCAAGTTGCCATCGATGCAGACGGGTGGCTCCTCGGGAAAGATGATCATCGTCTGCAGGCGGAACAATGCTTCCGCAATTTGAAGGACGCGCTTGATGCGCTTGGTGTTGGGACAAAGCATATCGTGCGGATGGGACTGCATGTCGTCCGTCACCGCGACGAACTCGTCGCCACGATATTCGAGGCCGGGCATGCCGTCTTTGGGCAGAGTTGGCCGGTCTGCGCCAGCATTTTCCTCGGCGTGGAGAGGCTCGGTCATGCGGATTGGTTGGTGGAGATCGATGCCATCGTTTCTCTGCCCACGGATTTTGATGCGCCTCGGATCTCTGGATGACAATGGCACCCAGCATGGCAAAACAGCATCATGTTCTTGCAAGGCGGGGCGCCCAGCTTAGAATCGATGGCGAGCGTGGAGAAATTAAAACGATGAGCATCGTCATCACACCCGAGATCGATGATCCCGACATCGTTTCGAGGTCCGTCATAGGCCTGACAATCGAACTCACGGCCGTTGGCGAAACCGAACCTCACAGTCACCGCAAGGCGCAACTCCTCTACGTGATCTGCGGTGCTCTGACGGTTGAGGCCGCCGGCGGAATTTGGACCGTGCCGCCGCAATGCGCCATCTGGCTGCCTGCGGGTGTGCTTCATCTGGCGCATTCCAGTGGCAGGATTGTCATGGCCAATCTCTATATAGAGCCCGACCTTGCAGACTTTCTCGGCGAGGATTGCGGGATATTGTTTATTCGCCCGCTGCTGCGCGAGGTCATTCTCTGCTTCACATCAGATGCTGATCTCCTGGCGGCGGAAGAGGGAAGGCGTGCTCGGCTGTCCGGGGTTCTTCTTGACGAGCTTCGCGATGCGCCGCTAGAGCCGCTGCGATTGCCAATGCCCGCAGACCGGCGGCTGCGGAGGCTTGCTGACGCTATGCTGGCACACCCGGCGACACGCCTCACGATCGAGGAATGGGGCGCGCGTATAGGCGCGAGCAAGCGAACCCTTACCCGTCTGTTCCAGCGAGAGACCGGCATGTCGTTCGGTCGATGGCGGCAACAACTGCATGTGGGCCTCGCGCTGCAGCGATTGGCCAGCGGCGATGCCGTCACCGTCATAGCCCTCGACCTTGGCTATGAAAGTGCGAGTAGCTTTATCACCATGTTTCGCCGTCATACGGGAGCAAGTCCGGCGCGGTATTTCGGGGAGGGTCGCTTTGGGGTGAGTTCGCCCGAACTGCGGTCGCGTTATCTCACTGGCTAAGTCGTGAAGCGCTTTGCGAGCGACGTCGCAGACGGAGGCTGCGACGTCCAGTGTTAGCTTTTCAGCGAAACTTGGAGCGGTCAATAACTCCCACGCTGGCGACAATTTTTCCGGCGGAATTGTCGTTCAAATCCTGCTCGCTCACGCGCTCTGCACCGCCGCTGAACGTATTCCAAATCTGGAGTGCCTCGTTGAATGTCTTGGGCGTCGGCCCAGCCATCAGGTTCTTTGTATACTCTTCCCGCGTGACGTAGCCGTCCCGGTTCGTATCGTTTCCCTCAATGATATTATGAGAAAAGTTGCTTTGAGCCTGCGCCGACATCTGGTCGAGCGTCGAGCTCATCAAGTCGTCAAAGGATGACGAGGCACTGCCAGTCTTTGAGGCCGGCGAATTCTTGCCGGTCGGGTTCGACACAAGATTCCTGAGAGCATCAGATGGAATGGTAGGCAAGGATTTCCCCCCTTTACGGTGAGCGGTTGTTGCGGGTTAAACTTGTCATCTGCCCTAGCGTGCCGAGCGACCGTATGTTCGAATCGCGTGCTCACTGAGAGGGAGCCCAATTGGTATTTGATGACCGGAGTGCTCGATTGAATGATCCTGCAGCGCGGCAGGTTGTTTGCGCTCTAGGGGAGTGGGAAAAAGGTGGGGGTAAGAAATTTCGGCTAAGCAGGCGC
>NZ_AUTC01000010.1 GCF_001461695.1 Sinorhizobium fredii USDA 205 | reverse complement strand
CCGCTGGCGTTGAGACAACTCGGTGAGGCGCGAGTTCCGCAGGTAGCTCCAAAAAATCGCCTTACAAGGATACGCTAGGAGGCGGCTGTGCCCCATTGGCCTCGTGTCGCCTTCAACGGCTGGAGAGCGTTCCTTGCTCGAAACTCATCCTGCGGGCGTTGACCACGAAGGTGATTTCGTTGATGGCCGGTGCTCTCGCTCTGGTGCTTTGAGAATCGCATAATCGAAACGGCGCTTGGGGGCGGGGATAGAGCCGCGGGCGCGGACTAAGCCAATGATCTACATTACCTTCGAGATTTATCTACATGGAGACGGCTTATGCCGATCAACATAAATAATCCGGAGGCGGACGCGCTGACGCGCAAGTTCGCCGAAATGGCCGGCGTCGGCATTACCGACGCCATTGTCATCGCCATGCGGGAGGCGATCGAGCGTCGCAATCGCGCGGAGACGCCATTGCAGACAGCTGCGCGCCTGCGGGCAAAGCATGGGATCGAGATGAGCGACGACGCCCGCAAGCCTCTCCCCCGTGAAGCATTCGACGACATGTGGGACGATGCCTGATGTTCGTCGATGCCTGCGCGATCATTGCGCTTCTCTCTGATGACCCCGAGGCAGTGCGCGTCTCCGACGCCATTGCTTCCGCCAGACATCCGTTCAATCACTGACAAGATCTGAAGTTGCAAATCATCGGGAATGTCGGAGATTGATACTGTATTCGTTCTTCGACAGGTGCCTAATGTCGTACCGTGTGGGCTGCTTTTTCTTCGTAGGGACGAAGGTGGTAAGAAGCCTGATGGAACTTCGAGTTAGCGGTGCCAACCCCATCGGGCAACAGTCCGGTGGCTTGCAAGGGCTTCAGCGATCCGCTGGACAGCCACGGCGCTGCTGGCCGGTCGAAGCAGTATCTGATACATTCCGCCTCTACGGGAAAAGTCGGGGGTGTTGCCATGGCCTATGTTGATTGGGCGATCAAGGGCCCCAAGATCGCATCGTGCAGTTGCGATTACGGCTGCCCGTGCGAATTCAACGGCAAGCCGACCGAGGGCCTGTGCGAAGGCCTCGAATGCATGCTCATCGAAGAGGGATGGTTCGGCGACCTGCGGCTCGATGGGCTGAAGGTCGCCGCCGTCTATCGCTGGCCTGGTCCCGTGCATCAGGGCGGCGGCGTCGTACGCGGGTTCTTCGATGCCAATGCGAACCAGGCGCAGATCGATGCCCTGTTCACCATCCTCGGCGGCAAGGAACAGGAGCCGACGACCGTCTTCAATATTTATGGCTCCACCATCGCCGAAGAGCTCGAGCCAATCTTCGCCCCGATCGAGTTTCACAGCGACATCGAGAAACGCACCGGCGGCTTCCGCATAGACGGCCATCTCGAACTCGAACTCGAGCCGATCAGGAATCCTGTGACCGGCGCGCCCCATCGCGCGCGCATCGTCCTGCCGGAAGGCTTCGAGTTCCGCGAGGCGGAGATCGCAAGCGGTACGTTTAACGCCAACGGCGAAATCGCAATGGGGCGGCAGAAGCGTTACGGCGCACTTTGGCGCGCCGCCTACGGGCCGTACGGCATCATCGAAGAGTGAGCAAGCGCGCGCTGCAACGCACCGAAGTCGGATCGCCCCTTCTCGTCGAACACGACCCCTCGCCATCGAGGATCACGGCCTCATGCCCGAGCTGGCGTGCTTCGGCCGCGATCGCGGCGAAGCGGATAGTCCAATAGCGTGCCATGTTCCTGGTCGTATCACGCGCTGAATGTAAATGCAGGGGCGCGTTCCCGTTCTGCGCTCGAAAGATCGCATAATGTATCGTGCGGAACCGACGTTCACGCACGCTCCATTGAGCGGGTCCACAGTTCCAAGTCAGTTCCCGCCGCGCTTTTCTCGCGGCTTGGACGCGTGCCAAGAGCAGATGGGCCCATGGGTCTGATTCCTCGTGAAGCGAAAGCCTAGCACTCCTTTAATCGCTGTATGGCCGGGGCGTCCTCAGCCCTCTGTTTCGAAGCGCTTGGAACCGCGGATCACGATGCAACGGCGCCAGGTCACTGTCGTTCTTCATCCAATCGACGAGTTTGGGGGCATGTTGGAAAATGATGCCTAGACGACGGGATTCGATTAACTGCCAGCCCGCGCGCATGCCTGGGCAATCGCCCGCTGCAGTTCCAGGGGTTCGTACGGTTTTTGCAAAGCGAGTTCGTTGCGAAACTCCGCCGCAAGGCCCTCGCTGCCGTAGCCGGTGGCGAACACGAAGGGTATACCGCGTCTGCGTAAAACTTCGGCCACGGGAAACGACTTTACGCCGTCCAGGTTGATGTCGAGAATCGCGAAATCGATATCTATTTTGTCGACGAACTTCATCGCCTCATCGACCCGAGCAACGCATGCCACAACGTGGTGTCCCATTTCTGACAGAAGGTCCTCAAGAAGCATGGCGACGAGGAATTCATCCTCGACGATCAGCACCCGCCTTGCCTCCTGTCTTACCACTCTGCCCTCCTAGCAGCTCTTGCCCAGCGGGCAGAGGTGCGATGATCGTGCACTCGAGGCCGGAGGACTGGTAGTCAACGCGCACTTCGCCTCCGAGTTCCGATGCCAGGGCACGCTCGATCAGGCGGGAACCGAAACCCTTGGCCTTCGGCTTGGCGACGGGAGGCCCGCCGCTTTCTTGCCAGTGCAGCACGAGCCGGCGGCCTGCGTCATCACCTTCTATTTGCCACACGATCACGACCTGGCCGTTTCCGTTGGAGAGTGCGCCATATTTCGCGGCATTGGTGCTGAGCTCGTGCAGGGCCATGGCGATCGCCAGCGCCGCGCTCGGGGAAAGCCGGACGCCGGGACCCTCGATCCGGAAGCGGTTTTTTCCGCCTGCATGCGGCTTGACCGTATCGGAGACAATTTCAACCAGATTCGCGCTCTGCCAGCTTTCTCGCGTTAGCACATCATGCGCCTTCGCCAGGTTGATCAGCCGTGAGCCAAATGCCTCACGCGCCTCGTCCAGCGTCGATGCGTGCCCAAGCGTCTGGGAAGCGATGGACTGGATGACGGCCATCGAGTTCTTGACGCGGTGGTTGAGTTCGTCCATCAGCGTTTTACGGTGCTGGTCGGCATGCTGGCGCTCTGTAATGTCCCGCGCGATCTTGGACGCTCCGACGGCCTTGCCTGTGGCGTCCTTCAGCGGAGATATGGTCAAAGAGACCCAGACCAGACTTCCATCCTTGCGTTGTCGGAGCGTTTCGTAGTGCTGGATGTGCTCGCCTCTGCGAATCCGGTCGAGGATGTCCATCTCCTCGTCTCGGCGATCCGGAGGCACCAAGGTCATGATGGAATTGCCTATGATCTCGTCAGACCCATAGCCGAACAATCGCTCCGCTCCATCGTTCCAGCTCGTTATGGTGCCGTCGAGGGTTTTGCTGATGATCGCGTCGTCGGAGGACTCGACGATCGCGGCGAGACGTTCCGCAAGCGCTTCGGCCCGCTTTCGCTCGGTGATGTCAACCAGCATGTTGACGGCCCCGATAACCTTGCCCGAGGCATCGCGCAATGGGGTGGGATAGGCGAGGAACGGCACCCGGACGCCGTCAGGCCGTTCAGCAACGGCTTCCGCACCCTGTACCTGCCTGTTCTCTTTCAGGGCGATCGCCATCGGAGATTCGTCATGCGGCAACGGTGTGCCGTCTGGTCGATACATGCGCCAGGAGCCGCACCATTCATCCGTGCCCAGTTCCGGATTACGGCCCCACAACTCCGCTGCAGCGGGGTTGCAAGAGGTAATCCGGCCCTCCGCATCGGTCGTATAGACTGCGCCCGGCAGTGCCTCGATAAGATCCCTCAGACGCTGCTCGCTGGCACGAACGGCGTTGTCGCCTTCCCTGCGTTCGGTTATGTCCTCGATGGCGAGCAGGATCAGCTCGTCTCGACCGCCTCCCTGGGAGAGCTTGCGTGCATTGAGCAGCATGCAGCGCCGTCCGATGTCACGAAATTCATGCTCCACCTCATAGTCCGCGACTTCATAGTTCTTCGACAGCACTTCGTCGAGAAGCGTCCGCACAGCAGGAATATCAAACAGCCCGTTGCCAAGGTCATATAACAGGCTGCCCTCGGTTTCTTTAGCCGCAACCCTCAACAGATCATAGAAGGCCGGATTGGCAGACTGGACTCGCAGTTTGGCGTCGAGGACGACCAGGGGCTGCCGCACCGTCCCAACGATGGCCTCGGCATAGATCCTCGCGTCATCGACCGCCTGGGCGGCGTTCCTTCGCTCGGTAATGTCGCTGAAGGTGATGACGACGCCCGCTATGTGGTTGTCGCGCGTGCGATAAGGAAGCATGCGCCGCAGATACCAGCGCCCAGCGTCGCTCAGAACCTCGGCCTCGATGTTCGTGAGTTTCTGGAGTACAGTCTCGGCATCCGACAGCAAATTCTCGTCGAAGAATTTCCGCGCAAAGTGGGCGATCGGCCTACCGATATCGGACGTTACCAGATCGAATAGTTCCTTTGTCGCTGGCGCGAACCAGTTGATCGCCAGCTTGCTGTCCAGGAACAGCGTTGCCGTATCCGAGCCGGCGAGCAGATTGTTCAGATCATTGGTGGTCCGTTCCAGTTCCGCAATTTTGTGCTGAAGCTGGCTGTTGACGGTGTTCAGCTCCTCGTTGAAGGACTGCAACTCCTCCTTGGAGGTTTCCAGTTCCTCGTTGGTGGACTGAAGCTCCTCGTTCATCGAGGTCGCTTCCTCGTTCGAAGCCTTCAACTCCTCGTTGGCGGTCTCCAGATGCTCGATGGTATTGCGCAACTCGGCGCGCATCGAAACCAGTTCCTCCTGCAGCGCGCGCACGCCGGAGGTCGTTTCTGCTGCATCCTCGCGTATGGTTGGGTGGTTGGATCTCGGCGCTCCCGGCGCGAAGCTCACGAGGGCGAGTTTGCCGCCTTGCGGCGAGGCGGGAAGCGGCATCACCGTCATGGCGACGTCCAGCGACGATCCGCTCCGATGCACCCGGCCATGGACGGTGACGCTTTTGTCGCCTTTCGAGGCCTCGCGTATTGCACCGCGAAGTTTTAGCGCCAGTCCGTCGCGGGCCATCGTTAGCAGATCCCTGGTCGGCTCGCCCGACGGCTGCTCCAGATAGTCGCGGGTCGTTCCGTGGAAATAAACGACGCGGCCCTTGTGGTCGATCAGCACCGAGGCAGGGGCGTAGCGCTCCAGCAAGGCGCGTCGCGCTATGTCGGCTACGGGTGAGGCTGCTTCCGGTCGCATAGGCGGCGGCTCGCCCGCTACTCCCGTCCCGACCGATCCGCGTGGCGGCCGATAATCGATCAGGTCGTGTCGGGTGGGCCCGACCCGGCGGTATATCCGCCATTTTTTTGAAACCGTTTCGAAGAGATCGTCGTGCCGCCCGATCGTCTCGGCATTGCCAAGAAACAGATGGCCATCCGGACGCAGGGCGAAATGGCACTGGGCGATAATGCGCTGCTGCGCCTCCGGCTCCAGATAAATCAGAAAATTGCGGCACGAAACGATGTCCAGCCGCGAGAACGGCGGATCACGCAACAGGTTCTGCGGCGCGAACACCACCATGTCGCGGAGCTCCTTGCTGACCTGATAGGAGCCGTCGAGCTTTTCGAAAAAGCGCCTGACCCGTCCGGGCGGACAGCCGGCTAGCGCGGCCGCCGGATAGATGCCGTCGCGTGCCTTGCGCAGATTGTCCTCCTGCGCATCCGTGGCGAACACCTTGAGGTCGAAGTGTTTTTCGGTGGCTTCGGCGTGCTCGGTTATCAGCATCGCAACGGAATAGGCTTCCTCTCCGGTGGCGCAGGCGGGAACCCAGACCCGAACCGATGCGCCCCTCTCGCGCTCAGCAACGAGAGGCGCGATCACCAGCTCCGCCAGGGCCTTCCATGCCTCGGGGTCGCGAAAGAATCCGGTGACACTGATCATCAAATCGGCGACCAGTGTGGCGACCTCTTCCGGATTGATCCGCAAGTCGTTCAGGTAGTCGGCGAGCGTCCCGGTGTTTCTGAGCCCCATGCGGCGATGGATGCGCCGCTTGAGCGTGTTGCGCTTGTAGCTGCCAAAATCGTGTCCGCCGCGAGCGCGCAGGACCTCCAGAACCCGTTCGATCGTCACTTCGCCCTTCGGGAAGGTGGGCTCAACCTCGGAAGGGGCGGAGACGTAGCCATGTTGGACATAGGCAAGCAGGGTCTCTGGCATCTTTTCCGCAGCGAGCACGTGATCGGCAAGGCCCGCCAAAATCGCGCTCCTTGGCATTCCGTCGAACTTGGCAGTCTCGGGCGCTTGCACCAGGCTCATGCCGCCTTCTGCCCTTATCTCCTTCAAACCCTCGGTGCCGTCGCTCCCCGTGCCAGAGAGCACGATAGCCACCGAGCGCTCGCGCTGTTCCGCCGCGATCGAGGCAAATAGTACATCGACCGGATGCCGCTGACCGCGAGGTTCCGACGGTCGAGACACCTTCAACCCGCCGTCCACCAATCTGAGATCCGTGTCAGGAGCGATGACATAGACATGGTCGGGGCGAGCGCCATTCCGTCCTCGACCTGCGCCACTGACATCGTGGTTCGGCCGCTCAGGATGCGGGCCATCTCGCTTTCCCGTTTCGGATCAAGATGCAGCACGACGACGAAGGCGCAGCCGCTGTTGGTCGGCATTGCATCGAAGAAGCTGCCCAGCGCTTCGATGCCGCCTGCCGAGGCTCCGATGCCGACGACAGTAATGGCCGTGGCGGCACTGGGATCGGTATCGACCGTCTCGTCGACGCGCTTTCTTCTCCCTTCCGAGGCGTGTCCCGGATGGTCATCTCCTGTATTTCGTTGCTTCGTCATGGACACGCCTGTTCAAGGATGCACGACCGCTCTCAAAGCGACGACGGCCCGCGCGCAAAGCATGAACGTCGCACGGAAGCCATACTATCGCAATTGAAGCCGCTGAGCATCGGAATGGATGGTTTCCCTTCGCATATGAGGAAACGCGGGGCGGGCATCTTGTTTCCGAGGAGCATATCCGCCGCAACCGATCCCCGACAACTTCAACGCCTGCCGCGACGCCATGCGTGATCTGCATCAGTGCGAGAGGGCTGCAAGATGTGTCACGCCAGCGGAGTGGCGTCAGGACCTGCTCACTCACGTTTCGGAAACCAGAACAAGTCTTGTGGGCAAAGGTCTCAGATCACCTGATGCTCTAGCCATTGCATCCTTGCAGCGGTCCTTCCCGAGTCGGACCGTTCATCTGCCCTTTGAGGGTTCTCACCTTAGGGAACGATTGTTCTGCTCTGAAGTTTGAATCGCGGAAAAAATCATCCGCGGCGGTCGATAAATCGGCCCCTGAAATAGGAGCGGGAACATGAGCGATTACTCCGAAAGGCCTTCGGCCAGAGATGAGGCCGTTCATACGGACATCATGGCAGTCGAGAACGCACACACCATTCTCGTCAACAAAGTGTCATGGGGCGCGATATTCGCGGGTGTGGTTGTAGCTCTTGTCGTTCAGGTCCTGCTGACGATGCTGGGGGTGGGGATCGGCGTAGCTACGCTTGATCCGCAGACTGGCGACAACCCGGCGGCAAGCACATTCTCGATCGTCGCGGGCATCTGGTATCTGCTTTCCGGGATCGTTTCGGCATTCACTGGGGGCTATATCGCCGCCCGTATGTCGGGAAAAACTGATGAAACGGCTGGAGCACTACACGGCCTCACAACATGGGCTTTCACCACGTTACTCGTTCTCTACCTCTTGACAACCGCTGTCGGGAGCATCGTCGGGGGAGCATTCAGCGGCGTTGCCAGCGCGGTTGCAGGGCTCGGCCAGACTATTGCGCAGACGGCGGCGCCTATGATGGCGGAGGCAAACCCGCTCGACGCCATTGACCGGCAGGTTCGTTCGACTGGCACCGATCCGGAAGCCCTCAACAACGCCGCAATCACCTCGATCCGGGCTCTGGTGACGGGTAACGAAAGCGAGGCAGAGGCTGCGCGGGAGAAAGCCGCACAGGCTCTGGCTAGTGCGCGCAACATTCCCGTCGAAGAAGCGCGAACACAGGTTACCCAGATCGAGGAGCAATATACCCAGGCGGTTGAGCGAACGAAGCAGGAGGCAATCGAAGTCGCCGATGCCGCTGCATCGGCTGTCTCAGCCGGCGCGTTGGTGGCTTTCCTCGCCCTCGTATTGGGCGCAGTCGCAGCGTGGTTCGGCGGTCGATCTGGCGTCGCCCATCCGGTGATAGTGGACCGGCTGCTTCCCGGCCGCCGGCGGCTGTGACCTGGGTGCCGCAGGGCGACGCGCGGATTGTTTGCCCTGTCAGTGAACCGCAGATGGGCCCGATCAGAAACATGTCCTCGTGCGCGGGCCAGCCCCTTCATGCCGCGAATTGATGTGTCCCTTATTTATCGTCTGAAGCGCATCGCATTCTCGTTGGTCAGAAATCCGAGCGCTGGCTCCAGCAGACAGGGGGCCTTTTTGGAACGTTGAAGTTTTTGCGCCCACTCGCCTCATTCATGTCGCGCGCTGACTCCGAAGGATAATTGGCCATGGCGAAAGACAAATCTCATCACGAACGCGGGAAGGTAAACCCTGACGGCAAGGATCTGACAGATCCGAAAGAAGTCTGGAAGGATGGAGAAATGACGCCCACGCAAGCGAGGTCAAAACCTCGTACCGGTATGTTGGGGCGCATTGCCGACGCGGGGGATATCGGAAGCGGGACAAGCTCGCCATACGGCGCAGAAAGCCAGGCCGAGAGCGTCGGTGAGCAGACAATGCGTGAAAGCACTCGGAAGAAGTCTCGTTCAGGCGCGAGCCAGAAAAAAAGGGCTTGCCAATCAGCCGTACCTTTACGAGCCTTCGGCTTGCTGAGGAATTGTTGTCGTTCCTTCGAAACTTGCATGATGTATCAACCGAACGCCGTCTGTGATCGCAGCTCGTGAACCGAGCAGACATCGCCGGCCCTTGCTGGAGGTTGTAAGTGTCGCCTCGGCATCGGAACAGGCTCGGGAATAGTTGAGAGTCGCACAGGTTGCGGTCAAGAAACTAGAGGAAAAATGATGGCCGAGCCAGACCGCTGGCGCCACATGGCAAGGAAGGGTAAGACGGGAGACAAAGCCGCGGCGACGAGGAAGAGAGGCATCCTTCGAGGGCAGAGGACACCGCTCCGTTCCTTTGTAAAGCGACGCACTAGGGCCGCGGCAGTCGGCCTCAGGCCACGAGCGCTTAAATGGCCTCAGTCGAGTTATTAGGCAGATGTTTTTTCGTTAGCGAGGATTCCGCCTACCCTAGTAGGCCGCATCTAATGACTCGCGCTTCGGCAGATAGGCGTAAACTAGGTTCATCATCGGCTAGTGATACGGGCGCCGATGGCCGGAAGATCGTCAAGCTTTCGCCCCAGTGAGGGAGAGCGCGGTGCTTGATCTTCAATTCCCAAACACTCGACCCCCCTTTATCCTGCTCAACTGGTGCAGCTACGGCGGGTCTTTGACGACGAACTCATGCGCAGGGGTTGGCCACGGCGAGGCGCCCGCGCGGAGAACCTCGCAAGCCGGATCTTTTGCCTTTACCAATCCGGGACTCGTTCCTCACACGCGCTTCATGACAGGCTCAGAGAGATCGAGGCGTGACATAGGATGGCTGGCGCATCATGCCCCGCCCCGCATCAGCCTTCGCTCCGCAGCCCCGCAGCCCTGCAGAATAGCACCTCCGAGCCGTGCGGCCCAAGGTAGGCAAGCGCAGCGATCAAGCAGGGCGACCTCAGCAACTCAGGCCGGCGGCGGACCTAGGATATCGAGCCCAAACTCGCTCGCCGCGAGGCCGGTTAAAGCCGCCTCAATGAAGCCGTTGCTCCGCGTGCTCGGAACACCTTCTGCAGGTATGAGAGCCAGTTGCGCGCCACGGAAGCCCGCCCGACTTGGCAGGACCGCAATGACGAGTTCTTCGATAAAATAAGCGGCTTTGATTAATTCTCGGGCCAGATCGGATTGCGGTGCAGGCAGTGTCCGCGCAAAATTGGTGAGTGCTTTCCCCTTCCGCTGGTGCAGGCCGCTTTCAATCTGATGCACGAGAACATTGCTGCTCCACCCATGTTCTACGGCTTGGCGGCTGCCGTTCGTCGAAATGTCCGACCACCTGTCGCGGGAGCGCGGTAGACGTGACCTCGCCGATTTCACCGGAGCGCATGCGCGCAGTGTGATCGTTCACCATCTCCGTCGATTTTAACGTCACGACCTCGGATCGGGAACTGGGCCCCTTCGGGAACGTCCATTATCAACGGATGAGCATCGTAAGTTCGCAGAGGTCGTTTCTGATCGTCGTCGCGGCAACACTCGCCTGCCCCATGGCATGGCTGATCTGATCAAGACCGATCGCAACATCTCCGGCGGCGTAGAGGCCTGGCACCGTTGCTCTCTGGTGGCTGTCAACGACGACACACCCGTCCGACGTCAACCGCGCGCCGATAGCCGCCGCCAGTTCAGAACGAATGTCTGATCCGAGTGCCGGATAGACTGACGAGAAGTGCAGTGAACGTGACGGCATCGTAATCGTAATTTGGTCTTCCTCAAGCTCGATGGAAGTGATCGGTCCTGGGTCAACCACAATCCCATGCTCGCTCAACTGCGCGGACTCGTCGTCCGAAAGGGCATGTGCGCCTTCGGCCGAGACCAATGTCAAATCGCTGGTGTAGCTCCTAAGAAAGAGAGCTTCACGAAACGCATTCGAGCCAGTACCGATAACCCCTACCCTTTTGTCCGTAATCTCGAAGCCGTCACAGATGGGGCAGTACCTGAGCAGTCCGCGGGCCACAGCATCATTGTGAGAAGCATCCTGCATTGCCGGTCTGCGGTTCGCCACGCCGGTTGCCAGGAGGACTGCCCTTGCGCGGATGCTGCCACCATCGAAGGTCGCTACAAAGCCTCCGTCACGCTTTCTCAACCCGGTGATTTTATTGCGCGCTATCGTGGCACCATAGTTCTGCGCTTGCGATCTCATCCTCGCCAGCAGATCAATACCGCTTATGCCATCTGGAAACCCGGCGTGATTATGAGACACCGGGATCGTCGCAGCCCGGCTGGTGTCGTCGTCGAAAGCGACAACGGAGAGGTGGTAGCGTGCGAGATAAATCGCCGCTGTGAGACCTGCTGGCCCACCGCCGACGACAATGCAATCGACGACGGCGATCGTGCCTGAGGAATTCATAATCAGTGTCCTGACATATGTTTGGCCTGGATTTCCGGCCTTCAGCGTCTGCGGAGGCACGGAAAACCATCTCAACGAGCATCTCCATGAGGAACATTAGCGGATGAGTATGGTTCCCGTCAGACCTTCGGGCATTGAGCCAGTTGCCTTATCGGCGTTTGCGCGCCTGCCTAATGGCCGTTTCCTCGAAGAGTTTTACGCCCTTCATGACGCTGTCACTCGATCTTCGTAGTCGAGATGACCGTCACGCTGAACTGGAGCATGGGGCCTAGAAAGCACGCGGACGATCTTGCGCGTCGGCTTTTTGTAAAAGCTGATAGCCATCGCGCGAGGGCCGCCATCCAATTGTTGATATCTTATGCAACCGCATCGATCTTAGCTTGGTCAATCGCCATAGGGCCGTGACCTCGGGAAGGTGGCCGAAACCGTCCTCGAACTCCTTGGTGAAGCCGTCGATTTGACCGGGAGACGGCGCGCAGAAGCCGATCGTAGAAGTTGAGCCGCATGGGCGCGTCTTTGATGTAGTCGCCCGGGATCCTGTGATGTCCAGGTTTAGCGCAACGGGCGTGGCACCGTCCGATCCTCCGTTGCGAAGTGATGAGACCGTCCGTTCGATCAACTTCCGATATAGACTGACCCTGGCCCTTCTGCCTAGCTTTCGCCGGCGATTTTCCCCAGTCCGGTCGAGGTCTTGTAGGTTGATCAACTTCGCACGGGGGGAGGGTAACGGAACTCAATCACGCGGTGGAAGGCACCACGCGATACGCGCCAAGGGTTGGGAGAGCGCAATGGCTAGGCCCTCTTCCGTGCAGCCGTTTCGCTCGACGTAGACCGAATCGGTCTCACTGTTCGAAAACTTCGCTGTGTGCATCCGGGCGGGCTTGGGCTGGGCGATGAAGTCGATGATGGTTCCCACGGACCCGCCCGAAGCTCAGCTTTTCCAACACGCCTCCCTTTCCCTCGGGCACGGATGTCAATCCATCGAGAACTCAATGCCGGCAAAACCACATTTTACCCGCAGCTTTTCAGCACGCGTGCGAGTATCGGTGCAGCGCGACAACCAAGATGAGACGAAGCGTCAATCAAGATGAGA
>NZ_AUTC01000009.1 GCF_001461695.1 Sinorhizobium fredii USDA 205 | reverse complement strand
TATCTCGACAAAACGGAAGGGGCGGTAATCTTCTACCAATTGCCTGCATCGTCCGATCGAAGTCCCAGTATGGGACCTGCCGTTGCGACCAATAAGGAAAAGGGTCGAGAGAAAGGTAGCCGGCGAGCCGGTGCTCGACCTGGTGAGATAGCGTCCCCGAAACGCAGTCTCAAGCGACCGGCCGAAAATGAAGCGTCAGGTGTTCATCTGAGCAGGACGAAAGGGTCCGGGTCGATCGCCGACGTAGCCGCGTTTGGCGGTTGTGTGCGTCAAGTTCAGAAGGGGCGGCCGTGAGTCTGGTCATGCGGGGTTGCGGAGAGCCAGTCTCTTGTGCTCTCTTTGTTGGTCCATGTGATGTATCCGTTGGCCTCCATCCAGTTCTCGTGAGTCGACGGCCAGCGCCCGGACCAGGCGAGGCAGCTGGCGGTGACCCGCCTCGAGCACCGCCTGCATCACGGCGCGGATCACCTCGCGCAGCCCATCGGGGTTCGTAAGCAGAACGTCTTTGACGGTGGCGACGGCGGTTTTATCTTGAGTCTTCATCATGGTGGCGTTCCTCGTGAGGGAATCAAGTGACCTGAACATCGCCAGCCTGCCATGAGCACCCCTCTCAGAGAATTTGCGGAACCTTCAACACACTACCCGGCCGCAGCAAACCTAAGGAGGGCAGAGGAGCCGAAGGAAACCCGGCGCCGCCAGGTAGCGCCGTAGGGTTTGGCGGAGGCTTGCGGGAAACGCCGGCGCCAGAAGCGGAGTCGTGAACCTGCTTGCCGGGGGCAGTTCTCTAATTGCGGCCTCCCGGTCAACTGCTTTTCCGTAACCTGCTCTTGCGTCACGTTTCTCTGAGTTGTCGAGGCGAGCGTTCGCACGTCATGGCGCGCAACGGCGACGGCTGCCTTCTTCATGCCGCCCCGTTTGGCGATCCAGCAGGCCCAAAGCCTTGAGCGGCCGACCATTTCTCGACGCGCGTCAATAAGGTGGTGGCGGCCTCAACAGGTAGGCCCGGACGAGAGGATCGCCACATTTGGAGATCTTGCCGTTGTGGTCTGCCTCGCCCGACTGGTAGCGCCTGGGTGTCAGGCCAAGATAGGCACCGACACTGCTCGACTTTGCCCGCGCTGCGGAGCTCGGTCGCGCGCTGTTCTTCGACGAGCGTTTCAGCTCGATGGGTGACATCGCTTGCGCCACCTGCCATTTGCCGGAGCGGACCGAACTCCGGGCCGAAGGCCGCCGCCGCTTGGAACGCGATGAAGGAAGAGGACCGGGAGGCGGTGAACCGGGTTTTCGCTAACATCGGAAAAGCTATCGCCGCTTTCGAGCGGACGATCGCACCTATCGAGACAAGCTTCGATGCGTGGGTCGCCTCAGCTGAGTTTCGGAGGCGACGACGGTGATGTTTGGCGAAATTCCGTCCAACGAGTGGTTTGTCGCGGGCAAGCCGATCGAAGCTCGTCAGCTGCCGGCCGCACTGCCTCCAAAGCCTTAAGTCCGCAGATATCCGTCGTGTGCAGTGGTTAAGACCTAAGTTTGCCCCCTCAGAAGACCGGCTGACGCCAATTTCCCGCGCGGCACTGTTCGCTGCCGGAACGACTCAATAGTCGTAGGTCACGACGTTCCCGGTTTGTACCTTGAATATCGCATAATGTATCGATGGGAACCGCCGGCGCCGCGTGCCACGTAAAATTGGCATAGTGGAATAGCTTTTCAAAACCGTTGGTCTGCGGTTCGTTTCACGGCCAGAGATCGCTATTGGGAGGGCCCCCTCGATGGGTATTCCTTCTGTAGGTTTTAATTGAGATCTCGATAAGACATAACCGTCCCGCGCAGTGCCCAGGCGTGCCGCCTGTACAACCAGGCCGGGTCGGTTCCGGTTCGAACGTACGTGCCGCAGCGAAACAGCACTTAATTGCGCGCGAATTCCAGCAGCGGCCCGATGTCATGATTGTCCGCTGCGCGTAGTGCTGCGACGTAACGTGCGCGCAGTTCACCGACGTCGGCCAGACTACCGCCGCCCCAACTGAAAGGCTCTCCTCCAAGGCGTTCAATCAGAAGATCAGCCGCTAGTCGCGCATGACGACCGTTTCCATTCGGAAATGGGTGAATAGCGACCAGCCGATGGTGGAACCGGATCGCGATCTCGTCCGGCGGAAAAGTTTCATGCTCGATCCAATAGCGGGTGTCGCCCAATAGACTCGCGAGTTCCATTCCGATGCGGTAGGCCTGAACTCCAATGTTGCGCTCCGTCGTCCGGAACGTACCGGCCCATCGCCAAACGTCGCCAAACATTCGCTTGTGCAGTGTCCGCATGAAGTCTTCAGTGAGCATCTGCTCAATGGGCAAACGCCGGCGGCCGCGCGCCCAGGCCGTACCCTCGACGATGTTTTCCTGCTCGGCCTCGTTGAGGTCGCTGCGGTGGGTGATCCAGGTTTGTAGCAGGCTCTCTCGCTCGTGCTGCTCAAGCGGCGTTGCGTCATCAGGCTCTTGGAAGAGATCCGTCATGTTTCGTTCCAGAGATCGCGTTCAGAGAGCTTGTCGCGAATGTAAGCTTGGACCCGAGCTTCGAAATCTGCATTCTCCGTCCCCTGAGCTTCCAACCGCATCGTGTGCGCAACGCGCTGAAGCTCGCGGATCGCGATCCTGCGTGCCCGAGCCTCAACGACAGCCTGAAGCGAGCTGTTTGGAACGAGGGCGTAGACAAGCGTGCAATCGAGAGCCTCGGCGGCTCGGCGCAGCGTGTTGAGCTTGATCGTTCCTGCTGCTTCTGACATCTCAATCGATTCGATGGTTTGGGGCCGAACGCCGATGCGCGCGCCGAGCTGCGCACCCGTCATGCCGAGAGCGTCGCGCAGCGCGCGTACCCATCCCTTTGGGGGCGCCCTGAACCGATCAATGGGCTGTAGCGTCTGAAGCCTTTCGTCGAGGCGCAGCCGGGCTCTCGTACGAGTATCGCTCTTCATGGTACTCTCAGACCGTAACTTGATTTAATGTGCAACAATAACAGTCCATAGGCTGAATTACAACATGTCGCTTCATGCCATGACCTGATTACTGGCGCACAGCATCAGCCTATGGACTGATCTCAGCTCAGCTGAAAACCAGCGGCGGGTCTGCGGTTCGATTCCCGTCAAGGCGAGGGATTCGCAGTCGGCTTGCCGTCGTCGCAAGGGCAAGCCCGATCGTTGGAATGTCGTTCCACATTACCGATTGGACGAGCGCTAAGAGCCAAGAGCTGTCCTTCGGCAGGCCGATCGCGCAGGGCTCGTTTCCGTGCACGCTGCTACGTGTTTCATTGATTGCGGCACTTGCGATCGCACTAGAGAGCGGCACGACGAACCAGGCCGCGCGCAACTCACCGTGTAGCCCGGCGGCCTTGAATTACAACCCGTAGTATGCCGAGGAGCTGTCGATGGGGATCGCTGTCGAACGTGCGGTGTTTGTTAATGGGCAGTTCAGAAGGTGAGATTACAGGGCAGCGGCGCGTTAAGCCGGCCGGGATCGTGGTGATGGGCTGGCTGCTGCTTGGTATTCTGTCTCTTTTCACCAAGATGGTCGGATATAACTTCCTACGACCGAATGGATGTCCAGGACAAACCTGCCAGGACTTGCGGCTGGCCTAGTCTCACCGGTGCTGTTGTTATGGATCGCCAAGAAAGGCATGGATGTCACTCCGGGCAGCCCTTTACGGAAGGCGATTGGCGTCGTCGCTGCTCCATTCTTAGGTTACGTCCTGGGAACGAACGTCGTCGTCATTGCCGGTCCGATGATGCCTGCGCTGATCGCCAGCCATCAGGTCGAGCTCCCTTGGCACAGGCCGATCGCTATGGCGACGTCGATGCAGCTCACCGCTCGACCTGCAAGGGCTCCCTTTTATCTTCGGGAGCATTTGCGGCGTCCCAAACAACTTCAGGCAGGGCCTGGCAGCCGGTAGCCGCATCGTCGTCATCTGCCGCGGCACGAATATGGGCCTCTTTGCAGAGAATCTGCGCCGGGTCGATTGAGGTCGAGTGACCGCTTTAACCGTAGCGCAACAGGTGGTGAGCCGTCACCGCAAGGCTTGCACGGGGAACGGCTGAGTTGGGTCGAAGGGAGCCGTTGTTATCGAGTCCTGTGCACGGCTTTTGTTGCGAGGAAGTTCCCGTTCTGGGCTCAAAAAATCGCATAATGTATCCTGCGGAACGCTCGAGCAGTAGCGGTTTGAGAGAATTGGAGAGTAAGCACTTGGCGTTACTCGATCGTAACCACGCCCTTAGTAGATCGCGATGAGGCCCTTGCGATTTTTTCGTCAAGCCATGCAGAAAGCTTGGTCCAAAGCTCCTGATCCAGCCCCACTTGGCGAGCAATGTCGATGATCTCCTGATAAGAGATCGGCGTGATTGCGGCTGGGTGGCCGAGGCTGGGGTCAATCAGACTGCGTTTCGCCTTCCGTGCCGTCGGAAAATTCGGGTGGTCGGCAAAGGCGGCAATGGCGGCGGCTTGAAGGTTGCGGTGCTTGCCTATCGCCGCGGCCAACACGGCGTTGCGCATCCACTGATAGGCTTCTCCCGCGAAAGGGCAGGGCGCATAGTCGCCAGCCGGGTTCAGCGAGAAGACCTCGGGAATGAATTCCCAATAGCGAATCCCTTTGCCTGCAAGAGTGCACCGGGAGCGCATGCCGCTGTGCGGATTGACTTGGTCGGTGTAGCTCCCATTGCACTGGGCTTCCCCAGAACGCGACTTGGCCGTCTGACTACATTTCCCTCCCGGCTCGGTAAACTTGCATTCGATGACGAGTGCCGCATTCGACCCGACGGCAAGGGCATCGACTTGCGTGGGCCGGGGCTCGCCCAAAAGTCGATCGGGATCTGTCCACTCGAGGGTGAGGGACCAGGGGCCGCCAGGTGCTACCCCCACGCGCCGGGCAATGGCATCGAGGACGAGATCGCGATCGATGCTCACCTTGAGGGTGCCGAACACGTCAATCGCAATGGCCTGTGACGAATGAACCTTGTGCGCCTGAATTCTGTTGGTTCGATCACGATGCCAGTGGAACGCAAGCCAGTCGCCAATCGCGCCGTGACTGGCCGGAAACAGATTCTGCCGAACGGCCGCAAAGTCCATGGACATGTCACAGGCGACGGGCGATGCTGGCATCAATCACGCTTTCAATTCGCATCGGGGCGAGCGGTGAGGCCGCGCACGCGTTCGTGGTTGTTTTCTGTGCAGACAGACGAGCGGTGCGCCGACTGAATCGGCGGAGCAGGGGCTAGGCAACATTCGGTTTGTCCACCAGCTTCTCGACCAACCGCCTGAGTTCAGACGGTGTAGTTTGGCCGGCCACCACCTCGTAAGAGCCGATCCCGGCGCGTCGGAGCGCCTCCTTCTTGACCGCGTCGCGCGCGGCCGCGGCAGCCTGATGGTGCGCTCCGCCTTGATATTCAATGGCGTGCCGAGGTTGGCAGTTACCGTCGACCAGCAACAGGTCGACGCGCTTCGCATTGATGCAGCGATAAGCGTCCGCATTCCTGCTGCGAAGGATCTCCCCTAGCGAAACCTGCGCCATGACCTGCCAAGCGGGGTTGCAGCCGACCACGATGCGGTCGAGTTCTTTGAACACCCGCGCTTCGCTCTTGTTGAGGAGTGGCTGAATGGTGAAATTCGAGCCCATCACAATCCGCAACTGATCCGCAGCATCGACCGGTTTCGGCGACTCCGCAACAGGCGTCGAAAGCCAGGGTCCAGGGACAATGGTTGCTCCGGAGACTGCTTTCTCCCAGCGTGATCGGTTCCTTGTCCGCCACGCCTGCCTTCGCATCGTGGACAGGAGCTCCTCAACGGCCATTCCAACGATGAAGCCAACAGACAGAGCCGCGAGCAAAAGCTCTGGCTTGTCAAAATCGCCCAGGGTCATGCCGCCGGCAGCAGCGATCGCGACCGCTCCGATAACCAGTCCAGGTGCCGCGAAAAGCACCGACTTGTTGCGATAGTGCATGCCCTCTCTCCGCCATTTCGCGCCAAGATAGTAAAGCGTGTGGGCACATCGGCGAAAAGCTACACAAAAGAGTTAGTCCGGGCTCTTGGCCGACGAGCCCCCCGCCGGGACGCACACTCCGGAGCACAGCACGAAATCAATGCCGAGGATTTCGGCCGCTTGCTCCGGTGTGATTTCCTGACGAGCCATCGGAGGCGGCGGGCCGTCCGTGCCGAGCAGCCTTTCTCCGTTCCCGAATTCGACCTCAAGGCTTTCGATCAGCGCGACTTCCTCGGCCGTCAGGTCGTCTTGGTAGATGAACCGCCATTAGGCGCGGTAGAGCGACTACGCAACGTCGCGATCGATGGGCCGTGCCGGGTTTGTGTTCCAGCACAGGCTTGCGAGGCCGGGGAAGTCATTTGGACCGATCATCAGTTCTCAACTCCTCCAAGTCAGGCATCTGCGACCCCAACGCCTTGGCGAGCGCTTTCACGCCCTTGTCAGGCAGCCTCAAGAGGCCGTTGCAAAGCCCTTCCTTCCACGAATCGCCGCGCTCCCATGCCTCTCCCCAAGCATCGGCCAGTTCGTAATCGTGGCGCGTCTCTATGAGGGCTTCGAATAGCAAGGAGGCCTGCGTCAGGTCTTTGTCCGATTTCACGCGTCCTAGCGTGTCCGTGGGCGTTCTGGAGGCCACGATCAGCTTGTGGACGGCATAACGCTCGGGCGCGGGGACTAGGACGTTCACGCCTTCGCGGAAGAGGAGCACCGTGCGGATAGGCTCGTAGATCAGGTAATCGAGGAACCGGAGGCTTTCCGCCGACGCGCCCCCGAGGGCGGGCATGGGCGACGGCTTGCCCGTGTATTCGTCCGATCCCCGGTTTCCCGTCAGAAACTCCACTCGGTAGCCCTTGGCGTTCTGGAAGGCCACCACCTTGGCTTTGTCCGCCTGGTGCGGAACCGCTCGGAATTCGGAATCGACCGATTGGAGGATTTCGAGGATCGGCGGCAGGCTGTCTTGGACACCCGCCGAGATCGCGAAGTCCTGCGCGAAATCCGCATCGCCTGTCTGCATGGCCGACGATGGCAGCCGGACGCCGAGCATCCCCGCATAGGTGCTGAATGCCACCGAACCGATCAGGACGGCCCGCGACCGGAACAATCCGGCGTCGGCTAGGGCTTTCGTGACGTCGCCCGCGAATGGATCGGGACCGGGGAGGCCAGCGCGGCGCAGCGTGCTAACCATGCGCCTCCGTTCGCGGATGTTGTCCTTGATCTCCTTGTGGGCCTTCACCCGCTCCGTGATCGCTTCGTCGCTCGCGGGGCCGACGTAGCTTCGCTTGTCCTTGCCCTCGGGGGTAGGGAGATCGAAATACCAATAGTCGCGGTCCTTCACGGTTACGGTTACGAACCATCCCTCTAAGGGGAAGTCGGCCGCGAATTGCGCGTCCAGCGACCGCTGCGTTAGCTCCGCGAACATCGTTCGATAGCTGATGTCGATCTCTTTCATTGGCGTTTCCTTATCGAATGCGGCGGCCCTCTTCGAAGGGCCGTTGCCGTCTGCGTAGGAAGTCGTCGTCTCCGCTCATCTACATCGCCGTTATAAGTCTCTGCCAAGACCTTATAACCACACTTGCTGTTGTCAACGTTATAAGTTTCTGCCAAAACCTTATAACGTTGATTCTCGTGTCTCCCCGACATAAAAAACTGGAAAACCGGGGTTAAAGGAAGCCGATGATATTGCGGATTCTCCTGCCAAGCTGGCAGCTGCTGCGATTCCGCTTCCGATTCCGTAGGGCAACGCGGGCTTCGTGCTGCAGACCAGACAGGCCGTCCTGCCGCCGCTCACGGAGGTGCTGCATTCCGCCTTGTTCCTGGCGGCGGCGCGAGCTTCCGGTGATCTCGCCTTCGTCGTGCTGCTTTGCCGTCTGCAACCGCATGTGCGTGCCGTACAAATGTCCTGGAGCCAGATCCAGGTTGGAGCGGCTCGCTGGAAGAGGTGCGCTGGCTGCTGGATTCGTCTGACAAGCCGCGACCGCCCTCAGGGAGCGAGCCTATCGACAGGCTCGACAAGCGGATCGTGTTCGATGATGTGACCCTCAAATACCCGGCTTCCGGCTCCAGGGCCGTCGTACTCCACTCGGCGAGCTTCGAGATACGCGGCGGTTGTTCGACGGCGATCGGGCGATCGGGTGCGGGCACGACCACCGTCGTCAATCTTCTCATCGATGGCGTGTGCCGCTTGACCGGATCGACCCTGCTCAATGGCGGCGCCAGATCGCCGTGGCTAGCCAGGACCTGGAACTCGTGGACGGTACCATACTCGAGAATATCACCTACGGCCAAAGTGCCACGCTTGCTGAAGTCGAGCGCGCGGCGAGGCTCGCCGAGCGCATGGCTTCATCGAAAAGCTGCCCGAAGGCTACCAGACCGTCGTCGGCTATCGGGGCGCGAGCCTGTCGGCCGGGCAGCGCCAGCGCGTCGCGCTTGCCAGGGCGCTCGGCGCGATCCGGCAATCCTTATTCTCGACGAGGCCACGAACGCCGTAGACGGTCTCTCGGAAGCGGCGATCGTCGAGACGCTCAAGTTACGGGCCGGGCGTCGCATGACAAACGTCATCGGCCATCACAGGAGCACGATTTCATTCTGCGACGACGTCGTGGTTCTTAGCGACGGGCGCGTCAAAAGCAGTGCGTCGCCGACGTCGCGCCGCTCAGCATGGACCAGCTCTACGAGCATGAAGGATGTTTGCTGAACTCACACTGCTAGGCCAGCCACTCCGCCGCAGCAATTGCGACGGCAAGAAGGAGAGCTGGCGTGGCGAGCGCGACCAAGAACCTCAGTCTCTGATCCCGCCGAAGTCGGCTATTTCGGTCCATTTCCTGAGCCCTCTGTTCCCCTTGCCCTGAGGGCGGAGTCGCATGGATCCTTCGCTCCGCGTGGGGAAGTCTTACATACGGATCCCTATAACGATTCTGGCGCTGGGACGGTTCCAAGGAAGCCCTTCATCTCTACCGCCCGATTGCCTGCGTGTATTTCGCTCCAGCATGTTCGAGCGCCGTAGGAACCAGCGGCTCACTGGAACAAAAGCTCGAACCGTACGGTTTGTCCGTCCGAAGGGACGCAACCGGTTCTGGCTCGGGACGGTCCACATCAGGTGCCCTCTTCGATTGCACCAGTCCGTCATCTCGGTTGATGCCAACGCCAGTACCTGCACCTTAAGTGGTAAGATAGCCATCCCTCCTTCCATGAGAACAATCAAAAAGTCAAATTTCCGCAGTGATTACAAGGAGGGATAATCTCAAGGTCCAAAAATAGACTTGGAGAGAACGACTATGGCCACCAAGGACGGAGGCTCGCAGATCAACGAGCCAAGGCGTCATGTGCTCGGTTTAGTTGTGGCAATTGGTGCCCGGCTGGCCACGCTGGGCGCACCTGCTGCAACTATTCTTTCGGCGTCCTCGGCCGAAGCCGGCGGCAAGGCCTGGTGGAAGATCGGAGAACGGTGGAAGGGCCACGGCCACGGCCATGGAGAGGGGCCCGGCAATGGTAATGGACCGATGTGTCTGCTGAGCGGCACATCCATCATGACACCGGCGGGCGAGACATGCATCGAGAGCCTTCGCATCGGTGACCTCGTGGAAACGGTGGGTGGTGAAGCGCTGCCCATCAAATGGATTGGGCGCCAAATCTATCGGCGGTGTGGTCCGATATGGAATGAGGAGGTGGTACCGATTTGCATCGCCCGCTTCGCTCTCGACGGGCGCAGGCCGCACAAGGCGCTTTACCTCTCGGCCGGACATGCCTTGTACCTTAACGGCGTTCTCATCCAAGCGAAGGATCTCGTCAACGGTACATCGATCACTCAGGCCCTTCCGGATGGTCGGGACACGATCGAGTACTTCCAGATCGTGCTCGACACCCATGACGTGGTGCTGGCAGAAGGAGCTCCTGTTGAGACCTTCTTGTTAGAGGACGGCAACTACGAAGATTTCACGAACTTCGTCGAATTCGCACGACTGTATCCTGACGACATCGCAGCCACAATGACGCCATTCGCACCGATCGTCGGCTATGCCGGCAGGGAGCACCTCAAGGCGCTGTTGCGCTTGGCTTCGGGTCGGCTCATCCGACCTTCGGCACTTCAGGACGCCTACGAACGAATTGCTGCGCGTGGACATGAACTCGCCGGCTGAACAACCCGGCTGAACGCGCTTATGAAATCCACGCCTGTGTCTCATCCGCACGGAACTTCATAACCGTGGAAACACGCCAATGAGCAAGGCTGACCTTTGGATAATCCTGTGGGTCATCTCATCGCTGGCGTTTGGGGTTTGCCTCGCCCTACTGACGCGGCGGAGGTAAAACCTGATTTCCTTCTTGCTCGGCACCTCGGGTGACCAAACTAAGGAACGCACGCCTCACCTCGCCATCGGTGATCCGGGCGAAGGCGCGATTGAGAGCAATTCCCATCGGGCTGGCGACAAACGCTCCCATCGATCGGCCGGTGTCCAGCCTGGCCTCGCTACTGTCGTCTCTGGCAGACAAGTACTCGAAGAAAGATGTGAGCGGTACTTCAGCGCATTCGCAATCGCTTGAAGCCGGCTCGCACTGACCTTAGTGCGGCCGTTTTCGTACTTCTGCACCTGCTGGTAAGTGATACCGAGTGCCTGCGCCAGTTTGGTCTGTGACATGTGCAGCAAGAGGCGCTGCCTACGGATCTTTCGGCCGACGTTAGAGTCGATCGGATCCGGCTTTTTTCGCGCCGGGAGGTTGCTGGACAAAAACGATTCTCCCCGATGAGCCCCAGAGCGCATGCCGTGAAGGGGGCTTTGCTCTGGGACCCATTTGCGGTCCCGTGTCGGCTGGCCGGCCGGGACCGCCAAGTCGCCGGCGCTCTGGTGTCGAAACTTTCGAATTTTCTGGGATGGGTCAACGAACAGAACCAGGACAACCGCCATGGCTACGAGCACATATGCCGGGATACCGGTCTCTGCGCTCGAAAGCGCAGCAACCGACAGGGCCGCTGCGAGGTAGATTGCTGTCGATCCGGGGCCGGATGCGATCCTCCAACCCAGATCGGAAAGCCGATCTTTCCGTCTCCTGTCCGACATCGCTTTAGCTCCGGTTGCGCTTCGACGCTAGCTCAATTATTTCTCGCGGCAGCCATTCGGCAACCGGACTTGGACCTTTAGCGACAGGCGTCGGACACTAAGGTCCTATACTTCCAAGATCACTGCGCCTTGGGTTTTTTGGGGTTTGTCGTGACAACCGAGCGATTAGACTGTCCGCCCGCCGGGAGTGGGTGTATTGAGTGGCTCTAGAGGCCGACCTCGTCGCTCGCCAGTAACCTCTTCAGAAGCTCATCTCCGTCCGTCATATCAAACTCTCGCATCATCTAGAGAACTCTCAGGCCCTCCATCACCGCCGTATGGTTCTTCGGGTCCACTTGATGCATTTTGCACCAGTCAGAAACGACCTGCCCGACAAGCTCGGTCCCGGTCTCTCTCGCTGGCGAAATGTTCTTGCTAAACGCTTGACCATTGCGGTTCCTCCCAACCTAGGTCGCGGCCGGATCTCAGCGAGCCTTCTGGCTTTCTGTAATTTGCGGCGTGTAGACAGCTGTTTTGAACCGGTGCTCAGACCAAGCCCCGCCGATCGCCAAGTAGGTCAGGATAGCGCCTATGGCGAGTAGAAGCAGGCCGATCGGGAAGCAGTTGAGTGTCTATCGTGACCATCGTGGAGAGACATCTTTTCGCAGTAGGATGAGAACGACGGTGGCGTTCTCAGGTTGCCGCGTATTGTTCCCGATCCATATTGGGATGAAGAGCACCTGAGGAACCGGGTTTAACGCCTGCTGCCGTAAGTGCTGCGACGTCCCAGACCGATGCTTCCGTCCTTCTCCCACGCTTTGGGCTGCACTTCCGAGCTTTCCCTTGAGGTACACCGCCATGGCTGCCGAAAAGATGATAAAGCTCATTGGAGGTTGCCGACGAGATCTGTCGAATTGCACTTCGCCCGACAGCGGCATCAGTGACAGGGAGATAGTCCTTGCCCTGCTTTATCGGCTGGATGGCCGCCAAGCCAAGGACGCGATCGGGCAGGACTTGGCTGGGAGGCCAATGCCGGATGATTTGCACAGCCGATCGCGCCGGCCCTCTCCGGAGTGACGGCCGGCGCAAGAACAATCCTCAAGCAGCTGAAGCAATGTCTTTAGTCCCGATAAGTGCGCCTCACCGGCCTTTCTATTGCTGGCGATAGGCGCCATCTTCGCCCACCTGGCGGTTCGACGGTGCCATGCTGGAGGATAAAACCGAAACGGTTGTGTACTCGCCGCAGGTCAATGGGGTTCCCGAGCCCCTTGAGACGATAAGCAAGGTTGAACCTTGAACGGACTGCGCCGGCTGTGCCTGCGTCACAAACGGTCAGCCTCCCCGACGCGCAGCGCAGAGGGCAGATCGCCGGAGAACCTTGTGCAGCATTGGCAATGCGTCACGCTAAGAGCTGAGACGAGTGCGGTTGATACAATGGAGGCTCGCCTCCGACAAGGCGGGCCTCGTGGCTGGCGGTGTTCGCCCGCTCAGGCGATGACCGCTACAATGTTCATGTTGTTCGGATCGACAATGATGATCCGGCCATCGGCGAGCATGAAATATTTGTAGCTCTTGTAGGCGGGAACGATCTCGACGATCCGCGGCGGCAAGGCGTGGAGGGTGATGCTCTGCGGCACCGCAACTCCGACGGATATGTCAAAATCTACCTTGTCGACGGGTTGAATGTTGCTTTCCTTTATGACGCTGCGCAGCTGGGTTTGCTGTTCGGCCGTCACTTCTACGGCAGACGAGGAGCTGATGGCGCCGGTGGTGGCGGCGTCAGGGTCCTTTGGGCAGTCGGCTGGCGGATTCGGCTTCGAGCAACGATCGTCCTTTTGGCCGGTGACGGTCTGGCTGTCGCTACCCGGCATTTGCTGAGTCTCGGTCCCCTGCGTCTCCGGGGCCGGCTGCTGCGGTTGCGGGGTGTCCTGCGCCGCAGCATATCCGCCAAGGGCGAGCGGCGATACGGCGAGCGCGAAGGCGAGTACTGAATGCTTGAATTTCATAATTTCCTCCTTCCCGGATTTCGCCGCTCCAACCACGTCCCCAGCACATTTGTTCCTGCTAATATAGGTATCGCCGTTCTGACAGCTGGATTACTGATCGCAGCGCTCGCAGTTGGCACAGCTGACGGCATGACCGTCAGCGACCTCCGCGAACTCCCGCTCAGCACGACCGGATTGTCTGTCTCGCGCAAGGGGTTCCGTCAACCA
>NZ_AUTC01000008.1 GCF_001461695.1 Sinorhizobium fredii USDA 205 | reverse complement strand
ATCGCCGCGCCGCTGCTCGTCGCCATCAAGATCGGCCTCTCCCGATATGCCAAAGCCCGCGCCGCCCGGCGGCGCGAGGCGAAGGCATCTCAACAGGAGAACCGTGCGGTTCGGCTCCTCTATGGAGAACACTTCTCCGACCCCGGCGTTCACACATGGCCTTGCGCTGGAGATTACGACCCCGTCCTGGTCCCCCACATCGCCCCGCGAAAACAGTTTGCGACACAACTGCTTTCCACGGGCCGCATGGGCAACGAACATCAGCCGTCCCATCCCGACCGGGCGAATGCCGATCGAAGGCAGTCATGACTTGGCAAGCCCTGGCTGCCAATCGGCTCCGGACGCGGCCAACGAAAATTCTCCGCGCGACCCCACACCGACGCGAGACGCTCCCTTCCGAGCCGGCGGATTGCATGCGCCGCCGGCGCTGAGCCTTGAAACAGCTTGCTGATGGCGTGCCTGCGCTTTGGCGTCCTTGTCCTTGCTCGGCGCGATCTACATCTATGTGTACGGGATTCTTCAAGGATCACTCAACTTCTACTGCATGTTCCCTTAGATCGTAGCCGGATTTGACAAGGCGGCTCCATGCCCGCTGTTCTCCGAGGCCCACGAGAAGCAGGATCCATCGACCTTAAACGCGGGAGGCGTTGCCGGGAGAACTGGAAGCTGACCCGAGGACGAACTCAAGGCGATCGACAGTAAAAAGGGGCCCATGGTGCACAACCATGGACCCTCGAAAGCCCGCAGGCTGCTGGATTTCATCCTACCGCCTGGCTGCGCTTCGAAAACCATTTATCGAAATCCAGCTTCCCGAGCTTGGCGAGGCCGATCGGAACCAGGGATTGGTCATTCACGGCGCTGCCGAAATACTTGGCTGCAGGGTCGGCGACCACTTTGCGGTTATCCCCGGTGACGGCCAGATAGCGGCCTACGAAATCGCTCATCGGCTTTCGCTCCGGGCCGGCTATGTCAAGCGAACCATTGACGGGCGAAGCGACGGCCGCTTCCGCAACGAAATAGGCGACGTCGTCTGCGGCAATCGGCTGGAATGCGCCGGGCGACACGCGAACAGCATCGCCGACAGTCGACGAGTCGGCAATGCCGCCAAGGAATTCCAGGAACTGCGTGGACCTTACGATCGTATAGGGAACGCGGCCACTCTTGATCAGGGATTCCTGCGCCAGCTTTGCCCGGAAGTATCCACTGTCGGGGGAGCGATCGACGTTGACGATTGAGAGCGCGACGTGATGGCGGACACCGGCGTCCAACTCCGCCTTGAGCAGGTTTTTCGTCGAGCTTTCGAAGAACGCGAGAACCGCTTTGTCCTCCCATGACGGCGAGTTCGCCACGTCGACGACGACATCGGCGTTTGAAAGGGCTTGGGCCAGCCCCTCGCCGGTCACCGAGTTGACTCCAGTGTCGGGGGAGGCCTGCATGACGGTGTGACCCTGCCTTCTCAGGCGCTCCGCAACCTTTGTGCCGATGAGGCCGGTGCCTCCGATGATAACTATCTTCATTGTGAAACCCTTTCGTTTGCTCTGCTCGAACGCTATGCCCGGCTTGTCCATGAAGGCGGCCGCTATCGATCGTTCACGCCTATGGCATGATCGTCGCAAACCGCGGGCGCTTCCTTGCCAAGATGGCTGGCTCTGAAGGGGTCGCGGGCAGAGCCCCTGAGCCGGCGGTCACTGCCAACTTCCGATCATTCGTCCGGAATGGTGAGAACCGTTTCTTCCGTATCTACGATGAAGACTGCCAGAATTTTGGCATCTTCCGTTTCACTGGCATTTGCGCTGACGCGATGGTGGGCGCCAGGAAGTTCAACCCAGTCTTCGCCCGTGTTGTAGATTTTGACGTCACCATCATTGACCTGGCTTTTGATCCGCCCCTGAATCACTGTCGCGGATATAAAGGCGCTCTTGGCATGGGTGTGTGAGGGGTTCGATCCGCCCGGTCCGTATTCCACCAGGACGCCTCGCATGCTCTTTCCCGGAACATTGGGGATCTCATGATCGAATACCGTCGTGACCTTGGCATTGTACGGTTTGTCGGCGGCGAGCGTGGGTGCCGCAGCGATCAATGCGACGGAAACGGCGGCAGCAATGGGCCTAAACATTCGGTGCCTCCTCTACATGGTCGGAACCTTTGGAGCTCCTGCAGGGATCCACGGTAGTGAATAGGCAGCTGGAGGCCAGATATACGTTGGTTTGCGGTTGATGGCGCAAGATCGAGACGCTGCCGATCAGCGTGCGTTGGGGCGGGACGCACGCGGTGCGAGGGAAGCCCGTCCCCGCCGTTGTCGCGCACTATACCATCGTACACTGGATTAGCCCGCGCACATGAGGGAGCCTCCCCATAGCATCCAACTGTCCGGATGTGCTCCGTGGAAAGGAATGCGTCATGAAACACGCGTCTCTCATCACGCAGCTTCCGCCGAGAATTCGCGAGCCCGTCGCGTATCTGTCCCTGGTCGCCGTTTTTCTCGTCGGTACATGGCTGCTCCTCATCGCATCTAATGCGAGCGCGCATGACGCGCTGCCAACCGCCGCGCAGCCGCACGGGTGGGCTTACCTCCCGGCTCCGTATGCCATCTCCTCGCTATTGACCGGCAACATGAACTGAAAAACAGCACCGCGTGGTGCGTTTGCTGTCGCCCATAGCCGTCCGCTGTGAGCCTCTATGAGAGACCGGCTAATCGCCAGCCCCATGCCCAATCCTTGCGGCTTGGTCGTATAGAAGGCGTCGAAGAGATGGTCCAGGCTATGCGGATCAAACCCCGGCCCCGAATCCTCGACCGCGATGAGCACGTGCTTCGATTCATCCGCGGCGGAGCGCACCAGCAGCTCGCGCGCATTCTTTTCGACTCCGTTCATGGCCTCGATGGCGTTCATCATCAGATTTAGAAGCACTTGCTGCAACTGGATGCGGTCGGCCAGGATGGTCGGCACATCGTCCGAGAGGCGGGTTTCCAACGCTACGCCGTTTCGCTGTATCTCGCCGCGAGCCAACGCAATGACTTCATGTATCGTCTCGTTAACGTCGAGCCAGTCCTTCTGTGGCGGCGCTTTCTTGGCCAGCGCGCGTATGCGGCCGATGATTTCGCTGGCTCGATGACCTTCTGCAACCGCCCGCGAGACAGACCGCCGAGCCTTCTCCAGGTTCTGCGCATCGAGCCAACGCAAACCCGCACCGGCACTGTTCACGACTGCAGCGAGCGGCTGGTTGACTTCGTGGACAATCGAAGCGCTCATCTCTCCCAGAGTTGCTATCCGGGCAACATGGGCCAGCTCCGCCTGCGTCTTCCGCAGCGCCTCTTCCGTTCGCCTGCGCTCGGTCACGTCGCGCAGGATCCCACTGAAAAACCGTTCTTCTCCCGACCCCACCTCGGCAAATGAAACATCAAGGATAATCTCTCTTCCGCTCTTGTGCAGCCCGGGCAAAGACACGGCGTCCCAAGAAATATGCTTCTCTCCTGTATCGAGATAGGCGCGAATGGCTTGTTCATGGCGCTGCCGCAGGCGCTCAGGCATGAGCACCGTGATTTTCTGGCCGACTATTTCCGCCGGGGTGTAGCCGAAGGCCTTCTCCACTGCCCTGTTGACGAACAGGATCGTGCTCGTCTGGTCTATCGCCACAATTACGTCCGTGGCAGTCTCGGCGAGGGTGCGGTAACGCTCCTCGCTCTGGCGCAACGCCTGCTCCTGCTGTTTACCCTGCGTGATATCTCTAATGTAGATCCGAAGGTGGATCGGTGCGCCGTTGGCATCCAATACAACCGAGGCATTCAGATAGACCCATAAAACGGAGCCATCATTTCGTATGTAGCGCTTCTCCAAATCAAACGATTTGAACTCGCCGCGAATGAGCCGCGCACATTGGCTCCACTCCGCCTCCGCGTCGTCCGGGTGGGTGAACTCGTGAAACCGGCGTCCCAATAGTTCGTCTTCTGTGTAGCCTAGCAGCTTGCATAGAGTTGGCGGCACTTTGAGCCAGCGCCCCTCCAGATCCGTATGAGTTGCCATCACCAGGGAGAATTGCTCTGTGCGCGCCAAATTCTCCTGGCTCTCACGCAATGCATTTTCGGCGAGCTTGCGCTCGGTCAGGTCGAGTACGAACGCAACGCCCTCATTCCCACTTTCCTCAAACAGCGCGCCGCCGACGAGCACGGGTACGCGGCTGCCGTCCTTCCGGAAGTACTCCTTCTCGACCGGATGGAACGTCCCAACTGCACGCAGCTCTTTCAGTGCGCGTTCGTCGACATCGCGCCATTCCGCCGGCGTCAGGTCCGTCCAGCGTACACGGCCCGAAAGAAGATCCTCACGGCTGTATCCCACCATGTGGAGTAGCGCTTCATTGGCCTCGACAACCTCGCCTTCGAGTTTCCAGAGGCAGATTCCCATGATGTTGGCGTCGACCAGGCGGCGGATCTTCGCTTCCCGTTGCTGGAGATCGCCATAAAGACGCGTATTCTCCAATGAGATCGCGGCCTGCAATGCCAGTAGCTTCAGTACGGAGATCCGGGTCGGAGTGAAGACGTGGGGTATGAGGTTATTCTCGAGGTAGAGCACGCCGATGAGCTTGGCCCGGTTGATCAACGGCAGGCAAAGTATGGAACGGGCGTTCTGCTGATGGACGTACATGTCGGCGGAAAACGGGTTCTCGGCCGAAGCATCGTCCAGTATCACGCTCTCATGGCTGCGCACGACATAATGGACGATTGATTCCGGCAGCACGGCGGCGGCCACGCTCGCTTCTCGCGTAGCCACGATGACGGTGTCGCCGTTGGTGATGGCTTCTGCGGCTATTCGCAATTGGTCATCCCGCGGCAGAATCAACAGACCTCGCTCAGCACCCGCGTGCTCAAGCGCCGTACGCATGAGCGTGTCGATCAGTTTCTCCAGGACGATTTCGCCCCACACAGCTTGCGAGACCTTGATAACCGTGGCGAGATCCAGTTGCTCGACGGGCGTGCTGATCGTCGACGTCGCACTCGGCCGCGCTGGACCGCCCCGCAAATGCGCATGAAGCTGATCGAGTTGACGGACCTTTGCGTCGGCACCCCACCGGAGGTAGCAGTAGCGCGCGTTGCGCAGATAGGTCTCGGCGATCGTTTCGAAGTCGCGCGTCGCGTAGAACCGCGAGGCGAGTTCGTGGGCGATGCCCTCGTTCTGGATGAACCTGTGCTCGCGTGCCGAACGAATGGCCTCTTCGTAGAAGCGCATGGCGTCCAGATCTCGCCCTTCCAGCCGCGCGATTTCGGCGCCGACCAATGCAGCACGGTTGGCAAAACTTGCCGGGCAGTTGCCCGCCCACACCATAAGTTGCCTGTGGTGGTCAAGGAGAGCGTCAAGATGCTGCGCCCGCTCCTCGCTTTCCGCAGCGTCGCAAGCGGCCGCCCGTGCGAGCGCGCCGTAGAAGTGATAGTCCGCTGCCTCCAGGAATGACCGTGTGGACCAAAGCAGGCCGGCAGCGTTGGCCACGGCCTCGAGAGCGGCCGGGTAGTCCTGCGCCAGCACACACGCCTGCAGCTTGTGGATCCAATAGGTGCACGTGCAGAGCGCCAGGGGCGGCTCCTCCTTGAGGTGCCGCTCGTACCAGCCGTCACCATACCCCGCATTGTCGAGAGAATTGAAATCCAGCGAGACGCCGCGAAGCGCTCGAATCAGCATGAGCTGCCCGGTGAACCAATCGATGGCGAAACCGAACCGTGCCTTGCGCGCATAGGCGAGACCCTGCTCCGCCTCGCGTTGCACGTCGCCGAGAGGTTCACCCGAGACGAGAAGGTTCGTAATAAGGTTCTTGAAGCCGAAAACCGCATAGGTCAGATCGCCACGAGCATTCGCCATGTCGAAGCCACGCCTTATCAGCGCGCGACTGGCGAAAAGGTCCTTCATCCAGGGAATGGCGAATGCTCCGAAGGAGGCATAGACGCGAGCCTCGAAACGATCCAAGCCACGGTTCTGCACGAGATCGCAGGCAAGCTGACCGAAGCGAAGGGCCGTCTGGTAGTCGCCGAAACGAAACCCCAAGACTCGATTGATATGCGCATAGGCGTAGCACGAGGCATCACAGTTGCCATGCTCCAGGCTGAGCGTTGCCATGCGAAGGACGACGAGGTCGTACAGATTGCTGTCGGTGAGCAGCGTCGGCGCGAACAGACCCGAGAGGACGTCCATTGTCGCGCGCCAACCAAGATCGCCCATCAACGGAAGGTCAATCAGCTCTTCAATCGATCGGCCGTCGACCAGTTGCCACATCCGATCGAGCTCTTGACGGACGTCCTCTTCCGACGGTTGCTGCGACCATTCGATACCGACATTGCGGAGATATTCTAAGCCGACTTCGATGGCGCGATCTGGCCGGTCAAGAGTCAGGTACAGCGCCAGGCGCAATTGCGTGACAGCAGCCCTGTCGACCACAGTTGCCGCGCGTCCCACCAAGGCCGACAGGCGTTTCTCCGCAGAGACGAGTTCGCCGGTCAGAAATTCACATTCGGCTAGATGAAGTTCCAGGTCGAACACCAGGCGATGCTGCCGCTCCCAGCAGTCATTTCCCAGCAAAGCGCGACCGGCGGCGAAATAAGTCAATGCCGATGCATATGCCGTTGAAGTCCTCGCGCGCTTGCCGGCGCGCAGATTGAGATCTGCGACCTGCTGTCGCTCTTCAGGCAATTGAATCAGGGCTGCGCCGCGATCGAGTTGATTGACGATCTCGAAGATCTTCTTGTCGATCTCGGCGGGCGTCGTCCGCTCGGCGAGTATTCTGCCAATCTGCAGATGCGTCGCCAGCCGCTCATCCTCCGAGACAAGGCGATAGGCCGCTTCGTGAATACGGTCATGGAGGAAAACATAGGCACCTTCCTGGCGCAGGATGAACCCCGCGCGCACAACCTCCCAGAGAGCGACGTGGATCTCATCCTCGGATACCCCGAAAACCATACTCGATGTGGTGGTCTGTCCGCTATTTCCGAGACAGGCGAGTTTCCCCAGGAAGTCCCGTGTTTTGTCCGGCAAACGGTTCAACTTCGTCGCCATGAAATCGACGACATTCTCGGTGAACCCCTTGGCGCGAATGCGTGCCATATCCCAGGTCCAGGCCGCTGTGCCATGATCGAATGCGAGCAGCGCCTCCTCGTCAAGAACCATCAAGAACTGGATCGTAAAGAACGGATTTCCCCCGGTCTTTTCATACACCAGCTGCACGAGCGGCTGGGCGACCACTGGGTTGCAGTGCAGCGCATCGACGATTAAGTGCCTCACATCGATAGGCAGGAGAGGCGCGAGCACGATTTCCTGCACCCTTCCTTTCGCGTTGCGGATCGCTCCAAGTGTCCGTGCCAGCACATGGGACGGACCAACCTCCTGGTCCCGGTATGCGCCGACCAGCAGAAGGTGGCGCACCTCTGGATGGGTGCTGAGGTGTTCGAGCAAATCGAGAGTCGCCCTGTCCAACCATTGCAAATCGTCGAGGAACAAGGCGAGCGGATGCTCCGCCTGGGCAAACACGCCGAGGAATCGTCGGAAGACTTGCTGGAATCGAGTTTGCGCTTCCTGTGGCGGCAATTCGGCGACCGCTGGCTGTTCGCCGACGATCAGAGAAAGCTCCGGAATGAGGTCAACTATCAGCGCACCGTTCGCCCCCAACGCCTCGAGTAGCGCGGAGCGCCAGCGACCCAGTTCCGCATCGTTCTTGCTTAGCACCTGACGCACGAGACTTTGCAACGCCTGTGCCAGGGTCGCGTATGGGATGTCGCGCTTGTACTGATCGAACTTGCCGGACGCGAAGAGACCGCGTGGTGGAACCAGTATCTTGTGGAGTTCGTTGACAACAGACGATTTGCCGATGCCGGAATAGCCGGAGACCAGCACGAGTTCGGTTGTACCCTCGCTGACGACGCGATCGAACGCCGCAACAAGGGCGTCGATCTCGGCCTCCCGCCCATACAATCTTTCCGAGATCAACAGCCGGTCCGATACGTCGTGCGCGCCCAGCGGAAACGGGTCGATGCGGTGGTCTGCCTCCCACGTCTTCAAGCAATGTTCGAGATCGACCGCGACGCCGGAGGCGGTCTGGTACCGGTCCTCGGCGGTCTTGGCGAGGAGCTTCATGACAATCGCCGCAACCGGCTTCGGAATCCCGTTGACCCGCTCGTCGGGCGGCATCGGTTGCCTGGCGATGTGGCAATGGATCCATTCCATGGGATCCGAGGCCGTGAACGGAAGCGTCCCGGTAAGCATTTCGTATAGCGTGACGCCGGGAACGGTTCATGCGACCCGTTTGCTCGGGCGCCATATAGGCAAGCGTTCCCGCGATTATTTCTGGCGGCTCGGGCGCCCGTCGTTCACGCGGCAGGCGCGAGGCAATGCCGAAGCCAAGCAGCCACAGTTCACCGCTGTCAATATTGACCAGGATGTTGGATGGCTTGATATCCTTGTGTATCAACCCGCGGCTATGTAGACGACCGAGCGCCACAGCCAGGCCGATTGCAACGTGCAGGAACGGCGTCAGATCCCAAGCCTTCCCGATCATTCGCGCAAGCACTGAGCCGCCTGGGTCCTCCATCAGGAGCACGGACCTTCCGTCCCGACGTTCCAACGCCACGGGCCGAGCCGCCCAGGCGGAATCCAACTCGTCCCGAAGCGCATAGGCGTGATCGAGCCGCGCCACGGCCTCCACCGTCGGATGTGTCGACACCGGTGCGCATATCAAAAGAGGAAAGCGTTCATCGTTCGATACGCGTCGGGACAGGATAAATTCCTCATCCTCCCAAAGCGTCTCGACGATGTAGGTCGGCAGCCCGGTCACAGTCTGGAACTCCAACGGACGCGGATGAACATCCAACGCCGCTCTAGTTGCTCGCAGCGTGCAGCGAAAACTGGAAGCTACACGTCGGCCGCCGTTTGGTACAGCCCATAGCTGCCACCGGTACTTTCAACAATCGAGGCGGTCGAAATCTGCACCGGACCACCCTCTATCAGGAAAGGGGAGCAGGTGCGGACCTTGAGTTCGCTCGGACCGGAATCAAAACGCCCCCGAGGCGGCGGCTTGGGGGCGGATCGATTGACGTTGGTTGCGGGGGCCCGAAACCACGGAGACTTGTAAATTTCCATACTTTTCGACGTGTTCGCATCACTTAATCTGTCGTCTTCAATGCCGAACTAGGTCCGTAGATTGGGACGCTTAACCGAGATGCCCTGCATACTCATGCGACCGCCCTTCGGGCGATGCAGCATGGTAGGCTGGAGACGCTCGGGGCTGGGCTCCCAAAATCGACATTACTACTGCAAAAGCCTGCCTTGTCCGTGAGGGTCACGAGACGAGCCCGATACCTGTGACGATTACGAAGCGCCTCCCAGATGTGGTGCCGTTCTTCCTCGAAGGGCAGGAATGAAGGCAATCGGCAGGCGGGAGAGCGAGATGTAAGTTTCCGCCCGCTGGCCACCGACAAAGTTTACGAGGTGTCGCTTGGCATTAATTATGAGATTGCTGCACCAGTGATTTCCTCGTGACAGTTAGAACAATAGGACTGTGGCGGCATAGGTCAGGAAGAAAAAATTCAGATCTGCGGCCGACCTAAGCCCGAACTCTCTACACGAGTTCGCATCGATGTCGTTGCTGCTGATGAGGCAGAAAGAGTACCCTCCTGATGCTAGGCACCTTGGAGGAAGCCATGGAGCAAATCCGCCTCACCGGCGCAAGGGAAACCCTGCTGATCACGCTCCAAGCCAAGGCAGCCGAAAGCGTCATGCCGGATTCGCTACTTCGCGACTGCTTCGCCGCAGATGCATTGCGCCGTATCGATCAGGACAGTCGGCACCTTAACGTTGGTCACGACATGACCATCGGCATTGCGCTGCGCGCCTATATGCTTGATCGCTGGACGGAGGCATTCCTTCAGCGCTGCCCGGAGGCGACTGTTGTCCATCTCGGCTGTGGTCTCGACAGTCGCATCTTCCGAATAGATCCTGGGCCGGGAGTTCGCTGGTTCGAAGTGGATTTCCCCGATGTCATCTCCTTGCGTCGGCAGATCTATCCCGACCGTGCGGGCTGCGCGATGATTGCCGGCTCGATCGTCGACAGTGGTTGGATTGCGGAACTTCCCGCCGACAGGCCGGCCATGATCGTCGCCGAGGGCGTTCTGCCTTATCTGAGAGAATACCAGGTTGCCCAGGTTCTGCGGCGCATCGCCGGCCACTTTCACTCGGGCGAGATAGCCTTCGACGCCTATAGCAGCTTCGCAATCCGAATGCTGCGCTTTAATCCGGCAATCCGCGCCACCGGTGCCTGTCTCCATTGGGCGCTCGACGACCCGGCAGAGTTAGAGCGGCAGGTACCGGGGCTAAAGCTCATCGACGATCGTTCGGATTGGGACATCGGACAGGTGGCGCGGATGTCACCGCCCGCCCAGATCGCGCTGCAGCTCTTCAACACCATCCTAACCCCCTATCGTATGGGGCGCCTGCTTCGATATGGCTTCTGAAACATTCGCACCCTAAGCCAGACAGCGCCGCGCGCCTCGGCCCGAACCTGCCCTTCGAAATCTACTTAAGGGAATGCCGAAAAGCCTTACTTGCACCGACCCGAGAAGCAGCGCACCATCATAAATGGTAACTTCCGTCTTCTGCTCCGATCGATCACACTTCGTCGTTCCCCGTCGGTATGCGGGCATTGCTCGGCATCAACGCCTGCGGCGGCAAGGCTGAATGGAGTTTCGCGATGAAGACGTCTGACAGACCAGTTTTGGCCACAGACCGCGCGAGGAAAGCAGGGTCGGCCAACTTGATAGCGGCTCAATCGGCGCTGCCATACGAAGACGTGGGTTCGGACGGCGAAGCATTCCGGGCGATCGATCGGATGCGTGAGGCCCTGAGTGCAATGGCGACCGGAGGACTTTCACCTGCCACATTGACACTGGCCTTTTACGACTGGTCGATCCACCTCGCATCGGCTCCGGGCAAGCGCATGGAACTTGCCCATAAGGCAGGGCAGAATTGGAGCCTGCTGCTGACTTACATGGCTGCAGCCGCCACGCGTCCGGACGCGCCGCCCTGTATTGAGGCGCTGCCGGGAGACAACCGGTTCCGCGCGGAGGGCTGGCAGAAGCAACCCTACACCACCTGGGCGCAGGCCTTCTTGCTGTGCCAACAGTGGTGGCACGATGTTACGCGCAACGTCCCCGGCATGACACCGCACCACGAGGACGTCGTCTCCTTCACCGCGCGCCAGTGGCTGGACATGTTCTCGCCGTCCAACCTTCCGTTCGCCAATCCGGAAGTAATCCACAAGGCGATGGAGACGGGCGGGGCGAACTTCACGCAGGGATTGCGCAACTGGCTCGAAGACGTCGGCCGGGTGGCCATGAGACAACCCCCGGTCGGGACGGAAGCGTTCCGCGTCGGACGCGATATCGCGGCCACGCCTGGAAAGGTCGTCTACCGAAATCACCTGATCGAGCTGATCCAGTATGCGCCCGCAACGGAGGACGTCCTGGCCGAGCCGATCCTGATCGTGCCGGCCTGGATCATGAAATACTACATCCTCGACCTTTCACCGCATAATTCCTTGATCCGCTATCTCGTGGCGCAGGGCCACACCGTTTTCTGCATTTCCTGGCGCAATCCGACCGCGAAGGACCGCGACCTCACGCTCGACGATTACCGGCGATTGGGAATCCTGGCCGCGCTTGATGCCGTCAGCGCCATCGCTCCTGAACGCAAGATCCACGCAACGAGCTACTGTCTGGGCGGGACGCTTCTAGCGATTACGGCGGCCGCGATGGCGCGCACCGAAGACCAGCGTTTGGCTTCGGTTACGCTGTTTGCCGCCCAGACGGACTTCTCCGAACCTGGCGAACTGGCGCTGTTCATCGATCACAGCCAGCTGCATTTTCTCGACAGCATGATGTGGCATAGTGGCTGTCTTTCCGCCGATCAGATGGCGGGGGCATTTCAACTGCTGCGCACCAACGATCTCGTGTGGTCGCGCCTCGTCCACGACTACCTGATCGGCAAACGCACGACGATGACCGATCTCATGGCGTGGAACGCGGACCCGACCCACATGCCCTACAGGATGCATGCGGAATATCTGCAGCGCCTCTATCTCGACAACGAACTTGCCGCCGGCCGTTTCATCGTTGACGGACGCCCGGCTCACCTCCAGAACATCCGCGTTCCCATGTTCGTCGTCGGGACGGAGCGAGACCATGTCGCACCGTGGCATTCCGTCTACAAGATCCATTATCTCACCGACACCGACGTCACTTTTGTGCTGACAAGCGGGGGCCACAATGCCGGCATCGTCTCCGAGCCAGACCACCCCGGCAGAGGTTTTCGCATTGCATTGACACGTGAGAGCGATTCCAGCGTCAGTGCGGACGAATGGGCCGCGGCAGCCACATCCAAAGACGGGTCATGGTGGCCGGACTGGGTCGAGTGGCTCGCCGGCCACTCAGCGCCGAGACGGGTGGCACCCCCGGTCATCGGCGCTCCCCAAAGAGGCTATCCCCCGATCGACGATGCTCCTGGCACTTACGTGCATCAGCGGTGAGGAAATATTTGATGGTGCGTGAGTGAGATTGCATTTCAGCATCGGAGATGGGAACGCAGGCCTTCGGCAGGGAAAAGCTATGTCACTACCTCGACTATCGAGAACTCGCAGCGCGGCGGTTCCCTTCAAATTGGCGGACGAGCCTATTCACGTAATCGAGTTTCGGAAACACAGACGGTGAAACTACAAACGGATAGGTATCGCGCTGGCCCATGCTGCGCTGTATGGCGTTGAGAGCGATGCTGAGAGGTACCCAGGCGTCGGCGATCTGTTGCGCGGAACTGGCGCGGTAAGGATCAAATGCCACTTCCGCCGCCATCTCCTCGCCCCCGCTTAGCGGGTCAACCGCCATGCCGAACGATCGGGCCGTCTCAAGAGTGTCGACGATGTGGAAGAGATGGGCGACGCACTCCGCAAAATCCTCCCACGGATGTGAGCTCGCATAGGGCGATATATAGTTTTCCTGCCAACCTAGCCGCGGGCCGTCTAGGTGATAGCGCTGGAGTGCTATGATGTAGTCTTCTCGCTCATCGCCGAATAGCGACCGGAATTCGTCGGAACAACCTGCATCGCGAACCAGCTTGTTCCAGATGTAATGTCCGATCTCGTGGCGAAAGTGTCCCAACAGCGTGCGGTAGTGCTCATTCATCGATGCGCGTGCGAGCTCCATCGTCACGTCGTTGGCCTCCGCGGCCCGAATGGTGATCACGCCCTCATCGTGTCCGGTCATGGGCACCGTGACAGTCCCGTCCGGCTGCTGCTGGTCCTCGATGAAGTCAAAGACCAGACCACCCTGCGGATCCTCGGTCCGATCAGGGTGCGGTATGTCCCAGCGCAGTATCGAATAAAACAGGTGCCGCTGTGCCTGCCCGATCCGCTGCCAGCGCCGGACGCCATCGGGGGTCGAGGCATTGGGGACGAGGCGATTGTGCCGACATGCGACGCAGAAATTCCCGCATCCGGGATTTACCAGCCAGTTGCAGACGTCGACCGAGGCATTGCTGCAGAAGACACGTGTCTCGAAAGGCTTGCCAGCCAGCTGCCATTGCGTCCCTCCGGCACTCTCGAGCGCATACATCGCCATG
>NZ_AUTC01000007.1 GCF_001461695.1 Sinorhizobium fredii USDA 205 | reverse complement strand
CCGCTGGCGTTGAGACAACTCGGTGAGGCGCGAGTTCCGCAGGTAGCCGCGCGCGGGCTGCGCTACCTCGATGTCACCTGCCGGGATTTCGCGGCTTTGCACTATTGAAGGGGGTGTGTCGGACGGAAGCGAGAGCCCGATATTGTTAAGCCAGGCGGAACGCGGAGGTTGGCATTTGGAGTGCAGCGGCGATGCGCCTGAGCCTGGCGGGGTCGACATCGGCACCCAGTTCAATCCTTGTAATTTCGGCGCCAGTGAGACCGCAGGTCAAGGAGAGGTCCTCGACGCTATATCCCATTGCCTCGCGAGATTGCTTGACAGCGAAACCGATATCGACGCGGCCACGGTACGTGGCAACGTCCAGGTTGCTTATAGTATTTGTCATGAATGACTCCTTCGATAATGCGCCAGGAGCGCGCGCTTGTCTCTTGAAGGGAGCCTGCGGCCATCGATATGTCGGCCCGACAGGATCATTGATATTGCACTGCAATATAGGTCCCAAAAATCGCGTTACAAGGGATCCGCTAGGTGGCGGCTGTGCCTCATGGCCGCGAATTTCGCTGACGACCGATGTTCTCGTTCTATGCTTTTAGAATCGCACAAATGTAGTGATAGGAACTGCCGGAGCAGCGAGCCGCGAAGAAAAAAGGCCGTCGGAAAACCGCGGCCGATGAGTTTGAAGGTATAAACCTCCAGAGGGGAACAGTTGCTGCGGAGCTGGGAGGGAAAACCGCCTGTGCATCAACCGCAGGCATCTTGATCGCTTTTTGATCCGTATGGAAACGTTTTTGTGCAATGCTGCTATGCAGACGCTGGTCTGCGGCGATCCGACGAATCCATCGCGACTTGGCGGTCTGCAGTGCCGTGCGGCTAATCCAGCGCACGCCACAGTCGAGAGACTTAGGAGGAGTGGATGGCGGAGCCGAATTCACCCAAAGCTCAAGCGGACCGGGTACTTGAGGTGTTCGGCGAGACCGTGATCGTCCGTGGTGATGCGGGGGGTACGCTTCTTGATGCCGCGGTGATCGAGGAGATTGTGCCGCCTTCCGTTGGCGCGCCGCTGCACCGCCACAGCAGGGAAGATGAGATCTCCTACGTTATCGAAGGGACGTTTCGGATCTGGCGTGGCGATGAGGTGCTCGACGTCGGTCCGGGCGGCGTCGCATTGCTGCCCCGCCATCAGGTCCACACGTTCAAGAACATTGGCGCAGGCCCCGGCCGCCTCCTTACTGTCATCCTGCCCGCGGGCTTCGAACGCTTCTTCAAGGTGGTTGCAGAGCGTCGCCCGAGGGACGAGGACTTGGCCGAGATTGCGACCATCGCAGCCGAGTTTGGACTTGAAATACTGGGGCCGCCGCCGGCCTGAGTTTGCGGATAGCTCGAACGAAGCCATCGCCCACGGGAAGGCGCAGGTTTTCGGCGGCAAGGCATTGTCCCGGCGCCTCAGAGTCTTGGCACGCGCGTGATTGCCAAGCCGTATTTTTGGAAGGCACAATCTGTAGGACACCAGCTCCGGTGAGGAATATGCCGACCGCGAAACACGGAAATCGCCCACCGAACTTTTCCAACTGTCGGCCAAATGGCCTGCAGCTTCAATGCCGTCGAGCCAAAGCCTCTTAAGATAGGGATACTCCGCGACATACGCGCCGGCCAGCACGAAATGTCTGAAGAAGAATTGGAAAGGGCACTGCGCGCCCACACGAAGACGGGCAAATACCTGGCGTCGATTGTTGCGGGCGCACCGCGGGTGGATCTAAAAGGCAACCCTTCCGGCGAAGTGCCAGAAGCAGATGCAGCGGGGGCAAAGGGAATTCTCGGCGCGCGGATGGCTCGAGAGTAGGTGACGTTCGCGCAATCGCACGCGCCCGGCGAGATATGGCCGTAGGAACACCGAAGTTCAATGTCCGCTTCGCCTCAAGATACTTGAAGGCGGATGACAGCTCCGAGCCCATACCTACCAGCGGGCAATCTGCTAAACTGTTCGAATGATGACAACCAACCAATACAGGTTTCGCAAGGTGACGCTGGATGATCTCGATATACTCATGGGATGGCAATCGAACCCGCATGTCCGTGAATGGTGGGATTCAGATGAGCCATACGATGAAGCGGACTTGGCTGATCCTCGGGTAGCGCGCTGGATTGTTTCAAACGCCGAACGCCCATTTGCGTTCATGCAGGACTACACAGTTCACGGGTGGGAAGATCACCATTTTGCCTATCTTCCCAAAGGCTCGCGGGGAATTGACCAATACATCGGAGACCCCGAAATGGTCGGTGTTGGGCATGGATCAGCATTTATAAGCATGAGAATGCAGGCCTCTCTTTGATGAGGGGGTACCTGTGATCGCGACTGATCCGCATCCAGACAATGCACGGGCGATAGCCGTCTACAAGAAGCTGGGTTTCGAGCCGTTTGGACCACCTCAGAAAACACAGTGGGGTCTGATCTTACCCATGTTGGCTAAGAACTAAGCGTCGCGCATGCAAACGGCAGCAATGTCCCGCGCTGCCGACATACGCGGAGGACTGGTCAAACTCGGCGGTTATGCCGAAAGCCGACATCGGGTAGCTATCGTTTATGAGTACACGGCCTAGCCGCGCCGCGCGCCCCAGTTGCGCTCCGCGGTGTTGTAGTAGGTCAGGGCGAGACATTCGTGATTCCGATGCCGAGTCACGGCCTTTGCATCCGAGTCTGCCAGAGCCCTACCGGCTGGTCTGGCGCAGGATCAGATCGGGCCGGATCGTCACTCGGCCCGGCCGGTCGAGCTTGCCGTCGAGCACGTCGAGGATCAGGTCCGCCGTTTTCGCGCCGATCTCCCTGGCAAAGGCGTTGATCGTCGTCAGACTCGGCACGGAGATTGCGCCGATCTCGTAATCGCCGAAGCCGCCGATGGCCATCCTGTCGGGTACGGCGATGCCGCGCCGCTGGCATTCGGTGAGCGCCCCGAAGGCGGAAAGGTCGGAGACGCAGATGACCGCTTCCGTGTCCGGGAAGCGCTCGAGCAATTGCCCCATTGCATTCGCCCCCTCGCGCATCGAGATAGGCGGCGGCCCGGCGGCGATCAGGCGGGGCGCATCCAGCCCGTGATCCTTCATGGCGGCGATGAAGCCCGCCCGGCGATCGGTGCCGCGCGTATCGCGGTCGGCGTCACCGCCGATGAAGGCGATTTTGCGGTAGCCGACGCTGACGAAATGATCCACCATCTCGCGGACGGCGAGGGCGTTCGAGAAGCCGACGACATGGCCGATAGGCTCCTCGGGCAAGTCCCAGGTTTCGATGACCGGGATGCCGGCATTCGACAGCAGCTTTCGAGCCCGCGGCGTGTGCTTGCCGCCGGTCACCACGATCGCTTCGGGCTTGCGCCGCAGAAGCTGCTCGATCAGTCGCTCCTCTTCCGCGACATCGTAGTTCGTGTAGCCGAGCAGGATCTGCAGGCCCCTTTCCGAGACGCGGTCCGAAAGCGCCCGCACCGTATCGGCGAAGTTGGCATTGTTGATCGAGGGTATGGTTACCGCGATGAAGTCGGTGCGCTGAGAGCGGAGATTGGATGCGGTGCTGTCGAAGACATAGCCGAGTTCCTCGGCAGCACGCAGCACCGCCTCGCGGGTCTCCTGGCTGACGGAACTGTCACGCTTGAAAGCGCGCGACACAGTCATCGGCGAAACGCCGGTTCGCCGCGCCACATCGGCCATCGTCGGGGGCTTGCGGAAATTGTGCATCGGCATCCATGTTATCGTTACCAATGCAAGTACACCCGGATTGTCGACGGAATGCAAGCCTCTCCTGCACCTGGTATTCCGTCCGCATCCCACTCTAGGTTCAAGAACGGGCAACTTTGCGCTGGAAGCGAGTTTCACTAGGCCTTGGCAGTCGCCGCTTGACCTGCCGTAGGAGCTCAGTCGGGGGCGGCGATACGAATGGGACGTGTTCCGACCGGGGCGCCGGTCGTGCGGTCGATGGTGACCGGATCGATCTCCGTTCCGGTCTCGGCGTCGAAGAATCGTGTCACCTTGCCTCCGCCGCGGTGCTTGCGTCCCCAGGCGCCGATCGCAAACAGAACCGGCAGAAAGTCGCGGCCGGCTTCCGTCAGCACATATTCGTCCCGTGGCGGACGGTCGGAATAGCGGCGTTTCTCCAGCAGTCCTTCCTCGGTCAGGGCCGAAAGCCGCCCCGTCAGCATCGTCGGCGCGATGCCGAGGCTCTTGCGAAAATCATCGAAGCGGGTCAGCCCCGCATGGGCGTCGCGCATGATCAGCATGCTCCATGCGTCGCCCACGAGCGCGAGGCTGCGGGCGATCAGGCAGGGTTGGTTCGAAATTTTCTTCATGTCGATATCTTTTTAGTAGTGACTTGATATTGAATTGATAGTAACTGATCGGCCATCGATATTCCATGACGAAATGAAAGCGAAAGCGATGAGCAAGACAGAACGCGGCATTGCCCTGGTTACCGGGGCTTCCTCCGGCATCGGGCTGGTGACGGCACAAGCGTTGCGGCGCGATGGCTACCGTGTCTTCGGCACCAGCCGGAAGCCGATGCCCGATACATCCGATGGGATCACGATGCTGATCTGCGACGTGACCGACGATGCATCCGTAGAGAGCGCCGTCGACGCGGTTCTGAACCGCGCAGGGCGGATCGATCTTCTCGTCAACAATGCCGGCATCGGGCTGCTTGGCGGCGCCGAGGAATCCACGACGGACCAAGCGAAGGCCGTATTCGACGTCAACGTCTTCGGCCCCATACGGATGACGAATGCGGTCCTGCCCGTGATGCGGCGGCAGCGTCGGGGCCGGATCGTCAACCTCAGTTCCATACTCGGGCTGATCCCCGCCCCGTTCAATGCACTCTACGCATCGACCAAGCACGCTGTCGAAGGCTATTCGGAATCTCTCGACCACGAGGTGCGGACGCAGGGCATCCGGGTCGTGCTTGTCGAGCCCGGCGTCACCCGCACATCCTTCGAAGAAAACATCACGCGACCGGACCGGCCGCTTGCCGTCTACGATACGGTTCGCGCCGACGCGGAAAGGCTGATGCGCGAGATCGTTGCGAAAGGCGATCCACCCGAGCTGGTCGCCGAAGCCGTCTTAAGGGCCGCCAATGCCGCGTCGCCGAAGCGACGCTATACCGCCGGAAAAGCGGCAGGACAGGTCCGCCTCCTGCGCCGCTTCCTACCCGAATCTTTTGTCGACAGGAACCTTCGGAAGTTCAACAGACTTCCCGATTGAGTGTTCATCGCCGCGCCGCTGGCTCACCATAGAAACGAAAGTTAGCCTGATGAAATCATTCCTGGTCGATCGCTATGCGAAAGGCGGCGCTCTGCGGCTCGGGGAAACTCCCCTGCCGGCGCTGCGTGAGAACGACGTCATGGTCGAGGTGCATGCCGCCGGCGTGAACCCCTTGGACAACAAGCTCAGGGACGGAGAGTTCAAGCTCATCCTGCCTTACCGCCTACCACTGGTGCTGGGCAACGATGTAGCGGGCGTCGTGGTCCGGGTTGGAGCCAAAGTCCGGCAATTCAAGCCCGGTGACGCGGTCTATGCACGTCCGGCACAGGATCGCATCGGCACATTCGCGGAGTATATCGCCATCGACGCGGCCGATGTAGCCATGAAGCCCACCAATCTGACCATGGAAGAGGCCGCATCCGTTCCGCTTGTCGCCCTGACGGCATGGCAGGCGCTCGTCGAGCGGGCCAACGTGCAGAAGGGACAGAAGGTCCTGATCCATGCCGGCTCCGGCGGCGTGGGAACGATGGCGATCCAGCTCGCCAAGCATCTCGGGGCCTATGTGGCCACGACGACGAGCACAGCAAATATCGCTCTTGCGAAGAGCCTCGGCGCAGACGTGGTGGTCGATTACAAGCACGACGACTTCGAGAAGGTGCTGCAGGGCTATGACGTCGTGCTGAACAGCCTCGGGAGGGATACGCTGGAGAAATCGCTTCATGTGCTGAAGCCGGGCGGGAAGCTGATCTCGATTTCCGGTCCGCCCGATCCGGACTTCGCGAGGCAGAACGGCTCCGGCTGGCTGCTACGACAGGTGATGCGCCTGCTGAGCCTGGGCATCAGGAGAAAATCGAATCGCCGAAAGATCAGCTATTCGTTTCTCTTCATGACAGCGAACGGCGGCCAGCTCGCAAAGATCACCTCGCTGATCGAGGCGGGTGCCATACGCCCCGTGCTGGACCGGGTCTTCCCGTTCGAGAAAACCAACGAGGCACTGGACTATGTCGAAACGGGTCGTGCAAAGGGGAAGGTCGTCGTCACTGTGAAGTGACGTGTGGGACCGCTGCGCCCTCACTTCTTCTGAAAGCATAGTGCAGAGCCGCCGCCGTCCTCGTCTGGCGCTGATCGGTGTGTCCCGAGATCAACGCTGCAACTGGGAAGGAAAGCACGGAGCGGCACCTGGCGTGATGCCGCCCCAGCCGCTCAAAGGCGGTATTCGTTCGCCTGGGTGACGTGGTGATGGATGCGTCCTTCGAAGAAGCGCGCCAGCACCTCTTCGGTTGCTGCTTTCGCCGCGGCGCGCGCCGGGCTTGCCAGCGCCTTCTCGACCGTGTCGAGATCCGGATAGTTGATCGCCAGGATCATCGGTATCTCCGGCGCCCCCTCGTCGCGGGCATCCGCGAAGGTGACGCGCACGTCGAGCGCCCCGGGAAAGGCCTTCCACTTCGGCAGGATGTTGTCGAGGACCGCGGCCCGGAAGGCCTCGGTCTCACCCTCCTTCACCTTTCCCTCGAACAGCGCGTAGCGGGTGATCATTCGGCAATCTCCTTGTTGGGTCCCCTGAAATATTCCATCAGTGCCGCCTGGTCCTCGCCGCCGAGGCCGGCGGCCGTCAGCATCCGGTGCACTTCTGCGCAGGTCGCGGTCAGCGGCATCGCGGTATTGGTGCGGCGGGCAAGGTCCTGCGCGCCGTTCAGATCCTTGACCATGTTGTCGATCCGGCCGGTGCGCCGATAATCCCTGGCCACGAAGCGCGGCATATATTCCTGCAGGATGGCGCTGTCGGCCCGCCCGCCCTTCAAGGCCTGCGGGACCTTCGCCGCGTCGACGCCGGCGTCGAGCGCCAACTGCGTCGCCTCGGCGACGGCAAGGAAATTCAGCCCGCAGAGCACCTGGTTGATCAGCTTGGTCGTCTGCCCGGCGCCGGACGGCCCCATATGCGTGTAGTTCGAGGCGACATGCTTCAGCACCTGATAGGCGTCCGCCACGTCCTCTTCCCTGCCGCCGGCCATCAGCGTCAACTGGCCGACGAGCGCCTTCGGAGCGCCGCCTGAAAGCGGGCTGTCGACCCAGCGCAGGCCGTTTTCAGCGGCTTCCCGTGCTAAGGCCTTGGTGGCTTCCGGATCGATCGAGGACATGTCGATGATGAGGGTTCCTGGTTTGGCGCCCTTGGCGACGCCCGCCTCGCCGAAGACGGCGATATGGACGATCCTTGCCGAATTGAGGCTGAGGATGACGGTGTCGGGTGCCGCCGCCGCTTCCGCCGCGCTCGCCGCCGCTCTTGCCCCCTTGTCGACCAGCTCCTGGACCTTGGCCCGGTCGAGGTCGAAGACCGTCAGCACATTGCCGGTTTCGATGAGCCTCGTGCCGATGGCGCCCCCCATGGCTCCGGCACCGATCAATGCAACCCTGTTCGTCATTCTCGCAGTCCTCCTAGTTGGGCAGCGATCACCTCGACGACCGCATCGAGCGGCTGGTCGATGTCGACGCTGATGGCATTTTCGTCCGGTCCCGGCGGCTCGAGCGCCGCGAACTGGCTGGCAAGCAGCGCCGGCGGCATGAAATGGCCCTGCCGCTCCTTCATGCGCTTCTCGATGACCTCGACGGTGCCGGCGAGATGGATGAAGGTGACGGGCCCGCCGGCCATGCGTTCGATGTGCTGGCGGTAGGCGCGTTTCAGCGCCGAGCAGCCGATGATCGTCGGCCCGGTGCCGGCTGCAAGCGCCTCGCCGACGCGGGTCAGCCATGGCCAGCGGTCGGCGTCTTCCAAGGGGATGCCCTTGCTCATCTTGGCGATGTTTTCCGCCGGATGCAGGTCGTCGCCGTCGCGATAGACGGCGCCGAGCCGCGCGGCGAGGGCGGCGCCGACCGAGGACTTGCCGCACCCGGCAACGCCCATCAGCACCATGCGCCGGGGGGTATCAGAGGGATGCGGTGATGCCGCCGTCGACATAGAGCACGTGTCCGTTCACGAAAGAGGAAGCGTCCGAGGCGAGGAAGATGCAGGCGCCGACCAGTTCTTCAACCTTGCCCCAGCGGCCGGCGGGGGTGCGCCTTTCGAGCCAGGCCGAGAAATCCGGGTCGGCGACCAAAGCGGCGTTGAGCGGCGTGTCGAAATAGCCCGGCGCAATGGCGTTGCACTGCAGGCCGTATTTCGCCCAGTCGGTCGCCATGCCCTTGGTGAGATTGCCGACCGCGCCCTTGGTGGCGGTGTAGGGGGCGATGCTCGGGCGGGCGAGCGCCGTCTGGACGCTGGCGATGTTGATGATCTTGCCGGCGCGGCGCTTGATCATGTGCCGCGCCACCGCCTGGCCGACGTTGAAGACCGTCGATATGTTGGTCCTGAGCAGCTTCTCGAAGGCATCGGCGGGGAAATCCTCGAGCGGCGTGCGGTGCTGCATGCCGGCATTGTTGACGAGGATGTCGATCGGCCCGACTTCCGCCTCGAAGCCGTCGACGGCGCTCCGCACCGCCTCATGGTCAGTGGCGTCGAAGGCGAGTTTTTTCGCGTCGGGGATGCGTCCGGCCGCGTCGGCGAGCTTTGCCTCATCCCGCCCGTTCAGGACGACTTCCGCCCCGGCATCGGCGAGGCCGCGGGCGAGCGCAAGGCCGATGCCCTGCGATGAGCCGGTGACGAGCGCGCGCCGGCCTTTGAGATCGAACAGTTCGAGGGCCATTTTTCCTCCCGCATTTCATCTCGACAATTAGGGTTGATCTGTTTATGTTATCGATAACATTCAATGTCAAGGGACGGAGTTTCTGAATTGACCAAGCCGCATATACTCCAGGTCGGACCCTATCCTGATTGGGACGAGGTGCCTTTGAACGAGGCATTCACGGTACACCGCTACTTCGATGCCGCCGACAAGGCGCGTTTCCTCGCCGAGGTCGGGCCGAGCGTCAAAGGAATTGCCACGCGCGGCGAACTCGGCGCAGCCCGCGCGATGATCCAGGCCTGCCCGGGGCTCGAAGTCATCTCCGTCTATGGCGTCGGCTTCGATGCGGTCGACCTTGCCGCCTGCCGCGAACGCGGCATCCGCGTCACCAACACACCCGACGTGCTGACCAACGACGTTGCCGATCTCGGCGTGGCGATGATGCTCTGCCTGTCGCGCGGCATGATCGGTGCGGAAAGCTGGGTGAAGGACGGCAGCTGGGCCGCCAAGGGCCTCTATCCGCTGAAGCGGCGTGTCTGGGGCCGGCGCGCCGGCGTGCTTGGACTTGGGCGGATCGGCTACGAGGTCGCCAAGCGCCTCAAGGGCTTCGACCTGGATATTGCCTATTCCGACGTCGAGGCGAAACCCTATGCATCCGAATGGGAATATATCGCCGATCCGGTGGCGCTTGCCGAACGGTCGGACTTCCTCTTCGTCACGCTCGCCGCTTCTGCCGCCACGCGCCATATCGTCGGCCGCCAGGTGATCGCGGCGCTCGGCGCCGAGGGCATGCTGGTCAACATTTCCCGTGCCTCCAACATCGACGAGGAGGCACTGCTCGAAGCGCTCGAGAACAAGACCTTGGGTTCCGCGGCGCTCGACGTCTTCGAAGGCGAGCCGTCGCTCAATCCGCGCTTTCTTGCCCTCGACAATGTGCTGCTTCAGCCGCACCATGCCTCGGGCACGATCGAGACGCGCAAGGCCATGGGCCAACTGGTGCGGGACAATCTCGCCGCGCATTTTGCCGGCAAGTCGTTGCTGACGCCCGTTCTTTAAGGAGGCTGGGATGAAAGCCATTGTTGTTCACGGCGCAAAGGATTTGCGCATCGAGGAGCGGGAAGTCGAAGCACCGGGCGCCGGCGAAGTCCGGCTTCGCCTCGCCGTCGGCGGCGTCTGCGGCAGCGACCTGCATTATTACAATCACGGCGGCTTCGGCACGGTGCGCCTGCGCGAACCGATGATCCTCGGCCACGAGGTCTCGGCCTATGTGGAAGCGCTCGGAGCCGGCGTCGAGGGGCTGACGCCTGGCCAACTCGTCGCCGTGTCGCCATCGCGGCCATGCCGAACCTGCCGCTATTGCCAGGAAGGGCTGCACAACCAGTGCCTCAACATGCGCTTCTACGGCAGCGCCATGCCCTTTCCGCATATCCAGGGCGCCTTCCGCGAGGTGCTTATCGCCGATGCCATCCAATGCGTGCCGGCCGATGGCCTGACGCCCGGCGAGGCGGCGCTCGGCGAACCGCTGGCGGTCACGCTGCATGCGACGCGCCGGGCGGGCGAAATGCTCGGCAAGCGGGTTCTCGTCACCGGCTGCGGCCCGATCGGGGTGCTTTCGATCCTGGCGGCGCGCCGTGCCGGTGCGGCCGAGATCGTCGCGACCGATCTTTCCGACTTCACCCTGGCGCTCGCCAGAAAGGTCGGCGCCGACCGGGTCATCAACATGAAAAGCGAGCCGGATGCGCTCATCCCCTATGGCGCCGACAAGGGCAGCTTCGACGTTCTCTACGAGTGCTCGGGTGCCGCGCCGGCGCTTGCCGCCGGCATCGCCGCGCTGCGCCCGCGCGGCATCATCATCCAACTCGGCCTCGGCGGCGACATGAGCCTGCCGATGATGGCGATCACCGCCAAGGAACTCGAACTGCGCGGCTCCTTCCGCTTCCACGAGGAGTTCGCGACCGGCGTCGGGCTGATGCAGAAGGGGCTGATCGATGTCAAGCCGCTGATCACCCATACGGTGCCGCTTGCCGAGGCGGTTGCCGCCTTCGAGCTGGCGAGCGACCGCAGCCAGGCGATGAAGGCGCAGATCGCCTTTTCCTGACGACGCTTGCCGTCGTCGCGATGGCGGGGCAATCTGCGGCCGATCGAGCGGCGCCACGGCGCCGCTCGTCGATCGATGAAATGGGGAGGGAAAATCGGGATGTCGTTCTTCGAGGCGGTCGACGCCGGCTTCAAGTCATTCGTCATGGGCAATGCGCCCCTCAAGCAGATCGCGACCGGCTTCGACTGGGTCGAAGGTCCGGTCTGGTTCGGCGATGCCGGCTGCCTGCTTTTCTCCGACATTCCCAACAACCGCATCCTGCGCTGGCTGCCGGGCGTCGGCATCTCGACGTTCCGAAGCCCCTCGAACTATGCCAACGGTCATACGCGCGACCGCGAAGGGCGACTGGTGAGCTGCGAGCATGGCGCTCGGCGCGTCACGCGGACCGAGCTCGACGGATCGATCACGGTCATCGCCGACGGCTACCAGGGTAAGCGGTTGAATTCGCCCAACGACGTGGTGGTGACTTCCGACGGCTCGATCTGGTTCACCGATCCGCATTACGGCATCATGACCGACTACGAGGGGTTCCGGGCCGAGCAGGAGCTGCCCTGCCAGGTCTACCGGGTCCGCCCCTCCGGTTCGATCGAAGCGGTCCTGACGGATTTCAACTGCCCGAACGGCCTCGCCTTCAGCCCGGACGAGAGCCGTCTCTTCGTGGCCGACACCGGGCGCATGTTCTCCTCTGACCCGCAGCACATCCGCGCCTTCGATGTCGGCACCGATGGCGCGCTTACGGGCGGCGAGGTGTTCCACACCATCGCGCCCGGCGCCGCCGACGGCATTCGCGTCGACAGCGACGGCAATCTCTGGTCATCGGCCGGCGACGGCGTGCATTGCATCGCCCCGGACGGACATCTGATGGGCAAGATCCTGGTGCCGGAGCGGGTCTCGAATATCTGCTTCGGCGGCCGCGCCAGGCACCAGCTGTTCATAACGGCGACGACCAGCGTCTATGCGATCACCCTCAACCGCAAGGGCGTGCAGCATCCCTGAATATGCTGAGCCGACCGTCAGGTCGCGCTTCTCGACGCCCAGTTGTGCCATTCCGCCTCGCTGCCGTGGAAGACGTTGAGGTCGATGCGGCCGTCGACGCCGTGTGACAGGCCGGAGCCGGAATATTGCCAGAACAACCATTTGCGGCCTGGATAGACCTTCGACGGATGGGCGGCGACCGAACGCAGCCAGAACGGATGGTTGGGGAAGGCGCCCTGGAGATTGTCGCGGTAGAAGTCCGGCGCGGTGTAGATGACCGGGCGCTGGCCGTAATGCCGCTCCAGCTTGTCCATGAAGACCTGCATCTTCTCCCGCACCCGCGCCGCCGAGAGGCGTCGCTTGCAACTCGATTCGCCATTGTATTCGACGTCAATGACCGGCGGCAGGGCGTTGGCCTCGCGCGGTACGTTGCGGATGAACCAGTCGGCCTGTTCGCCGGCCGTCCGGCACCAGTAGAAGAAGTGGTAGGCGCCCCGCTTCAGGCCGGCCTGCTCGGCCCGGCGCCAGTTCTTCTTGAACATCGGGTCGAGATGGTCGCCGCCGTCGGTCGCCTTGATATAGGCGAAGTTGGCACCCTGGGTCCTCAGCTTCTCCCAGTCGATATTGCCCTGCCAGCGTGAAACGTCGACGCCGTGCACGGCGAGCTTGCGCGGTGACCGCTTGCCGAAATTGATCGGCTTGGCGTCGCGGAAGCGATGGCCGTAGACGCGCGAACGGGTTCGCGGCGCTTCGTCCATCGCCGGATTGTCCGGGACGACCATGGCGACCGGTCGATCCATCGGAACGGGCATGCCGGCATCGCTTTCCATGGACGTGAAAGCCTGCGGCTGCGGCACCTGGCCGGTCCAGGCGAGCTCCTGCGGCGGCTCGCCTGGTGCCTCGGCCATGCCGACGTCGCCGGACGGAACCGGGCCTGGCACGGAGACCACCGGGGCGGCGGGCGGCGCGACCGAACTCGTCGTTTCTCGCGACGGCCGCGGCGAAAGAACGGTTTCAGGGCCGGAACTGGAGAAGCAGCCCGAGAGAACAAGGCAGGTGAGGAGGATTGCTGGCGCAGCCGACAAACGCATTGGGAACCCGTACGCAAGACATTGTCGACGGCGGGGGCATGATGCCGTCGCGACTGATCGGAAAGTGCTAACGGGAATTTACCAAGAAAGACTGAATCCGAACTTAACGGCGGCGGTCCAAGTCGCGACTCCAGATCTGGTCTAGCAGTGAAAATCCGACGGTTGGTACCTGACACAGACTGCCGCTTTGGGCTGAGCGGCAGTTCGCAGCCAGAGTGCCGAAGGGCGACATCGCGCCAGCACCGGACATGGCCCGGCGCTATCGGCGAGCGGCAGCCCTGCGGTGCGCGGCGGCACCCGTTGCGCGTTCAGCCGCA
>NZ_AUTC01000006.1 GCF_001461695.1 Sinorhizobium fredii USDA 205 | reverse complement strand
GCCTCCGCTTGGGAATCCTCTCCCGGTTAATTTGTCACTACAGCCTAGCGCGTTAGCGCGCAAGAAACCGCAAATCCATTGAAGCCAGAATGTTAAAAGTTAGGCGCGATTGGGTGGATGCCGATCGTTCATACGCGCAAGGCGTGGCAAAAGCAGTCAGGTTGGCCAATCGAACCAGTGAAATGCGCGACGAAAAAACGCCTGTCCGCCATCGGTGATCGGGGTGCCATGGGCCATCAGCACCTTGCGGTAGCGTGCAACGGCATGTCCCCTGCGGTGTGCGGCCGTTCAGCCGCGCTCCGCCTCGCCCGTCACGCGCCAGATCACATCGCCGACATCGTCCGCCACTAACAGGGAGCCGTCCGGGCCGATGGTAACTCCAACCGGCCGTCCATGGGACGCCCGCTCGTCAGGCGAAAGGAAACCGGTCAGAATGTCGCGCGGCGGCCCGGCCGGACGTCCATTCACGAACGGCACGAAGATAACCTTGTAGCCGCGCAACGTGCTGCGGTTCCAGGAACCATGCTGCCCGATGACCATGCCGTCCGGGAAGCCCGGCAGAGTGCCTGCGGGAAGCCAGCAAAGGCCGAGCGATGCAGTGTGTCCGCCCAAGGCATAGTC
>NZ_AUTC01000005.1 GCF_001461695.1 Sinorhizobium fredii USDA 205 | reverse complement strand
ACTCCGCGAATGGGCGCATCGGTCATGATCACCGCTCGTTGGTATTACTGAGATATACGGTTCCATCACGCAGCCCCTCGATGGCGGCAAGGCTCATGGCATCGATAGCAGCTTCAGTGACGGCCAGGCGCAACGCTGTGTCCGGCCCCAGACGGAAGAGACCCTTCGTTCCTCCGGAGGCAAAGCCCCGATACTCAGGCCCTCGCGCCTCCCAGCCGGTCACAGCGCCCGCATTGTCCGTATGCGCTGCCCACATGCTGCCATAGGGACCCTCCCGGAGGCGGTCTTGCCGGATTGTCGCGCGGAGCACGTTGGCTGGCAGGAAACGCTCGCCGGAGAGATAAGCCCACGTCGACGAGCCGGGCCACGGATAGCGGCGTCCCTGCCAACGCTCGGGCAGAGAAAGGTCGTGGTTTTGATCGGGCCTGGGCGCCTGCCATTCCGGCTCGTCGATCGTGAAACCGACGAGGTCGGCGACCCTCCCGGCGCCTTCGAGAAATCCGACATGATCGAGATGTTCGACAAGTCCGAACACATCCCCTTTCGCATCGCTGAGCGGATCGAACCATCCGCGCCCCTCATGAACCACGATGATGATTTCAGCGCCACGCCGAAACTTCACCGCCCGCCGGGTACTCTCCTTCGCATCGATGGCGAAGCCCGCATGCTCAAGAACAGCCGCACAGCCTACCCGTTCGCGCAGCGCCTCTATTTCCTTCCTGTTCATGCCTCTTCCTCTTTGCCTTGCTTGCCCGTCGCTTCGCGGGCGCACTTCCACCAGCCGCGAAGAGCAAAGGCGGCAAGGGCACGGCTGGCAATTGTCGGATCATGCAAGACCCGGCCGCGGCGCAGCCTCCCTTGCGGCCTGCCGCTCGCAAGCGGCACGCCGGAGGCACAGGCCGGCTCAATGAGCCGGCCATGGGAAGAACTCATGGACGATCTCAAGATCGTCATCGGCGTCGATCTCGTCGGAAGGAAGCACGCCGTACTCGCCGCCGACCGAGAAGAGGGTGACCGGGACCATCAGGTCGCGGGAGAGCTGGAAGGCGTGGGATTGAGCGAGGGAAAGATCGTGCGACATGTGAGAGGCTCCTTCGGGAGCGGGCCAATCCCGCTCGATGGCTCCTCAAAAGGCCCGACGGCGGGCGCGATCACCGCGAGGCGAAGCCGAAGCGGCCGCAGCTTGCTAGCGGACCCTTTACGGGTTGATCGTGGAAGATCCGGCGCCGGGCCAGGACGCCATCACAAAAGAGCGGGATTGGGCTGCTTCCGAAGGAGATAAAGGATCACGCACGCCTATTGGTCTGCGGCAGTTTCCCGCGCCACAACAATCGTGTCCACCTTCACCCTACCCACCGACCGGACACTCAGCGCATTCGGAGCGTATCCGAAGGCGTTTCGCCGAAAGCTTGATAATAGGCGGCGGCGAACCGCCCCATATGGGTGAACCCTCCATTGCGCGCCGCATCGGAAATCAATCGTGAGCCGTCATCGCCTAGGAGAGCTCTGCGGGCAGCTTCAAGGCGGATCGTTCTAAGATAGCCTAAAGGCGTGGTGCCTTTGAAACGCTGGAAGGCCGCCTGCAATGCCCTGACGCTTGTACCCGTCTCGGCTGCGATCAGAGCAGCCGTCATGGATTGCGCCAGGTTCGAGTGCATGTACTCGATCGTTCTTTTCACCTGCCACGAGACAGCCGGCGAGAGCGACTGTTCGAGCCGCGGCATGTAGCTGTTGGGAGCGACCTCCAGAAGTGCGATCATCGTCGCCTGAAATAGCCGCTCGATAGCGGCCGGTGATAGTCGATCTGCTTCGGAAAGATTGAGGCAACTCCAAACAAGATGGCCGAGCGCCGCCAACCGCAATCCTTTCTCGGAAGTCAGATCGACAATACGATCGAATTCGAGATCCGTCGTGACAGGACCATCCAGCAGTTCACTCACCTGCTGCACCATCGCCGCCTTTTCGAAGGAAAGGCCGATATGGTTGGAATGTTCATGAGGGGTTAGCTCGTCGAAGTACGCGAGATCCTCCAGAAAACCTGTTGCTCTCGTCGTCGGGAAGCTTTGTGTCCCGGCACGTATCTCCGGCGCGTTGGTGGACGGCAGGTAAAGAACGAATGCGTCGGGCGCGTCATCGAAGCCAAGTTTCAGGGCTGAACGGCACTTCCCCTCCCAAGCGCTGAAACGGCCGACGATGTAGTGTCGATCTTGGCCAGCGCTCCCGTGGCGGAGCGGTTCAACGCTCGTCGAAAGCAACGCGCTCGCGTCGTGCGCCGGCATCGCACCGGCGTCAGCCCGTTCAACTTCATATTTTGAGAGCGCACGATACGGCAACGAACCCTCCAAAACTTGCCAAACGCAGCGCAACGAGCGCGTCGCATTCTTCGTTCCCAGTCCCGCCAGCGGAGCCGGTCACTCGGGCTCTGAGAGATTGGCCTTCGCGATAGCTTCTTCCGTTGATCTTACCTCCAGCGCGGCAAGCGCGCGCTGGAGATAACCCTCGATATCGGCGACGCTCTTGCCCTCCAGCGAAGCGATTTCGGCGACGGTCCTACCTCGAGAAATCCATCGAAGGCAGGTCTTTTCAAGTGGCGAGAGTGTCCATTCCTTCATGACAAAAATCGCGCTCAGTTGCGCCGCGGTCGGCGGCAGGTTTGGTACCGGACGGCAGCATTGAAATCTCGGTAGAAGCCAAGACTGCGATGCCTCCGAGAAAAGTGGCTGCCGTCGAGACCTGTGCGACGGCAGCCGAGTTGCCCCGGGAGGAGGCTGGGAGTTCGATATCTCGTCTTCAACATTCGCATGTTATGTTATAACATATCGCGTAATCAAATTTATGGAACTTCTAGCGCTGCCCCGGCCGTGGACGGCCAAGCTTAAGTGCTTGGCCCGCACAGTTCGAGAGACTGGCCGCATGATCAAAAAATGCCTCTCCACTTTTCCGAAGCATGTCCCAGATGCAAGAGGCGATGATTCTGCTGGGTGTCGATCGTGGAGACAAGCATTCACCCTTCATGAGAGAGGTGACGTGACAGAAAACCACGGAACCGATCCGTTTGGGGATTGGTCATGATCTCTTCTGGCGGACCTTGCTCGACCACAACGCCACCATCCATAAAGACAACCCGATCGGCGACCCCCCTCGCAAATCCCATTTCGTGGGTAACAACAATCATTGTCATGCCTTCTTCGGCCAACTCGCGCATGACTTTGAGTACTTCCCCGACGAGTTCGGGATCGAGCGCCGACGTGACCTCGTCGAAGAGCATGACGGATGGTTCCATCGCAAGCGCCCGGGCGATAGCTACGCGCTGCTGTTGACCACCCGAAAGTCGCCCTGGATAGGCGTCGGCCTTGTGTTCCATTCCGACCTTGGCAAGGAGCTTCATGGCGATGTCACGCGCCTTGCTGTTGTCCATGCCCTTCACCTTGACCGGACCCATCATTACGTTCTGAAGAACGGTACGATGGGGGAAAAGATTGTAGCTCTGGAACACCATGCCGACGTGTTGGCGAAGGCTGGCGTTGTCAACTTCGCTTACCGGCCTGCGCGTGCCGTTCACCATCTTGTAGCCGACCGGGCGGCCCTCAACGGTAATGGTCCCCTGGTCGAAGTTCTCAAGGAAATTCACACAACGCAACATTGTGGATTTTCCCGACCCGCTCGGCCCAAGGATGACGACGACTTCACCGCGCTTGACGGATATGTCGATGCCCTTCAGGACTTCGAGTGTCGAGTAGGATTTGCGGAGACCTCTGATAGCAACAATATCGTCGCTCTGAGAAATCGGGGCAGCAGCTTGGTTCATGTTGGTCTCCTTAACTGTCAAAGGCCAAACGTTTGTCGAGCGCGCGTGCAGCGAGCGAAAGCGGGTAGCAGATGATGAAATAGATGAGCATAACGCCGAGAAAGATCTGGAATGCAGCAAGAGTGCGCTCCACCACTTCGCGGGCAGCGAAGGACAGCTCCCACGCTCCTACAATGGATGCATAGGATGTCTGCTTGATTGCCATAAGTGAGATATTGAGGACTGGCGCGATAACCAGGCGCATTGCCTGCGGAAGGACAATCTCCCGCATCATTTTGCCTTTGCGCATTCCAAGGCTTTTGGCAGCCTCTGTCTGTCCCGTCGGCACGCCGGCAATCGCCCCGCGCGTCGCTTCGGCAACAAAAGCACCCACATAAACGATCATGGAAATGGCGACCGCCGTATATGCATCCAGCCGCAAACCCAAAGCGGGAAAGCTGTAGAAACCGAGAAACATGATCACCAGAACCGGCACGCCACGGAACAGGAAAATGTAGGCAGTGATGATGGAACGGAGGATTGCTCCGCCAACAGATGCCAGGACACCAATCCCGACGCCAAGCGCCGTGCCGCAGGAGACGACGATTGCTGACAGTATGACGGTGTATACCGCGCCTTGTAGCAGGTAAGGCAAATTCGATTGAAGGACAGGAAACATCAGCCATACCTCCGGGCCGCACGCACTTCGATGATACGAAGGACCAGGCCGAGCGTGCTTGTGAGAATGAGGTAGAAGAACGCGACTGCAATGAAGGCTTCAAAGGACGCGCCCGATCGTTCGATCGTCATCTTACCGGTCAAGGTCAGATCCATGACGCCGATGGCCGATACAAGTGAGGTGTCTTTGACGAGGACGATGAGTTGGTTACCGAGCGCCGGCAGCACCTTGATAAACGCCTGCGGCAGAATGACGAGACGGATGACCGCGAATCTGCGCATGCCAATCGCGCTACCGGCTTCCCATTGCCTCTGGCTTAGGGATTGAATTCCGGAACGCAGGATCTCGGAAAGAAATGCGCCGTGCTGCGAGGCGATTGCGATTACACCGCAGACGATGCTGCTCCAGAAGAGGCCGAGAAGAGGCAGCCCGAAATAAAGCAGGTACATTTGCACCAGAAGCGGCGAATTGCGCATAACCTCGACATAGGCATCAACCAATCTGCTGGCCCATGTCCATTGGGCGAGCCGGGGTATAATCAATACAATGGCCCAAATCAGTGCCGCAGGGGCGGCGAGAGCCGCTACCCCCGCAGTAATCAGGAACCCGTCGGCAAACGCCGGAAGATATCTGGTGAAGAAAATTACGAACGCGTCCAATGGTGTTCCCCTTGTTATTTTGAACCCAAAGACCGACTACTTCTGTGGCTGATTGAGATACCATTTGACGTTCAAGGGCTTCGTACCGAACCACTTTTCATAAATCTTGCTGTAGTCGGCAAAGAGGTATCCACCGGTCATTTCGCTGACCGTGAGATCTAGATACTGCCACAGGCGGAAGTCGCCGGGTTTCATGAAGATGCCAGTATTTACGACATCTGTCAGTCGCTCCTCGATGACGCGCATGTCGGGGTTCTGTTTGACATACCAGGCGGCGACCGGGCCATCCAACTGTGCCCCTTGCGCACGACCAAGCTTCACGGCATTGAATTGGGCCGCAATGCCGTCGAAGGTGGCGATCTGTGCGCTCGGGAAGAGGCGTTTGGCGCGTTCCTCCTGGGTCGGCGTCGTCAGATTGGCAATCGTGACGTCCGACTTGTTGAAGTCGGCGAGCTTCTGAAACGGCGCGTCCTTGCGAACGATCATCACGACACCACCGTCGATGTAACTACGGGTGAAAGCGACCTTCTGAGCGCGATCAGCATAAATGCTCGTAGTCTGCGCGCCGAAGTCGATTGTGCCGTTCTGAGCATTCGGCCAGCGTTGGGCTGCACTCTGACGTACAAACTCGACCTTGGTTTCGTCGCCGAATGTCGCCTTAGCAATCAGCTTGGCTATGTCGATATCGAAGCCGACCAGTTCGCCCTTCTCATCGACAAATCCGAACGGCGGAGATTCGCTCGACACGCCAACGATCAGTTTTCCGCGAGACAGAAGCTCATCAAGCCGCGATGTTTCTTGGGCATGGGCTGCTCCCGCAACGACCATGGTTGCCAACGCGCCGGCGAAGACCGAACGCAGCTTAGAAAGAAATCCATTTTTCATTTTCATTCCCCTTGTGGTTGTATTGCGCCTGCACAATCAGCGCAGCGCGGGTCGAACGATCCCCTCGATAATCTCGGAAATCGCAAGATGGGTGGAAAGTGGTATACCATCGACATTTGCGTCGATCAGTCCGTCGACAGAGTTGATCAGGCCGATATCGACACCACGCTTGAGAAGAGTGGCTTCCATTTCTGGCTTGTGAAGGAGCCGGATGTCCTTCAACCGAGCGGCGAGCGCGCCGACGATAGCGTAGCAACCCCAATTTGAGACCGCCGCCGTGACGAGAATATCGGAGCCGGTCATGGCGCCGATCCCGGCGCCACCTTCCGGTCGCGCGTCACCAAAACGGACGTGCTTATGAACTGCTTCCTTGATCGCACCCATTCCGATTTCATTGCCGCCGTCGCCGACTGCCACGGTCAAAACGCCGCGCTTGTTGGCTTCATCGAACACATAATCGATGCGCGCGCGGTCCATGCCGTAGTCCACACCACGCATGCTGCAATAGATGCCGTCGGCATTGCGACCGACGCGTTCGGTCGAAAACAGCAGGACGGGGTTTAATTCGTCCAGAATGCGGCAAGCTTCGGCGGGGGCGTCCTCATCCTTGGTCGTAAATGGCAGAAGCGATACGACGGCGAGGCTCTTGTCGCGGGCGGCAATCTTAGCCTGTTCGACTGGAACGACGGTCAGGCCCGCCGTCGTCATGAGCTTGCCGATTGGCTCGATCAAGGTCGCCTCCGCGAGAACGACACACAGCGCCTTGCGGGAAAGGCTGATTGCGCGCACCACCGCCGCCAGACCAGCCGGACCGTCATTCTCGCCGATCTCTGGGGAGATCCAGGCGCGCGAAACCGAACCCGTTGTGACCAGTACGACATCCTCGTGGTTCAGCGCGGCAAGTTTATCGGCCGCTGCTCCCACCGGCGATGCTCCAAGCAATAGACGGGTAGCCGCAGAAAGATGCTCGACGCCGCGGCCGCCCAGGTCGAGATTGACCAGCCGGTCGAGCCGGTCGTCCATGGCGGCGAAATTCGAAGTGGTCATGCGAAATCTCCCAGGATCAGCGTCTTCATGGCGTTTTCATCAGTGACAATGTCTGCAACCTTGGTAATGCAGTCATCGACCGCATCGACGACGGCGCTCACGCCACCGACACTTGCAAGGGCATCAAGAGTCGGTTTCAGACGCAGCGAAACGCGCGCACCGGGCTGGCCATGCGTGTTGACAGTCAAAATGCCGTGGTCTGCCAGAAGGAGCATGCCGAGTGCCGCAGTCGCCTCGCAGGGCACGACATTGAGCGCATCGGCCGAGATCGACGCACGTTCGAGAATGATAGCGAGCACGGCGTCTTCATTGACCATGGGTCCAAGGTCGCTGCGCATGACAACGCCCGCGCCCATCGCTGCCTCAAGTGCGGCGGCAAGTTCCTGACCGGCCGCCGCCTCCTGTGTCAGATGATGAGGATCGAATTTTTGAAGAGAGCGAAGCACGGCCGCCGCGATTGGAGCACGAGCTTCCATACCATACTCGGCAGCTTTGGCGCCTGCGGCCATGACGAGACCGGAACGGCCGACCAGCACGCCAGCGCGCGGCCCCGAAAGTCCGGCCTTATCGCAATTGGTGATCGCGAGATCCGCACCGAGTGCAAGAGCTTTCTGCCCTCCGTGCAGTACAGGGCGAAGGCGAGCCCCGTAGGCCTCATCGAGAAGGACAATGGCTCCAGCTTTGTGGGCTTCCTCGACCACGGCTATCGTAAAAGCGTCATCGAGCCGAGCCAGAGCGCTCGTAACGGTGGTTACGATAACCAGACAACAATCCGCAATGTGAGTGCGCCAATCTTTGTCCGAGGTAACTTCCTTCAGCCCGACCCTGGCGAGTGTACATCCACGTACGACCGACGCGTGAGATCGATCGCCGGCAGGCACGACCGAAAGTACCGGCTTTCCGCCGGCGAGTGCGGCGATCGTCGCTACGATCCCGGCGCTGGTGCGATTGAAAACGGCACATCCGTCATCACTTCGTCCGCCAAGATGTTCGATGGCGACCGCGCGGAGCTCCTCGGCATAAAGACCAGGACCAATCCATTCCTCGCAATTTGTGTTCAGGTCTTCCGGACGAACTGGAAAATCGCGCTGGTTTCCTGTGAAAACGCCGATCGATCGCGGTCCAAGTGCCTGGACGCGCTTTGCCGCGACGGTCTGTCCATGGCGAAGGCGTTTAGCCTCCTCGATACTGGATTTGATGATCGAGCCACGCGCGAAACCGACGACCGGATCGATCTCATTACCGAAGGTGTCCCGGCGAGCTGTCTGACTTTCGCTCTTTTGCGTGGATAGGCTCATAGGTGATAACCTCCTTTGGCCTGGGCATCATCGAGCACCGAAAAAATCGGTAGGTCCGCCTCGCTGGATGCTGTGGCCGCGTTTTTGAGTTCGGATTTCGAAGTTGCAGAAATTGCGATGCTACGCATCAGCTCGGAGACGCCTGAGTGGCCTCGCCAGTCGATACCATCGACAGCGAGTGCGGGACGCGAAGTCGCCCCGTCGAGCGCGCCCGCTGCAATGCAAGCGACAATGAACGCATGTTCCCGATCGCCACTGTGCGCGAGATTCTCATCGTCGAGCGCTATCGCGAGAGCCCCGGAGACCGCATAAGCTCCCCAATTGGATACGGATGCACTGACGAGAACGTCGGTTTCGGTGATGGTGACCACACCCGTCTCGTCAGGCTGCGAGCGACCACCGCGTGGCAAGAGGGCGGCGACCGCTTCACGAATTTTTCCGAACCCGATTTCGTTACCGCCGTCGCCGATTCCGACCGTCAGCACGTTTCGCTGTTTCGCCTCGTAGGCCAGGCGATAGACATCTGCGACGGTTCCCGGCGGGCGGCGATCGCCACGAATGCCATGATAGTGGCCAGCTTCGTTCGGACCATCGCGCTCTACGAAAATGACGGCCGTCGGTTTCAGACGATCAAAAATATCGGTGGCGGCGGCTAGACCTTCTGCCTCGCCTTTCGGAAAAATGGCTGTGGTGATCGAGCCCTGCGACTGCGCAACGTCCTCGATGACTCGAACGCAGGCATCGACAGCGGGCATATGCTCGTCCTGGGCGACAAGCGTAACATTCGCGCCAAATCCGAGCGCCAGGCTGCGCGCCAGCGCCACAGCACCGGGCGGACCGTCGGTCTCCCCGAGAGGCAGCTTCGGCGCAACGCCTGCGCCGGTCGCGACAATAACATCTGATCCTGGGCGTATTGCTGCAAGCAGCTTTCTTGCCGCGAGCGTCGAGGAAGGCTCGCCTTGTACCGCGCGACAGGCCAGATACGTCGGGACGACGATTCCAGCCGGAAGCCCGCCCGTTAGCGGGCGGACCTCTAGTGTCATAAGTCGATCGAAACGCTCGCCAAATACGCATAGGCGCTCGATATCGGCCGTCGTCAGCTTGCTATTGATGGAAAGCGTTTTGGGCATCGACTTGGCTCTTATCCGTAACTTCAGAGGTTGACCGTGACGCTTTTGCGGGCCGTGTAGGCCTCAAGAGCACCTTCGATGGAGTATTCGGATCCAATACCGCTCTGCTTGATGCCGCCATAGGACATGCCGGGGATCTGGCCGCCGGCGCGGTTGATCTGGAGCCAACCGGCGTCGATCCGGCTCGCCGCATTGAGAGCCGTGGTTAGGTCATTGGCAAAGATATAGGCGGCAAGGCCATAGTGGGTGTTGTTTGCCCACTCGATAACCTCGACTTCACTCGTCCATGGAATGGCAACGAGAACAGGGCCGAACACCTCTTCCTGCACGATGCGCCAGTCGTTGGTGAGGCCTTTGAGGACGGTCGGCTTCGGGAAGAATCCGACGTTCCTGCCAGCCGCGGGCGGGACTTCACCGGTTACCACTTCGGCGCCCGAGTTAACCGCCTCGGAGATGAACTCCCGAACAGCGCTGTAGCGCTCCTCGTTGATGATCGCGCCGATATCGGTCTCTTCGTCAAGGGCGTCGCCGATCTTCATTACGGCAAGCTTCTCGACGACCTTCTTCAAGACAGGCTCGAATACATCCTGATGGACATAAAGACGTGAACCGGCAGTGCAGGACTGCCCCTGACGAGCAAACCGCATCGCATTAATGATGTTCGCTGCAAGGCCATCGATCCTGTCGTCGGTCGCGGCGTCCGGATAGACGATGGTTGGGCTCTTGCCCCCAAGCTCCAATGTGGCGCGAGCAATACGGTCGGCGGCGGCATGGGCGACCAGTTTACCGACCTCGACCGAACCCGTGAAAGAGATCTTTGCAACGTCCGGATGGCCGGATAGGGCAGCACCTGCTACTTCACCTACGCCGGTCACGACGTTGAAGACGCCGTTCGGGAACAGATCGGCTGCAAGCTCTGCGACTCGGATGACCGCAAGCGGCGCGTCTTCGGCAGGCTTCAGGACGAGCGTATTGCCAGTGCCAAGAGCCATGCCTATCTTGACGGCGGCGAGAACCAGCGGTGAATTCCACGGTATGATCGCACCGACGACGCCAAGCGGCTCGCGCGTCGTGTAGCTGAACAGACCCGGGCCAAGCGGAAGCGTTTCGCCCTTTTGTTCGGCGACCGTTCCGCCATAGTAACGCAGCACTTCAATGGAACTCATGACTTCCGGACGGCTCTGCGTACGCAGCGCGTTTCCGGTTTCTGCAGCGAGAATGCGAGCGATCTCTTCCGAATGCGCTGAGACACGATTGGCAAGCTCCGTCAGGAGCGCGCCGCGCGTACGCGATGCCAGACGCCGCCACGAGGGAAACGCTGCCTTCGCCGCGGCAACTGCAGCATCGACATCTTCTCTGTCCGCCGCGCCGATCGTCGTAATGACGCTGCTGCGGCAGGGATTGATGATGTCGAGCATCGCGCCAGATACGGGCTTGACCCATGCTCCATTGATCAGTTGACCGGAAAGGCCAGCGGTTGGCAAAATGACTTCCGCCGTGTCATTCCGGACTTTAGCTGTCTGAGACATTGTTCGTTCCTTGGTTGAATGCGGGTGATCAGGCGCTTGCGGGCAGGCGCAGTTCGACTTTCAGAAGATTTTCGAAAACTTCTGCTACGCTCGTGGAATCCTTGCCTCCAAGACCTTCGGCGCGTGCCATATTGTAGATTTGGCGGACCATCTGACCGAGCGGCATGGGGTAAGCCGAGAACTCCTCGAGGCACAGGGAGATGTCCTTGTGCATCAGATCGAGTGCGAAGTTTGCAGGACGCTCTTCGGTGAAAAGCGTTTTTGGGAGGTAGTCGAGCATCTTGCTGCCCGCGAGTCCGCCGGACAGGACTTCCGTCAGAACAGATAGGTTCGCGCCGGATTTGACGCTGGCGGAAAGCACTTCGCCTAGGGCAACGGTATTGATTGCCGTCAGGAGGTTATGGGCGAGTTTGGTCAGTTGGCCAGAACCGACAGGGCCGCAATGCACAATGCGGCCGGCGATCGGGCCGAGGACCGGGCGGGCTGCATCGAGAACGTCTTGGCTTCCGCCAGCCATAACCAGAAGAGTCCCGGCGCTGGCGCCGGCGACACCGCCGCTGACCGGCGCGTCCATGAAGTGAACGCCCTTCGCTTCGCACTGTGCTGCAATGGCCTTGGTTGTCGATGCATCGACTGTGCTGAAGTCGATAACCGTAGCGCCCGCGGCCACTTTCTTGAGGATACCATTCTCGCCGGTAATGGCGTCGCGAAGAGTGGCAGGACTCGGCAGGCTGCTGAGAACAAACATGGCTGGCGCGGCGGCGGCACTCGGCGATGCCTCAACGACAGCGCCTTTTACAGCAAGCTCAGCGGTAGCCGCCGTGTTGGGATCAAAAACGTGGACCACATGACCTGCATCGAGTAGGCGAAGCGCCATTCTCGAACCCATCCGACCAACACCAATAAAAGCAACCGTAGTCATCTTGTACCTTCCTCGTGATGAGCCAATAGACTCTGTCCAAAAAAGGGGAGGCCAAGAAAGACGATCCGACAGCACGCGCGGTCGAGCGATCACTCTCTAATTGTTCCCCTTTTTTTACGTATTGATCACAGAAAATGAGTGAAAGAAAAGGCGACGCTTGATAACACTACATGTAAGAAAAACTTACGGACTGCGTTTATCATGCTCAATCTCTCACGGCTGCAACTTCTTCATGAGCTCTCGGTCCTTGGCACGATTTCGGCGGTTGCAAGATCCCTGAACCTGACGCGGCCCGCTGTCTCGCAGCAACTCTCTCTCCTTGAGAAGGAGCTTGGCCTCGTTCTGTTCGAGCGCTCGGGGAGAGGTGTACGCTGGACATCGGCCGGCGAGCGTTTGTTGGCCGGCATTGGCGGAATACTTCAGGCCGTGAACGAAGTAGAAGCGGATCTCGCGCGAACTGCACAAACGGTGACCGGCGACTTGCGTATCGCTGCATTCGGTTCAGCAGCTGCAACTATCATCCCACAAGCGATTACCCAGCTGGCAAAACAGCACCCCTCGCTGGAGATCTTTTTCAACGAAATGGAGCCGGGTGACGGCCTCAAAGCGACTGCGACGAAGCAGGTCGACATCGCAATCGTAGACGATCTAACTGGGACGGAAAACTTCGCGCACCAGCTGGACTTCCAGCCCCTTTACATCGACCCCTTTAAAGCCGTTGTTTCAGTCGATCACAGATTAGCGGGCACTGGACGAAAGTCGGTCGAACTATGGGAACTTGCCCAGGAAAAATGGGCCCTGAACCAATCAGCCATTGGCTATCAGACGTTCATCGTGAACGCGTGCCATGCGGAGGGATATACGCCACAAATCATGTCGAGCTGCCGCAACATTGCAGCGACATTGGAGTTTGTGCGAACCGGAAGCTTCGTTACCGTTCTTCCAGGTCTTGCGACGCACAATATACTGCTCGATCCCGATTTTCGGTGCCTGGACCTACGCCCTGTAACACAGCGGCGACTTTTTTCGGCATTCGCAAAGGGAAGCAAAGCTCGGCCCGCCATTTCTGCTGCATTGGAAGCGTTCGAACACGCATGTTCGATATTCATCGATCATCGATGATCACCAACCAGACAGGAGAAGCTCGCACGGCTCGGTTTGTCTGAACAGTTTCGGGCGTGTGTGACCTGGCGCTGGTTTGGAGGCGTTAGGGCGACGGTATATTGTCTCGATGCCCACCTTGTTTATCAGTGTGGCGACGTGCCGCCGCCCAGTTTCCAGGCCTTCTCCTCTCAAGAGCCCTTGCAAGATACGACTTCCGGCAAAAGGGTAGTCGAGATGTAGTTCGTCGATCCCCGAGCGAATGCGACGCATTCGTCCGCCGCCGCCTCAGAGCCAGATCGCTGTGCCACACTGAACGTGGAGAATAGTAGACGGCTGCCACGGCTGAAGCCGAGAAGCTTCACCTGGCGCACGACGGATAGCCTATGATCGCGGTCGATCATTTGTTGTCCCGCATCAATCCGCCTTGCCCAGCGCACCGGATAAAAAATCGTTCTCCAGCGTCAGTGCGCCGATTTTGGCGTGCAGCGTTTTCACATCGACGGTTGGACGCGCCGGTTCCGCCTTCGCTTCATCACCGAATACGCCTGTCGCCCCCTCAAGGAGCGGTCGTCTTGTATGGTCTCTCCTGTTCCCGGCATCTAAGCCGAAGTCAGGCAGAAATTCCACTTATCCTAGCTGTGCAGATTTCCCGAGCCAGCTCTTACTACGACAACGAGGAATTCCATAAGGCGATCTATGCGGCCAGCCGAAGCGAGTTTCTCGAGGAACAATGCCTGCAACTGCACCGGCGCCTGCGGCCCTACCGCCGCCTGCAATTGCGCGTGCGCAATCGGTTGTCGACGTCTTTCTCGGAACATTGCGCCATCGTCGATGCGATCTTTGCTGGAAACGGAGAGGACGCCCGCCGCCTGCTGCGGGGACATGTCGGCATTCAGGGCGAGCGGTTCAGCGATCTCGTTGCAAGCATGGCGGCCAGATAATCCCGGCGACGCCGAACGCACGGGTATTGTCGCTTAGCAACGCTGGTCGGTCAGCCAGTCGGCAAAAATGCGTGCCAGTCGCCTCTGGCTGCCCGATTTCGGATAGGCGATATAATGCCCGATATATCGGTTGTCCCGGAATTTCCCGGCAAACGCTTTGACCGGCACTGTAAAGTTATCAGCGGATTGATGCAGCGATAGCTGGCGGG
>NZ_AUTC01000004.1 GCF_001461695.1 Sinorhizobium fredii USDA 205 | reverse complement strand
TCCGCGAATGGGCGCATCGGTCATGATCACCGCTCGTTGGTATCAGTTGGCGACCGCGCTGCAGGTTCCGATCGATCCGGCCTTCGACGCCACGGCCCAACGATAGCGTCACCAGCACACCGGTGCTGAAAACGCCAGTCTTTCCACAGGCTTGCACGGGCCCGACGAGACTCGGGAATAAAAGAAGAACATCCTTTCTGGCCTTTCGGTCCCGAATCACTACATTGGGCCGCATGAGCAAAGGTTTCGACGACATTCCCTTCTTCGACGAGGAGCCGGCGCCGCGCAAACCCGCGCCTGCCGCCGGCGGCATCGCCGCGCGCGCCATGGCGGCCCGCGACAAGGCCCAGCGGCCCGACTATCTCTCCGGCCTCAACCCGGAACAGCGCGAAGCCGTCGAAACGCTTGAGGGTCCGGTCCTGGTGCTCGCCGGCGCCGGCACCGGCAAGACGCGCGTGCTCACCACCCGCATCGCGCATATCCTTTCGACCGGCCGCGCCTATCCATCGCAGATCCTCGCAGTGACCTTCACCAACAAGGCGGCGCGCGAGATGAAGGAGCGCATCGGCGTGCTCGTCGGCCATGCGGTCGAAGGCATGCCCTGGCTCGGCACCTTCCACTCGATCGGCGTCAAGCTCTTGCGCCGCCACGCCGAGCTCGTGGGCCTGAGATCCGATTTCACCATCCTCGATACCGACGACGTGGTCCGTCTGAGCAAGCAGCTGATCCAGGCCGAAGGCCTCGACGACAAACGCTGGCCGGCCAAGCAATTCGCCGGCATGATCGACACCTGGAAGAACAAGGGGCTCGATCCGGCGCATATCCCGGAGGGCGACGCCCGCGCCTTCGCCAACGGCAAGGGCCGCGAGCTCTACTCCGCCTATCAGAACCGGCTGCTGACGCTCAACGCCTGCGACTTCGGCGACCTGCTGCTGCACCCGATCCGCATGTTCCGCGCCAATCCGGACGTGCTCAGGGACTACCACGACAAGTTCCGCTACATCCTGGTCGACGAGTACCAGGATACCAACACGGCGCAGTATATGTGGCTGCGGCTCCTGGCGCAGCGGCCGCAGGGCAAGGCCGGCGTCGCGAGGGCCACGCCTGCGGGCGAAGCCCGAGCCAGCCAAGGCTGGCCGGACGACGTTTCGTCCGCCCCCGCGGAGCGCAGCCGCGCCAGCGGCGACAGCGTGAGCGCAAATAAACAGCAGCAGATAAATATCTGCTGCGTCGGTGACGACGACCAATCGATCTATGGTTGGCGCGGCGCCGAGGTCGACAACATCCTCCGGTTCGACAAGGATTTTCCCGGCGCCAAGGTCATCAAGCTGGAGCGCAATTACCGCTCGACCGAGCACATCCTCGGCGCCGCCGCGCATCTGATCGCCCACAACGAGGGCCGGCTCGGCAAGACGCTCTTCACCGAGCGCAGCCACCCGGACGATGAGAAGGTGCATGCCCACGCCGCCTGGGATTCCGAAGAGGAAGCCCGCGCCGTCGGCGAGGAGATCGAGCAGCTGCAGCGCAAGAAGCACAATCTGAACGATATCGCCATCCTGGTGCGCGCCTCTTTCCAGATGCGCGAGTTCGAAGATCGCTTCGTCACGCTTGGCCTCAATTATCGCGTCATCGGCGGACCGCGCTTCTACGAGCGGCTCGAGATCCGCGATGCCATGGCCTATTTCCGCCTCGTCTGCCAGCCGGCCGACGACCTCGCCTTCGAGCGCATCGTCAACACGCCGAAGCGCGGACTTGGCGACACCACCGTTCGCAACCTTCATGACTATGCCCGCGCCCGCGACGTTCCGATGCTTGCCGCCGCAACCGAAATCATCGAAACCGACGAGTTGAAGCCGAAGGCGCGCAAGGCGCTCTTCGACGTCGTCACCGATTTCCGCCGCTGGCAGACATTGCTGGAAACGACGCCTCATACGGAACTCGCCGAACAGATCCTCGACGAGAGCGGCTATACGGCAATGTGGCAGGCCGACAAGTCCGCCGAAGCGCCGGGACGTCTCGAAAACCTCAAGGAACTGATCCGCTCGATGGAGGCCTTCGAGTCGATGCGCGGCTTCCTGGAGCATGTCGCGCTGGTCATGGATGCCGAGCAGAACGAGAACATGGATGCCGTGTCGATCATGACGCTGCATTCGGCCAAGGGCCTGGAATTCGACACCGTCTTCCTGCCGGGCTGGGAGGAAGGCCTCTTTCCGCATCAGCGCGCCCTCGACGAGGGCGGCCGCGCCGGTCTCGAGGAGGAGCGCCGCCTCGCCTATGTCGGCATCACCCGCGCCAAGCGCCGCTGCCATATCTGGTTCGTCTCGAACCGCCGCATCCATGGACTCTGGCAGACGACCATGCCCTCACGCTTCCTCGACGAACTGCCGATCGACCATGTCGAGGTCGCCGAACAGGACGTCTCCTATGGCGGCTACAATCGCGGCGGTTACGGCCAGTCGCGCTTCGACAAGGCCGACCCCTTCGAAAACACCTACCAGACGCCCGGCTGGAAGCGCGCCCAGCAGCACCGCTCGGACGCCACCCGCGACAATTGGGGTAGCCGCTCCGGCCACGCCGTCGAGCGCATCGGCTACGGCGAATCCGGCTCCCGCACCCGCACCATCGAGGGCGAACTCGTCGCCAAATCGACGACCGCGGAACCCTCGCGCTTCAATGTCGGCGACCGCGTCTTCCACATCAAATTCGGCAACGGCAACATTTCGGCGATCGAAGGCAACAAGCTGACGATCGATTTCGACCGCGCCGGTCAGAAGCGCGTGCTGGACGGCTTTGTGGAACGGGTGTGAGGGGAAGCTCCCTCAAATCACCATCCGATACATCACGAAGCCGGATTTTTCCGCCACCTTGTCGTAGAGCCGCATCGCCTTGAGGTTCGACTCGTGGGTCAGCCAGTAGACGCGCGACGTGCCGGCACGTCTTGCGGCTTCGAAGACCCCGTTGATCAGCGCCTCGCCGACCCCGCCGCCGCGGGCTGCCTCGTTGATGAACAGGTCCTGGAGATAGCAATTCGGCTGGATCGCCGTGGTGGTGCGGTGAAAGATGAAGTGCGTGAGCCCGACCAGCCGGCCCTTATTCTCGGCAACCAGGGCATGCATCGGCTCATAGGCATCGAAGAAGCGCGACCATGTCATGCCGGTGATGTCCGGAGCGAGCGCGCTTTCGCCCGCGCGTCCGTAAAAGGCATTGTAGCCTTCCCAGAGCAGCAGCCACTGTTCGTAGTCGCTCCGGACGACCGGGCGGACGGAAAGGTTTTCACTCATCGTCGAACCTACCGGAAAGGCCTTTACGGGGGCGCCAGCATAACCCTTGATATCCGCGAGGTCTATCGGGCAGCCGCATGCCGTTCATCACTCACTTTCATCTGAACTTTTGGTGGCGTTGCCGATCTGGCTTGGTGTGTTTTCGCCTTTCGCGCGCCGCATCAGGGCGATCACTTCGGCGTCGGTGGTCTGTTCAAAATCGTCGTAATGGATGCTGACGGCATGGAAGGGATTGGGCGTTGCGAGGCAGACCAAGCGGTCTATTTGCCGGCGGAGGCTGGCGATCGCGCTCGGCGGAGCCACCGGGACGGCGACGATAAGCTCCGCAGCGCCCGCCTTGCGGAGCGCCTGAACCGCGGCCCGGACTGTACCGCCGGTGGCAATTCCGTCGTCGACGATGACGACATTGCGCTTTTCCGCTGAAATACGCGGCCGATCGCCAAGGTAAAGCGTGCGGCGACGCTCCAGTTCGAGACGCTGACGCGCCGTCTCTGCCTCGAGGTACGCCTTGGACGGCTTGACCAGGCGCATCGCCTCGGCATTGAGGACCAACTGCGGCTCGTCGCCATCGACGAGCGCTCCAAGGCCGAACTCGGCATGTCCGGGAGCACCTATCTTCCTGACGATCAGGAGCTCGAGCGGGGCATCGAGAATCGTCGCCACCTCGAAGGCGACCGGCACGCCGCCGCGCGGCAGCGCCATCACCAGCGGATCGGCAATGCCTTCCCGTGCTATCGCCGCGGCGAGCCGCCGGCCCGCATCGACCCGGTCTGCAAAGCAATGGCTCTCATGGGACATGGCGCACGCTCCGGATCATCGTCTGACAGGTTGAATCTATGCACATAACGAGGGGCAACCGGCCATTCAGGCTGCATGAATCGATCGCGATCCTGGTCCTCCTGAACCCTGATATGCGGCCCCCATCGAAAATTCGCGCCGCAACCAATGCGAGAAAGGCAAAACGCTCAAATTGCAGCGAAATTGGCCGGCCTTCGTTAACACGGCGCCGCTACGAATTTGATCACGCATACCGCTGGCCCGAAAGCCATCCGCTTCATTTTAGCACGACAGGCCGTTTCGAAATGAGCATTTTCCCCGCCATATCGGTCATTGCGCATCTGGCACTCCTGCCCGCCTTTCTACGCCTGCGAGGCTCCGAGACAGCCGCCTCCCGCGACTTCTCGATCGCCTGCGCACTATCGGCGATTGCAACGGTTCTCCTGATGGCGGCGACGTCGTTGAGCATTCCGATTGTCGCGATGCCCGGTTATGCGGCGATGATCGCTGCGTTGTTCGCCATTCTCCTCGGTCTTCGCCGGCTGCTGGCCTCACCGGTGCCGACCGGCGTGTGTGCCATGCTCGCATTTGCGGCCGCGGCGGCCGGTCTTCTCGTCGATTTTGGCGGACAAGACAGCTTCGGCGCGCGCATGATCGTGATCGCCGGCTGCGGCGCGGCTCTGCTCGTCGTCATCGGCCTCCCGATCCTCGAGGGGCGGGCGAAAGACAAGCCGGCGTTCCGCGCCGTCGCCATCGGCTTGTTGACGGTCGCCTTTACCGGGTTCGTTCAGGCCCTGGGGTTCACGCCCGAAACCTCCGCCTCCGCCGCATCGCCCGTCTTCGACCTCTCCCTCGCCTTCCTGCAACTTTCCTTCCTTCCCGCTCTCTTCGTCGCAGTGATCCTTACGATCGAGAATCGCGTTATCGCCAACCTGAGGACGTTGCTCGCACGCGACCCCTTGACGGGGGCGCTGTCGCGCAGAGCGCTCATCGAAGACGGCGAACGGACCATCGCCGACTGCCTTGCCCATCATCGTCCGGCTGCCTTCCTCCAGCTTGACCTCGATTATTTCAAGCAGATCAACGACCATTACGGCCACGCCTGCGGCGACATGGCGCTCGCCCATTTCGTCGCGACGGTTTCCGCATTCCTCGATGGGCGCGGTATCTTCGGACGGATTGGCGGGGAGGAATTCGGGATCGTGCTGCCGGACCATACCGAACAGCAGGCAGCCGCCGTCGCCGAAGCGATCTGCCACACCGTTCGCGACACGCCGGTCGGCCGGGCGCATCAGCGCATCCGCTTGACGGTCAGCATCGGCATCGCCGCAGCAGCGCCTGGCGACACGATCATGGACGTGATGATCCGCGCGGATCTGGCACTCTACGATTCCAAGGCCGATGGCCGTGATCGCTGCTCGATCGCCAGGCAGCGCCATATCGATGCCAGCGCCCGGGCGCTTGCGGCCGCTGCGGCGCAATTGCGACAGGCCGACACCTCCCACCAGGATCAGTTGCGCCACACCGCCTGAGAGGCCGAAGCAACGGACCCCTTGGCGTCTTGCATTGCCGACGCCACCACCTATGTGAACGGTGCTGCTTATTGGAGGATACCCATGTCCCGCCGCACCCGCACCCTGCTTCTCGCCGCCGCCCTCGCCCTAACCGCCGCGGCCATCACGCCGGTTCGCGCCGAGACGGTCGGCAAAGTCGGCGTCGACTGGCTCGGCAATGACATCAAGATCGATGCCGTGCGCGATCCGAAGGTAAACGGCGTCACCTGCCACGTCACCTATTTCGACCGCAGCGTCATCGATCGCCTGAAGAACGGCAACTGGTTCGAGGACCCGTCGAACAATTCGATCGCCTGCCGCCAGACCGGACCGATCACCATCGGCGATATCGATCTGTCGAACGAGGGAGAGGAAGTCTTCCGTTCCGGCCTGTCGCTGATCTGGAAGGATCTGCTTGTGACCCGCATCTACGACAAGGCGAATGACACATTGATCTATCTTGCGCATTCGCGCCAATTGACCGACGGGTCCGCCAAGATGTCGATCACGACTGTTCCGCTCTTCGGCCAAACGGTTACTTGGGAGAAGGGCCATCCCCAGTAAAGCACTGCCGCCGCAATCCATCGCGGCGGCAGTATATGGTCCTCAAATGAACTATTCCCTTTCACCCGGTCGGAGACCGGGCTTTGACTTCTCCGGCCTCAGGGTGTCGGCGGGATGATGCCGCGATAATACTGGCCCTCGCCTGCCTGGTATCTTTCCCTATAGGCCCCACCCCCGGTCGGGTAGACGCGCTGGCCGTCGATACTGCCGGTGGGCATGACGTCGACGTTCGACGGGGCAACCGTACGGGGCATCAGCGTGCGCGTAGTGTTCTGCGTTCCCGGAGGATTATGAGGGTCTATGCCTTGATAATAGCTGTCTGCAAAGGCCGGTGCGGCAATACCGGCAAGTGCGGACGAGAGGACGAATGCGGCGAATGACGTTCTTAGAGAAACTCTCATGACGTTAACTCCTATCTCCGTTCAGCATCCTCGCCTCCTGACGGATGCAAGCTGGCAGCATACGGCCTCCTAACGGATGCTGCAGTTACCAGCATAACACCTTTCGCAGCCTCGGCTTCCCGTGCGCAGTCACATGTTTCGTCACGTTTGCTCATGCAACCGTGATGCAGATTAAGCAACTTTAACTTGACGGGGGGCTCGGACAACTCCGATCCGGCTGACGACTTGTCGCCGAGCGGCAAGCGCGGCGCTGACCTCCGGGCTGGCTGCCGCGAAGGCCGACGCGCTGAATGCCGGCTCTGGCCGCTCAGGGAACCGGAGCCGGAGGGATGATACCCTGGTAATAGTCGCCCTGACCGCCACCCTGGTACTCGTTCTCGTAACGCTCGCGCACTTGAGAGGGCGACCCACCATAAATACGCATAGGCATGGGCTCGACATAGATGCTGCCCGTCGGGGCCGGGTCGACGTAGATGCTGCCGGTCGGTGCCGGATCGACATAGACGTCGCGGTCGGCATAGTACGGGCTCTCGACCATCGGGACCCACATCGATCCTCTATTCTGGGTCCCCGGCGGATGATGCGGGTCAATGCCCTGATAGAAGCCGTTCGCAAAAGACGGTGCGGCGGCTCCGGCAAGAGCGGATAAGAGGACAAATGCGGCGAATGAAGTTCTCGGAGAGACTCTCATGGCATTGCTCCTGTGTCCGTTTCAGGATCCGGCTTCAACGGATGCCGAAACTAACAATATAGGCACTCCTCACCGATGCTGCACTTGCCATAACTCGGTTTCCGGCGAGGTGTTCCTTGCCAGCAGCGACAACGCTCCCGTGTTGCCAGGTC
>NZ_AUTC01000003.1 GCF_001461695.1 Sinorhizobium fredii USDA 205 | reverse complement strand
CGCGTCCAATCGGACGCGCTAAGGTCGCTGTAGCACTTTGAAATGCTGATGATTCTGCCCCTAAATCGATTCCGATTTAAGGACTCATGCAGTGCCCCTCGTTCGGTCTGCCGCTCCCTTGTCGCAGGACGCAAAAAAAAGGGCCCGCTCTCGCGGGCCCTGCAAGCATTGCGCATGACTACCGTCTAACCCTATGCGGCCTGAGCGAGTTCGTCGGCAATGACGGTATCGAGGTTGAGGAAGCAGACCATCGACTTTTCGAGCGCGACGATGCCGCGGCAGAAGGCGCGTTGGGCTTCCGGAATGATCTCCGGCGCCGGCTGCAGGTCTTCGCTGCGGATCGTCATCATGTCGGAAACCTGCTCGACCAGAAGGCCGACGAGCTTGCCGGCGATGTCGGTAACGATGATCGCCGAACGCTCCGACGGCTCGGTCATCTTCATGCCGAGCCGGCATGCCATGTCGATGACGGGGATCACCGCGCCGCGCAGGTTGATGAGACCGAGCACGTAGGGGGGCGTATGCGGCATCGGCGTCACCGGTGCCCAGCCGCGAATTTCCCGGATCGCCATGATGTCGATACAGAATTCCTGGTCTCCGAGATGGAAGGAGACGATTTCGAGATAGGCGCCGGACTGCTTGATTGCGTTGCTCATGATCAGAATTCTTCCCAGTTGTCACCGGCGGCCGTGGCGGAAGGCACGGAGGCCTGTGTGTTGCCGAAAGCGCCCGCCAGCTTGCCCATGAGAGCCTTGGCGGGAGATGGAGTCGGGCGAGCGGAGGCCTGCGCGGCCGCCGGCTGACGAAGCGCGACGGATTTTGCAGCCACCATCTTGCTTGCGCCGGCCTGTGTGTTGGACCTTGCCGGGTTTGCTTTCATCGACGGCGCTGCCGCTGCCGGAGCGGCGGCCCGCATCGCCGTTTCGCTTGCCTGTCCGTTGCGGAATTGGCTGAGGAGCTCGCTGAGCTTCTCCGCATCCTGAGCGAGCGTGTGGCTCGCCGCATTGGTCTCTTCGACCATGGCGGCGTTCTGCTGCGTCATCTGGTCGAGTTGGCTGACCGCGGCATTGATCTCGTTGAGACCGGTTGACTGCTCGCGCGCCGCCTGCACGATGGAGCTCATGTGTTCGTTGATCCGCACGACATTCGCGCCGATGCGTCCGAGCGCATCGCCGGTCGCCTGGACCAGCTTGACGCCGGTTTCGACCTCGGTGCCCGAGCGCGATACCAGCGCCTTGATGTCCTTGGCAGCACCGGCGGCACGTTGCGCGAGTTCGCGGACCTCTTGAGCGACGACGGCAAAGCCCTTGCCGGCCTCGCCTGCCCGCGCTGCCTCGACGCCGGCGTTGAGCGCCAGAAGATTGGTCTGGAAGGCAATCTCGTCGATGACGTTGATGATCTTGCCGATCTCGTTGGATGCACCCTCGATACGCGCCATGGCGGAGATGGCCTCACCAACGATGCGGCCCGATTCCTCGGCGTTGACGCGCGTCTCGCCGACCATAAGACTCGCCTCCTCGGCGCGATTGGTCGCCGTTTTGACGGTAACGGTGATTTCCTCCAGCGCCGCAGATGTCTGCTCGAGCGATGCCGCCTGCCTTTCCGTCCGCCGTGCCAGGTCGTCGGCGGCGCTGCGCATCTGTCGGCCGTTGGAGTCTATCGAGACGACGTTCTCCTTCACATTGCTCAGAACGTGGCTCAGCCGTTCGACCGTGTTGTTGAAGTCGCGGCGCAGCGTGTCGAGCCCCTCTTCGAAAGGCTCGCGAATGGCGACCGCGAGATTGCCTTCGGCAAGCTGGTTGAGCGCCCGGCCGAGGGCATCCACCGCGGCCTTGATGCGACCAACCGCCTGCTCGCGCTCGGCAGCCTGGCGCTCGCGCTCCTGCTCCACTTCGTCCCGGCTCGCGGCGGCATCCTGTTCGAGCGAGCGCTTCTCCATTGCCGCGGCCCGGAACAGGTCCACCGACCGGGCCATCTCACCGATTTCGTCGCCCCGTTCGAGGGCGGCGACAGCCGATGCGAGATCGCCCGAATGGATGCGCTGCATGCTGTCGCGCAGCCCGAGGATACCCCGGCGAAGCGCGTTTCCATGGAACCAGATCAGCGCCAGCATGCCGACCATGACCAGGACACCGACAACCGCTTGCAACAGGAGCGCGTTGCTTGAAGCCACACGCGCCTCCTCGGTGCGCTCCGTGGCGAGGCTGGCCGCGGCGTCCGTGAATTCCGTCAGCAGGGAATTCATGCGCTCGCCGCCGCCGTCGATCGCGTCGTCCAGGCGCGCAAAATCCCCCGCCGGCGCACCGGACTCCACCAGTTCCTTCAAGTCCACTTCGATCGCCTTGCGGAGTGCAGCGAGGTCGGGTTCGAAACTCGCGAGACGCTCGGACTTGCCAAGCAGCCGTGCCAAGGCTTCGAGATCGGGGGTCTTCGTGTCGAGCAGTTCGAGCGACGCCTTTATCTGTGCCGCCCGTTCCGGCTGGATCTTGCGCTCCTCGCGGTCGATGATCGAATCCATCGCGATCAGCACCAATTCTATGCTCGCAAACCGCATTTCCTCGGCCGTTTTCATGCCGTTTTCTGCGACGATCGCCTTTTCGAGGGAAACCTCCAAGCGGCTATTCTGGTAAAATCCGACTCCGAGCACGGAGCCAAAACCGAGAAAGGCCGCCGCCGCGAGCGTCGCCAGTCGCTGGCTGACAGAGAGGTTGCGCTTTTCAGAGGGAGAGGTGGTCATCGGCTGGCAGTCCATGGCAAATGGACCTGCCCGACGCGAGCGTGGTCCTCCGTTGCGATCGATGCGGATAGCCGGGCTCGATCAACCGGATGACCTCATGTCATATCGAAGTGGTGCACTTCTCCGCGTCTGCCGACAGTGTCAAAGAGACCTTAAACATTCGCTAATACACGCGACCACGGTGCCGCGAAAGTATCGCCCGGACAGCACCTTTCTCTTTGGCGTTTCGGGATGCTATGATCGCTGCATGCGCACGGACACGAAAAAGTCGCTCTCTCCTCTCGTCCTCGCCCTCTTCACGGGCGCGCTCGCGATTGTCTTCCTGCTCGCCTTCCAGGGCTGGATTGCCCACGGGGCGGACATCTTCCTCTCGCTCGCCGAAGCGGGCATTTCATGGTGCTTCTGAAAAATCTGCAAGTAACCTTCCACTACCGGTGGGGCCATGGCAGCGAAATGCCTGCGGCCAATTGTGCCTTTGCGCCGTCCGTGCCGAAGCGCTATCAAAACCTTCGTGTTCATTGATGGCCGGAAAATCGGCCGCAACAGACCGGTGGCAATGATGAAAACTGTACGCATCGCCCTTTGGGCAGCCATCCTCGTGATGGTGGCCCTCCTGGGTTGGCTCACCTACGACATGACCCAGTCGAAGCAACAGGCGTCGGCCGGCCCCTTCGGCGTGCCCTTCTCGCTGGTTGGTCAGGACGGTCAGCCGATTACCGAGAAGGCGTTCGCGGGCAAGCCGACCGCCCTCTTCTTCGGCTTCACCCATTGCCCCGAAGTCTGCCCGACGACGCTGTTCGAACTCAATGGCTGGCTGGACAAGGTCGATCCCGAGGGCAAGAGGCTGCAGGCCTATTTCATCACGGTCGATCCCGAGCGCGATACGCCGGAAATCCTCGGTCAGTACGTCTCCAACGTGTCGAAGCGCATCACCGGCATTTCCGGCCCGCCCGACAAGGTCCTCGAGATGGTCAAGGGCTACCGGGTCTACTACAAGAAGGTCCCGGTCGACGAAGCGAAGCCCGACGGCGACTACACCATGGACCATACGGCCTCGGTCTTCCTGCTCGACGCCGACGGAAAGTTCAGCGGCACGATCTCCTATGGCGAGAACCCCGAAACCGCCGTCAAGAAGCTTGAAAATCTTGTAAGGGGCTAAGGCTGCCCCAATCCCTCCAGAGCGCCGGTCTATCCGGCGCTTTGCGTTTGTGCGCCAATCATGTTAGCGGCGAACCCCGCGCGCCTGATGGGAGGCGCCAGCCCGCCGGGCAGCCGAAGGAAAGAACCTTGAGCGAGATACGTCTTTTCGTCACCACCACCGAGAAGCAGGCGGGAGCCGTTCTCGACGTCATGAGCGTGATTTTCGAGGACGAGGATTTCGCCGTTGCGACCATGGAGATCGACGAGAGGCGCGACGTCTGGGAAGCCTCGGTCTATATGATGGCCGGCGAAGAGGAGAGCGTGAGGAGCCGTCTCGCCGATGCACTCGCCGCCGATTTCTCCGATCTTCCGATCGAGCGCGAGGTTCTGCCGGAGATCGACTGGATCGCCAAGTCGTTGGAGGGCCTCGCCCCGGTGCGCGCCGGCCGCTTCGTCGTCCACGGCTCCCATGATCGCGACAAGGTGAAGACCGGCGAGATCGCCATCGAGATCGATGCCGGGCAGGCCTTTGGAACCGGCCATCACGGCACGACCGCCGGCTGCCTGGAAATGCTCGCCTCGGTGGCGCGCTCGCGGCGCGTCCGCAACGTTCTCGACCTCGGCACGGGGAGCGGCGTGCTGGCGATCGCCGCCCGGAAGCTCCTGCATGTTCCCGGGCTGGCGACCGACATCGATCCGGTCGCGACGCGGGTCGCCAGCGACAATGCGCGGCGCAACGGCGTCGTCGACGGCCTGACCTTCGCGACCGCGCCCGGTTTTCATTCGACCGCCTTCGGCAGGCGTGGTCCCTTCGATCTCGTCATTGCCAATATCCTGGCGCGGCCGCTGATGAAGATGGCGCCGCAGCTCGTCGCCAACCTCGCCCCCGGCGGCTCGGTCATCCTTTCCGGCATCCTCGCCGAACAGCGCTGGAAGGTGCTCGCCGCCTATAACGGCCAGCGGCTCACGCATGTGCGGACGATCTGGAAAAACGGCTGGGTGACGATCCACTTGACGAAATAGGTTTCGTCCGCCGGCCGTCATCCGTAGCGCTGCTTGTTCGATGCAGCTTCGGGCATCCGCCTGGCGTGCAAAAACGAAAAGGCCGCCCGATCCATCATGGCGGGCGGCCTTCTCGAAACAAAGGCGATGCCGGAGCATCGCCTGTTGGCCGGTTTGTGGCCGACCATGCCCGCGAGCTTGAGGAGGAGGAGGAGCGCTCAAGCGGGCTCTACCGTTCCGAAATTGGCCACCTTGAGGGAGGAGGAGAACAGATGACCAATTATCTCGGAACTGCAGTCTTTTGAACTTCCGGACGTTCGTCCGTGTTCGTTGGCGCCGTTATACCCTATTATTTCAATAGAGAAAGATACATTGCCGCATGGGAGCCATGCATGCCGCGCATATGTATGATTAATGGCCCAACTGTCCGGCCCTTCGGGTCGGGTTCAGGGCAGGATGTCGCCTCTTTCCCCCGGAGCGGCCTTTCCGCTAACATGGCGCCACCTTCCCTGCGGATCTCCGCCAAGCCCTATGGAATCAATCATGTTTCAGTCCTTCGAAGTCACCTCCACGCCTCAATTCGGCAAGGAGCGGGCCACGGCCTTGCGTGGCGCTTTCACGCCGCTCGGAATTGACGGCTTCCTCGTACCGCGGGCCGACGAGTTTCAGGGCGAATATGTACCGGCTTCATCCGAGCGGCTTTCCTGGCTGACCGGCTTTACCGGATCGGCTGGCGTCGCGCTCGTCACGCAACGTGAGGCGATCGTCTTCGTCGATGGCCGTTACGTGACCCAATTGAAGGAACAGGTGGATGGCGGCGTCTTTACCGGCGGCGACCTCATCGGCGAACCGCCGCATCTTTGGCTTGAGGCGCATGCGCCGAAGGGTTTCCGGCTCGGCGTCGATCCCTGGCTGCACAGCGCGGCCGAGGTCCGGCGGCTCGAAAAGGCGCTTGCGATAATCGGCGGCGCGCTGGTGTTTCTCGCCCACAACCCGCTCGACCGACTCTGGACCGACAGACCCGCCGCTCCGCTCGGTCGCGTCACCATCCAGCCGATCGAGCACGCGGGCCAATTGGCGAAGGACAAGATCGCCGCGATTGCGGCGATCGTCGCAAAGGCCAAGGCCGCCGCGGTGGTGCTGACCGACCCCTCCTCGGTCGCCTGGACGTTCAACATCCGCGGTAGCGACGTGCCGCACACGCCGCATCCGCTGGCGCGTGCCGTCATTCATGCGAACGGCCGTGCCGAGCTCTTCCTCGACAAGCGCAAGACCGGCATCGAACAGGAAGCCTATCTGACCCAGCTTGCCGATATCGTTCCCCCCGGGGATTTCGGCGAGCGGCTCGCATCCCTCGCCGCGACCGGTGCCGCGATCATGATCGATCCGGATCTCGCGCCCTTCGCAATCGGCGAACTGATCCGCTCGAAGGGAGGCTCCGTCATCGAGGCGATCGATCCCGCCCGCCTGCCCCGCGCCCGCAAGAACGCTGCAGAGATCGCCGGTTCAGAACGGGCGCACCTGCAGGACGGCGCGGCGATGGTCGAATTTCTCGCCTGGCTCGACAAGAGCGAGCCCGGCAGCGTGACGGAGATCGGCGCGGCGGAGAAATTGGAGTCCGTGCGCGCCGCGGCCGGCGAGCGCATGCAGAACCCGTTGAAGGACATTTCCTTCGACACGATCGCCGGCGCCGGCTCGCACGCCGCGATCATGCACTACCGCGTCACGACCGACACCAACCGGTCGATCGATGCGGGGACCATGTTCCTCATCGATTCGGGCGCGCAATACATCAACGGCACGACCGACATCACCCGCACCGTCGCAATCGGCAGCGTGCCGGAGGAGCAGAAGCGCTTCTTCACCCTGGTGCTGAAGGGCATGATCGCGATCAGCACGGCCCGCTTCCCCAAGGGGTCGCGCGGCGTCGATCTCGACCCGCTCGCCCGTATCGCGCTCTGGAAGGCCGGTGCCGACTATGCGCATGGTACCGGCCACGGCGTCGGCTCCTACCTCTCTGTGCATGAGGGACCGCAGCGGATCGCCCGGCTTGCCACCCAGGAACTGCTGCCCGGCATGATCCTTTCCAACGAGCCCGGCTACTACCGCCCCGGCGCCTTCGGCATTCGTATCGAAAATCTCGTCGTCGTCCGGGACGCGTCGGATATCGAGGGCGGCGACCAGCCCATGCTCGGCTTCGACACGCTGACCTACTGCCCGATCGATCGCAGGCTCGTCCTGCCGGCCCTCTTGAGCGACGAGGAGCTCGCCTGGCTGAACGATTATCACGTCGAGACGCGGGGCAAGCTGATGCCGCTGCTTGCCGACGAAGAAACGCGCAAATGGCTGAAAGCCGCAACGGAAGCGGTTTCACGCTGAGTCAGCTGGGGGATCGTTAGAGCGTTTCATGTTTTGACGGAAGCGTAGCCGGCGTTTGCGAAG
>NZ_AUTC01000002.1 GCF_001461695.1 Sinorhizobium fredii USDA 205 | reverse complement strand
CCGGCGGGCGCCTGCCAGTGGAAGAGGCCCAGGCCAGCACATTGATGCACTCACCATCGCCACATAAAACGACGAAGCCGTGTTTCGAATGGCATTGAACCTGGCCCACCAATCCAATGAAGCGCCCGTGGTTTTCGAACCGTACGGCTGCGTCGATGCGGATCTTCTCGCCGTCGTAAATGGAAAATGCGCCGGGGTAAGGGGCGCCGACTGCACGGATAAGCCGGAGCACCGCGCCGGCAGAAGCATTCCAGTCGATGAGCCCGTCTTCGGCGGTTCGCCTCGCACAATAGCTCGCCTGGTCATGATCTTGCTCTATTCGTGGCGGGTTATCGGTCTCAACGAGCGCAACCGCCTCAACCACCATCTCGCTCAGATTTACTGTGTGCTTGGCATAGAGGCTCCCAGCGGTTTCGTCGGCTGCCACGGTAAACAGCCGCTGAAGCAGGATGGGGCCAGTGTCGATGCCTTCATCCAACCAAAACAGTGTTGATCCGGTCACATCTTCGTCCCGCAGTATCGTCCAGGGAATAACGGCACGACCACGTAAACGCGGCAAGGCGGCCGGGTGGAACCCGATTGTGCCCAGGCGGGCGACATCTCGAAACGGCTGACGGCAGACTTGCGACCAGCCAACGACGAAGGTGAGGTCGGGCTCAACCGACGCCATAGCCTCTAGAACGGCAGGGTGATTGATGTCTGTGGTGTAGCAGACGGCACATCCGGCGCTACGCCCAACGGCTCCTAAATCGGCAAAATCGGAGTGACGCCCGGCCGACTCGGGTGGCAGGGTGACAACCAGTGCAGGAGCGCGCTCCATCTTTATGAGCGCTTCCAGAGCGATTATGGAGCTCTCAACGGCGCCGACGAAAACGATACGCATGATCCAATAACGGCCGAACTATCGAAAAGCGCGCAATGTCCTGCCCCGACGGGGCAAAAAGCGATGTGATCCAATGTGAGCTGAATTGAACACAATAATGACCGCAGTGTCCAGCGCAGAAAACTGCCAGCTTCTCCTTCTAGGGCCTGCCCGGGAAGGGATATTGCAGCAACGGTATCGTCAGTTTGCGCCGCGAGAGGAGAAGGCTGCTGCCGCCTTGCCCTGCATGCGCAAATGGCGTTTTCCGAAACTTAATGATCCCTGGTATCGATATCCGCGCCCGTTTCGAACGCCCGTGCCCAGCATATTCGGCACTCGCCTCTTCGGCAAGAAATGGCAAAAGATGAGGCGATTGAATAAGTTAAGCCTGATGCCGCCCAACTACAGGCGGCGATAGGCGATACTAAAATATTGCGCCTTACTAAACATTTCACTAATCTAGCCAGATAGAGAAAATTTGCTGCTTTAGATGGTTTCCATGACGACATTCGTTCCTGATGGCAGCCTATCTGCTCGCGATCACTACCGGGAAAGTGTCGAACTTGCGGTCCAGCGCGAGGGGAATTCGGTAGGTCTGCTGGATGCTTGGGCCTTGATCAGACGGCGCATGCGGCTTCTTGCGTCAGTGATTGTCGGGTGCACCTTGCTCTCTGCGATAGCATCGTTCACGCTGCCGAAAACGTACACCGCCAATTCCGAAGTGGTGCTCGAGCGGAAAGATGTTCGACCATTTGCCACTGATGCTTCTTTGACATCCCTCGACCGCGATCGCTCTGCGGCAGAAACCGAAATGGATGTTTTGCAGTCCAGGCAGCTTGCTGGCCGCGTCGTCGACAGATTGAATCTCACCAACAACCCGAACTTCAACCCGTATGCTCGCGGGGCCGAACAACCGCCAGACTTCGGTGGCCAAATTCTTAGGTATTTTCAAGGAATTGTCGGAACCGATCGGTCGCCTAAGACTGTTAGAACTGTGCCGGGTCCGAAAGCTCAACGGGACCGCGCAATCTCGTCACTCCTGCGTCAGTTCAATGTCAGCCGGACTGGGGAGAGCCTAGCGGTAAAAATTACCGTATCAAGTCCAGATCCCAGACTTGCTCAGGAAATAGCCAACACCATTGCTAACCTGTACGTTGAATCGTCACTCGAGTTCAAGCAGGACGAGCGGATCGCCGACAAGCAACGGGCCCTTAATACGGGTGGGGCGGTAGGGTTCCTTCGGCAAAGCATGACGCAACCGCTTTTGGTCACATTGCGGTCCGAAGAAGCCCGGTTGCTGCAAAGTAGAGCCGAGATCTCCGCCAAGTTTGGCAAGAATCACCCTCAGATGATTGACGTAGATTCGCAAATTGCGGGCGTGCGCAGCATGATCGAGGATGAGGTTCGTCGTATTTTGTTGGATCTTGAGGCGGAATCTCTAAAGCCAAGCGCTCGAATTGTATCGGCGGCGGAACTTCCGAATTCACCATCGTTTCCTGTAGCGAGTATTATTGTTCCGGCGGCATTCGCCGGTTCGACGTTGCTGGCCTTTTTGCTCGCGCTCCTGTTTGAAGCAACTGATACGCGAATCCGCACCGGACAACGCACCGCGCAACTCCTGCGAATTCCCAACTTGGGCTACGTGCCCAAGCTTCCGAAGCATTTGTCGTCGCAGGGAACTAAGCGGTCATTGTGCGCACCAGACTGGAGTGATGGGACATCTGCAGAAGCAGAGCGGTCGATCTATATGGCTTCCCGCTTCTCGGAGGCTAAAAAACTGCATCGCGTTGTGATGGTCACGTCTTGTCGTCACAACATTGCAAACGCATCAACAGCCTGGGGGATTGCGACTGCCGCAGCAGCAGACGGCCGCCCCACCGCCTTCGTGAACCTGGATTTCCATCAACACAGCGTTCCCTATTTGAAGAGCATGGGGCGTTCGCCCGAACTCGTCGAGCGCTATCTCAACAATGAAGCAGCGCTCGCTGATGTTGTGCAAACGATCCCTACCTTGCCTGGGTTGGGCTTTCTTGACGCGACGCTCGCAATGTCGGAGCCGTTCAGACGAATTGACTCTGACAAACTGTGTGAACTGATCCAAGCGCTCAAGCAGAGCGGGTATGATCTCATTGTGCTTCACGCCCCGCCTGTCCTCACCTCTGGCGATGCGACTTGGCTCGCACCCTTTGTTGACGCGGTCATCCTCACCGTTTCCTGGGGCGAGACAACCGAGGACCAATTATTGGGGGCTGTTTCCCAGCTTCGGATGAACCATGCGCCACTGATCGGCACCGTAATTAACCAAGTTAATCCTGAAGTTCATAGACGCCACCGCTACGGCGGCTATGTGATAACCTCGGGACGCTTTCCGGCGAGTGGCTGGATTAGGGGCCATTCCCGCGGAAATGGTGCAATCGCCGACCGCCCGACCAAAGAAGCGAACACCTTGTCCGTGCTTTCGGTGGGGGCCGCGCCCAAGTCTCCGTCGAAGGTGTTGTAATTCTGGTATCCCGAAAGCTTGGCCGGTTCATATGGTGTTGCTGACGTCGAGCAAAGCTAGCCTGTCGGAGGAGATCGTCTGAGAAGGCTGGCCTGCAAGTTTTGCTCGATGTCAGGTCGTTGATCCAGCACTTGTTGCAGAAGGGAGAGCTCCAACATGAGTAACGGGGAGCCGTGGACCGTGTGCTTTCCTTTCATAGGGGACTTTATAGGTGGAAGCCATCTGTCCGCCCTCGGACTTATACGAAACCTCCCGAAGGCGTCCTTCGCGCCCTTGGTTGTCCTCCATGATACCGAGGGGCCGGTAGCAGAACTGTTTCGCCGCGAAGCTATCGACTTTGAACCAGCGCCCGTTTTAAACCGCCTGGAGCGGGCCGGTGCGCGCAACGGCGCGGCAGCGCTCAATGTCGCTCGAACTCTTCCTGCGATTGTCAGATATTTGCGAGCCAGGAACGTCGCAATCGTGCACACCAACGACGGTCGCACGCATCTCATGTGGGGCCTGGCGGCGCGATTGGCCGGATCGAAGCACCTCTGGCACCACCGTGGCGACGCGACTTCTTTCGGGTTGCGACGCATCGCGCCCTGGCTTCCGAACCGTCTCGTAGCCGTTTCGAAATTTGCGTCGCCGCGCCCTGGTCTTTTTTCCGCTGCGGCCAAATGCAGTGTCGTTCATAGTCCATTCGACGTCATGAAAGCGATAGAGGTCGAGCGTGAAGATAGTCGACGAAACATCATAGCCACGGTCGGATGCTCGCCGGAAACAAGGCTCGTCGGATATGTAGGAACCCTGGTTGATCGCAAGCGGCCAATCCTCTTCGTCGAGGTGCTTGCGGCCCTGCAGCGGTTGGAGCCGAATGTCGAATTTGCGGGGCTGTTCCTGGGTAACGCTCTGAACGGGCTTGACGACGCCGCAAGATCGCGCGCTCAAGCCCTTGGAGTCGGCGATCGCATTCATTTCATGGGTTTCCGCTATCCGAGCGAACCTTGGATCGCGGGGCTGGACGCCCTTCTGGTAACGGCGGTGAATGAACCGCTCGGAAGGACGCTTGTCGAAGCGATGCTGCTCGGAACGCCAGTCATCGCAGCCGACTCGGGTGGCAATCCCGAGGTTGTCAGGGACGGCGAAACGGGCATGCTCGTTCGCCCGGACGATCCGGCTGAATTCGCAAGAGCTTGCCTAAGACTGTTCGGCGATTCCACCTATCTTGCGCACATCGTGGAAACGGCTCGTAACGAAGCACGCGCCCGCTTCAGCATCGAGCGCCACGTGCACGCGATCACGGCGGTCTACGAAGATCTATTACGCACGGGCGATACTACAGCGCCGCGCGCCTTATCAGACGCGCAAAGGTCGCTGTAGCACAGGTCGATTCAAGGAGACATGCAGTAGGGGTGCTGACCGAGTGCAGGCCCATCCCCGGTGACGGAGTTGTGATATGCGGCGCGAGGCGACAGTGTCCGAAATCGGCGAAACAACGACACCTCACATTCATTCTGACAGCCACCTGCGCACACTGCCTGCAATCGAGCGTGCTGTCCTGTACACGGGCGTGTTTTTAGCGCCCTATGCGACACTGCGGTTTTCCGAACTGTTCTTTACGCTCAGCGATTTCTTTTTCTGTCTTAGTCTTTCCATTCTTTTCATAACTGGACGGATTTGGAGTAAGCCGCTCGGCGAAGCAACGCCACTTTGGCTTATCGCGTTCACGCTCTTGTTCGTCGGGCTAATGATTGGCAGCATCTTGCACAACAGCCCCGAACGAGGGCTGATCGTGACGGCACAGTATCTGTTCGCCTACGTAATTCTAATGTTCATTCTGATCCGAGATGAACCTAAGGTAGCCTATCGTCTGGCGGCCATTTTCCTGGTCAGCATGGTTCTCATCGATATTCACGGTATCATTACGTTCTATGCGATCGGCTATGTGCCTGGGGAGGGAAAGGGCGTCGTTACCGGGGGACGGCGTTTGGCCACGCTCCTTCGAAACCCGAACTTGGCTGCGGCGATGAATGCCTTGACGCTGCCAATTCCGCTCTTTTTGTGGGCGACAGGCCGGATCAAGTCATATGTCGCTTTACCGGTGATAACGGTATTTATAGGTACGGTAATACTTACAAGCTCGAACAGCGGCCTCTTCGTAACATCGATTTGCTTGATTGTTTTTACTGCGTTCCTTTCTACGCCTAAGTTGTTATTACGTTTAGCGCTTGCGGCCGGCATAGTTGTTGCGGTTGTGGGGGCATTTGGAAGCAAGGACCTGTTGCCCAAGACATTTCAAACGCGTGTCTTGGGCGCGCTTTCCTCTGGCGACATATCTGAAGCGGGAACTTTCGTTTCGAGAGCCGCACTTATCGAGGAAGCACTCCAGGCGATATCCGATGAGCAGATTGCGTTTGTGGGATTGGGCGCAGACCAGTTACGAGAGAGAAGTGTACAAACTGCTCCCGTTCACAATCTTTATCTTCTCCTCTGGGCCGAAGGAGGACTGCTTGCGCTCATGGGCTGGATGATGTTTTCAGCAGTCGGCATGCTGCATGGATTTGCGATCAGAAAGGCTGGAGGAGATAAGAGGGCACTGGCCGCGATGATTACGACCATTGTCGTTTTTCTCACGGTTGCTTTATTCAATCCGCATATGTACGCGCGGTATTGGACGATCCCAATTTTCTTGTGCTGCGGACTCGGCCTCGCGCAACTCCGGCAGGCAGCAAAACGTTGCTAGGGCGAATTTGAGCCGAAAGGCTTTGTGGCTCAAGCGAAGTTTATTGTGCAGCCGCGTGAGGCTGCAAGGCCTCCATATGTAATAAATATTTGAAGAATAGTTGAAAAGGAAGCGCGTTCAAGGCTGATCGACAGTAAAGCCTATCGGATTGCTAATCAGGCATACATGCACTATCATTTCTTTGCTTCATTTGTTTTGTTGAACGAGAGCAGCCATTCACAGCCGGAAGTTGGACGGGCTGGCCCACGCGGTTCCCGTCCGATTGTTAATGAGGTCGCGGCTATTTCGTGCCGACCCTTCTAGTGATGGCGCCCGTGGCAACAAAATTGCAGTCGACCCCATCTGCTGGTCGGGCATGCGCAGCCTGCCTCGATGCGCGTAAGCAGAATTGAAGGCAAGCTCAAGCCCTCTCATATGAAAGGCTGTCATAATGACCTCGCAACCCGCTCGTATTGCTTACATCGCAGGTTACGGGCGGAGCGGGACCACCATACTCGACATTGCGTTGGACCAGCACGATGCCGTTTTGGGGGCGGGTGAGATAACGTCGCTCACACGGCATGTTTGGCGTCACAACGAATATTGTGCATGCGGCAATCCGATTCGGGACTGCAGTTTCTGGAGCACCGTTTGCCAAGAATGGTTTGCGAATTCGGACTCGAGACTTATGTCAGAGTATTGCGCCCTTCAAGCAAAATTCGAGGGTCTGTCCGTGCTTGCAAAAGTGTTTTCCGGGCTGGGTCTGGGAAAGCAATTTGCACCGTATGCGCTGCACACACAGCGTCTGATGAACGCGATGCTGTCCTGTTCCGGTAAGCAAGTCATCGTCGACTCTTCGAAATTGCCGGGAAGGGCGATGGCGCTTGCGCAAATACCGGGAATTGACATGCGTGTCATCCACATGGTGCGTGACGGGCGCGGAGTGGCCTGGTCATTGCTAAAACCCTATGCGCGTGACGCAAACTCGGGATTGCAAAAGGAGATCCGACCAAAATCGGTGTTTAGAACGGCGTTGCGGTGGAGCATAGTCAATCTTGCGGTCGAGTATCTCTCGCGAAAACTAGGCCCTGATAAAGTACTGCGTGTGAGGTATGAGGATTTCGTCTCAGACCCCGTCGCTACCATGCAGCAAATCGGGGTGTTCCTCGAGCTTGATCTTCACCAAATCGGCTCTTCTCTGCAGAATGGCGACCCCGTCGGTCCCGGGCACCAGGTCGCAGGGAACCGGCTGCGGATGGCTGGATCTGTCGCACTCACGAGGGACGAGTCGTGGCGAGCCCGAATGCCGGCCGGTCAGCAGGTCTCCTTCGAGCGGTTGTGCGGCTGGATGCTCAGACGCTACGGCTATCTTTAAGCATCGCCCGCAGGAGCGAGGAAAACTTATGCTGGCTGCGCGTTCAACTGCTTCGCGAAGGTCCCGACACTGGCACAGCCCTGGCTATGTCGCGGCTCCGCTGATGTTGGCAGGGCTACTCCTTGGATCGTGGACCGGGCCTGTGCGGGAGGCCGAGGCTGCAACGGCAGTCCGGGAACCTCTCTCACCCAGGCTTCCAGACGGCAGGCAGCGTGCCTTTCCTACGGCTGAAGGCTTCGGCGCCGGTTCCCTTGGAGGCCGAGGCGGCAAGGTGATCTATGTCGTTAACACGAACGAGTCGGGCCCAGGATCTCTGCGTGGTTGCGTCGAAGCGTCCGGGCCTCGCGTTTGCATTTTCCGCACAGGCGGTACCATAACGCTACGCGAGAAATCGCTCGTGGTCCGAAATCCGTTCTTGACCATTGCCGGGGAGACGGCCCCGGGCGGCGGCGTCGCCATCCGGAACGGTGAGACACAAATTCGTCCTTCCATTGAGATTTCGACCAACGACGTGGTCATAAGGCACATTCGCCTCCGCCCCGGGCCACATGCGCGAAAGGCTTGTTGTTCTGGCGGTCTCGGGATGTACTCCGAGGCGGCAAGAGACATCATGCTTGATCATATCTCCGCCAGCTGGGGATCGGACGAGACGATAGATTCCGAAGACGCCAGCAATTTCACCTGGCAATGGGGAATTACCAGTGAGCCGCTGTTGAAAGGCGGCCCGGGGAAAGACGATCGTGCTCGCAACATGCTCTTCACCAAGGGCGGCAACGTTTCGGTGCACCACTCGCTCTTTGCGTTCGGCAGGTTCAGAAATCCGCAGATAAAAATGAAAACTCCCGGCGCGGTCGCGGATGTCGTCAACAATGTTTTCTTCTCACCTGCGTGGCAATATGTCGTCAGCTTTGGCGATGAATGGACGCATATTCAGGCCAATGTCGTCGGCAATTACAAGATTGCAGGACAGAAGCTGCGCAACGACCACATGGTGCAGCTTTTCAGCGAAAGCGGGCTTGGGCACTCGATCTATGTCAAGGACAACTACGACGAGCCCTATCGTACTGAACCTGACCAGGATGACAGCTTGGTTCTAACCGAGGATCAAAGACGGTTTGTTGTGAAGGCGCCGTTTAAGGTGCCGACGGTCCGCACTTCGGCGCCCATGGTCGCCTACGACGAAGTCCTGGCGGAGGCCGGTGCCACAAAGCCTGAGCGCGATGCGGTCGACAAGCGCATCATTGAGGCCACCAAGAGTCGCAGCGGCCGACTGCTGAAAACGGATCCGCGCGACGTTGGCGGATGGCCCGACCTCGACGCTGGGACGCCCTACCAAGACGGCGACATGGACGGCATCTCAGATGATTGGGAGGCCAAGAGCGGCCTCGACCCGGCGAACGCTGATGATGGTCGGGTGGACATGGATGGTGACGGGTGGTCAAACCTTGAGGAGTTCCTCCATTTCATGGCCGGCGATCCCGAGGGCGGCGATGCCGGGCCGACCCCGGATGCACAATGAGCTACTGCATGTTTCCTTAAATCATAGCGGATTCATGGAAACATGGCGGGGCATCGGAATCGAAACGCTCGTGGGCGGCCGGCTTCCAAGCCACTCTCGCAAGAACTACTGAGCGTTCCCATTTCTCAGCCATCCGTTCAGGTCCCTGCCGATGATAGCGCCGAGCTTCTCTATCTCCGTGGCGTAAAAATCGCCAATGCGTTCCCGCAGTTCTCCGGTCAACGGCGCGTAGTTCACTTCGGCAGCGGCGATTGACCGCATTCTCTTGAATGCTGCATTGTTCCTGAAGGGGGCGACGATCGGCTTCAACGGGCGCAGCAGACGGCTCAACGTCGGGCTTATCATCGGCTCCGCCTTGTCTTTGACTTTCTTCTCCAGAGGCATGAGCGGCAGATCGTCCGTCATCTTCAGGAGCTTGCGAACGCGATCGAGCTGTGCGCACGCATCAATTCGCATGTCTTCGTAAAGCACGACAAGTATCTGCTGGGCCGGAAACCGATCGAAATAGGCTCGCAACTGCTGAAAATAGAGACCGCCGTTCAGGAAGCGCCCGCCGGCACCCAAGCGTGGGTCGAGATATTGGGCGATGTCGCGGCCGACTTCGCCCCTGCGGTATAGCATGCAATAGTCCGAGTAGGCCCGCTCGATGGGATTGCGCAGCTGTGCGATCAGCATCGCGTCGGGGAGTTTCTGGCATATTCGCTCAGCTGCGCCCTCTGTATCCATATAGGAATTGGATTTTTCGCCGACCAGACGTCGATCCTTCTGCCCTCCGAAGTTCGAGAGGTACCACTCGTCTCCACGATCGTAGTAGCGACTGAAATAATGCAATTCTGGACCCGGCATGTAAATACGGGGGTGCTGTTGCAGCGATTGCTGGAGCCATGTCGTGGCGCTCTTTGTCGCGCCGATAATCAGGAAATCGATATCGTGCAACTTCATGGATTTCCTCCGTCACAGGTCTCGAGAGAAGCGTTCTGCTATCTTGCCTATGTCTGCCGATATGCGGCCGCCATCATCCAGAGCCAGATGGCGGCCATGAGAATATGAGCCAGATTGGCGCCCATTGGGCCGACCCGCGGGATCAGCGCCAACGCGGTGCCATGAAATGCGATTGTTGCGACGAGCGCGCTGCTTAAAACCCGGTCCTCCCGCCCCATGGCCAGAAGCGCTGAGCGCGTGACTGTACCATACAACGTCATAGCCGCTGCGATGGATTGAGCGACGACCAACGGGCCCGCCGCCTCGAATTCCGGACCGACAGCCGCTCTTAGCACCGGATCGATCGCCAAATACACGCCGCCGACCAGCAATATTCCGAAGCCGAGAAGAAGCACCCGCATTTGTGTGACGGCCCCATGAAACGCTTCAATTGCGCCCGAGGCCCAGGCCCGGGCCAAATCCGGGTAGAGCACGGCCTGCACGTGATCTCCGATTTGCAGCGTCATTCGGCCAATGCGCTTGGCAATGTGATAAAGACCCGCGGCGGTCGGGTCGGCCAGGTACCCGACGAGAAGCGTGTCGAGCTGGTTGGCACTCGAACGCAGGGTCAATGACAGGTTCGTCGAGATCGCGAATTTCCAGAGACCTGGAAAATGAGCGGTGATACCACGAACAGGAGCCTTAAGCGTGCTCGCCAACATTCCTTGTCTTCGCAACTCGGCAAGCGAAAGGAAGACGATGTTCAGCGAGCCGAAGATGTGCGCCGCCATCCATATCAGGACGAATTCCTGCAAAGTACCGCCGAAGGCAAAGCCGATTGCGCACAATCCCGCGCGGACAATGCTCGAAGCGACCTGGCCATAGGCGATTGATCGAAACTTCCCGAACAGGCGCAGCACGGCAATCGGCATGCCGGAGATCTGAAACGGCAGAATGGCGCAAAAAAGCGTGACCAGTCCGGACATCTCGGGCGAGATCCCGAGCAAGGGACCGAAGGCCCACACGAGCGCCACGGCAATCACGCATCCGGTCGCCGCTGCACAAACGTCAAGCACAAGGCCGAACTTGAACAACGAAGCGAGCGTTTCCGTGCTCTTCGATTGCGCGCCGAACTTGATCAGTGGCTGCCAGGACTGGAAGTTCACGAGCCGCTCTATGGCGCTCGTGTAGGTGAAGCAAAGCGCCAAGACGCCATACTCAGACGGACCGAGCGCCCTGGCCGTCAAGGCGAATCCAACGAGGCCCAGCAGAGAGGTAAGCGCATTCCCTGTAAGGAGATGCCTTATGTTTCCCAGTCGGCCTTTCAGGCCTTTTTCCTCAGCGAGTATCTTGTGGAGGCGGTTGAAATATTTGGCCAGCTTTTCTCGAATCGCCAAACGAGACCTCCTGCGTCTAACGAGGCCGCCTGATCAAAAAAAGGCGCCGCCCTTCGGCCGTGGCACGGGGCTGATGCCCCTATAAATCTATCAGGAGTGAGCCCGACACCGCAGGGCAGGACACCTGCGCGGCCTCCTAGGCGCATCGTGGTTGAGCTTCCAGGAAAGTCGCCTTGCCGATCACCCGGCGCAACAAACAACTAAAATCCTTTGACGGGGCAGTATGAGGGAGAATATAGTCGCGCAAGATATTTTGATAGCCTTTTCTTTGTTGCTTTTGGAGGGCGGTTGCGATGGGGACATTACCTCCGCTAACGGCCATGAGCTTGTCCCTACGGGTTTGGGGCGCGTATATCTTGGCGATCGTGCTGTTGGTCGGCGGACTCTTGGTAGTCCCGATGCCGCGTGCGTCTGCCAGTGACTATCGGCTCAACACGGGAGATGTTCTGACCTTCGACTTCCTCGACGATGCCGAACTGCCAATAATCGCGACCATTTCCGGCAACGGCGAAGCACAGTTCCCCCTTATCGGTGGGGTCAACGTCGTGGGTCTCACGATAACGGAGGCCCTGGAAAAGCTTGGCAGCGAGTACCGGAGACGCGACATCCTGGTCGATCCAAAGCTGTCTCTCAATATTTCGACCTTTCGGCCGATTTTCGTCCTCGGTGAGGTCAGGAGCCCCGGTTCGTTTCCCTTCTATAGTGGGCTAACGGTAGAGCAGGCCATCGGCCTCGCAGGCGGTATGCAGACTGTCGCGGCGAACGCGTCCGACCGGCTCATCGTACGCGCCCGCCTGCGCGGGGAGATAGAGTCCGCAAGAGCCGAAATCGTTCATGAGGCCATCTACGCGGCGAGACTTGCGGCGCAGTTGAAATCCAGCGAGAAGGTCGACCTTAACGACGTTCCGGAGGTCGCCCGCACGCATGTCGAGGAATTGCCGTTTGAGGGCGTCATCGAGCTTGAGGAGAAGATCCTAAAGGAGGATCTCGCCGCCTATAAATCGCAAGCGCAAATTCTCACGGAGGGGATTGCCCAGGCCGAGGGTGGGATAGAGATACTGAACGAGCTCGTGCAGCAGCAAAAGGATATCGTGAGTAACAGCGTTGACGATGTGGCGCGCGTCGGCGCGCTCCGTCAGCGCGGGCTGAACACCGAAAGCGAGCTCTCGCGCGCGGAGAACAGCGCGGCAACGGAAAAGGCCCAACTCCTGGAAACCTTTGCGACCCTTGCGCGTACGCGCCAGGAGGTGAGTGAGCTGAAATTGCAACTGGTGAAGCTCGCAGCTGACAGGAAGAAGGATATTCTGACCCAGCTCCAAGAGCGTGAAATTGCCATCAAGAAACTGATTTCGGAGCAGCGCTCCGCTGAAGAGCAGATCCTCCTCATGGCCGCGGTGGCTCGGGATGAATCGAAGAAAAATCAAATCTCCTATGCTTATGAGATCCGTCGAAACCCGGTTGGCGGCAAACCGACCAGCGTTCCGGCGTCCCTCGTCACAGAATTGCTGCCGGGCGATGTTGTCGTCGTGAGTATCACCGGAATGTAACGTTCGCAGGCAAGTGATATTTGAGAACACCACGCGCCGAGGGCCATTGAAGTGAAGCCCAATCGAGAGCATGCAGTCTTCGCTTTTGGTTTGTCTGCCTCGTCGGGATCATATCGTCTCAAGCGCGTTCTCGAGTGTGCGCTTGGCGGAATGCTTGTCGTCCTCTGCGTACCGCTGATGGCGGTAACGGCGATCGTCGTTTGGGTGAGCCTTGGGTCGCCGTTGTTCTTCACCCAGGCACGCACCGGTTCGGGTATGCGGGTCTTCACGGTCGCCAAGTTTCGCACGATGACGGACGCGCACGGACCCGACGGCGCATTGTTGCCGGACCACATGCGACAGGCCGCTGCCACCGCGGTGCTGCGCAGGCTTCGCTTCGACGAGCTGCCGCAACTCCTTGCCGTGTTAAGAGGCGACATGTCGATCGTAGGCCCGCGCCCGCTTCCGTTAGCGACGGTTGCAAGCTTCGGTGACCTTGGCCGCCTGCGCTCGCTGGTCGCTCCCGGCATGACGGGTTGGGCCCAGGTGAATGGCAATACACTGTTATCGGATGAGGAGAAGATCGCGCTTGATCTCTGGTATGTCGCGCACGCCAGCCTTTGGCTCGATGTGCGAATTCTGCTGTTGACCCTGAAGACAATCGTTTTCGGCGAGCGCGTCAACGAAAAGCACCTTAAAATGGCGATGGAATTTCTTCTACGTCATTCCTGCGGTCCGCAGCCACGAGGGATGATGCGATAGCGTCTCGCAGCAGGTCCGGTGAAGGAGGCGATGGTTCGGGCCCGCCAGAACAGGGGGAGTCGGGCGCAAAAACCTGGGCGCATATTTTGTTCGCCACGCGGGGATGCGCGTCGATGGCGACAAGGTCTCTTGGAGTTTCCATGGACGGTTCGCATTTGTCTTTTGGACGCACTTTGGTTGTCGCTCCGCATCCTGATGATGAGGTGCTGGGCGCCGGCGGGACGATCGCGAAGCTGGCTTCACAGGGCGAGGAGGTCTTTGTCGCGATCGTAACCGAGGGAAAGCCGCCGACATTCGATGCAGCGACGATCGCCAAGATTCAGGCCGAGGCGAAGGAGGCGCACCAAGTCTTGGGCGTGCGGGAAACGCTTTGGCTGCGTTTGCCTGCCGCACAGCTTGCGGAAACCGCGCACGCGTCGCTCAACGATGCGCTGCTTGACCTTATACGGCATCTGTGCCCGCAAACCGTGCTCGTTCCGTTTGTGGGCGACATGCATATGGATCATCAGTTGACCTTCACCTCGGCGCTGGTTGCTTGTCGGCCGCATCAGGCGGGGTTTCCGAAGCTGATCCTCGCCTACGAGACGCTTTCGGAAACGAACTGGAATGCTCCGTACTTGTCTCCGGGATTTCTGCCGAATTTTTTCATGGACATCACCGAGCATCTCGAGGCGAAGGTTAAGGCCATGCAGCTATTTGCATCGCAGCTGCGCGAACCACCACACGAGCGTTCCATAGCGACATTGCGTGCGCTCGCCACTTTGCGTGGGGCGACGGTGATGCGTCCTGCGGCCGAAGCGTTCGTTCTGGTTCGACACGTCGTTTGACTTGGAGACCACCGACCGCGGCGTTTCGGCTCCGGTCGGAGGCGGATGAAATGCGGAGCTGGAGGGATAAATGGCGCGCTGGCCGATTTACGACGAGGAGCAGATCGAAGACGTCGTCTCGGTCCTTCGATCGGGCGAGGTGAATGCCTGGACCGGACCGCATGTCCGCAACTTCGAGAAGCTTTACGAGCGCTTTCTTGGGGTGAAGCACGCGGTGGCCCTGGCGAACGGATCGGTGGCGCTGGACCTGGCGCTATATGCGCTCGGGCTTCAGCCTGGCGACGAGGTGATCGTTACCCCGCGTAGCTTCATCGCCTCGGCCTCTTCGGTGCCGATGGCGGGCGGGATCGCGGTCTTTGCCGATGTTGATCGCGATAGCCAGAACATCACCGCGGAGACTATCAGGGCGAAGCTGACACCGAAGACCAAGGGCATTATCGCCGTCCACCTTGCCGGGTGGCCCTGCGACATGGCGGCGATCATGGTACTCGCGCGCGAAAATGGGTTGTGGGTGATCGAGGACTGCGCCCAGGCGCACGGGGCCCAGATAGACGGTCGACCGGTCGGCAGCTTCGCTGACATTGCAGTCTTTTCCTTCTGTCAGGACAAGATCATTACCACCGGAGGCGAAGGCGGGCTCGTGGCGATGAGCGATGACGAGTTGTGGAAGAAGGCGTGGAGCCGCAAGGACCACGGCAAGTCTTTCGATGCCGTCTACAACAGAGACCACCCGCCTGGATTCCGCTGGCTGCACGAATCGATCGGGACAAACTGGCGCATGACATCTATCCAGGCCGTCTTGGGATCGCGACAATTGCGGCGCCTCGAGCAATGGCACAGCATTCGGGCGCACAATGCTGCCATTCTCGCCAAGGCCGCCGAGGAGATCGACGCTTTGCGTACGCCCCTTCCTCCCCCGGGTGCCCGGCATGCCTGGTATCGGTTCTACACGTTCTTGAAGCCGGAGTTTCTTATGCTGGGATGGAGCAGGAACCGGATCGTCGCGGAGATTAACGGTGCCGGGGTCGCCTGCTTCAGCGGCAGCTGCTCGGAGATTTACCTCGAGAAGGCATTTGCGGACTTAAGCATGGGGCCAGTCGAGAGATTGCCGAACGCGCGCGAGCTCGGAGAGACGAGCCTCGCATTCCTCGTCGATCCCGCTCTCGACACGGCTGCGGTGGGGAGGGCTGCACAGGTTCTCCGGGAGATAATGGCAAGCGCCACCTCAACGAGAGAATCTCGCCGTGTGGGTCGGACGTCATAGCCCCGGCAGAAGAACCGCCACGGGCCTGTCGAAGCTTTCGAGGAGGTGGAACGGTGCTCGATCCTCGGCGCATGCGTAACAGCCTAGTAGTTGGTCGGCACTATTGCCGGTCTAGGGGGCGGTGGCTCATCTGTTGGATTAAACGCCAGGATGCTCATCACGGCAGCGATGAGGATGCTAATGAGCGCCAGAAAGGTCATTCCTGCTCTATCCATCCCGCATATTGGCGAGGTGAATGTGCGCAAAACGCGGCACTAGGGAGCGGGAACTCAGATGCTGGCTGTCGTGGTAAAATTTGCCTTAACGCAGGCAGAGCAACTGAGGGGGAGCCTTGGAAAATCCGACGCGCCTTTCTGGTCCTCGTGGTGATCAGGAAGCCAAAAGAGCGCGCAGTTTATAGGCCGCGCTCCTTGTAGTTTCAAAGGGCGGCTTTGATTTTTTCAGCGACCTCTGGTTCGCTTCACCGGTCTGGTGACGACTTCACCGGGTGGATACTATTTAACGTGGAACTCGAACCGAAAACTCCCGTCTGCGAGGTTGGTCTTACGAGAGTGGCTAGGATCGATAGCGAAGATCACGCGCGATAGTCCATGTCCCACCGCTACGATCGAGTAGTGCGTCAGCGCGAATGTACCAATTGGCGGATGAGGGATGCAATCGGCAGGCAGCCCACGTAGTATGGTAGTCATCCGGTCTCGCTGCCGGCGCAGCTAATGGCTCGCCTCGGAAGCCGCCGCCTGCATCTCATCCCACAGCGACGACGCGGTTCTTGCGAAAGCACTATAACCGGATTCAAACGGATGGCCGTCGCTGTCCGGATAAAAGCGCTGTCCGGCCAGGATAGCTTCCTCCAACGCGTCGGCAGTTACAGCAACGGCGCTGCGATACGGCAAATCAAGACGGTCGGCGACCTCCCGAATTTTCTCCTCGAGCGCCACCTGCCGTTCAACGCTGCGAATGAATCCGGGCTCGGCGATTGCAAGTTGGCCGCGGCGACGCAGATGTTCATAGATCACACGCTCTTTTGACGGAAGCACCAAGAGTCCGACCCGGCCCCGCCCTCGTTCGCCCCAATCGGTCGCGAAGCGTTCGAAATCCGCAAACATTGCGGCGATCTCGGGCGAGCTCAGGTCCGCCATTCGACCAGCGTCGTCGACAGAGCGCCTCGACACGAAGGGACATCCGTCCGGAAACATATAGTATTCGGATAGTACACGATCGTTGGCTGCGAAAAGGTAAGCGTACAAGCTCTTCGCGCGGTCCCTTATCACGTATTGGTAGGCGCTCAGAATCGCGACATTCTCGACGAGCTTCGTCTTGAGGCTAGTCGATCGCGCCTTGGTGCATTGCGAATGGCCTTCGGTTTGACCGATACGGGCTTGCAACTGAAGTCGCTCCTGCTCTGCAAGCCAGAAGTCAGAATGCGCGTCCATTATATCGCAAGCGGAAAATACCATCGCGAAGTCGTTGCCAGGGAAAACGGCGACAATAGCTCCTTTCGCCCCAGCCGCCAGCGCATCAAGTACAATGGCGTGGTAGGTGTAGATGCCGTAGCTCCCAACACCGAAGTTGTATGTGCGTTCGCCTGTGATTGCCTCGAAAGCCGCCGGCCAGGCGTGAGCGCTCTCGACGTTGTTGCCGTATGTCATCGAGTCTCCGACCGCCGCGACTTGGAAGCCATGATGTGCGCCAGCCAGATTCCGAAAGCCGTCCTCGTCAATGTCGCCAAGAGTGGGATCGAGGCGATAGCCGTACTTCGCGTCGATACTCCGATGCGACTGCGTGCCGATCGGAAACGGCGTAAACATGCGCAGCATTGCTTCCCCGGCTCCCAACGCCAGGGTCACCGACACCAACAGTGCGATCAGATTTTTCAAGTGTCTTCCACCTCTTCGCACGATCAGACGAGATCGCCCTGCGATCCGGCTACGATCTCCCCGGTGTCTGGCAGTAGGCGATGGGGCGGCCGATCAGGCTAGGTTACCCCCGCCAGATGCCTGCGGATGTTTGAATGGTCGATGAAGCGACTTCAGTCTGAGCAAATACTTCGCCGACATATGCGCCCCAGCCTTGAGGGAACCATAAGCTTGTTGTGCCGAAGGAATGCAAATTTGTCGTGCTGTCGATGAATACACGCGCGTGTATACTGCACGTCAGTGTTCTTGTAGTTTTTATCATGTGTTTCGTGACACAGCCAGTAGAAACACCCAGCTTGCAAGGAATGTTCTAGGACACAGTTTTAGGGACTGATTGTGCGTCTCTGCCAATGCAGCAACGATTCCGCACTGTCGAAAGGCCAATCCGCAATCCTTCTCGATTTGGCAAATGCTCCTTGAAAGCCGCATGGCGCCGCTGGCAGAGCTTTACGAAAATCAGTTCGGTAAGTTGATTGTCAGATGGAAAGTTCGCATTCTGTCGACAACGCACTGGCCATTGCGCCGCGGCCGCGCACTAGGCGCTGTGGCGCCGGCACCCTGCGGATCCGCTTGGTGGTCAACGGGAGCTGAGGTGCGGTCTTTGCTCCGATCGCTGGAGAACGGTGGAGGCGGGGATGGACAAGCGTGCAGCTTCTCGAGCGTCCGGATTGCCGGAGATCGCGGGAGCAAGGATAACGATCATCGTCCCGGCCTTGGGCGCGGGCGGTACCGAGCACGTCGTCAATCTTATTGCTAACCACTGGAACAGCACCGGTTGCACGGTGACGCTCATCACGCTGGAGCCGTCGGATGCTCGGCCTTACTACCATTTTGATCCGGCGATTGCCGTTGTCCGCCTGGGTGTGCCGCCCCGTAAAGCCTCGAAACTGCGGTCGGCCCTCCTCGTGCTTCAGCGATTGAGGCGCTTGCGGTCGGCCATTCGGCGGTCTCAGCCGGACTTCGTCTTAAGCTTTCTGACGCGAACGAATGTCTTGACGCTCCTGGCGACGATCGGCCTTGAGGTTCCGGTGGTCATCTCCGAGCGCAATAACCCAGCTTCGCAGCCCTTCGGGCCGATTTGGAGGTGGCTTCAGACAAGCCTGTACCCTCGAGCATTCGGTCTGGTCACGATGACCCAAGGGGCGTTGGATTATTTTCCGCCGAACATTCGCCGAAACGGATGGGTTATCGCGAATCCCGTCGATTTGCCGCTGGATTGGCAGAATAGACGCGGAAAGCGTATTTTGGCAGCGGTCGGACGATTGACCCACCAGAAGGGCTTCGACCTCTTGCTTGACGCCTTCTCCAGGATCGCCGACGCGCATCCCGAATGGCGTTTGGTAATTTGGGGGGAGGGCGACGAACGGCTTAGTCTCGAGGCATTGCGCGACGCGCTCGGATTGCAGAAACGCGTAGACATGCCCGGGATCACCGAACGACCCGGACTTTGGATTGAAACTGCAGATGCGTTTGTCCTTTCCTCGCGTTACGAGGGATGGGGGATTGTCTTGCTGGAAGCCATGGCTGCTGGCCTGCCTGTTGTTTCCTTTGAATGCGACTGGGGACCCCGGGTCATGATAACGCATCAGAGCGACGGCATACTGGTGCCGAGAGAGGATGTCGAAGCCCTTGCGAAGGCACTTGACAGGATACTTGGCGATCGTGCGCTCAGGGAACAACTGGGGGCGAGCGCTGCGGCGAGCGCCCAAAGGTACATGCCCGACCAGATACTTACCGAATGGGATGTGCTGGTCTCATGCGTATTGAAGCAGGCGTCGAAGATGCATTCGCAGACGCCTGATAACGCCGGCTAATCGGAGCGTCCCCTTCGGGCCGTTGCTTGACGGCGGCGCACGGCGTACGCATCTGCGCACGCCTCTCGTAGCCTTTTGTCCGCGTCGTATGGCTCTTAGGCAATCGGTGCGTTGCGCGTCTGAACCGTCCGAACGGTTTCCGGCCTGACGTATACCGCAAATATTTGATATAACTGGCCTTGCGCGGCTATTCAGCGCGATGACGGGGGGCGCTTGCATGAGTTCGAGTTTCAGGCCTGTTGGGCAGGGTTCGGCCATCGTCCTGTTCGTGCTTCTTCAGCTGATTTTCGGTTTCGGCGCTCCTGTGGCTGCACAGGAGGCTACGCCGACTGCGCCGCCGGCCAAAGTCCAGCAGTTGATCGAGTTGACGGATGATCCGGAGGTGCGGCAATGGCTGGCCGCCAAGCAGACGCCGCCGCAGCCGCAGGCCGCCACGCCGCCGGGCGGCGTCGCCTCGCAGTGGGTCGCTCAGATCAGGAGACATCTTGGCGGCATGCGCGAAGCCGCTCCGCGGATGGTCCCGGAATGGATGGCGGCACGAGAGCGCATTGCGGCAGAAATGCACGAGGGGAGCATGCCGATTCTGCGTGGTTTCGGGTTCGTGCTCCTTGTCGGCTACGGCGCCGAGTTTCTTCTGCGCTATTTACTGCGGCGGAGTGCACATCGAAGTGCAGTCCAGCCGGGATATGGCCTTGCCGCCTTTGTTCGCATTGCGCCGCTCGTGGTCTTCGCGATCGCGGCAATTGCCGCTTTCGTCTTGGCCGACTGGCCGCGCCGGCTGGAGGCGGCGGTCGCGCCACTCTTGATCGCCTGGATCGTCGCCCGGTTGCTGATTGCCGTCGCTGCGGCAATGGCGAGGCCGGCATACGAGAATGCGGATGGGGTCGAGACGCCGGAGCCAGGCACGTCGCCCGCACCTGACGTGGTACGGTTCTGGTACAGGCGCTTCGTGCTGATCGTCTGTGCCGCCGCCGCCCTCTGGGCCGTCATGGATATGATGCAGGCCCTTTCGTTCTCGGCCGATGTTCGGGACCTGACCGGCGCCGCTCTCGGCCTCGTCTTGCTCTGCATCGGCATCGACACGGTGCTCCGCCGGCCACCCCCCGACATCGCGGTCGGGCGGCGCATCTTGCGCAACGCGCTGCTCATTGCTTTCCTCATCCTGCTGTGGCTCCTCTGGGTCGCCGGCATGAGGGTCGGATTCTGGATCGGCATCTATGCTCTCGGCCTGCCGCCGCTGTTGCGCATCGTCAGCGCTGCGACGCGGACGATGCTGGACGCCGATGCGGCCGGCAACATCCGGGTGATGCGTAATGTGCTGATCGACCGCGGCGCGCGGTTTGCAATCATTGGTCTCGCCGCCGCCTGGCTCGCCATCGTCTTCCGCTTCAATGGCAGCTCGATGATGCAGGACGACGTCTTCAACCGCGTCTTCCGCGGTGTCCTTGCCGGCATCGTCATCCTGCTTGCGGCGGACCTGATCTGGCAACTGGCGAAGGAGTTCATCAATTTTCGCGTGAAGCAAGCCGGCGTCGACGTCGCGGATCCAATTCAGCTCGCCCGCAACATGCGTCTGCGCACGTTGCTGCCGATTCTGCGCAACTTTCTTGCCGCCTTCATCGCCGTGGTCGCCGGCATGATGGTGCTTTCCGGCCTCGGCGTCGAGATTGGCCCGCTGATCGCTGGCGCCGGCGTCTTCGGCGTTGCCATCGGCTTCGGCTCTCAGACGCTCGTCAAGGACATCATCAGCGGCATCTTCTATATGATGGACGATGCCTTCCGGGTCGGCGAATACATCCAGAGCGGCAGCTATATGGGCACGGTCGAATCCTTCAGCATCGCTCCGTCAAGCTGCGCCATCACCGCGGCCCCGTCTTCACCGTGCCTTTCGGCACGCTGGGCGCTGTCCAGAATATGAGCCGTGATTGGGTCATCGACAAGTTCATGATCAACGTCTCCTATGATGCCGACGTCGCCAAGGTGAAGAAGGTGGTGAAAGGCATAGGCGCCGCGCTCCTGGAGGACGAAGAACTCGGGCCGCTGATCATCGAGACCGTCAAGATGAAGGGTGTCGAGCAGTTCGGCGACTACGGCATCACCTTGAGCTTCGCCATGACCACCAAGCCCGGTCACCAAACCCAGATCAGGCGGCGGGCTCAGGCGATGATCAAGGAGGCCTTTGACGCCAATGGTATCAATTTTGCCTCGCCGACTGTGCAGGTCGCCGGTGACGAGGGGCAAGCGACCGCGGCCGCCGCCGCGACCCGCGATGCCATCGCCAAGAAGAACGCCGCATTGGCTGCGCAACAAGGAGGGGAGGCCGCCGCGGAATAGATCGACCGGGGAGGGTGCCGGCCGCGGCCAGTCGCCTCCATGTTGACATCGGAAGGCGAAGACGGGATAGCTCGCGCCGCATGAGGATCGCCTTCTACGCGCCATTGAAATCTCCGGATCATCCCGTCCCCTCTGGCGACAGGCAGATGGCTCGCATGCTGATCGAGGCGCTCAGGCTGTCAGGACACGACGTCCAAATCGCCTCGACGCTGCGCGCCTTTTCGCGCGAAGCATCGGATGCGGCCTTCTTGGATCTGCGCAAGCAGGCGGACGCGGAAATCGTTCGCCTTAGCCGGACCTGGGCCAAGGACGGACCGCCGGACGCATGGTTCTGCTACCATCCCTATTACAAGGCCCCCGACCTACTCGGTCCCGCGCTCGCTGCCGAATTCGCCATTCCCTATTTGACGGCCGAAAGCTCCTATTCGTCGCGCCGCAACGAAGGGGCGTGGAAGCTTGCCCAGGACGCGGTCGCCGACGGCGTTGGCCGGGCGGCGGTGAACATTTGCTTTACCGAGCGAGATCGTAGGGGGCTCGAAGAGGCGATACCGGACGGGCGCTATGCCATGCTTGCGCCTTTCATTGACGTGGGGCAGTTTCAGGGGACGCCTAAGGCGAAATCGGGCGACGCTCGCCTGATCGCGGTCGCTATGATGCGCCCGGGCGACAAGATGGACAGCTATCGGATGCTCGCGGCTGCGCTGCGACTGGTCGTCGACATACCCTGGACGCTAACCATCGTCGGCGACGGTCCGTCGCGTGCGGCGGTGCAAGAGACGTTCGCACGGTTGCCGGCGAGGCGGCTGGACTGGGCCGGCGAGAATGCGCCTGAAACGGTGGCGGACCTCCTCTTCGGCAGCGATCTCTATGTCTGGCCGGGCTTCGGCGAGGCCTATGGCCTGTCCTATCTTGAGGCGCAGGCGGCCGGCCTGCCGGTTGTGGCGCAGGCGACTGCCGGCGTACCCGAAGTTGTCAGAAACGGGGAGACCGGGCTGCTGACGGCGGCGGGGGATGCCAATGCTTTCGCGGAAGCAATCAGGCGCTTGCTCGGCGACGCTGCGCTGCGCGCCGAACTCGGCAATCGGGCGCGCCGCTTTGTTCTGGAGGAGCGCTCGCTGATGGCTGCCACTCGGCGTCTGGAGGCGATTTTCACCGCGTTTGCGAGGAGGTCAGGATGAATACCGGAGCCATCTGGCAGGCGCTGATCGACAGGCTCGACCAAATGCAGGAAGCCGGCCAGAGCGCCGATTTCTGGTTGCGCGACGACGATGCGGTCGAACCGACGGCGGCGCTTCATCGGTTGCTCGAATTGACGGACCGGTATTCGGTGCCGCTGACATTGGCGGTGATCCCGGCGCATACCGACGAGCGTCTCGAGCGCTGCCTCGCGGGCCGCCGTGACATCGGCGTCGCGGTTCATGGCTGGTCGCACGCGAACCATGCGCCTCAGGGAGAGAAACGCCAGGAACTCGGAGGACATCGACCCGGCGGCACGGTTTCCGAAGAACTGCGCAGCGGATATGCCCGTCTCAAGGCTCTCTTTCCCGGTTCTTTCGTGCCGCTCCTCGTCCCGCCGTGGAACAGGATCGATACGGAAGTCGTGACGGAGTTGGGCGCCATCGGATTCAGGGCGCTTTCGGTCTTCGGACCGGAGGCGAGCGGCAAGGCCGCCGCTCTTCTTCGGCCTGGCCTACAGATCATCAACACGCATGTGGATGTCATCGATTGGCGCGGAAGCCGCGCCTGTCGCGATCACGCGCAGATCGTTCGAGACATTCTCGCGAGGCTGGAGCAGGTGGCCAAGGGCGGAGGCTCGGTCGGTATTCTCACGCATCACCTCGTCCACGACGAGAATGTGTGGGCGTTTCTGTCGAAGCTGTTCGAGATTACGGCCACCCACCCGGCCAGCCGCTGGCGGAAGGTGTCCGATTTCATAAGTCGATGACCTGATGGTCGCGGGCCGCAAAAGCGCCCGCGAAGAATGCCTGTACTTCCTGTTCCATCGCGGCAAGTGCAGCATCGCTGCGCGAGGGGTCGTGGTGGAACATCGCAAGGCGCGGAATGCCGGCGGCCATCGCCAGGCGCGAACCGTGTATGCCGGTCGAGTGCCCGTAGCCGCGATAGGCCGCCATCTCCGACTCGAGATAGGTGCAGTCATAGACCATCAGATCGGCGCCGGCGATGAATTCGAGCAGTTCAGGATCGAGGATGCCCGGCTCGTGCTCGGTGTCATAGATGAGGGCGACGGCACGGCCGCCCCAGTCGACCCTGTAACCGACGCAGCCGCCCGGGTGGACAAGGCTCATCGTGCGGACCGTAACGTCTTTTCGAGGCGAAAGGGTCTCACCCGGACGGAAATCGACCGTGTCGAGGCTTGCCTGACAGATGCCCGGACCAACCGGAAACCACGGCGGTCGCATAAACTCGTCGATCATTTCCGCGGTGGACATCTTGCCGTGCAGATGGCCGGACCAGAAGCGGACCGCCGAGCTGCAGCGGTAGATCGGCTTGAAATAGGGCAGCCCGATGATGTGGTCGTAATGGGTGTGGGTGAAGAAGACGTCGAACTCGGAGACGCCCTCTGACATCAGCGACAGACCTGCCTCGCGCAATCCCGAGCCGGCGTCGAAGATCAACACCTCGGTGCCGCATCGGACTTCGATGCAGGGCGTGTTGCCTCCATAGCGCAGGAACTGTTCGCCGGACACCGGCAAACTGCCTCGTACGCCCCAAAACTTCACTCGAAAGGTGTCGTCCTGCATTCCGTTTCGGTTCATCCTACCCGCCTCGGGCACTTTGCCCGGGCGCGCTGATTAGACAAGCACAAATCAGGAGGGTCCTGCAATGCCATTGACTCTGGGACGCGGAAAGCTGTCGACATTCGGTCCTTATTGAAAGCTTATCGCCGGGTTCAACCTGATTTAAAGGTTGTATTCAGCGATTCAGGATTGAGAAATTCCGCTCTAAGTCTGAAAATCGATGGCATCATTCGCATGGTAGGGGGCGGGCATTTATGGCGCAAGTGGCCGACATGCAGTTCTACGGGAGCCTGCCGCTCTTCGAAGAGTTCGAAGGCGTGGCCGACGAGGCGAACTACCGGCCGCTGCCGGAGGGTTGGTCGCTGGCCGTTGCCGATATCGTCGATTCGACCGGGGCGATCGCGGAAGGACGATACAAGAGCGTCAACATGGCCGGCGCCAGCGTGATCTCGGCCCTCATGAACGCGCTGGAAGAAAGAGATCTGCCTTTCGTCTTCGGCGGCGACGGGGCGCTCGCCGCCATACCCGCGGCCTTGGCGGCAAAGGCGCGCACGGCTCTCGCCGCGGCAAAGACCTGGGTGGCGGAAGAACTCGGTCTCGAACTCAGGGCCGCGCTTGTTCCGGTCGCCGACATTCGCGCCAAGGGTCTCGACATGCGCGTCGCTCGCTTCAAGACGAGCGAGGAGGTTTCCTACGCGATGTTCTCGGGCGGTGGCGCAAGCTGGGCGGAAGCCGAGATGAAGGCGGGCCGCTACCAGATCGACGCTGCGGCGCCCGGAACCAGGCCGGACCTGACCGGTCTGTCCTGCCGCTGGAACCCGATCGTCTCCCACCACGGCGCCATCGTGTCGATCATCGCGGTGCCTGTTGCGGGTGGCAACGGGCCGGAATTTCAGGCGCTGATCGCCGACATTGTGGCGCTCGCCGAGGGCGAGGAGCGGGGCGGCCACCCCGTCCCGCAGAATGGGCCCGAGCCTCGCCTTTCGATGCGCGGGATTGCCATGGAGTCCCGCGCCAGGGCATCACCGGGCAAAAGCTTCCTCGTCTGGCCCTGGATCGCGCTGCAGAGCGTACTTCTGTTCGTGTGCTTCAAGATCAGGCTGAATATCGGCAGCTTCGACGTCACGCAGTACAAGCACGATCTCGCCGAAAATTCCGACTTCCGCAAGTTCGACGACGGCCTGAAGATGACGATCGATGTCGGTGCCAGGCGACTGACCCAGATCGAGGAGCGACTGAAGCGCGGCGCGGAGCAGGGCGTTTGTCGCTACGGGCTGCATCGGCAGGAATCCGCGCTGATGACCTGCATCGTGCCGTCTCCCATGAGCCGCGACCACATGCATTTCATCGACGGGGCGGCCGGCGGCTACGCCATGGCGGCGCGCAATCTCAAGGCAACGCTTGCAGAAGACGGGCCGCAAGCCCGCGCGGTCACGCCTTGACGACGTGATCGGCAGCGAGGCCGCGACGCGCGAAGGCGTTGCGGGTATCGATGATCAACGGCGCCCAGTCGCGAAGGGCGGCATAATCGATGGCGTCATGGTCCGTTGCGACGAGCACGGCATCGAAGCTACGCACCGTTTTTTCCTTGAAGACGATCGACCGGCGGCCCTTGAGTGAAATGTGCTCGCGGGTCGAGGGGATTTCCTCGACGTGCGGATCGTAGAAGGCCGCCTTGCCGCCGCGCTCTTCGATGAGTTCGATCAGCCGGAGCGAGGGGCTTTCGCGAATGTCCGGCACGTTCTTCTTGTAGGCGAGGCCGACGATCAGCACGTTGGAACGGCTGAGTGCCTTGCCTTGCCTCAGGTCGAGCGCCTCGGCAAGCCGCGTCACGACGTGGCGTGGCATGGCCGAGTTGATTTCTCCCGCAAGCTCAATGAAGCGCGTCGGCAGTTCGTATTCGCGCGACTTCCAGGTCAGATAGAACGGGTCGATGGGGATGCAATGGCCGCCCAGCCCCGGGCCGGGATAGAACGGCATATAGCCGAACGGCTTCGTCTTTGCGGCGTCGATGACTTCCCAGATATCGATGCCCATCGCCTCGTAGACGACCTTGAGCTCGTTGACGAGGGCGATATTCACCGCCCGAAAGATGTTTTCCGTCAGCTTCACCGCCTCGGCCGTCGCGTTGGAGGAGACCGGCACGACGGTCTCGACCACGGCGGCGTAGAAGCGTTCCATCAGCCCTGCCGCGAGCGGTCCGTCGCCGGCCACGACCTTCGGGATGCTCGCCGTCTCGAAGTTCCGGTTGCCGGGATCTTCCCGCTCCGGCGAGAAGCCCAGGAAGAAGTCCCCACCCGATTTCAGGCCCGTCTCCTCAAGGATCGAGCGGACGATGCCGTCGGTCGTGCCTGGATAGGTGGTCGACTCGAGAACGACGAGCTGGCCCGGCCGCAGGCAGGCGGCGATCGAGCGGGAGGTCTTTTCCACAAAGGAAAGATCGGGGTCCCGATGTCTGGTGAGCGGCGTCGGTACGCAGATGACGATCACGTCGCAACCGCCGAGCTCGGCAAAGTCGGTCGTCGAGCGAAAACGCCCGGCCCCAGCCTCCCGGGCGAGCGCATCGTTAGAGACGGCCTCGATATACGAGCGGCCTCCGTCGAGCGCGACGATCTTTGCAGGATCGATGTCGAAACCAATCACCGGAAAACCTGAGCGCGCAACCGCGATGGCTAAAGGCAGGCCGACATAGCCCAGGCCGATGACACCGATTCTGGCGGTGCGCGCGGAAATCGATTCGAGCAGCCTGTCGTGATGAGGGGAGGTCAAGGTCGTTTCCGAATTTGTTGGCGAACAAGCCGTTTTGCGAGGGGCGGCCGCGCGAGTTGGTTTCGTTTGTTGGCGAGAAAGCGGCGCCAAGTCAAGCGCGGGCCTACAGCGCCGTTCGTCGTTTCAGACGCATAAACGACGCTGTAGCGCTTCGAATTGCTGCATGCTTTTATCCTTAAATCGGCTGCGACTTAAGGGCACATGCAGTAGCGTTCGCCGATAACCCCGACAATTAGAGGGTGTATTCGGAAGGGCCATCCCGTGTAGCATTCACCTGCGATTAAAATTGCGGACGTCTCTGGAAATCGGGCTCGGCGGTGAATATCTGCAGACATAACGTGGCGATCCGATCGCTGCGTGCGGCCGCCGTCAGATGCGGTCGGAGCCATTCTTTACTGACGGGTGCCACAGCCAAATGCTGCCGGGACAGGCGAGTTCGTTCGCCAGTTTCCACCGGCGTGCTGGCGGTATTCGCCATTTGCGACAAATGAGGATGTGGAATGAGTGCGATCAACGACAATGTTTCCGAAATCCTCCTGGACAAGGTCGCGGATTGGCTGATGCGGACGTCGCTGAGCGACGAATCGCTCGAGACGATCGTGCGTGGTTTCTGCGAGCGCCTGGCAGCCGCCGGCCTGCCGCTCATGCGCGTCCATCTGTCCTTCTCGATGCTTCATCCGCTTTACGACGCGCTCGGCTTCACCTGGTGGCGCGGCCGCGGCGTCGAGGTGAGCGGCCTTCGCCACGAGGAACTGGCGCTCAATCCCGATCGGTTCCTCAAGAGCCCCTATTATTATCTGCTCAGCAACAACCTCGATCATGTGCGGCGGCGCATCGATCCGGCTCAGCCTTCGGAGTTTCCGATCTTCGATGAACTCAAGGAGCAGGGGGCGACCGACTATATCGCCTTCATGCAGCCGCTCGGCGCCGTCTCCGAGCATGGCATGGTCGGCTCCTGGACGACGGATCGCCACGGCGGCTTCAGCGACGACGTCATTGCCGCCTTGCTGAGGCTGCAGAACCACCTGGCGATTGCCGCCAAGGTCGCCGTGCTTGGCAAACTCGCCGACAACATGTTGACCACCTATCTCGGGGCCAATGCCGGGCGGCGGGTCCTGAGCGGCCAGGTCCGCCGGGGCGACGGCGAGACGGTTCGCGCGGTCCTGGTCATGGCCGACATGCGCGACTCGACCGTTCTTGCGGAGAAGGAGGGCCGGCAAGCCTATATCGAAACGCTGAACGGCTTCTTCGACGCGATCGCAACGCCGTTCAACCGCCACGGCGGACAGATCCTGAGCTTCGTCGGCGACGGGTTCATCGCCGTCTATCCCTGCGGCCGGCACAAGGAACCTTCGGAGCTGGCGAGCCGCGAAGCCTTCGCTGCAGTCGGCACGGCGCGCGCCCGCGTCGCCGCTCTCAACGCCGAGCGGAAAAGGCAGGGTCGCGAACCGATCGGCTACGGCGTCGGCCTGCATGTCGGCAACGTCATGTTCGGCAATGTCGGACTGCGGGACCGGCTGACCTTTTCGGTTTTCGGTTCGGCCGTCAACGAGGTGCAGCGGCTGCAGAACCTGACGAAGAAATACGGCCATAACGTCGTCGCGAGCGAAGCCTTCGTCAATTATTGCGGCGGCGACTGGCTGACGCTCGGGCAGGAGACGTTGCGCGGCGTGCGCCAGAAGTTCACCGTGCTCTATCCAAAGGATGCCGCCCTTGCCGCCGTCGCACAGGAACGCGACGATCAGGCGGAGGATGGACTTTCCGAAGCGGAGCATGTCATGCTGCTTTACCGCAACAAGATCGGGCCGCCGGGGCCGCGCGGCCTGATCGATAAGATGCTCCAATGAGGGATATATGTTTCGCGTAGCTTTGCTGGCCGCCACTCTTCTCGTACCGAGCATCGCAAATGCTCAAGCGCTGCAGCAACAACCGCCTCTGGAGCAGAAGCTGGTCGACGGTTTCGAAGGGAATGACTTTGCGCCCGAGGGCGGCCTCTACTATCGCGAGAATTTCGAGCAGAGCGCCGGAACCGTCGAGTTTCAGAGTGGGGTCAAACGAACCGGCAATGGCGGGCTGAAGCTCAGCGTCGTGCCGCATTGCCCGACCTTGGACGACGGCTGCAGCGAGAGGGCGGAAATCTGGGAAAAGACGGCCCTGCGCGTCCCCTACGATCAGGGCGTCTGGTATGGCTTCGCCGTCAAGTTCGAGGACCCCATTCCGAGCGGTGACCATCGATATCTGATCGCGCAGTGGAAGCGCGAGATCGACCCCGGCGCCGACGGGGATTTCAGCCCTTTTCTGGCGCTGCGCATGGACCTCGGAAAGCTCTTCGCCACGGTCGAGACCAATTATCAGCCGCCGGTGTCCACCGGACCGGAGGGCACGCCGGCCCGCTGCGGACCGGGTGAGGTGCCGGCCTGGGTCCGGCCAGACGTCAACCAGGTGCGCATCCTGGTTGCCACGGATCCAAACTGGACGACGCCGGATAGCAGCCTATTCAATTCCTGTACCAAGGCGGTGACGGTCACCAGTCATGGCAATGCTCTCCCGGAACCGAATTCCGGCTGGATCGATTTCGCGATCTTCACAAAGCCTGGGCCGGATGGCACAGGGCACATAGAGCTGTTTGCCAATGGTAAGCCGATCATAACGGTCAAGGGGCATATCGGCCACGCCGACAAGGGACTGGGAGAGAATCAGTATTTCAAGTTCGGCCCCTATCGCGCGGCCGACACGACCGATTGGACGCTCTATTACGACGACTTCCGCCGCTCGCCGCGCTGTGCCGATGTCCTGACGGACGGCGTTTGTCCCTTTCCTTGAGATCCGGCGTCGGCTTCCGAACCCTGCCTCGCCGCCGCCCCGTGGTATGCTGGACAGCCTGCGGAAGCTAAGCTACTGTTTCGCCAGTGGCGTACGCTACAGCGCCGCGGGGCTCAGGGTCGCTGTGACACTTGAAATTGCTGCATAATACCGTGCCGGACGGCAAGGTATCGTGCAGGAGGGGTAATGAGGGTGGTGTGTTGCAATGACTTCAGCAGCGGACCTGCTAAGGGTTGAGGGTCTGCGGATCACATTCTCCGTGCTTGGCGGCGAAGTGGAGGCCGTCCGGGGAGCGAATTTCAGGATTTCGCCGGGCAAGGTGACAGCGCTCGTCGGCGAGTCCGGTTCGGGCAAATCGGCGATCAGCCAGGCGGTCATGGGTATCCTGCCGAGCGTCGCCAAGGTAAGTGGCCGGGTCCTGTTCAACGATACGGCAGCCGGGGCAAAGCCGGTCGATCTGCTCTCGCTTGAAACCGATGGAAGCGAGATCCAGGAGATCCGCGGCGCGCGCATCAGCAAGATCTTCCAGGAGCCGATGACCTCGCTCTCGCCACTCCACAGGATCGGCAACCAGATTTCCGAAGTGCTGCAGATCCATACGGACGCAGACAAGGCGGAGCGGCGGGCGCGCACCGAGGAGCTTCTGGGCGATGTCGGTTTCGCCAATCCGAAGCGGGCCTATGACATGTACCCCTTCGAGCTTTCCGGCGGAATGCGGCAAAGGGCGATGATCGCCATGGCGCTGATCTGCCGTCCGGCACTGCTGATCGCCGACGAGCCGACGACGGCGCTCGACGTGACGGTTCAGGCGCAAATTCTGCAGTTGCTGCGCGAGCTCCAGTCCAAGCTCAACATGGCCATGCTGCTGATCACGCATGACCTTGGGGTCGTCGCCAACATGGCCGACGAAGTCGTCGTCATCTATCACGGCGATATCGTTGAGGCGGGGCCGGTCGACGCGATCTTCCGCAACCCGCAGCATCCCTATCTCAAGGGGCTGATGGCGGCCGTGCCGCATTTCGATATGAAGCCGGGCGAAAGGCTGAAGGCGCTTCGCGAAGTGCCGGTCAAGGCCGGGACGCTTCTTGGACGCCAGGGAGCCACGAAAGCCACCGGACCGGACGTGCTCGTCTCGGTTCGCAATTTGTGCAAGACGTATTCGACGCGTTCGTCCGGCTGGTTTGGCAGCGGCAGCACGTCGCGTCACCGCGCCGTCGATGATGTCAGCTTCGACATCCGTCGCGGCGAATGCCTGGGGCTTGTCGGTGAAAGCGGCTGCGGCAAGACGACCGTCAGCAAGATCCTGATGCGCGCGGTGACGCCCGACCAGGGTTCGGTCACCTTCGACGACGGGGAGGGCGCCGTCGACGTCCTGAAGCTCGATGGCGCAGAACTCAAGGCACTGCGCGCCAAGATCCAGATGGTTTTCCAGGATCCGGTCTCGTCGCTTTCGCCGCGAATGACGGTCAAGAACATCCTCAGCGAGCCGCTCGAGATCCACGGGCGGGGCAACCCGAAATCGCGGGTCGAGACCGTCCGCTCCCTGTTGCAGGCGGTCGGCCTCGACCAGCGGTTCATCAATCGCTATCCGCACAGTTTCTCCGGTGGTCAGAGGCAGCGCATCGGCATCGCCCGGGCGCTCGCGCTCGTTCCCCAGCTCCTGATCTGCGACGAGCCGGTTTCGGCTCTCGACGTTTCCGTCCAGGCCCAGATCCTCAACCTTCTCAAGGATCTGCAGAAGGAACTCGGCCTGACGATGCTGTTCATCTCGCACAACCTCGCGGTGGTCGATTATATGGCCGACCGCATCGCCGTGATGTGTGCGGGGCGGATCGTCGAACTCGCACCGCGCGAGGTGCTGATGCGCAATCCGGTTCATCCATATACCAAATCGCTGCTGGCAGCCGTACCCTATCCCGATCTGGATCGGAAACTCGACTTCGACTCGCTTCAGGCGAGCGGGGGCTCGGACCAGCGTCAGTGGGGAGCGCAATTCTCGGACGGCGGCGAGGAGAACGCTCTCTTTCCGGCCGATCTCGGCGGCGGTCACTATGTGCTCGCCCGGAAATCGGCAGATGCAAGGGAGTTACGCTTGTGATTACCCGAAGAACAGCACTCGCCATCCTCGCTTCCACCGCTCTGCCGAAGGTTTTGCTCGCCGCCGCGGGCGGGGCCGACGCGCTGGCGCCGCTTGTCGCCGAAGGCAAGCTTCCGCCGGTGAACGAACGCCTGCCGAAAACGCCGCGGGTGATCGATATCGCGGCGATGGGTCGACAACCTGGCCAGCATGGCGGGACAATCCGCAGCCTGATCGGCAGCGCCAAGGACATTCGTCTGATGACGATCTACGGCTATGCCCGGCTGGTCGGCTATGACGAGACGCTCAAACTCCACCCGGACGTGCTGGAGCGCTATGAGACGGTCGAGGACCGGATTTTCACCTTCCATCTGCGCGAGGGGCACAGGTGGTCGGACGGCACGCCGCTGACGGCCGAGGACTTCCGCTACTGCTTCGAGGACGTGCTGCTCAACGAGGACCTGTCACCAGCCGGTCTGCCCACGGCGATGGTCATGGACGGCGAGGCGGCGAAGTTCGAGGTCCTCGACGAACGCACGCTGCGCTATTCCTGGGCGGTGCCCAATCCGGACTTCCTGCAGAAACTAGCGGCGCCGCAGCCGCTGGTTCTCGCCATGCCCTCCGCCTATCTCAAGCAGTTCCACAAGAAATACCAGGAAGAGGACAAGCTGAAGGTGCTGATGAAGGAGGAGAGGGTCAAGAAATGGCACCAGCTTCACCAGCGCATGGCGCGCTCCTATCGGCCGGAGAACCCGGATCTGCCCACCCTCGACCCGTGGCGCAACACCACGCCGCTGCCGGCCGAACAGTTCATCTTCGAGCGCAATCCGTTCTTCCACCGGGTTGACGAGAACGGCCTGCAGCTACCCTACATCGACAAGTTCGTGCTCAGCGTCAGTTCGTCGGCGCTCATTCCGGCAAAGGCGGGGACCGGCGAGAGCGACTTGCAGGCGGCGGGCATCGACTTCATCGACTATACCTACCTGAAGGATGCGGAAAAGCGCTATCTCGTGAAGGTCAAGCTGTGGAAGAAGACCTCCGGCTCGCGCCTGGCGCTGCTTCCCAATCTCAACTGCGCCGACCCGGTGTGGCGGCCGCTCTTGAGAGACGTGCGGGTCCGCCGCGCCCTGTCGCTGGCGATCGACAGGCGGGAGATCAACAAGGCGGTCTTCTATGGGCTGACGAAAGAGAGCGCCGACACGGTCCTGCCGGATAGTCCACTGTTCCGACCCGAGTTCGCGAACGCCTGGATCGCCCATGACCCGGACCAGGCCAATGCCCTGCTCGACCAGGCCGGCCTTGCAAAGCGCGACAGCGACGGCATCCGCATCCTGCCCGATGGCCGCAGGGCCCAGATCGTCGTGGAAACGCCCGGCGAAAGCACGCTCGACACGGATGTGCTGCAACTCATCACCGACTATTGGCAGAAGGTCGGTATCTCGCTCTTCATTCGGACCTCGCAGCGCGACACCTTCCGCAGCCGGGCCGTCGGCGGCGAGATCACCATGTCCATGTGGTTCGGCATCGACAACGGCGTGCCGACGGCGGACATGAATCCGGGCGAACTCGCGCCGACAGCCGATGACAAGCTGCAATGGCCGGTCTGGGGCCTGAACTACATCTCGCACGGCGAAATGGGCGAGGCACCCGACCTGGAGCCGGTCGTCGAGCTTCTCGCCCTGCTCAAGCGCTGGCGGCACTCCGCCGATGATGCGGAGCGGGCGGACATATGGCGGCAGATGCTGTCCATCTACACGGACCAGGTCTTCTCGATCGGCCTCGTCAACGGTTCGCTTCAGCCGATCCTCGTCACGACGAGGCTGCGCAACATGCCGGAAGAGGCGCTTTGGGGCTTCGACCCGACGAGTTACTTCGGTGCCTACAAGCCGGATACGTTCTGGCTGGAACAGGATAGCTGAGATGCTGCGGTACATTCTCTGGCGTATCGCAGTGATGGTGCCGACCCTGCTCATCATCTCCGCGCTCGTCTTCACCATCATCGAGCTGCCGCCCGGCGACTATTTCGAAAGCTACATCGCCGAGCTCAGGGCGCAGGGCGAAGGCGTCGACATGGAACAGATCGAGTCGCTCAGGCAGCAATACGGCTTCGATCAGCCGCCGCTGCTGCGCTACATTTATTGGGTCGGAGGCATGCTGCAGGGCGACTTCGGCTATTCCTTCGAATATGAGTTGCCGGTGGGCGAGGTTGTCGGAGACCGGTTGTGGCTGACGATCCTGGTCTCGTTCTTCACGATCATCTTCACCTGGATCATCGCCTTCCCAATCGGTATCTATGCGGCGACCAACCAGTACAGCTGGGGCGATTACGGCCTTTCGCTGATCGGCCTCATCGGCATCGCCATCCCGAACTTCATGCTGGCGCTGATCCTCATGTATTTCGCCAATATCTGGTTCGGCACGTCGATCGGCCATCTGATGGATCAGAAATACCTGTCCGAACCAATGAGCTGGGCGAAGGCGAAGTCCATCCTCGAACACATCTGGATCCCGGTGATCATCGTCGGCGCCGCGGGCACCGCCGGAATGATCCGGCGGCTGAGAGCCAACCTGCTCGACGAACTGCAGAAGCAATATGTCGTGACCGCCCGGGCCAAGGGCCTTTCGCCGACGCGAACGCTCGTCAAATATCCGCTGCGCATGGCGCTCAACTTCTTCATCTCGGACATCGGCTCGATCCTGCCGGCTATCATTTCCGGGGCGGAAATCACGGCGATCGTGCTTTCGCTCGAGACCACCGGGCCGATGCTGATCAAGGCGCTGCAGAGCCAGGACATGTATCTCGCCGGATCGTTCCTGATGTTCCTGGCGTTCCTCACGGTCATCGGCGTGCTGATTTCCGATTTGGCGCTCGCCGTCCTCGATCCCAGAATTCGCCTGCAAGGCAGGAGCACCAAGTGACGTCACCGATTCCTGCCCCCGGCGAGCCGCTAGCGCATTACGTGTCGACGGCGCCGTTCGATCCCTATTCCGTCGAGGTGATGACGGAGGAGCAGGTGCGCGTCAATCAGGCGTCGCAGCTGCGGTTGATGTGGTGGAAGTTCAAGCGGCACAAGGTCGCGCTGGCGTCCGGCATCTTCCTGGCGGCGCTCTACGGGATGATTGTGATCTGCGAGTTTCTGGCGCCCTACAATCTGCACACCCGCAACATGGATTTCATCTACGCGCCGCCGCAACGCGTGCATTTCTTCCATGATGGCTCCTTCGTCGGTCCCTTCGTCTACGGGCGGACGATGCAACTCGACATGGATACGCTGAAGCGGAACTACACGGACAATCCAGCGGACATCCAGCCGATCCGCTTCTTCTGTCGGGGCGACAGCTACCGCTTCTGGGGCCTGTTCGAGAGCAACGTGCATCTGGTCTGCCCGGCGGAAAACGGCCAGATGTTCCTGCTCGGCAGCGACAGGCTGGGACGCGACGTCCTGTCGCGCATCATCTATGGCGCGCGGATCTCCCTGACGATCGGGCTGCTCGGCATTACCGTCAGCTTCGTGCTGGGGATCGTCATCGGTGGCCTAGCCGGCTATCACGGCGGGGTGTTCGACCTTGTCGTGCAGCGTTTGATCGAAGTTCTTCAGTCGATACCGAGCATTCCGCTCTGGCTTTCCCTGGCGGCGATCATGCCGGCGACATGGAGCCCGATCCTCATCTATCTCGGCATAACCGTCATTCTCGGCCTTCTCGATTGGACTGGCCTGGCGCGTGCCGTCCGCTCCAAGCTGCTTGCGCTGCGGGAAGAGGACTACGTGCTCGCCGCTCAGTTGATGGGCGCGAAGAGCAGCCGCATCATCGGTCGGCATCTCGTGCCGGGCTTCATGTCGCATCTCATCGCCACGGCAACGATCTCCATTCCCGGCATGATTCTCGGCGAGACGGCGCTCAGCTTCCTCGGCCTCGGGCTGCGCCCGCCGATCACGAGCTGGGGTATTCTGCTGACGGAGGCAAAGAGTGTGAGCGTGATTGCCTTCTATCCTTGGCTGTTGTTTCCGACTATACCGGTCATTCTTGTGATATTGGCGTTCAACTTCCTGGGAGACGGGTTGCGCGACGCCGCAGATCCCTACAAATAGCCCCGGTATCGCTAACCCCGGTATCGCCGGTCGATCCAAGTAGGCGCTGCAGCGGACTTGGTGTTTTCACCTATGAGAGAAAGGTTCTTCGCATGATACGGCGCTTCGAAGATGCCCGGATTCTCATGTACAGCCACGACACCTTCGGCCTCGGTCATCTCAGGCGCTGTCGGGCGATCGCGCATGCGCTCGTCGAGGACTATAGCGGGCTGCAGGTGCTGATCGTGTCCGGCGCTACCATCGCCGGCGCCTTCGACTATCGGGCCCGCGTCGATTTCGTGAAGATCCCGAGCGTCATCAAGCTCAGGAATGGCGAATACACGTCGCTCGACCGCCACATCGATCTGCACGAGACGCTGAAGATGCGTCAGTCGATCATTCGCTCGACCGCCGAGAGCTTCCAGCCGGACATCTTCATCGTCGACAAGGAGCCGATGGGACTGCGCGGCGAGGTCGAGGATACGCTGACCTATCTGAAGACCCACGGGACGAGGTTGGTTCTCGGGCTTCGAGAAGTCATGGATGCCCCGCACCTGCTCGAGGAAGAGTGGAAGCGCCGCGACACCATGCGCAAGATCGAGCAATTCTACGACGCGATCTGGGTCTACGGCCCGCCGGATTTCTACGACCCGCTGGTCGGGCTCGACGTGCCGGCGGCGGTGCGCGACCGCATGAATTTCGTAGGCTTCCTGCAAAGAAGCGTTCCGCATGACGGATTGCCCGATCACAGGCCGGAGGGCGAGTATATTCTGGTGACGACCGGGGGCGGCGGCGATGGCGCCGAGCTCATCCACAACGTCATTCACGCCTACCAGCAGGATCCGGGCCTGACGCACAATGCGCTTGTCGTCCTCGGTCCCTATATGCCCGCCAAGCAGCGCAACAAGTTGATCCGCAAGGGCGGACGTATTCCGTTCATCAAGATCATCGAGTTCGACAATCGCATGGAGGAACTTGTTGCGGGCGCCCGGGGAGTCGTATCGATGGGCGGTTACAACACCTATTGCGAGATCCTGTCCTTCGACAAACCGGCGCTCATCGTGCCGCGGCTGCAGCCGCGTGAGGAACAATTGATTCGGGCGCGGCGTGCGTCCGAACTCGGCCTTGTCGATATGTTGCTGCCGCACGAGGCGGAAGACCCGCTGCGCTTCGCAGCGGCACTCAAGGCCCTGCCGCAGCGGGCGGCGCCCTCGTCTAACAGGAATGGCCTGAGGCTCGAAGGCCTCGTCCATATCTCCGGGATTGTCGGGGAATGGCTCGATCACCGATCGAAGGAACATCTGAGCATCGTCAAGCGGACAAGCTGAAATACCCGTGTCGCAAACTCGAAAGATCGCCGTTGTGCTGAAGGGCTACCCACGCCTTTCCGAGACCTTCATTGCCCAGGAACTGTTGGGCCTCGAAAGGGCAGGGCACGACCTAGTGCTCGTCGCCCTGCGGCGCCCAACCGACGCGAAGCGTCATCCCGTCCATGACGAGATCCGGGCCAAGGTATTCTATCTGCCGGAGTATCTGCATGACGAGCCCTGGCGGGTGTTTCGCTCGCTGATGAAATCGCTGCCCAAGGCCGGGTTCTGGCGGGCCCTGGTGCCCTTCATTCGCGATCTCGGACGCGACTGGACGCGCAATCGCTTCCGCCGCTTCGGCCAGGCGCTGGTGCTTTTCGCCGAGTGGCCGGCAGAGGCGCGCTGGCTGCATGCGCACTTCATCCATACTCCCGCCTCCGTGACGGCCTATGCGAGCATCATGGCCGGCGTTCCCTGGACCTGCTCGGCGCATGCCAAGGATATCTGGACTTCATCGGATTGGGAGTTGTCGGAGAAGCTGGGACGGGCGCGCTGGACGGTTACCTGCACGCGCAGCGGCTTCGAGCATCTCAAAAGCCTGACGGACGAGAAGTCCCGCGTGCATTTGAGCTATCACGGCCTCGATCTGCATCGTTTCCCGAGCTTCGAAGGCGATCACTCCAATCGCGACGGATCGGATGCCAGCGATCCGGTGCGCATCTTGAGCGTCGGCCGCGCCGTTGCCAAGAAGGGCTACGACGTCCTGCTCAAGGCGCTGTCGCTGCTGCCCGCCGATCTCCACTGGCGCTTCGAGCATATCGGCGCCGGCGATCTGACGAGGGAGCTCCGGACGCTCGCCGAGCATCTCGGCCTTGCTCCTCGCGTCACCTGGCACGGCGCGCTCGACCAGAAGGACGTGCTCGCACGCTACCGTGCAAGCGACATTTTTGCGCTCGCCTGCCGGATCGCGGTCGACGGCGATCGCGACGGCTTGCCGAACGTGCTGGTCGAGGCGTCGAGCCAACGGCTTGCCTGTGTTTCGACGCGAGTATCCGGCATTCCGGAACTGCTGAACAATGACGAGAACGGCCTTGTGGTGCCGCCTGAGGATCCACGCGTTCTCGCTGCGTCGCTCGAGCGGCTCATCCGCGATCCGGCCTTGCGCAGGAGGCTTGGGGCTGCGGCCGAACGGCGCGTGCGGGCCGAGTTCGATCATCACTCGAGCGTCAGCCAGTTGAGCGGCCTTTTCGAAAGCGAATGGAGAAAGTCTCCTTGAGCAAGCGTCGCGTTTTTTTCTATGTGCAGCACCTGCTCGGCATCGGGCATCTGGCAAGGGCGAGCCGCATTGCAAAGGCCCTGCTGGCGCGCGGCTTCGACGTGACGATGGTGACCGGCGGCCTGCCCGTCCCTGGCTTCCCGCAAGAGGGCGTGAGAACGATCGTGCTGCCGCCGGTGACGGCCGGCGACAAGGGTTTCTCCGGCCTCGCCGACGCCGAGGGCAACCCGGTCACCGCGGCCTTTCAGGAGCATCGCAAGGGTATGCTACTCGAAGCGCTTCGCTTCTCGGAGCCGGACGTCGTCATTATCGAGGCTTTTCCATTCGGCCGCCGGCAGATGCGCTTCGAGCTTCTGCCCTTGCTTGACGCGATCGAAGCAATAGAACGCCGACCGCTGGTAGCGACGTCGCTGCGCGACATCCTGCAGGAGCGGGTAAAGCCGGGGCGGGCCGAGGAGACGGTCGAACTGGTGAAAAAGCACTTCGACCTCGTGCTCGTCCACGGCGACCCGGCCTTCGCTCGACTCGAGGAGACCTTTCCGCTTGCAAGTGAGATCGCCGACCGGGTGGCCTATACCGGCCTTGTCGCTCCACCACCGCCGGACGACCCCGCCGAGACGTTCGATGTGCTTGTTTCCGCGGGTGGCGGCGCCGTCGGCAAGGAACTCATCGGCGCCGCGCTCGGGGCCGCCAGGATTTTGCCGCAAGACCTGCGCTGGTGTCTGGTGACCGGCCCGAACCTGCCACGGCCGGATTTCGACGAACTCGCCGCCGCAGCACCGGACGGCGTCGGCCTGTTCCGTTTCCGGCGGGATTTTGCGAGCCTCCTTGCCGGCGCGCGCCTTTCCGTCTCACAGGCCGGTTACAACACCGTCTGCGATATACTGCGCGCCGGATGCAACTCCCTGCTCATTCCCTTCACCACCGGCGGCGAAACGGAACAGAGTACGCGCGCAATGCGGTTGGAGAGGCTTGGCCTCGCCGCCGTTCTGCCCGAGGAGGGGATCACCCCGCAGGATCTCGCCCGGCAGGTAGGAACGTTGCTCGCTCGTTCGAAGCCCGAAATCCCGCCGCTCGACCTCGACGGAGCCGACAGCACGGCGACGATCCTCGAGGAGCATCTGAAGCGGATGGAAGGCGTCAGATCGAGCCGATCAGCATGAAGCGCGTGTATTTCCTCATCGGCAGCGCGCCGGCGAAATCGACGCGGGCAAGGCCGGCCTTGGCTCGGAATTCATCGAGCGAGGAAACGCAGTTTATGTGGCTCGGCTCGCTGAAATAGTCGTTCGACTGCAGCAGCACGCGGGTGCCGGAGGGGACGAGGCGGAGCCATGCGCCGAGGTCGGCGATATGCTCGCAACTCGTATTGACCACGAGGTCAGCCTCCAGGCTGCGATAGTCGATCGCATACATGTCCGCGGTGATGGCGCGAAATCGGTCGCCGAAACCGGAATTCAGCGTGCGCGCCACCAGTTCGACCGCCGGGTCGATGTCGAAGCTGTCGATCGCCTCGATGTCGAAGCGGGAATCTTCGAGAAGCATGGCCGGCAGAACACCGTACCAGCCGCCGAGAACAACGATTCTGCCATAGGCGGAGCCGGCATTCTTCAAGAGCTCGTCGCGGGCCCAGAGCTTGCACTGAACCTGCTTGTGATTGAAGGCATTGGCGATGTTCGCTTGCGGGTGTTTCGCAATAACCCTGGCTATGCCTCCGACGAGTGAGCTTCCCGTATAGGCGGCCAACCCTCGCGCGAGGTCGTAACCGTTTTCGTGCCAATCGTTGGAACTGTGCGGGGAGTGGCTGGCATGCGTCATGCGGCTGTTGTAAGCTCAGGGCCCGGCAAGCGCAAGGCGCGCAAGAAAGCCGCGACTGGAAGGAGTTTGCTTGGCCGGTCAAGCGCTTGACATCGAGTACGCCTCTGCTCTCATGGCAGGCAGTCACGAATTCGCGGAAAAGGCGCACGCCATTGAAGATCTGGTGGAGAGGAACCATTTGCGGCCAGCGTCCGCTTCCGGAGCGGGCCTGCGATCCCGAATTTTAGATTAGGTCTCATTACCCGCCCATGGAACCACGTCTTTCCCGCTACATCTGGACCCATACCCGAAAGTCGCAGCTCTGGATCCTCCTGATCGTCGCGCTGTCGATGATCCCCTATTTCATGTCCTTCGATCTGCCGAAGCAGATCGTCAATGGGCCGATCCAGGGGCAGGGATTCGAGACGCCCGGGTCAACCCAGCTCTTCATGCCGATCTCCCTCAGCCTGCCATTCTTTGGCGAGGTCAATCTCTTTTCCGGAATAGAACTCGGGCGGCAGGGGACACTGCTCGCACTCAGCCTCGTCTTTCTCCTGCTGGTGATCATCAACGGTCTCTTCAAGTTCTACATCAACACCTACAAGGGCCGGCTTGGAGAGCGGCTCCTCAGGCGCATCCGTTTCGAGCTTGTCGATCGCGTCCTGCGCTTCCCGCCGCATCACTTGAAGCGTGTGAAGCCGGCCGAAATCTCGACGATGATCAAGGATGAGGTCGAGCCCATGGGCGGCTTCACCGGCGATGCCTTCGTGCAGCCGGCGCTTCTCGGCGGCCAGGCGCTGACGGCGCTGATCTTCATCCTGATCCAGAGCTTCTGGCTCGGCATCATCGCCTTTGTCATCGTCGCGGTTCAGGCGGTGATCATCCCCCGCATGCGTCGGCGGCTGCTGGTGCTCGGGCGCGAACGGCAACTGACGGCGCGCGAGCTCTCGGGGCGGGTCAGCGAAATCGTGGACGGTATCGGCACGATCCGCGGCCATGACACGTCCAACTACGAGAGAGCGGACATCGCGGCGCGCCTCGGCCGGATCTTCAAGATCCGCTACGACATCTATCAATGGAAGTTCCTGGTAAAATTCCTGAACAACTTCCTCGCCCAGGTGACGCCCTTCCTGTTCTATTCGATCGGCGGCTACTTTGCCCTGCAAGGGCGCCTCGACATCGGCCAGCTTGTCGCGGTGATCGGCGCTTACAAGGATCTGCCGGGTCCGCTGAAGGAACTGATCGATTGGGACCAGGCGCGTCAGGACGTCCAGGTCAAGTATACCCAGGTCGTGGAACAGTTCAGTGTCGAGCCGCTGATCGACCCGAAGGTTCAGGAGGTCTCCGTTGCTCCGCCTGCGGCGCTCGCGGGCGCACTTGCTGCCGTCAATCTCACGATTGCCGACGACGGCGGCGCCAAGGTGATCGAACATGTATCTTTCCGGCTGCGCCCCGGCGAGACGGTCGCCATCACAGGCGGCACGGGAGGCGGCGGCGAGGCGCTGGCCGAAGCCCTTGGCCGCCTGGCCTGGCCGGCAAGCGGCCGGATCGTCGTCGGCGACGAGGATATTCACGAGCTGCCGGAAGCGGTCATCGGGCGGCGGATTTCCTATGCCTCCTCCGAGGTCTACACTTTCCAGGGCAGCCTCGGCGACAACCTCCTCTACGGCCTCAAGCACGCCCCGCTGACCGAGGTGGTTTACGAGGGCGACAAGGCGACTCATCGCCGGTGGGAGCTGCTCGAAGCGAAGCTCGCCGGAAATCCCTCACTCGATCTCAATAGCGATTGGATCGACTACGGAGCTGCCGGGGCCACAGGCCCGAAAGATCTCTTCGGAAAGATCAGGGCCGTCCTCGACGTCGTGCTCCTGACCAATGACATTTCGGCGCTCGCCGTCCGCTCGACCATCAATTCCGTCGAACACGAGGCATTCGCGAACGAAATCGTCGAGATGCGCGGCGCGCTCCGCCGCCGTCTCGAGGCAGAGAAGCTCAGCGATCTTGTCGTCTTCTTCGAGCCGGGCTCCTACAATATCGAAGCAACGGTCGGCGAAAACCTGCTGTTCGGCACGGTCACCGACAGGACGAGGTGGGAAACGGCGTTGGAAGGCCACCCGTTCTTCAAGACCGTCCTGAAGAGGGCCGGCCTTCACGAGACCTTCTACGAAATGGGACTCGAAATCGCCGAGAACGTCGTCGAACTGTTCCGCGACCTGCCACCCGATCACCCGTTCTTCCAGCAGCTTACCTTCATGACCAGCGAGGAAATCCCGGCCTACGAGGCGCTTCTCCAGAAGCTCAGGGGTCGGCCGCTCGACGAAGTCTCGGAGGAAGATGCGATTCGGATCATCCGGCTGTGCTTCGGCTATATCGAGCCGCGGCATCGATTCGGTCTTCTGACCGAGGATCTGATGCAGAAGATCGTCGAGGCGCGGCGCGAATTCAGCGACGGCCTGCCCGCCGATCTCGTCGGCGTCATCGAGCATTATCAGCCGAACCGCTACATGGCCTCGGCCAGCATTCTCGACAACGTGCTCTTCGGTCGTATCGGCCACAAGCACACGGACGGCTCGGACAAAATTCGGGCGATAGTTCGCGATCTCTTCGAATCGCTCGGTCTCTACAACAAGGTGCTCGCCTTCGGCCTCGACTTCGACGTCGGTGCCGGCGGCAAGCGACTGACTGCCGGCCAACGGCAGAGGCTCAATCTGGCGCGCGCCCTGATCCGGCTTTCCGATTTCTATATCTTCAATGAGCCGCTACGGGCTCTCGACCAACGCACACAGGACCAGATTACCCGCAACATCTTCGCCTTCCTGCATGACGAGAAGCGCGATCCGGCGATCGTATGGGTCCTTTCCAATCCCGCCCTTTCGGAACTCTTCGACCGGGTGGTGCATTTCGAGAACGGCCGGTTGGTACATGAAGAAGCGGTGGAAACGCCGTCGAAAGGCAGCGACTATAAGGAACTGGCATCTTGATGTAGTATTAGCATCGGGAGGCAGACGTAGTTTCCCGGTCGGTCGGGAAGGGACGTGTTAGCGCCCACGACACATTCGGAGAAGCGGACTGATATGCTCCTAAAAGACGAAGTGGAAATGTTGCGCCGGATCACACTTTTTTCCGGCCTGCCGCCTGCGAAACTCAAACTACTCGCTTTCACCTCCGACCGGGTGATGTATAGCGCCGGCGAAAACCTGTTCCACCAAGGAGATATCGGCGACGCCGCCTACGTTATCCTTTCCGGCAAGGCAGATGTGCTGGTCTCGACGCCGACCGGGCAGTTGAAGGTCGCCGAGGTCGAGCAGAATTCGATCGTCGGCGAGATCGCCATTCTCTGCAATACGCCGCGCACCGCCACCATCCAGACGACCACGCCGCTCGAGGCGCTGCGAATTCGCAAGGACGACTTCCTGAAGCTCTTGGCCGATTTCCCTGAGATGGCGGTGGAGATCATGCGTGTCCTGGCCGACCGCCTCAGCCAAACCACCTCCGAGCTCACCGAAGCCCGTAGCCGCGCGCAACGGGCGGAGGCATAGGTTTCCTGGACGTTCCCAACAGTCTGCCGCGCTTTGAGCGGCTGTATGAATTTATTCCGGTTCCGATTTCCGGAATCATGCAGTAGAGAGGCGCCATGCGCGCCATAAGATACTTCGACAAGACCGTTTACTTCCCCGACAAGCCGGAAAAGAAACGCTTTTTTGCCCGCCTGCAATCGGGCCAGTGGGAGCCCGACACCTTTCAGAACATCGCGCGCCTCGTCGACGCGAAGACGACCTTCATCGACATCGGCGGCTGGATCGGGGTTACGCCCTATTGGGCGGCTCAGAGCGCCGACAATGTCATCGTCGTCGAACCGGATCCGGTGTGCTTCGACATCCTGACGCAGATGAAGGCTGACAATATCGGTGAGGTCGAGCTCGTCAACGCCGCGCTGTCGCAGGACGAGCGCCTGGTGCTCCACTCCGTGGGCGGCGGTTTCGGCAGTTCCGAGACCTCGGCCCTCATCGCCGACGACACCGGCATGGCGATTTCCGCCGAAACCGTCACGATCCCGAAGCTTCAGGCGATGGCGAAGACCGAGCGCCTCTGCTTCAAGGTCGACATCGAAGGCTATGAATACAAGGCGCTTGACCAGTTCCGGGCAATCGACCGGAAGAGAACGGCGGGCGTGCTCCTGGCGGTGCATCCGCAGATCTTGGCGGCCTCGCTTTCCGGCCCCGCCGTGCTGCGGCTCATCCGGACCATGGCAGCAACCGCGCGGTTGATCCGAAGCTTTCGTGGCTTTCGCCTGGAAAATCGGTCGGCGATCTGGACGGCGGTGCGCAAGTCGATAGCCCGGCGCGAACTCAGAGGCTTCGACCTGCTGTTCCTACAGCGCCGCGCGTCCAATCGGACGCGCTAGGGTCGCTGTAGCACTTTGAAGTGCTGCATGATTTTGTCCTTAAATCGATTCCGATTTAAGGACAAAATCATGCAGTGCAAAGTGAGGCGAAAAGGACGCGCCAAGGTGACGTGTTACCCAGCCGGGCGAACGTTATAAAAAACGGTTGGCATCGCGCCGGCGGTCTTGCTTAGCGCATATGCGTCATAGGCGGCCTGGGGATCGTCTCCCATGCCAAGTGAACCGGCAGGCATGCCGGGCACCGCGAGGCCCACAATGTCCGGACGCCCAGCCATCAGTTGTCTGATCGCCTCGAGCGGCACATGTCCTTCGATCAGGTAGCCGTCAAGCATGGCGGTGTGACACGCGTCCATGTCCGCCGGAATGGCAAAGCGGCGTTTGATGGCCGTCATGTCGGTCTCGTTGTGGATTTCGAGGGCGAAGCCCGCGGCCCTCATGGCTGCCGCCCAGCTTTCACAGCAGCCGCAGAGCGGGTCCTTGTAGATCACCATGCGCTCGGCACTTGCCAGCGCGAAGGGGGGGCCGAGTGAGATAAGGAATGGAGCTGCCAGTGTGCCGGCAAGGAATTCTCTGCGCCGGATGCTCATGGGCACACCCTTTCTGCTGCTATTTGCTTCAGCAGCGATCCGCTGACGATCGCATCTCTTTCTGCACCCGGGACGGTCAGCGTGTCGATGCACCAGATCGCCGCACCCCGCGTACCGGTTCGACGCCGCCGCGGCCGAATAGGACGGGCTCGAGCGGTTTCTCCGCCCCGCTTCCGGCATCCGCCAGGTCATCTATGATCGGGCAATCCGGCCGCGCATCGCCGTGGCAATGGGCAGCGAGATGCTTGAGGGTCCGGCTCATCGCCTTCAACTCTTCCGCCTTGCGTTCGAGCATCGCGACTTGATCGAGCGCGATCTTCTTGACCTCGCTGCTGGCCCGCGAACGATCGCGCCAAAGTGCCAGGAGGTCCGTCATCTGCTCGACGGTGAAGCCAAGGTCGCGGGCCCGCCGAATGAAGCACAGTGTATGGACGTCGTTGTCGCCGTAGTTGCGATAGCCGGATTGGCTCCTGTCGGCCGGCGGGATGAGACCAATCTTCTCATAGTAACGGATCATCTTCGCCGAGACGCCCGAGGCGCGTGCGAGTTCGCCGATAATCATGTCATCCTCGTTCAACAGGTGGCAGACACGCCAAATATAGGATTTCCCTTGAGCGGGCGCCAAGGGCATGCCTGCTCACAGCTGCCCGTTCACGCCTGCCGCTCAAGACCTCGAAATCGTTTGAGGCGCAGCGCATTGCCGACCACGAAGACGCTGGAAAGCGCCATCGCGGCGGCGGCAAAGACCGGCGAGAGCAGCACGCCGTAGCCGGGATAGAGCGCTCCGGCGGCGACCGGAATCAGCACCACGTTATAGGAAAAGGCCCAGAACAGGTTTTCCCTGATATTGCGGATCGTTGCCCGCGAAAGCGCGATTGCATTCGGCACGCCAACGAGGTCGCCGGACATCAGCACCACGTCGGCACTCTCGATCGCAACGTCGGTTCCCGTGCCGATCGCAATGCCGACATCGGCTGTGGCAAGCGCCGGCGCGTCGTTGATTCCGTCCCCGACGAAGGCGACGTTGCGGCCGTCCGCTTGCAGGCGCCTCACGGCAGCGACCTTCCCATCCGGCAGCACCTCGGCAAGAACCTCGTCAATGCCGAGTTTGCGCGCGATTGCTTCTGCAGTCCGGCGGTTGTCGCCGGTGACGATGGCGATCTTCAAGCCGAGATCCTGCAAGGCGCGCACGGCTTGGGGTGTCGTCTCCTTCAGCGGATCGGCAACCGCGATTATCGCGGCGAGCTTGTCGTCGATCGCGGCGTACAGCGGGCTCTTGCCCTCGTCGCCGAGCCGGGCCGCCTCCGAGCCAAATTCCGAGACGTCGAGCCCAACGCGCGCCATCAGCCTGTCGGCGCCTACATGGACGGACCTTCCGGCGACCTCGGCACGGGCGCCGAAGCCCGGAATAGCTTCGAATTTGTCGGCATAGGCTATTTCTAGGCCGGCGGCCCCGGCCGCCGAAACGATGGCTTCGGCGATCGGGTGCTCGGAGCGCGCCTCGGCGGCGGCAACCAGAGCCAGGACGGAATTGCGGTCGAAGCCCGGGGCGGTGTAGAGGTCGGTGAGTTCGGGCCGGCCCTTGGTCAGCGTGCCGGTCTTGTCGACAGCAACGATTTCTGCATTGCGTAAGGTCTGCAAGGCTTCGCCCTTGCGGAACAGCACGCCCAGTTCGGCGGCGCGGCCGGTGCCGACCATGATCGAGGTTGGCGTGGCGAGGCCCATGGCACAGGGGCAGGCGATGATCAGCACCGCAACGCTGTTGACGAGTGCGAAGGTCAGGGCCGGGTCCGGTCCGAAGACGAACCAGGCGACAAAAGTCACCGCGGCGACGCCCATGACAGCCGGCACGAACCAGGCTGTGACGCGATCGACGAGCGCCTGGATCGGCAGTTTCGCGCCTTGTGCCTGCTCGACCATTTTTATGATCTGGGCAAGGACCGTAGCGGCTCCGACCTTGGTAGCGCGGAAGGTAAAGGCGCCGGTCTTGTTGATCGTGCCGCCGACGACCTCCGATCCCTTCGTCTTTTCGATAGGCACGGGCTCGCCGCTCAGCATCGATTCGTCGACATAGGAACCGCCCTCGACGACCGTGCCGTCGACGGCGACCTTCTCGCCGGGCCGTACCAGCACCATGTCACCGGCGCGCACTTCGGCAATCGGGATCTCCAGCGTCTCGCCCCCGCGCCGGACGCGTGCCGTTTTCGGCTGAAGGCCCATCAGGTGCTTGATCGCCCCCGATGTGCGGCCCTTGGCGCGCGCCTCGAGCAGCCGTCCGAGCAGGATCAGTGCGACGATGACGGCTGCCGCTTCATAATAGACATTGGCGGTCCCCGCCGGAAGAAGCCCGGAAGCAAAGGTCGCGACGACGGAATAGCCCCAGGCGGCCCCCGTGCCGATCGCCACCAGCGAGTTCATGTCGGGTGCGGTGCGCAGCAGCGCCGGCACGCCCTTCGCGAAAAAGCGGAGGCCGGGGCCGAAGAGAACGATCGTCGCCAGAGCGAACTGCAGGTACCGGCTCTCCGCCATGCCGATACGGGTCATGACGAAATCATGGATCGCCGGCACGAAGTGCGACCCCATTTCGAGGACGAAGACCGGAAGCGTCAGGAAAGCGGCGATCAGGAAGTCTCGCTGCAGTCGACCAAGCTCCTGTTCGCGCTTTGCCTCCTCGCGATCGATATCCCGCTCGTCGCCAAGCTGATGTGCCTCATAGCCGGCGCTGCGAACCGCGTCCAACAGCATGTCGGCGGACGCGAGCCCCTTGACCAGCCGGATCGAGGCTTTCTCGCTGGCTAGATTGACATTCGCCTCGATAACGCCGGGAACGGCCTTCAGCGCCTTCTCGACCCGCCCGACGCAGGACGCGCAGGTCATCTCCTCGATGCCGAGCTCGATCGTGTCTTCAACCGCACCGTAGCCGACATTCGCGATCGCCTTGATGATTTCAGCCGGTTTCGCCGTCGTATCGAAGCGGACGTCGGCGCGCTCCGTGGCCAGATTGACGGACGCTGAAACCACGCCCGGCACGGCGCGGATCGCCTTCTCGACGCGCGCCACGCAGGAGGCGCAGTTCATGCCCTCCACGGAAAGGCTCACGCTATGCGTTTCTTCTAGATGTCTGGCGGCACTCGGGGATGCCATGGTGACTTTCCTTGCAATGTAACTTCCTTGACCATGGGGCTTCCAACGGTGGGAAGGTCAAGGCAAACCTTCATGCTTCTTCAGAAAAGTTGGTGGTGGTGGGGCATGCGACGGCAGGGGTAGGCTGTGATGGCCTCCAGCCGAGACGCCGACGTCGCACAATGCAGCGACGGGAACGTTCGGATCTAGTCTGCGAACGCGCGAGCATCCGTGGAGCTTTCCGAGGGGGTCAGCCGTTCAGCGGTGAACCTGTCCGTGATCAGCATATCGATGACGCCCGTACGGAGTGCGCCGGCGATAGCGTCGGTTTTCTTTTGGCCGCCGGCCAGCGCCACTACTCTATCGACCCTTGCGAGCTCTTCGAGGTTGATGCCGATCACACGCTCGTCGAGCGGCGTTTTGACGGGCTTTCCCTCCTTGTCGAAGAAGCGAAGCGAGATGTCTCCGACCGCACCTGCGTCGGCGAGATCGGCGAGCTCTCTGGCGGAAAATATGTTCCCCGAGCGGGCGAGCAGCTCGGAGGGTTCCACCGCTCCGATACCGACGATTGCCAGTGTGATGCTGCCGAAGAGCTCCATTGTTTCCCGGACGAACGGATCTGCGAGCATCAGCAGCTTCGCCTCGCGCGAAGAGGTCACGCCTTGCACCGGCAGCAGCTTCGGCTCGGCCCCGGCAAGCCGCGCTAGCCGCGTCGTGAGCTGGGTCGCATGCGTCTGTACGGAAGGGTCGCCCATGCCACCGAGGGTTTGGACGACGTACTTGGCCTGTGCGCTCTTCTGAGGATGAATGTTCTCGACCATCCGAAAAATGGTCTGGCTCCAACTGGAAACCCCGATGATTTCGCCTTGGGAAAGCGTGACTTCCAGGAGATGCGCGGCCGCCTCGCCGATGCGCGACATGATCGCGCCGTCGCGGTCTTCGGAACAGTCGACAACGACGGCTTCAGCAAGATTGAAACGGTCCCTGAGCGCGCTTTCAAGCTCGGCATAAGTGCCCACGGGCGGGATGATGGTTGTACGGACGATGCCCTCCGCTTCGGCGCGCTTGAGCATTCGCGACACCGTCGCTTGCGAAAGACGGAGATGCTCGGCGATTTCAGCCTGGCGCTTGCCCTCGATGTAATACATCTGAGCGACGCGAGACATCAGGCGAAGTTCGTTTAGCCGTCCCATGTGCCTTCCGAGGATGAATTTTTATTCACCTTTAGCGTGAGAGGGACGAAAGGTCGAGCGGGCAACTGCGTCGTGCCAGGTTTGAAGTTGCCCGCTGGTGTCGCTCGCTTGCGGCCGGATGAGTTCGTTATTTCCGGGCAGATCGCAAATCGCCGCAAGATCGGGCCAGATTCCCAGCGAAAGCCCCGCGAGATAGGCCGCGCCGAGGGCGGAGGCTTCCGGGGCTTCACACTGGACGATCGGGTGGCCCAGGAGGTCGGCGACGCACTGCATGAGAAACCGGTTCCGGCTCGGCCCGCCATCGACGTAAAGGGCGCCGAGGCCGGTCCGAGACTGGAGCTGCATCGCGGTGAAGACGTCGCGAACCTGAAGCGCAACGGAATCGGTGACGGCGCGCGCCATCTGCGCGCGAGTCGTGCTGAAATCGATCCGGGAAAACAGGGCGCGCGCCTCGGAGTCCCAATGAGGGGCGCCAAGTCCCACGAATGCCGGTACGAATCCGGGCCCGCCAGGTTCGGCCGTTGCGGCAAGGTCTATGAGCGCGCCGACGTCGGGGAGGCCGAGAATCTCGGTCATCCATGGAAGGCTCGCTGCGGAAACGAGAATGTTGCCCTCGAAGGCGAAGGTCGGCGTTCCCGAAATGCGCCAGGCGACCGTCGTGGTGATTCCGCCGGCAGGTGTGATGAAACCCGATAGCGTCGTCATCACCGATGAGCCCGTGCCAAAGGTGACCTTGCCGTCTCCAGCATTGAAGGCGCGGTGCGCGAAGAGCGCGGCATGGCTGTCGCCGATCGCCGCGCGGATGGGGGTGCCGTCGGCGACGCCGGGCAGGTCCAGGGTTGAACCGAAGTCGCCCGCACTGTCCAGCACCTGCGGCAACGCTGCCTTGCTCACGCCGAAGAGCGTGCAGAGCTCGTCGCTCCAGGTCTGCACCCGAAGATCGAAGAGCTGGCTGCGTGCGGCATTCGAGGCGTCGCATGCATGAACCCGGCCGCCCGTGAGGCAATGGATGAGCCAGCTGTCTATCGTGCCGAGCCTCATCCGCCTTCCCTTCGGTGCGCCCTCGAGAAGCCGCCGCAACTTCGGGCCCGGGAACATCGGGTCGAGGGGAAGGCCCGTAATCGACTGGACCCGGGTGAGGTGACCCTCGTCGATGAGCCGGGTGCAGTCCGGCGCGGTACGGCGGCATTGCCAGCTCAGCACCGGCCCGAGCGGCTCACCGGTTTCGGCGTCCCAGGCCGTGACGGATTCCCGCTGGTTTGAGACGGCAAGCGCTTCGATGCTGACGTCAGGTCCTGCATCGAGACAGGCCCTCACGGCTTCGCAGACGGATTGCCAGATCCGCTTCGGATCCTGCTCGACCCATCCCGGCTGCGGGTAAGAGATCCCGACGGGAGACGCGCCGCGAGAAATCACCGCGCCGGCTTCCGAAACCAGGATCGCCTTCGAGTTGGTCGTGCCCTGGTCGATTGCCAGAATGGCCCGCATCGGTATCCTCCTCCGAAAAAGGGGACCGGGAAAACGGCGATGCCCGGCCTCCTTCTTGTATGCGAATGCCTACTTCCGCATGATCAAGCTTGCGGCCTGGTCCGCGATCGCGCTCGGCGCCATGCCGAACTCGTCGAGCAGAAACTCTGCCGAACCGGTCGGCGCATAAATACCCGGTACACCGAGGCGCTTCATCGGCACAGGGGCATGGTCGACGACGACTTCGGCAACTGCGGATCCAAGGCCGCCGAAGATCGAATGCTCCTCGGCCGTGACGATCGCACCGGTTTCCCTGGCCGCGGCGACAATCGCCTCCTCATCGATCGGGCGTACAGTTGCCATGTTGAGCACCCTGGCTTCGATTCCGCGGCTTGCGAGGATCTCCGCAGCCTTCGCCAGTCGGTGCGTGAGCGTTCCGTTGGCGATCAGCGTTACATCCGAACCCTGGCGCAAGACATTGGCACGACCGAGCACGAACTTATGATCGTCCGGAAGAAGATCGGGAACCCCGACGCGGGAAAGCCGCAGGAAGCAGGGGCCGGCGTAGCTAGCCGCCCATTCGACGGCGGCAGCGGTCTCGATCCGGTCGCAAGGCGCTATGACCGGCAGGTTCGGCAGCACCCGCGTCCAGGCAAAATCCTCGATCGAGTGGTGCGTCGGTCCAAGCTCGCCATAGGCCATTCCCGAGGAAATGCCGACGAGCTTCACATTGGCGTTGGAATAGGAGATGTCGGCCTTGATCTGTTCCAGCGCCCGCCCGGTCAGGAAGCAGGAGGCGCCGCAGACGAACGGCAATCGCCCGCCATTCGCAAGTCCGGCGCCAATGCCGACCAGGTTCTGCTCCGCGATGCCGACATTCACGAGCCGCTCCGGAAACTTCGCCTTGAAGTCCCCCAGTTTCGACGAGCCGACGGAGTCGTTGCAGACGGCGACGACCTTGGCGTCCTCAGCCGCCAAACGTTCCAGCGTTGCCGCAAAGGCATCACGGCAATCGTGCAGATTGGAGGTGGACACTGGCGCGTTCATCAAAGTGCCTCCGAAAGCTCGGCCAAAGCAATTTCATACTGTTGCTTGTTCGGCACCTTGTGATGCCACTCGACGCGGTCCTGCATGAACGAAATGCCTTGGCCCTTGTTGGTATGGGCGACAATGCAATGGGGGAGCGAACCGCGGTGCTCGAGAGCGGGCACCACCTGCTCCATGTCATTGCCGTCGATTTCGGTCACTTCCCAGCCGAACGCTTCGAGTTTCGGCCGGAGAGGCGCAAGATCGTTCGTGTCGGAAAGAGCCGCGCCCTGCTGGAAGCGGTTGTGGTCGATGACCAATGTGAGATTGTTCAGGCCGAACTGGGCCGCCGCCATGATGGCCTCCCAATTGGATCCCTCTTGCATTTCACCGTCCCCGGTTACCACGTAGGTATGATAGTCCGCCCCGGACAATTTAGCCGCCTTGGCCATTCCCACCGCCACCGGAAGGCCATGCCCCAGCGGGCCGGTATTGGTCTCGACGCCAGGTACCTTGTTGCAGTTCGGATGACCGTTGAGCCGTGAGTGGGGCTGCAGAAAGGTGGAGAGCTCGTCCTCAGCGAAGAAGCCGCGCTTGGCGAGCGTGACATAGAGCGCACAGGCGGCGTGGCCCTTGGACAGCACGAAGCGATCCCTTTCGGGACGCTTGGGCTCGTCCGGCCAGATGCGCAGCACGCGGAAATATAGCGCCGTGAGGATATCGATCACAGACATCTCTCCGCCGATGTGACCCGCGCCGGCCGCGTAGACTGCTTGCAAGTCGCGCAGGCGGATCTGGCGCGCGACCCGTTCGAGTTCCTTCGGCTGCATTTTGTCCTCGTGAATAAATATGCAATATACAATATATTTGCAAAATTGAAACGATAGTCAAGTCGAGATTTGAGATTCTGCCCCAACCTCCGCGCCGCGGCACCGGCAAAGATCGTTGACAGCCCAATTAAACATTGATAATGAATTTTCCAACACTAATGAATAAATATGCGACACGAAAACAGCTCGGGCCCACGTCGGCCTTGGGATCAGGGAGGAGTGAGATGCTCGCGCTTGAAATCAAGGAGCAGGGACGTTCGCCCAAAAATGGTCTGGCACGATTGAGCGGCGCTACGGGCCCGCTGATCGGACTGCTCGCCCTGTGCGTCTTCCTGAGCCTTGGCACCGATACGTTTCTCTCGGTGCGAAACGGCCTGAATATCCTCGATCAGATCACCGTCCTGGGGATCATGTCAGTCGGCATGACGTTCGTCATTCTGATCGGCGGCATCGACCTGTCCGTCGGCTCGGTCCTGGCGCTCTCGATGATGGTCATGGGCTGGACGGCCAACATCGCCGGGCTGCCGATGGGCGTCGCAATCCTGTTCGTCCTCCTGGGGTCGGCCTTCTGCGGACTGCTTGTCGGGCTGTTGGTGACGGCTTTCCGCGTCCCTGCGTTCATTGCGACGCTGGCAATGATGTCGGCGGCGCGCGGCGTCGCCAACATGATCACGGACGGCCAGCAGATCGTCGGGTTTCCCGACTGGTTCATGATGCTTGCCATCGACCGTCACTTCGGCGTCCTCACCGCCACCGTTTCCTGATGCTGGCTGTCTTGCTGGTTGCCTGGCTTTTCCTCAAATACCGGCCGGAGGGCAGGATGCTCTATGCGGTCGGGGGAAATCCCGAGGTCGCTCGTCTTGCCGGCATCAACGTGCCCTTGGTGACAATCGGCGTCTACGTCGTCTGTGCGCTGCTCGCCGGCCTCGCAGGGATCGTCCTGGCGGCGCGGCTCGATTCGGTGCAGCCGTCGAGCGGCTTCGGCTATGAGCTCGACACCATCGCTGCAGTCGTCATCGGCGGGACGTCGCTTTCCGGCGGCGCCGGGGGCATCGGCGGCACCCTGATCGGCGTTCTCATCATCGGCGTGCTGCGCAACGGCCTCAACCTGCTCAACGTGTCGCCCTTCCTTCAGCAGGTGATCATCGGCGTCGTCATCGTCCTTGCGGTCGGGGTTGAGACCCTCCGGCGCAAGAGGGCGTAAATCCCGCGGTGGCCACAGATCGGTCCGTGCGGTCCAGATTCCACTCCGAAAATGTTGGAGCGGATTACAGGCCTGAGGGGGAGGAAATGCCCGAGGGTCAGGTTTAACTCAGGAGGAACTCATGAAACTTTCCCGCATTCTGCTGACCTCGGCTGCTCTTGTCGCGCTTTCGCTCGGTCCGGCCCGCGCCGAAGAGGTCAAGAAACTCGGCCTCGCGGTTGCCAACCTGCAGGCCAACTTCTTCAACCAGATCAAGCAGTCCGTCGAGGCCGAGGCGAAGAGCCGCGGCATCGAGGTCGTCACGGTCGATGCCAAGGGCGATGGTCCTACGCAGGTCAATCAGATCCAGGACCTGCTGACGCAGAATATCGACGCGCTCATCTACATTCCGGCGGGCGCCGCGGCGGCGACCGTGCCGGTGAAGCTGGCGCGTACCGCAGGGGTACCGGTCATCAACGTCGATCGCAACGCCGATGGCGCCCCCGGCGACACCTTCCTAGCGACGGATTCGGTCGCCTCGGCCAAGGCGGTCTGCGAACACATTATCGAAAAGGCCGGCGGGTCGGGCAAGATGGTCATCATCCACGGCCAGAAAGGCACGACACCTGAGGTCGACCGTACCAAGGGCTGCCTGGAAGCGGTCAGCGCCAACGCTGGCGTAAAGGTCGTGGCCGAGCAGTGGTCGAATATCTGGAGCCAGGACGAAGGCTTCCAGATCATGCAGAACATGCTGCAGGCGAACCCCGATGTCACCATCGTCTTCGCCCAGGCTGACGGCCTGGCACTCGGCGCTGCGCAGGCCATCAAGGTGGCCAATCCTTCCCAGAAAATCATTGTCGGTGGTTTCGACGGAGACACCGCGGCGCTCGAGGCTCTGAAGAATGGCGTCTTCGACGTGACGGCAACGCAGCAGACGCAGAAGATGGGCCGCATGGCGGTCGACCAGGCGATCAAGATCGTCGGCGGCGAGAAGGTCGAGCCGGTTCAGCTCATGGATGCGACCCTCACCACCAAGGACAACGTGGACGGCTTCATCGCCAACCACCCGTAATCGTCCAGACGACGTGATCTGAAGGAGGGTGCGCCATGACCGATCCGGTCCTGTCACTCAGGGGCATATCCAAGCGCTATGGTCCGCTCCAGGTGCTGAAGAACGTCAGTCTTGACGTTTACGCTGGCGAAGTCGTGGCACTTCTCGGCGAGAATGGTGCAGGCAAGTCCACATTGTCCGGCATTATCGCGGGCTCGCGCGCACCCTCCGAAGGCACCATGACCTGGCGGGGGCAGCCCTATGCCCCGGCCTCGCCAAGAGAAGCGATCGACAAAGGCGTCGTGCTGATTCACCAGGAGCTGCAGCTCCTGCCCGAATTGTCGATTGCGGAAAACGTCTTTCTCGGCCGGTGGCCGACGAAAAATGGCGTCGTCGACCGGGATCGGATGGTGCGCCGCGCGCAGGAACAGCTCTCGCGTCTCAATTTGCACATTCCCGCCACGCGCAAAGTGGCGGGTCTTTCCACGGCGAACCAGCAGCTTGTCGAGATCGCCAAGGCACTTGCGCTCGATGCCAGGCTCCTCATCCTTGACGAGCCGACGGCTGCGTTGGGCGGAGCCGAGACCGAGGCATTGTTCGACCAGGTTCGCAAGCTGCGCGCCGAAGGCGTCGGGATCATCTACATTTCCCACCGGATGGAGGAAATCAAGCAGATCACCGATCGCATCGTCGTGCTGCGCGACGGCGAGCGCGTCCAGGAATTCGCCGACAGCGCCACGCCGGTAAGAACGATCGTCGAAAGCATGGTTGGCCGTTCTCTGGATAGAATGTTCCCACCTCTGCCTGAACCGCAGAAACGGTCGGTACTCGAGGTCGAGGGCCTCACCGCCGCAGACGGCTCGTTTCGGAACGTCTCCTTCCACGTGCGGGCCGGCGAGATCCTCGGCATTGCGGGGCTGGTCGGGGCAGGGCGCACCGAGCTGGTGCGTGCAATCTCGGGCGCCGATCCGATCAGTGCCGGCAAGATCAGGCTCGACGGCCAGGAGCTGTCGCTTCGCACTCCAGCCGACGCCATTGCACAGGGGATCGTGATGGTCCCGGAAGACCGCAAGGACCAGGGGCTGATCGTCGGACACCGGATAGGCGAGAACCTCGTCTATGCGAACCTCGACCACTTCGGCGGGCACTGGATCACGCCGAGGATGAAGCGTGACTTTGCCGACCGGGCGATCTCGAAGTTCGGAGTCAAAGGACGCGGAGACCAACTGGCATCGGACCTCTCAGGCGGAAACCAGCAGAAGGTCGTCATCGCCAAATGGCTGACGCGCGATCCAAAGGTGGTCGTGCTTGACGAGCCCACCCGCGGCATCGACGTCGGCGCGCGCGCCGGCATTTACGAGATTATCGTCAATCTCGCCAGGAGAGGGGTCGCCGTCATCGTCGTGAGTTCCGATCTGGAAGAGGTCCTCGGGGTCTCCAATCGCATCCTGGTGCTTGCCCAGGGCAAACAGGCCGGCATTCTCGACCGCGACCAGGCAAATGACGTCTCGGTCATGGAATTGGCAACCATATAAAGGCATCAGGAAAGGAAGGGCGGTGGCTGACATCACTCTCAATGCTCCCAAGCTGTTCGATCTCTCAGGTCAGGTCGCGATCGTCACCGGCGCCGGAAGCGGAATCGGGCAGAGGATCGCAATCGGCCTGGCGCAATGCGGTGCCGACGTCGCGCTGCTCGACCGCCGCACCGACGACGGTCTTGCCAGAACGGCCGAGTTTGTCCGGAAGGCGGGGCGGAAGTCGATCGAGATCGCGGCGGATGTAACCAACAAGGCCTCGCTCGCCGAAGCGGTCAGCCGGACGGAAACAGAACTCGGGGATTTGACGCTTGCACTGAACGCCGCGGGGATCGCCAACGCCAATCCCGCCGAGGAGATGGAGGAAGAGCAGTATCAGACCCTGATGGACATCAACCTGAAAGGGGTGTTCCTCTCCTGCCAGGCGGAAGCGCAGGCCATGCTGAAGCACGGGCGGGGCTCGATCGTCAACATCGCGTCGATGTCGGGCGTGATCGTCAACCGTGGTCTGAAGCAGGCCCACTACAACGCCTCGAAAGCGGGCGTGATCCATATGTCCAAGTCGATGGCCATGGAGTGGGTCGACCGCGGCATCCGCGTCAACACGATCTCGCCCGGCTATACGGCGACCCCCATGAACACCCGCGCTGAGATGGTTCATCAGACCAAGCTTTTCGAGGAGCAGACGCCGATGCAACGCATGGCGACCGTCGATGAAATGGTCGGGCCCGCCGTGTTTCTGCTGTCCAACGCAGCGAGCTTCGTAACGGGCGTCGACCTGTTGGTGGATGGCGGTTTCTGCTGCTGGTGATGCGCCGCGGTTCCGGCGCCGGGTGGACAAAATCAACAGGATCGGAGGTCCGATGTCTCGCTTTGAAAAGAAAACTGTCGTGATCACCGGAGCCAGCCGCGGCATCGGAGCGGCGATTGCGAAGCGCTTCTCAAAGGAGGGAGCGAACCTGGTTGTCTCGGCGAACGAGGAATCCGTTCATGCGGTCGCAGACGACATCAAGCGAGATGGCGGAAGTGCGATCGCCTTCGTCGGCGATGTCACCGACAAGGCGAGCGTCGTCGCTCTCTACGATGCGGCCGAGGCGACATTCGGATCGGTCGACGTTTCCATCCAGAACGCAGGCGTCATCACCATTGCCCGGATCGAAGAGATGACCGAAGCCGAATGGGACAAGGTCATGGCGGTGAATACGAAGGGCGTATTCCTCTGCGCCCAGGAAGCCATATCGAGGATGCGCAAGCACAAGCGTGGCGGCCGGATCATCAACACGGCGTCCGGACAGGCGCGCGAGGGGTTCATCTTCACGCCCCACTACGCGGCGTCGAAAATGGGCGTGGTGGGCATCACGCAGAGCCTCGCGAAGGAGGTGGCGACGGAGAGGATCACCGTGAACGCCTTCTGCCCGGGCATCATCGAAACAGACATGTGGGCCTACAATGACGCGGCCTGGGGAAAGCTTCTGGGCGACTACGCCCCCGGCGAGCTGATGAAGGAATGGGTCGACGGCATTCCCATGAAACGGGCCGGCACGGGAGAGGATGTGGCCGGCCTCGTCGCCTTTCTTGCCAGCGACGACGCCGCCTACATCACGGGACAGACGATCAATGTGGATGGCGGCCTGATCATGTCGTGAGTTCCCGACAGCTCTGCGAGACAGTGTGTTCACGCCCGGACGACGAAATATACGCAGCGGAAGGTCGCAGAAGGACTTGCGCTTCGGCGTCCTTAGAACCTATGTTCGCCCTGTTCTCAGGGCGGGGTGAAATTCCCCACCGGCGGTATCGGGAGTGATCCCGGAGCCCGCGAGCGCTTCCGGTCAGGCCGGGAGGTCAGCAGATCCGGTGCGAGGCCGGAGCCGACGGTACAGTCCGGATGGAAGAGAGCAATGCGGATCGCGCCTTCAGGCCCTGAAGGCGTTGGTTCCTTGTTCGCCCAAGGGAAAATTGTCCGCTCATCGATCGATGAGCGAAGCAAACTCGCCGGAACACCGGCGCGACCCTTGAAAGGCTTGAAAGCATGATTTCGAAAATAGAGGATGCGATCGCGGCTGTTGCCCGCGGAGAGATGGTGGTCGTCGTCGATGACGAGGATCGGGAGAACGAAGGCGACGTCGTCGTGGCGACGCAAGCGGTGACGCCCGAAGCGATAGCCTTCATGATGAAGCATGCGCGCGGTCTGATCTGCGTTGCGATGGAAGGCGAACGCCTCGACGCACTCGATATTCCGCTGATGGTGCCCGACAACACCGAGTTCCACAAAACGGCATTCACCGTTTCGGTCGACTACTTCCACGGCACCACAACCGGCATCTCGGCTGCGGACCGCGCGGCGACGGTCCTCGCCCTCATCGACGAAAAATCCCGGCCCGCCGACTTCGCGCGACCCGGCCACATCTTCCCACTGCGGGCAAACCCGCGCGGCGTCCTTGCGCGGCCTGGCCATACCGAAGCGGCAGTCGAGCTGGCCCGCCTTGCCGGATTGGCACCCTCCGGGGTGATCTGCGAGGTGGCAAACGACGACGGCACGATGGCGCGTCTTCCTGAACTCAAGCGTTTCGCCCAACATCACGCTCTGCGGCTGATCACGATCAAGGACCTGATTGCTTATGTTAGGCGACAGGAATCCGTCCGCGAGTTGGAGCCCGCTGATATCAGGTCGGTGGCATAGCCCGCCCCGGATGCCCGCATCCGCGCGTAGTCTCAGGACGCACCGCTCCTGAGAGCGGCGGGTCCCAAACGCTGGGGCCGCCCTATTTCAGTCGCCTGTCGGATATCCTATGATTGCAGGGCTTCACCGTCAGTCTCTCTGCATCGGCGAAGGCGGATTGCGATGTCGTCGACCGAGTTTCATCTTGTCACGAACTGGACCATCGATGCCTCCGTCGAGGATGTCTGGCTGGTGCTGAACCAGCCCGAGACCTGGCCGGACTGGTGGCCCTCTGTCAAAGAGGTCACGCTCCTGCGCCCAGGCGACGAGACCGGCATCGGCGCCGTGCGTCGGATGAAATGGTCCACGGCGTTGCCCTATGACTTGGTTTTCGACATGGAAACGACCAGGGTAGAACCGCCGTCCCTCATCGAGGGGAAAGCGTCAGGTGAACTCGAGGGTGTCGGCCGATGGACGCTGCGACCCGATGGTTCGAAATGCAATATCCGCTACGACTGGATCGTCACGGTCACCAAGCCCTGGATGGTCAGACTTGCCTTCATCCTGAAGCCTGTCTTCAGCTGGAACCATGCGGTCGTCATGGAACGCGGCCGGCAAGGTCTTGTGCGCCGCCTGGTGCGCCTTGGCTGAAAAAACGTTTGCCTGGATGCGCTTGGACTCGCTTATCGCGCATTCCGTCCGCACCATGACCGGCGGCGCGCTCCGCTCGTCAGAGCGGTCACGCATTACAGCGCCCCGCGTCCAATCGGACGCGCAAGGTCGCTGTAGCACTTTGAAATTCTGCATGCTTTTGTCCTTATATCGATTCCGATTTTAAGGATTCATGCAGTAGCTCAGGCGGCCTGCGGCCAGCCAAATTCCTATAGGAATCCTATTTCTTTCCTCTTGGGGCTCTCTCGAACCTTTATGCGGTTCGGAGCCATATTCCTGACAAGATTCATCCACCGCCGCGCCGTCTCGATCGTCGCGCCGGGGATGCGCACATCGATCGCGATCACCTGCCGGGCGGCCCGGCGCTGCCTCCAGGTGACGCGCAGTCAGTAGAAACAACGCACAGGGATTACCGACATGGACATTGTCGTTCTCGCAATAGGCATCGTGTTCTTCGCCTTATCGTTTGCCTATGTCCGGGCGTGCAGCAACCTCTAATAGCGGAGCGGAAAGATGCTCGTTGAATACACGCTCGGTGGCGCGGTGACCGTATTCCTTCTCGTCTACCTCACCTACGCCCTCATTCGCCCAGAGCGGTTCTGATCGCCAAGGCCTCATGCTCGGAAAGCCATACCTATGACTATCAACGGATGGATACAGATCCTTGTCTTCTGCGGGATCGTCGCCTTGCTGGTAAAGCCGCTCGGCGGCTACATGACGCGCGTCTTTAACGGCGAGCGCACGCTTCTTTCATGGATCTTCGCACCCGTCGAGCGCGGTCTCTACGCCGTCGCCGGCACAAGCGAGCGGGAGGAGCAGCATTGGACGACCTACGCGGCCGCCCTTCTGTTCTTCAACCTGGCGGGATTCCTGCTGCTCTATTTGCTCCAGCGTTTCCAGGGGGCGTTGCCGTTCAATCCGGCCGGCATGACCGCCGTCCCGCCGGAACTTGCCTTCAACACCGCCGTCAGCTTCATGACCAATACGAACTGGCAGAACTATGGCGGTGAGAGCACGATGTCCTATCTCGTGCAGATGGCCGGCCTGACCGTGCAGAACTTCGTTTCGGCGGCAACCGGCATCGCCATTGCCGTGGCCCTGATCCGCGGATTTTCCAGGGCGTCGGTGAAGTCGATCGGCAACTTCTGGGTCGATATGACCAGGGCAACGCTCTACGTGCTGCTGCCGCTCTGCGTGGTGCTGACCCTCGTCTATGTTTATCTCGGCATGCCCCAGACGCTTGGCGCCTATGTCGGAGCCACGACGCTCGAAGGCGCGCAACAGACGATCGCCCTCGGCCCGGTCGCCTCCCAGATCGCCATCAAGATGCTGGGCACCAATGGCGGCGGCTTCTTCAATGCCAATGCCGCCCATCCCTTCGAGAACCCGGACGCGATCTCCAATCTCATCCAGATGGTCTCGATCTTCGCTATCGGAGCGGCGCTCACCAATGTCTTCGGCCGCATGGTCGGCAACCAGCGTCAGGGCTGGGCGATCTTCGCGACGATGGCCGCCCTGTTTCTCGTTGGCGTCGTCGTCTGCTACTGGGCCGAGGCTGCCGGCAACCCGCTCGTCCACGCGCTGGGCCTTCAGGGCGGCAATATGGAAGGCAAGGAAGTTCGCTTCGGCATTTCCATGTCGGCGCTCTTCGCGGTCATCACCACGGCGGCCTCCTGCGGTGCCGTCAACGCGATGCATGACAGCTTCACGGCGCTCGGCGGTCTCATCCCGCTGATCAACATGGAGCTCGGCGAGATCATCGTCGGCGGCGTCGGCGCGGGCTTCTACGGCATCCTGCTCTTCGTCGTCTTGGCGATCTTCGTGGCTGGTCTTATGGTCGGTCGCACGCCGGAATATCTCGGCAAGAAGATCGAGGCGAAGGAGGTCAAGATGGCGGTTCTTGCCATCCTGTGCCTTCCGCTTGCGATGCTGGTCCTGACCGCGATCGCGGTCGTGCTGCCGGACGCAGTGGCGTCGATCGCCAATCCCGGTCCGCGCGGCTTCTCGGAAATCCTCTACGCCTACACGTCGGCGGCGGCGAATAACGGCTCTGCCTTCGGCGGCCTGACGGGCAATACGGTCTGGTACAACCTGACGCTCGGCATCGCCATGCTGATGGGTCGCTTCCTGGTCATCATCCCGGCCTTGGCCATCGCCGGCTCGCTCGTCGCCAAGAAGACCGTCCCCGCTTCCGCAGGCACTTTCCCGACCGACGGAGCGCTTTTCGTCGGCCTGCTCAGCGGCGTCATCCTGATCGTCGGCGGCCTGACGTTCTTCCCCGCCCTCGCCGTCGGGCCGATCGTCGAGCATCTCGCCATGCTCCTCGGCCAAACCTTCTAACGGTGGCGCCATGGCTCAGCTCGTCCGTCATTCACGCAAAGAGTTCCATCCCCGCGCCGGACATGCGGCGCGGGGAGAGGCGCCGCCACGGGTCTCGACCATCCTCTGCCTGATCTTGGGCGGGATGACGCTGCTCGTGCTCGTCGGCAAGGCGTTCACTTACTTGTTCGCAGCGATCTGATCGCCGGCGTTCACAACATTCAGCTGGAGTCTCCTATGAGCCAGTCCAAATCCACGAGCATCCTGGACGCTCGCATTCTCATACCCGCCATTGGCGATGCCTTCCGGAAACTCAATCCGAAGGCGCTTGCCCGGAACCCGGTGATGTTCGTCGTCACCGTCGTCTCCGCTTTGACCACTGTCCTGCTTTTCCGTGATCTGATCACAGGCGGGGAGAACATCGGTTTCTCCTTCCAGATCGTCATCTGGCTCTGGTTCACCGTGCTCTTCGCCAATTTTGCCGAAGCGGTGGCCGAGGGGCGCGGCAAGGCGCAGGCGGAATCGCTGCGCCGCACGCGCACGGAAACCCAGGCGAAGCTCTTGAAGGGCGACGATATCAAGAACTTCAAGATCGTCCCCGGCACGAGCCTGAAGGTCGGCGATGTCGTGCTCGTCGAGGCCGGCGACATCATCCCCTCGGACGGCGAAGTCATCGAAGGTGTCGCCTCCGTCAACGAGGCGGCCATCACCGGGGAATCCGCGCCCGTCATCCGGGAATCGGGCGGCGACCGGTCCGCCGTCACCGGCGGCACGCAGGTGCTGTCCGACTGGATCCGCGTCCGGATCACCGCCGCATCTGGTTCGACCTTCATCGACCGCATGATTGCGCTCGTCGAAGGTGCCGAGCGGCAGAAGACACCCAACGAGATCGCCCTCAACATCCTGCTAGCCGGCATGACGCTGATCTTCGTCCTGGCGACGGCGACGATCCCGAGTTTCGCCACCTATGCCGGCGGCTATATCCCGGTCCTCATTCTCGTGGCGCTCTTCGTCACGCTGATCCCGACGACGATCGGCGCGCTTCTGTCGGCGATCGGCATTGCCGGCATGGATCGGCTGGTGCGCTTCAACGTGCTTGCCATGTCCGGCCGCGCCGTCGAGGCGGCAGGCGACGTCGATACGCTGCTGCTCGACAAGACCGGCACGATCACGCTCGGCAATCGCCAGGCGACCGAATTCAAGCCGGTGCGCGGCGTCAGCGACCAGGAATTGGCCGATGCGGCCCAACTTGCGTCGCTTGCCGACGAGACGCCGGAGGGCCGTTCCATCGTCGTGCTCGCCAAGGAGAAATACGGCATCCGCGCCCGCGACATGGGAAGCCTGCATGCCCACTTCGTGCCGTTCACGGCGCAGAGCCGGATGAGCGGCGTCGATTTCGACGGCTCCAGCATCCGCAAGGGCGCGGTCGACGCCGTCCTCCAGCACGTCGATCATGCGACGGTCGCGAGCACCAACGGCACTGCGAGCCTGGTCGTGCGCGAGCCGCAGACCGCCCGCGAGGTTCAAGCCATTTCCGATGAGATCGCCAAGGCGGGCGGCACGCCGCTTGCCGTGGTCAAGGACGGCCGGCTGCTCGGTGTCGTCCACTTGAAGGACATCGTCAAAGGCGGCATCAAGGAGCGCTTCGCCGAATTGCGCCGCATGGGCATCCGCACCGTGATGATCACCGGCGACAACCCGATGACGGCAGCGGCGATCGCGGCGGAAGCGGGCGTGGATGACTTCCTCGCCCAGGCGACGCCGGAGAACAAGCTCAGCCTCATCCGCGAGGAGCAGGCGAAAGGCAAGCTCGTGGCGATGTGCGGCGACGGAACGAACGACGCGCCGGCGCTCGCCCAGGCGGATGTCGGCGTCGCGATGAACACCGGCACGGTGGCGGCTCGCGAGGCCGGCAACATGGTCGACCTCGATTCGGACCCGACGAAGCTGATCGAGATCGTCGAGATCGGCAAGCAGTTGCTGATGACGCGCGGCGCCCTCACGACCTTCTCGATCGCCAACGACGTCGCCAAGTATTTCGCCATCATACCGGCGATGTTCCTGGCCTTCTACCCGCAGCTCGGCGCCCTCAACATCATGGGGCTGAAAACGCCGGAGAGCGCCATCCTCTCGGCGATCATCTTCAACGCCCTGATCATCGTCGCGTTGATCCCGCTCTCGCTGAAAGGCGTGAAATACCGGCCGATCGGCGCCGGCGCGCTGTTGTCGCGCAACCTGCTGGTCTACGGCCTCGGCGGCATCATCGTTCCCTTCATCGGCATCAAAGTGATCGACGTCGTCATCACGACGCTCGGCCTCGCATAAGGAAGCGCTCCCATGTGGAAGCAAGTAAAACCCGCGATCGTCATGATCATCGCACTCACGGTATTGACCGGACTGGTCTATCCGCTTGGAATGACCGGCATCGCCCAGGCCCTCTTCCCGCATCAGGCGAACGGAAGCCTGATCGAGAAGGACGGTAAGATGGTCGGCTCCGAGCTGATCGGTCAGGCCTTCACCAGCGACCGGTATTTCCACGGCCGGCCTTCCGCTGCTGGCGACGGCTATAACGCCGCCGGCTCCAGCGGATCCAACCTTGGGCCGACCAATCAGAAATTGATCGACCGCATCAAGGCCGACGCCGAGGCACTGAAGGCGACGAACCCCGCTGCCCCGGTCCCGATGGACCTGGTAACGACGTCGGGCAGCGGCCTCGATCCGCATATCTCGCCCGAGGCGGCCTATTTCCAGGTGCCCCGCGTCGCCAAGGCGCGTGGCCTTGATGAAGTGGCGGTCAAGTCGCTGGTCGATGGCTACATCAAAGACCGGGAATTGGGCTTCATGGGCGAGCCAACGGTCAATGTTCTGGCATTGAACCTTGCGCTTGACGGGCCCGCTGCTCAATAACGGAATGGGCTGGGGCCAAACGCAGCCCCAGCCTTGACCGCGAGGGGAATGCTTATCAATGCCCGACGAAAGACGCGACGTCGACACAAGGCCTTCGCCCGACGCTCTCCTCGAGAATGCCGAACGCGAGGCGAGCGGCCGGCTGAAGATCTTCCTCGGTGCTGCGCCAGGGGTGGGCAAGACATACGAGATGCTGGTCTCCGGGCGGGCCCGGAAATCCGAGGGCAATGACGTCGTCATCGGCATCGTCGAGACCCATGGCCGTCAGGAGACCCAGGCGCTCGTCGACGGCTTCGAGGTCATACCCCGCCGCAAGGTGGAGTATAAGGGCCACGTCCTCGATGAAATGGACCTCGACGCCATCCTCGTGCGCCGTCCGCAACTGGTCCTGATCGACGAGCTGGCGCACACCAATGTCGAGGGCAGCCGCCACTCGAAGCGCTATCTGGACGTGGAGGAAATCCTCGCTCAGGGGATCGACGTCTATTCGACGCTGAATGTCCAGCATATCGAAAGCCTCAACGACATCGTCGCACAGATCACCCGGATCCGGGTGCGCGAGACGGTGCCCGACTCGATCATCGACCGCGCCGACGATGTCGAGATCATCGATCTCACCCCCGACGATCTGATCAAGCGATTGCACGAGGGAAAGGTCTATCTGCCGACGACCGCAAAGCGGGCGATAGCCAATTACTTTTCTCCCGGCAATCTGACGGCGCTTCGCGAACTCGCACTGCGCCGCACCGCCGAGCGCGTCGACGACCAGCTCCTGAGCCACATGCAGGCGCATGCGATCCGGGGTCCCTGGGCGGCGGGAGACCGTGTGCTCGTCTGCATCGACCATGACCCGCGCGGCGCGGCCCTTGTCCGCTACGCAAAGCGGCAGGCGGACCGGTTGCGGGCACCCTGGACCGCGATCCACGTCGAGACGTCCGGATCCATCAATCTGCCCGACGCCGGCAAGGACCGGCTGGCTTCGCACTTGCGGCTTGCCGAGCAACTGGGCGGCGAGGCCATGACCATTCCGGGGCAGAGCGTGGCGCGCGACATTCTTCGGCACGCGGCGGCCCACAATGTCACCCATGTGGTGACCGGAAAACCGAACAAGCCACGCTGGCGCGAACTGGTCGAAGGGTCCGTCTCGCATGACCTGATCCGGCACGCAGGCGATATCAGCGTGCATGTGGTGTCCGGCGCGGAGCGCGCGCCGCCGGCCGCAAGGGGCGTGAAGACCGCGCCGCCGCCGAAACAGGTCAAGCTTCAGCCCTATCTTCTCAGCACCCTCTACATCTCGATTGCACTCGCATTCAGTGCGCTACTTGACCAGGTGCTGGACGTCCGCAACCTGGCGCTCGTGTTGCTGATCGGCGTTCTCACCTCTGCCGTGACGGCGGGTCTGGGACCGGCCCTCTATACTTGCTTTGTCAGTGCGCTCGCCTTCAATTTCTTCTTTCTGGAGCCGCGGTACACCTTTACGATCCGGGATCCCGAAAGCGTGCTGGCGCTGGTGTTCTTCCTGGTAGTCGCCGTCACTGCGAGCAACCTGACGGCCCGCGTCCAACGCCAGGCCGCCGCGGCCCGCCAGCGCGCCAGGACGACGGAGGATCTCTATCTCTTCGCGAAGAAGCTCGCCAGCACCGGAACGCTCGATGACGTGTTGTGGGCGACCGCCCATCAGGTCGCGTCGATGCTCAAGGTTCGAGTGGTGATCCTTTTGCCCGAAGACGGCTCGATTGCGGTCAAGGCAGGCTATCCGCCCGACGATACGCTCGTCGATGCGGATATCGCCGCGGCTCGCTGGGCATGGGAAAACGATCGGCCGGCGGGTCGCGGCGCCGATACACTGCCGGGAGCCAAGCGTCTTTATCTGCCGCTGCGGACCGGCCGCACCGCCATCGGCGTCATCGGTCTCGACAATGACAGGCAGGGACCGTTGTTGACGCCGGAACAGCAGCGGCTGTTCGATGCCCTGGCGGACCAGGCTGCGCTGGCGATCGAGCGGGTACAATTGGTCGCCGACGTCGACCGGGCGCGGCTGGCCGCGGAGGCCGACAGGCTTCGTTCCGCTCTCCTCACGTCGATTTCGCACGACCTCAAGACGCCGCTTGCCGCCATCATGGGGGCGGCCGGCACGCTGCGCGACTATTCCGGCGCGATGCCCGAGGACGACCGCACCGACCTGCTCTCGACGGTCGTCGACGAGTCGGAGCGGCTCAACCGCTTCATCGCCAATCTGCTCGACATGACGAGGATCGAGTCGGGCGCGACCGAGCCGAACGCCTCCTTCCATGACGTCGGCGACGTGGTCGGCACGGCGCTCCGGCGGGCCGCCAAGATGCTGGCACGGCACAAGACGGTGATTGAAATGCCTCCGGATCTGCCGATGCTGAAGCTCGACCCCGTCCTCTCCGAGCAGGTGCTCTTCAACTTGCTCGACAATGCAGCCAAATATGCTCCGCCGGGCTCGACTATCAGAATTCGCGCCTGGGTGGACGAAAGCGCCGTTACTCTTCAGGTCATGGATGAAGGCCCCGGCATCCCGAGCGGCGATCTCGAACGCGTGTTCGACAGCTTCTATCGCGTTCGCAAGGGCGACCATGTCCGAGCGGGAACCGGTCTCGGGCTTTCGATTTGCAGGGGCTTCGTCGAGGCGATGGGCGGAACGATCTTGGCGGGAAACAGAACGGATCGGTCCGGGGCGGTCTTTACCATCACAATGCCGGTCCCGGCGGGAACGCCAAATGTGGAAGATCTGACATGACAGTCTCAAACGTGAAAATTCTGGTCGTGGACGACGAACCGGCGATCCGGAAGTTGCTGAGAGTCGGCCTGACGAGCGAAGGCTATGCCGTGCTCGAAGCGATCAATGCCAGGGATGCGATAAGCCAGGTTGCCGAAGAGCGGCCGGACCTGATCCTTCTCGACCTCGGCCTGCCGGACATGGCCGGTCACGATCTCCTGGCGAAATGGCGCAGCGACGTATTGGAGCTGCCGATCGTCATCCTTTCCAGCCGGACCGATGAAACCGGCATCGTCAAGGCGCTTGAACTCGGAGCCGACGACTATGTCACCAAGCCGTTCGGCATGAAGGAGCTTGCCGCGCGCATCCGCGTCGCGCTTCGCCACAGGCTGCAGCAGCAGGGCGAACGGCCGATCTTCAAGACCGGCGACCTTTCCGTCGACCTGGTGAAGCGGATCGTCAAAGTGGCAGACAAGGAAGTCAAGCTGTCGCCCAAGGAATACGACATCCTGCGCATCCTCGTGCAGTACGCGGGCAAGGTCATCACGCACCAGCACCTCTTGAACCAGATCTGGGGTGAATCGACGGATGTTCAGTATCTGAGGGTCTATGTCCGCCAGCTTCGCCAGAAGATCGAGCGCACTCCGGACCAGCCCCAATACATCACCACGGAAACCGGCGTCGGCTATCGCCTGCGCGAAGCGGAACAGAATTGAGGTTGTCGTTCCGATCAGGACGCGAGTGCATCATGAACATATCTGACATCCTCACCCCGGAGCGCGTCGTCATCGATCTCGGCGCTGCTTCGAAAGGGCAGCTCCTGCATCGCTTTGCGGAAAGCGCAAGCCGGTCTCTCGGTATTGACGAGGGCGAGATATTTCGCGCCCTGAGCAACCGGGAAAAGCTCGGTTCGACCGGGATCGGCGAAGGAATAGCGATTCCACATGCGCCCCTTCGCGGGATTGCAGCTCCGTTCTTCCTCTTTGTACGCCTTAAGAAACCGATCGATTTCGAATCGATCGACGACATCCCGGTGGATATCGTCTGCTTTCTGCTGACGCCGACCGAGGGCACTGCCACGCACTTGAATGTCCTCGCGGCGATCGCGAGAAAGCTGCGCTCGCCGGAAACGCTGAGATCGATACGTGCGGCATCGGCGCCGGAGGAAGTATATCTCGCGCTCTTGAACGAGGATACGGAGGGCGAAAAGCGGTAAAGGCCTGAATCCGCTGGGGCAGACTCTACAGAATGAAGCGGCTTCTGACTTCCGGGGTTGGAACGAAGCAGGTGGCGGTCCGGCCGGCAAGCCGGTACCGGTTGCGGGCGACGAAGCCATAGAGCGCATCCGCCCATTTTGTCGGGACGAGAAGGAACAGGCGGCAGATCGACCAGGGAAAGCCCAGGCCGGCAACGACCCGAATTGTGGCCTCCGAGCGAACATAGGCGCGGCCGTCTTCGATGAACAGGTTCGTCTCGTAGTCGCGATCGTCGAGTCCGTAATGCCGATAGAGCGCTCTACCGACCTTCGACTGCGCCGCCAAGAACCGGTATTTGGCCTCTCTCTCGCGCTTCAGCGCGAATTTGACCCAGCCGGAGCAGAAGACGCACTCGGCGTCGAACACAAAGATGGGGTGCCCGTCCGGAAAGGGCGGGACCGCCGGGTCGTTCTTGTAGCTGTACCGGTTCATCGTTCGACACTATCTGCTTCCGAGCTTTCAGCCATGTATCACGGCAGAGGCTGTCTTGCCACGCTCTGAACTTCGCGCGTCCGCCCAGCCTTTCACTTCGGCGGACGATGCTCTATGAGAACGCCACGGACGCGCGGGGAGGAACATGAGAAAACTGGTCGCTGGCAAACTTCACGGCATTTACGTGACCGAGGCCAACCTCAATTATCATGGCTCCATCACCCTGGATCCGGATCACTGCGAGGCGGCGGGAATCCTGCCGATGGAGTTCGTCGAGATCTGGAACAAGAACTCCGGGGCGCGCATCTCCACCTATGTCATACTCGGCGAGCGCGGCTCCAGATGCTGCATCCTCAACGGCGCGGCGGCCCGGACCTGCCAGCCCGGCGATCAGGTCATCATTTGCAACTCCGTCTATCTCGACGAGAGCCGCATCCCCGACTTGAAGCCGACGGTGCTGACCTTCGACGACAACAACCACATTCGCGATCGCCTGACCTATTCGGTCGAACTCGATGAGCGGGGCAAATACACGTTCAGCATTCTTGATGAAGAGGATAGGAGGCAGCCGGTCCCGCTCTCCGTTGCCGGCACATAGCCGCAACAAAGGCAGGCGTGGCGCCGGGTAGGGGGCCCTAGGAGGAGACCTCCGCGGCAAGCCAGCTGCGGAATGCTTCGAGCGGCGGATAGTTGCCCCGCGACTGCGGCCAGACCAGCCAATAGGCGCCGGAACCCGAAATCGACCGCTTCAGAAGCGGCACAAGGCGCTTTTCCTCGATCTCGATGTCTGCGAGATAGTCCGGGAGCAGGGCCACGCCGAGCCCCGAAATGGCGGCCTGCGTCATCGTTGCGAACTGGTCGAGCAGCATTCCCGTCACGCTCGGAGCCTCGGCGCCCTGTGCGGCAAACCAGGTTGCCCATGCGTTCGACCGCGTCTCTAGCTGCAACAGCGGCAGACCCGCCATGTCATGAACGGTGCGAACCGGATGTTCGGCAAGCAGTGCCGGAGAGGCGCAGGCAGTCAAGGTTTCTTCGAACAGTTGCATGTGTCCGGCGTCGCGCCAGTCGTCCGCTCCGAAATGAATGGCCGCATCGAAACCCTCGGCGGCGAAATTGAACCGCTTGAGGCGTGTCGCGAGGTTGATCGTCACGCCCGGGTTCCTGGTCAGAAAGGTGCCGAGCCGCGGCGCCAGCCAGCGGGTGCCGAAGGCGGGCAGGATGGCGAGCGACAGGGCACCGCCGCCCGGATTGGCGGAAAACTCCATGCTGCCGCGCTGAATGAGATCGAGGGCCCGGGTCACGTCGCGCCCATAGGCCTGGGCCGCTTCGGTCGGAATGAGCCTCTGCCTGTGGCGCTCGAAAAGCGGCCGTCCCAGCTGCTCCTCGAGGCTCTGGATGAGCCGGCTGATGGTGCTTTGCGTCAGATTGACTTCCCGCGCCGCCGCCGAGATGGAGCCGGTGCGCAAGACGGCCTCGAAGGCCGACAGCAGGCTGATGGAGGGAAGAAACCGTCGTGGGCGCATCTAACCTATGTATTCCATGCATGGAGACAGCGCAAACTAGGGTTATTTCCGCGGAAGGACAATCGTTATCTGCATGGAACGCCGAATCCGTATTCGATGTCGTTCTTCAGGGCGACTCGCAATGCAGGCTGGCCGCGGCGAGATCTACAGCGCCGCGCGCCTTATCAGGCGCGCAAAGGTCGCTGTAGCGCTTTCAAGTGCTGCATGTCTTTGCTCCTTAAATCGAGGTCGATTTAAGGAGACATGCAGTAGGTCAATACGCGACATGCGAAGCGGCCGACATCAATTCTTCGGGGTTGAGCGCCTGACAGACATTCCGGCCGTCCTCCTCGACCTCCGTGAAGCTCCAGCGCACCACGCCTTCGCGATCGAGCAGGAAGTGGCCGACAAGCTGCATATGGTCGGCTAATCTCACCTGCCTATCGGCTTCTGTGATTTCATACGGATCCTTCTCGCTGAGCAGATCGCCTGCTGCAACGGGATTCATCGGCTCGGACAATTCGCCCGGCAGATCGACACGCATTGCCATGATCGCATCCATTCCGACCTTGGACGGCCAGTCGGTCTCCTTCTCGGTGAACTCGACGATGGGTAAGCCGAAGGCGCGGTGCGAAGCGCGGGCCGGATCGGATGCGGCAAGGAGATCGGCGATCGGATGGTAACGGAAGTAGAGACGCGCCCGTTCGACGGGGGTGTTCACCACCGCCAGGGTCTGAACGCCTTTCTCGCGCAATATCGGGTTGAGCTGTGCCATCGCCACGACGTGGCGGCGGCAGAAGGGGCAATGCAGGCCCCGAAACAGACCGACCAACAACGGGCTGCGGCCGCGAAAATCGTCAAGTGCGATCTTCCCCTCGCGCGAGATCGCATCGAACACGACATTCGGGGCCTGATCGCCCGGTTGCAACGGATTGTTGGCTTGATGCGTAGACATCGGACAACCTCCTCGCCTCAAGGAACGGCCGAGAAAATGCAGTAGGGCAGGTGTTTCGAGGTCGCTGAAGGGGCCCGACCTCTCGCCTTGCCGCACAGCCAGGATCCGATCTCAGAATGGCCCTACATTGGCCCACGAGCAAGCGGTAAACGACAAGCGTGTCACGGGGCACGGGCTTCCGTCTTGTAGGTCAATCGCGACGAGCAAGGTCCCCGTCGGGCCGGTCCGGGCGCCAGCAGCTTGGGGCAAGGGATGACCGGGCGGAACATTCCCGAACCGGCGTGGTTATCGAAACCACACAAACGAGGACGTGTCACAATGGCCAATCTGCCGGGAAATCGCGGAAGCTGCTGGGTGGCCGGCGCCGGCCCGACAGGCTATTCGCCGCTCGACGGCTCGATCCATGCCGAAACGGTCGTCGTTGGAGGCGGGATCGTCGGGCTCACCACGGCGCTGCGCCTTCGCGAGGCCGGCCGCTCCGTGGTCCTCCTCGAAGCGCTGGAGATCGGCGGGCAGGTGACGGGTCGATCGACGGCGAAAATCACGACGCAGCACGCCTTGATCTATCGCCATCTCATCGACGCCCTCGATTTATCGAGGGCGCGGCGCTATGCCGAGGCGAATTCGGCTGGAGCCGCGCTGATCAAGGACTGGATCCGGGAATATGCCATCGCCTGCGATCTGGAACGCAAGGATGCCTATACCTATGCCACAAGCGGGGAGGGGCGCGAAGCGGTCGTTGCCGAGGCAGAGGCGGCGCGACAGGTCGGGCTGGAAGCACGGGTGCTCGATCGCGCACCGCTGCCCTTCGAGACCACGGGCGCGCTTTGTTTTGCCGACCAGGCGCAATTCAATCCGGCAAAATATCTCGTCGGGCTGGCACATGCTGTGGCGGACCACGGCGGCCGCATATTCGAACAGAGCCGAGCGGTACTGATAGGCGAGGCGAGCCGCTGGCGCCTGGTGACCGCTGGCGGGACGGTGCATGCCGAACACGTGGTCGTCGCCACCAACATGACGGTCAAGAGCCCGGTCGGCATGGCGAGCCGCACGCAGCCGCGGTGTCATACCGCGATGGCCTTCCGCATCGACGATCCGCTTGTCGTCGACGGGATGTTCATCGGCATCGACGATCCGACGCATTCGATACGGACGGGTTCGGACGCTACGGGCCCGCTGCTCGTCGTACTCGGTGCGAAATTCGATACCGGCCAGGATGGGAACGTCGCCGCTCGCTTCGTGGAGTTGGACGAATGGGCGCGGCAGAACCTGGCCGTCGGGGAGGTCGCCTGGCGCTGGTGCAACGAGGACTACGACACTGCGGACCGGGTGCCCTATGTTGGCGAACCCGATCCCGAGAAGGCTCCGGGCTTTCATATCGCTACCGGATTCAACGCCTGGGGCATCAGCAACGGGACCGCGGCCGGCATGATGATCGCAGAGACGATCGTCGGCCGCGCCAGTCCCTGGCGGAGCCTCTATGATCCGACCCGGCCTTTCCCCAAGGGCTTCCACAGGGATGGCGACAGTCGGTCGATCGTCCGCAGCACGCACGACATCCCACCCGGTGAAGGAGGCGTCATCCTGAGGGGTGACGAGAAGATCGCCGTCTGCCGGGATGATGACGGGTCGCTGCACGCTGTTTCCGCGTCCTGCACCCATAGGGCTGCACGGTCACCTGGAACAATGCGGATCGCACCTGGGATTGTCCCTGCCACGGCTCGATCTTCGCGTCGGACGGGTCGGTGATCCATGGCCCGGCCCGCACGCCGCTTGCTTCAGTCGAACTGTAGCGCGGCTTGCAAGCAGGCCCGTCCGAGGGCCGGTGCGGTCGGTGCCGTGACGTCGTATTCCGTGCTGTCTTTGCCGATACGGTCAGGCGCGCGCTGACCTTTTTGCGCGACGATTGAGAAAGAGACTGAGGCTGGCTTCGTTCCGAGCAGGCCCGATGCGCTCACAGATCCTTGGATCCTCCGGCCTCGGTCGCCACTCGGACTCTTCCGACAGCGCATCCCTGGCCTGCGGTCCATCCAACCGGAAAAGCAGCGCGATAATCATCTCCCTGTCGCTGATGCCACTGTCGGAAGACAAGTATTCCCACAGGTCCCTTTGACAGTCCTCGATGAGCTTTCTCATTTTTTCGGCGTTCATCGGACACCTCAATAGGAGGCTCGAAGAGAGGTCCCGGAGCGGTGCAGAAGGGCATCGGACACCGCTCCAGGATCATCGCACTGCCGCGGCGGCGGGGTAGCCGTTGTTCCGCAGGTGCTTATCACGCAGTATGTCTTGCGGAAGAACACTCGGCAACGGGCCTAGGACCTTTGGTCCGCCTACCCCGGACCAAAGTCCTACAGCGCCGCGCGTCTTATCAGACGCGCAAAGGTCGCTGTACCACTTTGATTTGCTGCATGTCTTTGTCCTTAAATCGAGGTCGATTTAAGGAGACATGCAGTCCGTCGCTTTGGCAGGCGGCTGTCACGCTCCCCTCTGGCCGATCGGCGCAAGTTGCATCTCAGCCGGTTTCAGGAGGCAGGCGGGAAGGTCTTTTGGTGATAGGTTTGGCTTATCGCCGCAATTCGAAATTCCAACTTAAACTAATGGAGCGGTTTGGTTATGGTGCCTGAAGATGCAGCCGCTGGCTCGCCGGCCAGCGCTGACGTCTCGATCCGGGACGACTGGGGCTCAAAGCCTACTGCTCCGAGATCGGTGTCACCGGATAGGCAGTTCAAGAAAGCACAATGGAGAGAGTTATGGATTCAAAGGTCGAGAGTGCGGGCAAGTGTCCGGTGGTGCACACCCACACGGCCCACGGCGGGAGATCGAACCGGGACTGGTGGCCGAACCAGTTGAACGTGAGGATCCTCCATCAGAACTCGTCCCTGTCCGATCCGATGGGCCAGGCATTCAACTATGCCGAGGAGTTCAAGAAGCTCGACCTCGAGGCCCTGAAGAAGGATCTCCTGGCGCTGATGACCGATTCGCAGGACTGGTGGCCGGCCGACTTCGGCCATTACGGGCCGCTGTTCATCCGCATGGCATGGCATAGCGCCGGCACCTACCGCACCGGCGACGGTCGCGGTGGTGCGGGCGCCGGGCAGCAGCGCTTCGCGCCGCTCAACAGTTGGCCGGACAACGTCAACCTCGACAAGGCGCGCCGCCTGCTCTGGCCGATCAAGCAGAAATACGGCAACCAGATTTCCTGGGCCGACCTGATGATCCTCACAGGCAACGTCGCCCTGGAATCGATGGGCTTCAAGACCTTCGGCTTTGCCGGCGGCCGCCCTGACGTCTGGGAGCCCGAGGAAGACGTCTATTGGGGCGCCGAGGAGACCTGGCTCGCCGACAAGCGCTACACGGGCGAGCGTGACCTCGAAAAGCCCCTCGCTGCCGTCCAGATGGGCCTGATCTATGTGAATCCGGAAGGGCCGAACGGCAACCCGGATCCGCTTGCCGCCGCCAAGGATATCCGCGAGACCTTCGCGCGCATGGCGATGAACGACGAAGAAACCGTTGCCCTCATTGCGGGCGGACACACTTTCGGCAAGACCCACGGCGCCGGCGAGGCCACCCATGTCGGCGTCGAACCCGAAGGGGCCGGCATTGAGGAGCAGGGCTTCGGCTGGACCAACAGCTTCGGAACCGGCAAAGGCGGCGACACGATCGGCAGTGGCCTCGAAGTCACCTGGACGACGACGCCGACGAGGTGGAGCAACAACTTCTTCTGGAACCTGTTCGGCTACGAATGGGAACTGACGAAGAGCCCGGCCGGCGCGCATCAGTGGACGCCGAAACACGGTGCCGGCGCGGCCACCGTTCCGGATGCGCACGACGCGTCGAAGCGCCATGCCCCGGCCATGCTGACGACCGACCTCGCGCTGCGGTTCGACCCTGCCTACGAAAAGATCGCGCGGCGGTTCTTCGAAAATCCGGATCAGTTCGCCGATGCGTTCGCCCGCGCCTGGTTCAAGCTGACCCACCGCGACATGGGCCCGCGCGTGCGCTATCTCGGCCCGGAAGTACCGGCAGAGGAACTGATCTGGCAGGATCCGGTCCCGGCCGTCGACCACCCGCTGATCGATGCGCAGGACGTCGCCGATCTCAAGGACAAGATCCTCGCATCGGGGCTGCCGATCTCCCATCTCGTCTCGACCGCCTGGGCGTCGGCCTCGACCTTCCGCGGATCCGACAAGCGCGGTGGCGCGAACGGTGCACGCATCCGCCTGGCACCGCAGAAGGATTGGGAGGTCAATCAGCCGGCGCAGCTTGCCACTGTGCTCGAAACGCTGGAAGGCATCCAGAAGGCCTTCAACGACGCCCAATCCGGCGGCAAGAAAGTGTCGCTCGCAGACCTGATCGTCCTTGGCGGCGCGGCGGCGATCGAGAAGGCGGCGAGGAACGCCGGGCACGACATCGAGGTTCCCTTTGCGCCCGGCCGCACCGACGCGACGCAGGAGCAGACCGATGTGGACTCCTTCGGCGTTCTGGAGCCGATCTCCGACGGGTTCCGCAACTATCAGAAGGGCGACTATCTGATTTCGCCCGAGGAACTGCTGATCGACAGGGCGCAGCTTCTGACGCTGACCGCGCCGGAGATGACGGTTCTTGTCGGCGGCATGCGCGCGTTGAACGCCAATGTCGGTCAGGTCCAGCACGGCGTCTTCACGACACGGCCCGAGTCGCTCACCAACGACTTCTTCGTGAACCTGCTCGACATGGGCACGGCGTGGAAGGTCTCGCCGGAGTCGAAATACGTCTTCGAGGGACGTGACCGCAATACTGACGAGATGAAGTGGACCGCCACTCGTATCGACCTCGTCTTCGGTTCGAACTCGCAGCTGCGAGCGCTTGCCGAAGTCTACGGCCAGAGCGACACGCAGGAGAAGTTCGTGCGCGACTTCGTGGCGGCGTGGACGAAGGTGATGAACGCCGATCGCTTCGACCTCGTCTGATCGGAGCTGAAAAATGCACGGGCGCGGCTGTGTTGCAGCCGCGCCCTTTTTAATTGGCCGAGATTGGCCATGCACGCTCACACACCGAGCCTTTGTCGCTCCGCGATGCGCCAGGTGCGCGGCGTCATGCCGACATGGCGGAGGAAAAAGCGGGAGAAATAGGCCGCGTCCGAAAAGCCGAGGCGGAAGCTGATCTCCTGGACGCTCGCGCGGGTGAAGACGAGTTCGCGCCGCGCCGCGTCGAGCAGCCGTCCGCCAATGACCTCGTGCACACTCTGCCCGGCCATCGTGCGGATCACGCGATTGAGATGGGTCGGCGACAGGCCGAGTTCGCGCGCATAGAATGCTGCCGGTCGGTGCGCAAGATAGTGCTGTCGCAGCAGGGCGTCGAAACGCTCCATCCGCCGCTCGTTCTCGCTTTCTGCGGCTGACTCGTTCGCACGCGGCGCTGCAGCAAGCCGGGCCGTCAACCCAAGCACTGTTGTGAGATAGGCATCGAGCAGGCCAGTGCGGTTGTTGCGCCGCGCTTCCCATTCCTCCGCCAGGCGCTGCAACGTCTCGGCAATGTAACGACCGTCCTCGGTTTCGCCGAGCGGCGTCAGGGTAGGCGTCGCCAGCCAGTTGCCGAGCCTGCTGCGACCACCCGGCGCAACCGGCAGGTGAGAGGCGAGCACGGTAAAGACGAAACCGTCGATGTCGGGGGAAAAGCGGAAGCCGTGGCTGACGGCGGGCGGAACGGTGATGACCGCCGGCGGTGAAATCGACCGAACCGTCTCGCCGAACAGGGCGTCGCCCGAACCCTTGGCGATGTATAGGATCTGAAAGAAGCTCTCGTGACGATGAAGACCGATTTCCCAATGGTGCAGGCGGCTGCGCGAAGGGATCGTCTCGCAATGCAGCCAGAAATCCGGCCTTTCGCCGGAGTCCTCGCCGTAAAGTTCGTAGGTCGGGACGGGTCGTTTCATCGGGTTCAATCAGCGCCAATGTTCGATAAGTGCAATTACTTGGCGGAAATGTCCATTGAGGCAAGGGCCGGCGGCGCGCAAGCTTCCTGACAAAAGACAGTTCTGGAGCGGACGGCAAGCGGGGCTTCGCCGCCGGCGCGACGCTTCAGGTGAGGAGGTCCATGCGAACGCAAGTCGTCATCATCGGCTCCGGACCGTCCGGTCTCCTGCTCGGACAATTGCTCACCCTGGCAGGGATCGAGAATCTTATCCTCGACCGCGCCAGCAAGGAACACATCCTCGGCCGGGTTCGCGCCGGTGTTCTGGAGGAGGGCACAGTCCGGTTGATGGACGAGGCGCAATCCGGGGCCCGCATGCACGCCGAAGGTTTCCCGCACGACGGATTTTCGCTCGCTTTCGATGGTCGTGACCACCGCATCGACCTCTTCGATCTGACAGGCGGCAAGCACGTGCTGATTTACGGTCAGACGGAGCTCACCCGCGACTTGATGGATCATCGTCAAGCGGCCGGCGCGTTAACGATCTACGAGGCCGAGAATGTGAGGCCACACGACTTCGACGGCCACGCGCCTTACGTCACCTATGAGAAGGATGGCGTAACGCATCGGATAGATTGCGATTTTATCGCGGGATGCGACGGCTTTCACGGCGTGTGCCGCAGGTCCGTGCCGCAAAAGGCGATCCGCACCTTCGAGAAGATCTATCCCTTCGGCTGGCTGGGTATCCTTGCCGATGTGCCGCCGGTCGATCACGAACTGGTCTATGCCAATCATCCGCGTGGCTTCGCGCTTTGTTCGATGCGGTCGCTGAGCCGCAGCCGCTACTACATCCAGTGTTCGCTCGAAGAGAAGATCGAGGAATGGGACGACCAGCGCTTCTGGGATGAGTTGCGACGCCGGCTGCCGGCCCATCACGCCGAACGGGTGGTGACCGGGCCATCCTTCGAGAAGTCGATCGCACCGCTACGCTCCTTCGTCGCCGAACCGATGCGCTTCGACCGACTGTTCCTGGTGGGCGATGCCGCCCATATCGTGCCGCCGACCGGAGCCAAGGGACTGAACCTTGCCGCGAGCGATGTGCACTACCTGTTCGAGGGCCTGCTCGAGCATTACCAGGATCGCTCCAATGCCGGCATCGACGCCTATTCGGCCCGGGCGCTGGCGCGTGTCTGGAAGGCGGTTCGCTTTTCCTGGTGGATGACGACGATGATGCATCGCTTTCCCGACACCAGCGAATTCGACCAGAAGATCCAGGAGGCCGAGCTCGACTATCTCACCCATTCGCGTACTGCCGCCGCAGCGCTTGCGGAGAACTATGTCGGGCTGCCGTTTTGACTGATCCGTTCGTGCCGAAGCCGGCGAAAGCGATCGGGGCCGTCAACGTTGGAGGGCTACCCGTTGCCGTGCGTTCTTTGATGGGCCGATTCATAACTAGACAGTTATGTGGAACGGGCTATCTTTCATTTTTCAACATCGTTCCGCATGTCAAACTGACGGCGATCAAGTCTTGCAATTGATCTTTGGACGGCGCCGAACGGGAGTGCGGCGGCTGTCGTGGGGAGGAAACATGAAACGGACTGTTCTCGCCGCTCTGGCGGCACTTATCATTGGCGGCGTAGCGCAAGCCGACACGATCAAGATCGGCGTGATTGGGCCGTTTTCCGGTCCGTTCGCGCTGCAGGGCAAGAATTTCAAGGCCGGGATCGACGCCTATATGGTACTGAACGGCAGCAACGTCGGTGACGACGACATCGAAATCATCTACCGGGATGTGCCGCAGCCCGATCCGGCGCAGTCCAAGGCGCTGGCGCAGGAACTGGTTGTCAAGGAGGGCGTACAGTATCTCGCCGGCTTCTATTTCACGCCCGACGCGATGGCCGTGACGCCGCTGCTTGAGCAAGCGAACGTGCCGCTGGTCATCATGAATGCCGCAACCTCGGCGATCGTCACCAAGAGCCCGCTGGCCGTGCGCACCTCGTTCACGCTCTGGCAGACATCGACGCCGATCGCCAAGGTGGCGAAGGACGCCGGCGTCTCGAAGGTCATTTCGGTGGTCAGCGACTATGGCCCGGGCGTCGACGCCGAGAACGCCTTCAAGAAGGGGTTTGAGGCGGTAGGAGGCGAGGTCGTCGAGGCGATCCGCATGCCGCTTGCCACCAATGATTTTTCGCCGATCATGCAGCGCGTCAAGGATTCGGGCGCCGAAGGGCTCTTCGCCTTCCTGCCGTCCGGCCCGACGACGCTCGGTTTCGTGAAGGCCTTCAACGAAAACGGCCTCAAGGATGCCGGCATCAAGTTCTTCGCGCCGGGCGACCTGACGCAGGAATCCGACCTGCCGGCGCTCGGCGAAGCCGCGCTCGGGATCCAGACGACCTTCCACTACGCGGTCTCGCACGATTCGCCGGAAAACAAGGCGTTTGTCGAGGCGGCCGGCAAGGCGATCGGTAACCCGGCCGAGCTTTCGTTCCCTTCGGTCGGCGCCTATGACGGCATGCATGTCATCTACAAGATGATCGCGGCGACCGGCGGCGAGCAGGACGCGCAGAAGGCGGTCGATGCCGTCAAGGGGCTTTCCTGGACGAGCCCGCGCGGGCCGGTATCGATCGATCCGGAATCACGCCATATCACCCAGAACATCTACCTTCGCGAAGTCGCCAAGGCCGAGGACGGCTCCTATTACAACAAGGAGATCGCGACCTTCGAGAAGCAGGGCGATCCCGGCCTTGCGGCGCTGAAGTAAGATCCGCCGGCGATGGATGCGGGGCCGCAGGCTCCGCACCACCGGCAACAGGATGGGCTCATGCAAACCGTCTTCAGCATAGCGGTCGACGCGCTCGCTTACGGCATGGTGCTGTTCGTGATTTCGATCGGTCTTTCCGTCACCATGGGCCTCATGCGGGTGGTCAACCTCGCCCATGGCGCCTTCGCCATGATCGGCGGATACATCGCCTCCTATGCCGCACGCGACCTGGGGCTCGGCTACGGGTTTGCGGTGCTGCTTGCCGTATTCGGGACGATCGTCATCGCCGTTCCGATCGAACGGCTGCTTTACCGGCGCATCTACGGAGCACCGGAACTCACCCAGGTGCTTATGACGATCGGCATCACTTTCTGCATCATCGGCATCGCCAACTACGCCTTCGGCCCGACGCTGAAGACAGTCCCCCTGCCGCTGGCACTGCAGGGGTCTGTCGATCTCGGCTTCCGCTCGATCGCCACGCATCGGATCTTCGCAATCGCCTGCGGTCTCGCTGTGGCGGCTGCCCTCTGGTACCTGATCGAGAAGACGGCCTTCGGCGTGAAGCTCAGGGCAGCCGTCGACAATGCGGCGATGGCGGCCGCGCTCGGAGTCCGCACCGAGATCGTCTATGCGGTCAGCTTCGCCGTTGCGGTCGGGCTTGCGGCGTTGGGCGGCGTGGTCGGCGCCGAACTGCTGCCGGTCGAACCCTATTACGCGCTGCGCTACATGGTGACATTCCTGGTCGTCGTGTCCGTCGGCGGGGCGGGGTCGATACCCGGCGCGCTCGCCGCCTGCTTGGTGCTTGGCGGCATCGACACGGCCGGCCGCTACCTGGTGCCCGAGTTCGGCGAATTTTTCTTCTACCTTGCGGTCATCGCAATCGTTTGCGTCTTTCCGCGCGGCCTTGCCGGAAGGGCGGGACAATGACCATGGCAACGATGAACGATGCACTGGCAGGCGCCCACGGCAAGGGGCACAAGCTCGGCCGCGACCTCGCCGGTCTGGCGGTGATCCTCGGGCTGGCTGTGGTCGGCTACCTATTGTTTCCGAACAACCTCGCGCTGCTCACCCGCATGACGGCGATCGCGCTTCTGGTTCTCTCCCTCGACCTCGTGACCGGCTATTGCGGCGTGGCGACCCTTGGTCATGCCGCACTCTTCGGCACCGGCGCCTATGCGTCCGGTATTGCCGCGGTGCATTTCGGCATCACCGATCCGCTTTTGATGCTTGCCTGCGGCATTCTCGGCGGCGCGGTTGCGGGGCTCGTCTGCGGTGTCGTCATCCTGCGGGCCCACGGGCTTCCGCAGCTTGTGCTGACGATCGCGCTCATCCATCTGTTTCACGAATTCGCCAACAAGGCGTCCTCCTGGACAGGCGGTAGCGATGGGCTGGCCGGTATCGCGCCCGATCCTCTGCTCGGCCACTTCGAATTCGACCTCTGGGGCCGCACCGCCTATGTGCTCGGCATCATTCTCCTGGCTGTCGTCTTCGCGCTGTTGCGGCTCGTCGTCCGTTCACCCTTCGGGATGCTTTGCCGCGGCGTCAAGGAGGACCCGATCCGCATCCGCGCCATGGGCGCCTCGCCGAAGCTGGCCTTGATGAAGATGTACGTGATTTCCGGCGCCGTTGCCGGCGCGGGCGGCGCGCTCAATGCCATCTCCACCCAGGTCGTTGGCCTCGACAGCCTCTCCTTCACGCTTTCGGCCGAGAGCCTGGTCATGCTGGTCCTCGGCGGCACCGGCTCGCTTTTCGGGGCGCTCACCGGCACCATCGTCTTCATGTTCTTCGAGGATATCGTCTCCGCCGCCAATCCGTTCCACTGGCTGACCATGGTCGGAGCGTTGCTGATCGCCGTCGTGCTCTTCGCCCCGAAAGGTCTCTACGGCACGCTCGCCGGTCTCGCGGCCAGACGGCGGGAGGCACGCCGATGAGTGCCATCTTCGAAGTCAGGAATCTCAAGCGTTCCTTCGGCGGCCTCGCCGTCACAAACGACGTCAGCCTTGCGATGGCGCCGGGCGACCGCATCGCGCTGATCGGCCCGAACGGTGCCGGCAAGACGACCTTTGTCAATCTCGTTACCGGCAACCTGACGCCGGACTCCGGCGACGTCCTGATCGGCGGCGAAAGCGTCACGCGCATCGACGCGATCGGGCGGGTGCGGCGCGGCCTGGTGCGTTCGTTCCAGGTGACGCGCCTCTTCCAGGAGATGACGCCGGCCGAGCATGTGGCCCTTGCGGTGTTGCAGCGCGATGGCCGGGCGGGCCGCATGTTCGGCCATTTCCTCGCCATGCCCGAAGTCATGGCGGAGGTCGCCGAACTGCTCGGCAAGCTTGGTCTCAGCGAGCTGATGCATCGGCGCGTCAGTAAGATCGCCTATGGCCAGCAGCGGCTCCTGGAAATCGCGGTGGCGCTGGCGCTGAAGCCCAAGGTGCTGCTCCTCGACGAACCGGCTGCCGGCGTGCCGCAAAGCGATACCGGCCGCATCGAGCAGGCGCTCGCTGACCTTCCGGCCGATCTCGCCGTGCTGATGATCGAGCACGACATGGACCTCGTCTTCCGCTTTGCCAGGCGCGTCATCGTGCTCGCCGCCGGCACGATCATCTTCGACGGTTCGCCGTCGGAGGTTACCAAGGATGCGCGCGTGCGCGAGGCCTATCTCGGGAGCTATGCCAATGCCGGCCACGCCGCTTGAAGTCGAGAATCTGTCGGCCGGCTACGGGCCGACGCGGGTGCTGGAGGGGATCTCCTTTTCGGTGCCGGCCGGCGCGCGGCTTGCCGTGCTCGGCCGCAACGGCATGGGCAAGACGACGCTGCTTGCCACGCTCGCCGGGCAGACGCGCCGCTATGACGGGCGGATCCGGATCGGCGAGACGGATGTGACGGCGTTGCCGAGCGCGTCGCGCGCGTTGAGGGGCCTCGGTTTCGTGCCGCAGGCGCGCTGTGTCTTTCCCACCTTGACGGTCGAGGAGAACCTCTTCGTCGGCCTCAAGGGCCGACCGAAAAGCGCGCTCGAGGAAGCCTACGAGATGTTTCCGCGCCTCTACGAGCGGCGCAAGAACCTCGGGTCGCAGCTCTCCGGCGGGGAACAGCAGATGCTGTCGACGGCCCGCTCGATCCTCGGGCGTCCCTCCGTACTGCTTCTCGATGAGCCGCTGGAAGGGCTGGCTCCGGTCATCTGCGAGGAACTGATGAAGGCCTTCGCCGAACTCGCCAAGACCGGCGACATGACGATCCTGCTGGTCGAACAGCGCATCCAGAGTGCGCTGGATTTCGCCGACCAGGTCATCGTCCTGGAGCGGGGACGGATTGCCTGGAGCGGAACGCCCGCAGACCTCACGAAGGATCACAGGGCCGTCGAAAGGCTATTGGGAGTCGGCGGTTTGCATTGACCGCCGATCCGCTTTCGCCTGCATTGATCATATGAATCCCGCGCCCTGAGCGGCAGCAGGGCCGTTTGGCCGCCTTCTCGGGCGAGGGGCAATTTTCCCAAGAAAATCCTACGGAATGCCTTCAAAAATTTGAAAGTCTTTCGCATGCGCCGTCGAAATGGCCGGCTAGCGATCATGCGCGCGACGTCGCACAATTGTCGGGCTGCATGGGGTTCCCGTTCGGCGAGGCCGCACGGCCTGGATCGCAGACGTTTGAGGCAGCGATCGAAATATGAACGACCGGATGTTGGAGGAGCAGCGTTCCGGTCTCAGTCGTTCGGCCGCGTCGAGATGACGGCTGCCAGAGCGGGATCAGGAAAAATGCGAGCGGTTTTCCGCTCCAATCTAGGAGGATCGATCACGTTCAGGATCTTGGGCTCACCCAGGGTCTTCGTGGTCTCAGGGAGGAATAATGTTCGAACGGCTTTTCAAACTGAAAGAGCATGACACGACGATCCGCACGGAGGTGGTCGCCGGTCTCACGACATTCCTGACAATGTCGTACATCATCTTCGTCAACCCCGACATTCTGTCGACCACTGGCATGGATCGCGACGCCATCTTTGTTGCGACCTGTCTGGCGGCAGCCCTCGGCTCCGCCGTCATGGCGCTCGTTGCCAACTGGCCGATCGGCATGGCGCCGGGCATGGGCCTCAACGCCTTCTTCGCCTTCACGGTCGTCGCCGCCCTCGGCTTCACGTGGCAGCAGGCGCTCGGCGCCGTGTTCATCTCCGGTCTCATCTTCCTGCTGCTGACCGTAACCGGGGTTAGAAGCTGGCTGATTGCCGGCATCCCGCATTCGCTGCGCAGCGCCATTGCGGCCGGTATCGGCCTGTTCCTCGGCATCATCGCGCTGAAGAATGCCGGCATCGTCGTCGACAATCCGGCAACGCTGGTCGGCCTTGGCGACCTCAAGCAGACCGGGCCGCTGCTCGCCATCCTCGGCTTCTTCGTCATCGCCGTGCTCGATTCGCTGAAGGTCCGCGGCTCCATCCTGATCGGCATCCTCGTGGTCACCATCCTGTCGATGCTGCTAGGCGTTTCAGAGTTCAAGGGCGTGGTTGCAGCGCCGCCGAGCATCGCTCCGACTTTCCTGCAGCTCGACATCATGGGCGCGCTGCACGGCGGTCTCGTCCATGTCATCCTCGTCTTCGTGCTGGTCGAGGTCTTCGACGCCACCGGTACGCTGATCGGCGTCGCCAAGCGGGCGAAACTTGTCGAAGAAGGCAAGCCGAACCGGCTCGGACGCGCGCTGCTGGCCGATAGCTCGGCCATCATCGCCGGTTCGCTGATCGGCACCAGCAGCACGACGGCCTATGTCGAGAGCGCCTCAGGCGTGCAGGCGGGCGGTCGTACGGGGCTCACCGCCCTCACCATCTCGGTTCTGTTCCTCGCCGCCCTCTTCATCTCGCCGCTTGCCGCCGCCGTTCCATCCTATGCGACCGCGCCCGCGCTGCTCTACGTGGCGGGGCTGATGATGCGCGAGCTCACCGAAATCGAGTGGGACGACCTGACCGAGGCGGCACCGGCGGCGCTCACGGCAATCGCGATGCCCTTCACCTACTCGATCGCCAACGGCCTCGCCTTTGGGTTCGTCAGCTACGTGGTCCTCAAGGTCTGCACCGGCCGCTGGAGCGTCATCCATCCCGCGACGCAGATTGTCGCCGCCCTGTTTATCGTACGCTTCGCCTTCTTCGGGGGGTGAGACTTGGGGCAGTGGGCGGTCAGCAGGCTTGCCGGCCATTACCCCGTCCCAAACCCCTCCCCACAAGGGGGAGGGCCTTACTCGCCTCACCCTCTCCCCCAATTCGGCGTCTCCGCACTGTCGGACCTACGAAAAGGCCGGCCCCGCAACGCCGCAGGGGCCGGCCCTATTCTTTCGCGATTGCGTCTTTTCCCGTCAGCCCGGCAGCATGTCCCGCAGCCGCAGCAGTGCGATCCGCTCCACCTGCCGGCAGGCGGTTTCGAACTCGGTGTCGCGGTCGTTGTCGATCCGGCTCCCGAAGGCGGCGAGGATGTCGTCCTTGCTGCGGCCCCTGACCGCAATGATGAACGGAAAGCCGAACTTCTCGACGTAGGCGCCATTGAACTCGGTGAACCGCCCGCGCTCCCGGTCGGTGAGGGCGTCGAGACCGGCCGAAGCCTGCTCGTTGGTCGAACTCTCGGTCAGGCGCTTGGCCTGGGCGAGCTTGCCGGCAAGGTCCGGGTGGGCGTTGAGAACGCGAGCCGTTCCGCGTCGTTCGCCGCGCGAAACACCGCGGTCAATGCCGCGTGCAGGCCGATCGCCGTGTCATTGGCGGCAGAAAGCTCGCCCGCGAAGGCGCGCCTGGCGATCCAGTCGGAATGTTCGAAGATCCCGCCAAAGCGGGCGACGAAGGTCTCTTCCGACAGCCGCGACGGGCGATCGTCATTCGGCTGGAACGGATAGGCTTCCGCCCAATAGCGGGCAATGTCGATACGGCGGGCCAGCCAGACCTTGCTGTGGCTCTTCACGTAATCGATGAAGCGTGCCAGCGCCGCTGCCCGCCCGGGCCGGCCCGCAAGGCGGCAGTGAAGACCGATGCTCAACAACTTCGGCGATCCCGCCTTCCCCTCGGCATAGAGCACGTCGAAGCCGTCCTTCAGATAGCTGAAGAACTGGTCGCCGCTGTTGAAGCCCTGGACTGTCGCGAACCGCATGTCGTTGGCGTCGAGCGTATAGGGGATGACGAGCTGATGCCGGCCGTCGTGCTCGTGCCAATAGGGCAGGTCGTCGGCATAGGAGTCGGACACATAGTCGAAGCCGCCGGCTTCGGTGACGAGGTCGAGGGTGTTTTCCGAGCAGCGGCCGGTATACCAGCCGCGCGGCCGCTCGCCGGTGACGATGGTGTGGAGACGGATCGCCTCGGCGATCTCGGCGCGTTCCCGCGCGGCGCTGAAATCCTTGTGCTCGATCCACTTCAGGCCGTGGGAAGCGATTTCCCAGCCGGCATCCTGCATCGCCGCGACCTGCGCCGGCGATCGCTTCAGCGCCGTCGCGACGCCGTAGACGGTGACCGGCACCTGCCTGTCGGTGAGCAGCCGGTGCAATCGCCAGAAGCCGGCCCGCGCGCCATATTCGTAGATCGATTCCATGTTCCAATGGCGCTTGCCGGGCCAGGCCTGAGCGCCGACGATTTCCGACAGAAACGCTTCCGACGCCGCGTCACCGTGCAGCACTGAGTTTTCGCCGCCCTCTTCGTAGTTGACGACGAATTGAACGGCGATCCGCGCTTCATTCGGCCAAACGACCTGGGGACTAGGGCCGTAGCCCTGGAGATCACGGGGATATCTCATGCAACTTTCCTCCTGAGATTGTCTGCAGATGCCAATTCGTACCGGCAATGAAGCAGGCCCATTCCCCTCGAAAAATTTGAAAGTCTCGAAGCCCGGGCCCGCTACACAAAGGCGTCGCCGCTTCGGATACTTCATTCGTCGAAAGTGAGCTGGAGGAGCGACACGCATGCAGATTCATGGCGGAAACGCCGGTCGCCTGACGACCCATGTGCTGGATACGGCGAGCGGCAAGCCTGCCGCGAACCTGCGCATCGAGCTCTATCGTCTCGATGGAGAGTGGAAAGAGCGCCTCGCTTCTGCCCGCACCAACGACGACGGCCGTTGCGACGAGCCGCTGCTCAGCGGGGCATCGATGCAAAGCGGCGTTTACGAACTGCGCTTCCACGCCGGCGAATATCTGGGCGCCGATCGCACCAATCCGTTCCTGGACGTCATCCCGATCCGCTTCGGCATCGCCGATCACGACGCGCATTACCACGTGCCGCTTTTGCTTTCGCCCTATGGCTATTCCACCTATCGCGGGAGCTGAGTGGTCATGACGATCGAAATCCGCAATACGATCCGTTTCCGCCTGAACGACCGGCTGGTCGAGCTTGCCGATGTCTCGCCGGTCCAGACCCTGCTCGATTTCCTGCGCATCGACCGCAATCTGCGCGGCACCAAGGAAGGTTGCGCCGAAGGGGACTGCGGCGCCTGCACGGTGCTTGTCGGCCGCCTCTATGACGGCAGGCTGATCTACGAATCCGTCAATGCCTGCATCCGCTTCGTCGCTTCGCTCGAATGCTGTCATGTCGTCACCGTCGAGGCGCTTGCCACGCCGAACGGCCCGCTCCACCCGGTGCAGCAGGCGATGGTCGACACGCACGCTTCGCAATGCGGCTTCTGCACGCCGGGCTTCGTCATGTCGCTCTACGGCCTCTGGATGGAGAACCCCAAACCCAGCGTTCAGGAAATCGAGAAGGCGCTGCAGGGCAATCTCTGTCGCTGCACCGGCTACGCCGCCATCATTCGCGCGGCGCAAGCGATTTCGTCGATCGGCGAGCTCGGCAAGGACCCGCTGGTGGCCGAGCGCGAAAAGATCGCGCGCCAGCTTGCGGCCCTCAGGGACGGCCGTCGCGTCGAGCTCGGCAGCGAGGAGGAGCGCGTCGTTCTGCCGGGTTCGCTGGACGATTTTGCTGCCGTTCTCGAAGCCAATCCGAAGGCGACGATCGTCGCCGGCTCCACCGACGTCGGGCTCTGGGTGACGAAGTTCATGCGCGATATAGCGCCGGTCGTTCACCTTTCCCATCTCGATGAACTGCGCCGGATTTCCGTCGACAACGACGGCATCACGCTGGCGGCCGGAGTGAGCTACACGGAAGCCTATGCTGTCCTTGTCCGCCATTTCCCGCAATTGCGCGAGCTCTGGGACCGGATCGGCGGGGAGCAGGTGCGCAACATGGGGACCGTCGGCGGCAATATCGCTAACGGCTCGCCGATCGGCGATACGCCGCCGGCGCTGATCGCCCTCGGTGCGTCGGTGACGTTGCGGAAGGGCGGCAAACGACGGACGCTGCCGCTCGAATCCTTTTTCATCGAATATGGCAGGCAGGATCGCCAGCCCGGCGAATTCGTCGAGTCCGTCCGGGTTCCCTTCCTGGCCGAGGCCGACCGCTTCGCTGTCTACAAGGTGTCAAAGCGGCTCGACGAGGATATTTCCTCCGTCTGCGCTGCGTTCCGTGTGACGCTCGACGGCGAAGGCAGGGTCGTGAATGCGACGATCGCCTTTGGCGGTATGGCCGGCACGCCGACGCGCGCATCGAATGTCGAGGCGGCGCTCAGGGGCTCGGTTTGGAACGCAACGGCGGTCGAAGTTGCCGTCCCAGCCTTCGAGCAGGATTTCACGCCTTTGAGCGATTGGCGCGCCTCGGCGGATTACCGGATGCTGGTTGCCAAGAATCTCCTGCGGCGCTTCTATCTGGAAACGCAGGAAACCCGGAACGTCCGTATCGACCGCGCTGTCGCGGTGGCTGTCTAGGAGGGTGGACCGATGAACGTGATGCAACCCATCGACCGCATCCGCGGCGGCGTCCACGAAAAGGAACGGCATGAGTCCGGCCACAAGCATGTATCGGGCACGGCCGAATATATCGACGACATTCCGGAGCCGGCCGGCACGCTGCACGGCTATCTGGGCCTCTCCCAGCGCGCCCACGCCGAAATCCTGTCGATCGATTTCGAGGCAGTGAAGAACAGCCCGGACGTCGCAGGCGTCCTGACGGCCGAGGACATTCCGGGCGAGAACGACATCAGCCCGGCCCACAAGCACGACGATCCGGTCTTCGCGACCGGCAAGGTCGAGTTCCATGGCCAGCCGATCTTCGCGGTGATCGCCACCTCACGCGACGCCGCCCGCCGCGCTTGTGCAAAGGTGAAGATCGAATATCGCGACCTGCCGCATGTGACCGACGTCGTCGAGGCGGCGGCCGCCAACTACCCGCTGGTGATCGATCCGCTGAAGCTCGAGCGTGGCGATATCGACGCCGGTTTCGCCAAGGCGAAGAACGTCGTCGAGGGCGAGATGCGGATCGGCGGCCAGGATCACTTCTATCTCGAAGGCCACATCTCCCTCGCCATCCCCGGCGAGGACGACGAGGTGACCGTCATTGCCTCGACCCAGCATCCGAGCGAGACGCAGCACATGGTGGCCCAGGTGCTCGGCGTGCCATCGAACGCGATCACCGTGAACGTCCGCCGCATGGGCGGCGCCTTCGGCGGCAAGGAGACGCAGGCAAATCTCTTCGCGGCGGTCGCGGCACTCGCGGCGAGGAAATACCGTCGTCCCGTCAAGGTTCGCCCGGACCGCGACGACGACATGACGGCGACCGGCAAGCGCCACGACTTCCATGTCGATTACAAGCTCGGCTTCGACGACGACGGACGCATAGAAGCCGTGGATGCCGTGTTCGCCGCCCGCTGCGGCTTCTCGGCCGATCTCTCCGGTCCGGTAACCGACCGTGCGCTCTTTCACGCCGACAATTGCTATTTCTACCCAAACGTCCGGCTGCGCTCGCGTCCGCTCAAGACGAATACCGTATCGAACACCGCCTTCCGCGGCTTCGGCGGGCCGCAGGGCATGGTCGGCGGCGAGCGGATGATCGAGGACATCGCCTATACGCTCGGCAAGGATCCCCTCGAGATCCGCAAGCTGAATTTCTACGGCGGCCAGGGGCGCAACCTGACCCCCTATCACCAGACCGTGGAAGACAACATCATCGGCCGGATTATCGAGGAACTCGAAGCGTCGGCGGACTATGCCGCCAGGCGGCAGGCGGTGATCCAATTCAACCGGGAGAACCACGTCATCAAGCGGGGCATCGCGCTGACGCCGGTCAAATTCGGCATCTCCTTCACCAAGACCGAATACAACCAGGCCGGCGCTCTCGTCCATGTCTATACGGATGGCTCGATCCAGCTCAACCACGGCGGCACCGAGATGGGGCAGGGGCTCTACACCAAGGTTGCCCAAGTCGTGGCGGACGAATTCCAGGTCGATCTCGACCGCATCAAGGTGACGGCCACCTCGACCGGCAAGGTGCCGAACACCTCGGCGACGGCAGCGTCCTCGGGGTCGGATCTGAACGGCATGGCGGCCGGCAACGCCGCGCAGCAGATCAAGGCACGCCTTATACGCTTCGCGGCCGAACACTACGGTGTCGACGAAGCGGATGTCGCCTTCGAACCGAACATGGTGCGGATCGGCGCCGAGCGCATTGCCTTTACCGATTTCATCAAATCGGCCTATGCGGCGCGAATCCAGCTCTCGGCGGCCGGCTTCTACAAGACGCCGAAGATCCACTGGGATCGTTCCCAGGGCAGGGGACGGCCGTTCTATTACTACGCCTACGGCGCCTCTTGCTCTGAGGTCAGCCTCGATACGCTTACCGGCGAATACCAGGTCGAGCGCACCGACATCATCCATGACGTCGGCAAGTCGCTGAACCCGGCACTCGACATCGGCCAGGTGGAGGGTGCCTTCGTGCAGGGCATGGGCTGGCTGACGACGGAGGAGCTGTGGTGGGACGCGAAAGGGCGGCTGCGCACCCATGCGCCTTCGACCTACAAGATCCCCCTCGCTTCCGATCGCCCGCGCGTCTTCAACGTGCGGCTGGCAGAATGGTCGGTCAACCGCGAAGAGACAATCCGCCGCTCGAAGGCAGTCGGGGAACCGCCGTTCATGCTGGGCATTTCCGTTCTTGAGGCGATATCCATGGCAGCGGCAAGCGTTGCGGCGTATCGTATTTCGCCGCGCATCGATGCCCCCGCAACACCGGAGCGGGTGCTGATGGCGATCGAACGCCTGCGCGGCGCGTCGAAAAGTGAATGAGTGACAGGCATGGCGAGCAGAGAGGACATTCGGCATTTCCTGAGCGGCAACACGGCCTGCATTCTCGTCGAGGTGTCGGGAGCGGCCGGCTCTACGCCGCGCGATACCGATGCCTGGATGCTCGTCTCCAAGGAACGCACCTTCGCCACGATCGGCGGCGGTCAGCTGGAATACATGGCGATCGATCGTGCCCGGCAATTGCTCAAGGGCGCAGCCACCGATGACCGGTTGGCGATCCCGCTCGGGCCGGAGATCGGCCAGTGCTGTGGCGGGCGGGTCGTGCTCGCCTTCAAGGCTGTTGATCTGGAAACCCGGGCTGCATTGATCGAGCGCAGCGACGCCGAAATCGCACGCCGGCCGCATGTCTATGTTTTCGGGGCAGGCCATGTCGGCGACGCGCTTGCCATGGCGCTGTCGCTGGTGCCGGTCAGGACTGTGCTCGTCGATACCCGCGAGCAAGAGCTTTCGGCGGTCGACGTGCCGGGGATCGAAACCTGCCTGACGGCGATGCCCGAGGCGGTCGTCCGTGACGCCCCACCCGGCAGCGCCTTCGTCATCCTTACCCACGAGCATGCCCTGGACTTTCTAATTGCGGCGGAAGCGCTGGCCCGGCAGGACGCCTGCTATGTCGGCATGATCGGCTCGAAGACGAAGCGCGCTACCTTCAGGAACTGGCTGTCGCGCGATGTAGAACGCCCCGACCTCTTCGACCGGCTCGTCTGCCCGATCGGCGGGACAGCGTTGAAAGACAAGCGGCCCGCGGTCATTGCCGCGCTCGCCGCCGCCGAAATCATGACGGCAGCGCTCACCCATGACGTCCCGCAGGCCGATGCGCCACCGTCGAAGCATGGGAAGTCGATCAGGGCATAGCCCGTAAACTTGCCGATCATTGGCCGGCTTCCGTACTCCTCGGACGGATGACGCAATCCGCGATGCGGTCAAGATCGTTCAATTCGGCTGCGTGACGCTGGCCCCATTCGCAAAGCGCGTGGAGAACGGACTCGAGGCTGAGACCCAGGCGCGTCGCGGAATATTCGACGCGTGGCGGCACCTCGCGGAAAATCTCCCTGTGTACCAGGCCATGCTCCTCCATCTCGCGAAGCTGCTGGATCAGCATCTTCTGGCTGACGGCCGGGACGAGCCGTTTCAATTCCGAAAGCCGTTTCGGCGCATCGAACAGATGATAGAGGATGATCGCCTTCCAGCGCCCGGAAATCACCTTGAGCGCGCGCTCGGAAGGCAGAACCGGCAACTTCTTGATGATCTCGGCCATGGTTACCTCTTGGTGCGTATGGAACGAAAGAGTGTGTAGAGGTGCTTTGGAGACTGGACCTAAATAGTGAGGTAAACCAAAGAATTCGAGGTCAGTCTTCATGAAAGCGATTGAGTTTCGCCAGTTCGGGTCGCCCGACGTGCTCAAGATTGTCGATGTGCCGACACCGAGGCCCGGAAAGGGTGAGGCGCTCGTCCGGGCTCACGCCATCGGGGTCAACTACTTTGAAGTCCTGATGCGACAGGATCGCTACGCGGTGACACCCGAACTGCCGATGGTCCCCGGCGTCGAGCTGGCAGGCGTCGTCGAGGCGGTCGGCGAGGGCGTTCGTCCTTCTCTGCTGGGCAGTCGTGTCGCTGTGCCGATGTTTGCCCACGGACGCGGTAGCGGCGGATATGCCGAGTTTGTGACTGTCGACGCGACGACGCTGGTGCCGATCCCGGACGGGCTTTCCTTCGATGCTGCCGCTGCCCTGATGATCCAGGGCCTGACTGCCTTGCATCTGGTGCGGCAGATCCCGCCCAGGAACAAGACGCTGCTCGTCAGTGCCGCGTCCGGGGGCGTCGGCTCTCTGCTGGTGCAGCTGGCAAGGAAGGGCGGCGCCGGGGCGATCGTTGCCGTCGCGAGTTCCGAAGAGAAACTTGAACTGGCGCGTTCGCTTGGCGCCGATCTTGGCGCGAACTATGCCGAGCCGGAGTGGCCGGCGACGCTCAAGAGAGCGCTGAGCGGCGGCGGCGTCGACATCGTCTATGATTTCGTTGGCGGCGACTTCACGGGGACGGCGATCGAACTGCTGGCGCCAGGCGGCGAACTGGTCTTCGGTGCGCTTGGTAGGTTTGCGCTGAGCACTCGGCAGACGGAATCGGTGTTCTCAAAAAATCAGGTTCTGCGCGGCTTTGCCCTGCTCCCCTTGCTCGATCCGGCCGGGTTGAGGGCGGACCTCACCGATCTTTTCGGCTGGGCGGAAGAGGGGACCCTGACCGTGACTATCGGCGGGCGGTTTTCACTGGAGCGGGCCGAAGCTGCCCATCGGGCCATCGAGGGCCGCCAAACGACCGGAAAAATCGTTCTGGTGCCCTGACCATTCAAGCGGTCGAAAGTTCCTGTTGCGGGGCAGGGTGGGCGAGCATCTTGCCGATCAGCCGCTGACACCGCTCGGCCATGAAGTCGATGATCAGGCGTACCTTCGGATCCTGGAAGCGTTTGTGCGGATAGATCGCCGCGAGTTGCGCGCCAAGTGGCGGCGTCTCGTCGAGGATCGGCACGAGCGTGCCGTCGTTGATATATTGCTTCACCTCGAAGAGCGGCTTGTTGATGATGCCCCGGCCGTCGAGCGCCCATTGGGTCAGCACGTCGCCGTCATCTGAGTCATAAGGCCCGCCGACCTCGAACTTGCGCGCGCCCTCCGGCGTCTGCAGCGTCCAGTAATATTCCTTCGACCCGGGATAGCGCAGCAGCAGACAGTCGTGACGCTCGGTGATGAGCTCGTCCGGCGTATTTGGAATGCCGCGCTTCTCGAAATAGGCTGGCGCGCCGCAGAGCACTCGATCGCAGTTCATGATGCCGCGCATGCGCAGGTTCGAATCCTCGAGGATCCCGAGCCGGAAGGCGACATCGATGCCTTCGCTCAGGATATCGACATTGCGGTCGGAAAGGCGCAGCCGCACCTCGATATCCGGATAGCGATCGTGAAACTCGGGAACGCCCGACGCGATCAATCTGCGACCTATGCCGAGCGGCGCGGTAATCCGCACCGCTCCTTTGGGATTGTGCGACAGATCGGCGATGGCGCTTTCCGCCTCGTTGACCGCCTCGAGGATCTTCACGGCGCCGTCGTAGAAGACGCGGCCATGCTCCGTCGGCGTCAGTTTGCGGGTGGTGCGGTTGAACAGGCGCACGCCCATATGCCGCTCCAACTCCTTGATTCTGTTGCTGGCGACGGCCGGCGTGACGCGCTGATCGCGGCCAGCGGCCGACAGCGTTCCAAGTTCCACGACGCGCACGAAGACGCGCACATTATCGAGATAGGACATGCTCCCGCCTCTGCTCCTCAGGGGCCCAGATTACCGCGCCGGCGCCTTGCCTATTTTATAGTTTTTTTTGAAAGAGTTGCTGATCTCGCGGCATTTCTCGACCCCTCAAGCAATGACACATAATGCCGCCCAGAGAAATGGGAGGCCTCTATGTACGAATATGCCATTGCCTGGGACTGGCTGACATTTGCAGTGCGGTGGCTGCATGTCATCACCGGCATCGCCTGGATCGGCTCATCCTTTTATTTCGTCGCGCTCGATCTGGGCTTGCGGCAGCGCTCCGGCATGCCGGTCGGCGCCTATGGCGAAGAGTGGCAGGTCCATGGCGGCGGCTTCTATCACATCCAGAAATATCTGGTCGCGCCGGAGAACATGCCCGAGCACCTGATCTGGTTCAAATGGGAATCCTACGTCACCTGGCTGTCCGGTTTCGGCATGCTGGCGCTCGTCTATTACGCCGGCGCGGACCTCTATCTGATCGATCCGAGCGTACTCGACGTCTCAAAACCGACGGCGATCGCCATCTCGCTGGCATCGCTGGGATTCGGCTGGCTTGCCTATGACACGATCTGTCGTTCGCCGCTCGGCAACGACAACACCCGCCTGATGGTGTTGCTCTACTTCATTCTCGTTGCCGTCGCCTGGGGCTACACCCAGCTCTTCACCGGCCGCGCCGCCTATCTGCATCTCGGTGCATTCACGGCGACGATCATGTCGGCGAACGTGTTCTTCATCATCATCCCGAACCAGAAGAAGGTGGTCGCCGACCTGATCGCCGGCCGCACGCCCGATCCGGCGCTCGGCAAGCAGGCGAAGCAGCGCTCGACCCACAACAACTACCTGACGCTGCCCGTACTGTTCCTGATGCTGTCGAACCACTACCCGCTCGCCTTCGGGACTGAGTACAACTGGATCATCGCCTCGCTGGTCTTCCTGATGGGCGTCACCATCCGCCACTGGTTCAATACGCAGCATGCCCGCAAGGGCGCCCCGACCTGGACCTGGCTTGTCACAGTGCTCCTCTTCATCGTCATCATGTGGCTTTCGACCGTGCCCAAGGTTCTTTCCGAGGGTGGAGAGGCGAGGGCGTCCACCACCGAACAGGCCGTCGTCGCAACGGCGGATTTCTCGAAAGTGCGCGATACGGTGCTCGGCCGCTGTTCCATGTGCCATGCGCGGGAGCCCGGCTGGGAGGGTATCATCGTACCGCCCAAGGGCGTCGTCCTCGAAAGCGACGGCGACATCATCGAGCATGCCCGCGAAATCTATCTGCAGGCGGGGCGTACGCACGCCATGCCGCCCGCCAATGTCACCGGCATCACCGAAGAGGAACGGCAGGTGCTGGCCTCCTGGTACGAGACGGCCGTGAAGGAAGGAACGATTCAATGACTGATCTGCTGATCCGCGGCCGCGTGCTGACCTTCGTCAAGGAGCCCGAAGGCATCGACGATACCGGTGCCTATCGCTATTACGAGGACGGCGCCGTTCTCGTCACGAACGGCAAGATCGCCGGTGTCGGTTCCTATAGCGACGTCGTAAAACAGGCGGGCAGCGGCATCAGGATTGCCGACCATCGCCCCAATCTCGTCCTGCCGGGCCTGATCGATACGCACTTGCATTTTCCGCAGACGCAGGCGATCGCCTCTTATGGCGCGCAGCTCCTGGAATGGCTGAACACCTACATCTTCGTCGAAGAGCAGAAGTTCAAGGAGCCGCAACACGCCGCCTTCATCGCCGGCCGCTTCATGGACGAGCTGCTTTCCAACGGCACGACGACGGCGGTCGCCTATTGCTCGGTGCATCCGGAAAGCGTCGACGCCTTCTTCACGGCGGCTGAAGAGCGCAACATGCTGATGATCGGCGGCAAGGTGATGATGGACCGCAACGCCCCCGAGGGGCTGCGCGACACGCCCGGCAAGGGCTATGACGAAACGAAACGGTTGATCGGCAAGTGGCATGGCCGTGGCCGGGCGCACTACGCGATCAGCCCACGCTTCGCCATCACCTCCACGCCCGAGCAGATGGAGATGAGCCGGGCGCTCGTCGACGAACATCCGGACTGCTACGTGCAGACCCATCTGTCCGAGAACAAGGAGGAGGTCGCCTTTGCCACGTCGCTTTATCCGGAAGCGAAGGACTATACGGACATCTACGCGCGCTACGGTCTTCTTGGCCGCAAGACATTGCTCGGCCATTGCATCTATATGAGGGACCGGGAGATATCGGTGCTCGCCGAAACGGGCGCTGTCGGTGTGTTCTGCCCGACCTCCAACCTGTTCCTCGGCAGCGGCCTGTTCGATCGCGACCGCTTCGACAGGCTCGGTGCCCGCCATGCGGTTGCGACCGATGTCGGCGCCGGAACGAGCTTCTCGATGCTGGAAACGATGGACGAGGCCTATAAGGTGCTGCACCTCCAGGGCCAGCGGCTCTCGCCGCTTCGCTCCTTCTACATGCTGACGCTCGGCAATGCCCGGGCGCTGGACCTCGAGCACCGGATCGGTTCGCTGCACGCCGGCGCGGATGCCGATATCGTCATCCTCGACAGCCACGCCAAGCCGGCGATGGAACTCAGGATGCGCGTGGCATCGTCGCTTGCCGAAGAACTCTTCGTCCTGCAGACGATGGGCGACGATCGCTGCGTCGCCGAAGTCTATGTTGCGGGACGGCCGATGAAGCGGGGTAAACGGGCGGATGAAATGACCCCGGCCGCAAGGACTGCGGAACCGGCGTAACTTCGGTTCGCAGGCCCCGCTCTTTATGAGAAAACGGCAGCAGTCCGTTGAATCTTTGGAATTTTCCGTGATTGTGGCGATCGCCGAGTAGAGCTTCCCGCTCGACTAACGACTCTACTCGACGAAAACACGCACGGTAGAGGCACGCCCCAGCGCGTCAATGACAGTCAGTGTCGAATAGCCGCCGCCGTCGGGCAGCCATTGGCTGACGCGGCGGCGCGTCACGTCTGGCAGTGGTTGACCGTTCGCCAACCAGCGGAACGGTGCCCGGCCGCCTTGGAGTTTCAGCGTCAAGGGCATCATCGTCTGGCCGGCGGCGACGCCGAGATCGACGCGCGCTCCCTCCGGCGGGAAGACGATCTGCGGGGCGGCTTCACGGATCGATGTGGAGGGCAGACCGTTCGCCGTCATCGAGAAACGCCGCTGACCGATCGGCAGGTCGGCCTGGGCGAGACGGACGGCGCCGGCCGGTGCCTCCGGCAGCGGAGTGATGGCCACGCCGGCCTTGGCAAACCCTTCAAAGAGGATCGGTGCGGCGGCGCCATAGCCGGTCAGCCCGGGTACAGCGCCATTGTCCGGCCGCCCGACCCAGACGCCGAGCACGTAGCGACCGTCGAAGCCGACCGACCAGGCATCGCGATAGCCATAGCTGGTGCCTGTCTTGTAGGCGATGCCGCGCTGCCGGCTGCCGGCCGGCGGCAGCACACCGGAAAGGATATCGGCGACCTGCCAGGTGGCGACCGTCGAAAGCAGCGGCTCGCCGTCGATCAGTCCCGGCTTGCCCTCGATGCCGTTGCCGAGCCGCACCGGCCAGCCGCGGTTGGCCAGCCCCGCATAGAGCTGAACGAGGTCGCGAAGCGTGATGCCGACACCGCCGAGGCCGATCGCCAATCCCGGCGCCTCGTTCGGCGGCAGCTTCGGCCGCACCTCGGCGCGGCGGAACCGCACCATCAGCCGCGTCGGCCCGACCGCGTCGAGCAGCCGGATTGCCGGCACGTTGAGCGAAAGCTGCAGGGCCTGGCGAATGCTGACATCGCCCTGGTAGCTCATGTCGAAATTGCGCGGCCGATAGCCGAAGAAATCTGCCGGTCGGTCCTCGACGATCGTCTCCTGGCTGACGAGACCCTCCTCGAAGGCAAGCCCGTAGATGAAGGGCTTCAGCGTCGATCCCGGCGAGCGGGTGATCCGCGTCATGTCGATCCAGCCGGAGCGGCTGGCGTCGAAATAATCCGCCGAGCCGACTTCGCCGACGATCTCGCCGGTCCTGGCGTCAGCCATGAGCATCGCGACCGACACTTTCGGCCCCAGCCGTTGAGCACCCTCGCGCGCAACCGTTTCAAGGCCGCGCTGAATGTCGCGGCGCAGCGTCGTCTCGTGCCGAAGCGCCTTCGGGTCCTCGCGGAGCGCGGTTTCGGCCAGGTGCGCCGCATTGGCCGGCAACTGCAGACGGCGGGTCGGTATGGAAGCCATCGCCGCGCGCTCCGCTTCGCCTTCGCCGATGACTTCGGCGACTGCCGCGCGGCCAAGCACCCGTTCTCGTGCGGCGTCGGCGGCCGCAAGGTTGCGGTCCGGCCGTCGCTTCTCCGGCAGTTGCGGCAGGGCGACGAGCAGGGCCGCCTCGCCGATCGAGAGGCGGCGTGGCTCCTTGCCGAACCAGGCAAGGCTTGCGGCGCGTACGCCTTCGAGATTGCCGCCATAGGGGGCATGGGTCAAATAGAGGTCGAGGATCTGCTCCTTGCTGAGGCGCCGTTCGATCTGGATGGCACGGGCGAGTTGCAACAGCTTCGCCGTCAGCGACCGCCGCTCGCGCGGCTCGATCAGTCGCGCCACCTGCATCGAGAGAGTCGAGGCGCCGGACACGATGCGGCCATAGGTGAAGAACTGCAGCGCCGCACGGCCGAGCGCCAGCGGATCGACGCCGTGGTGCTCGCGGAACCGCTGGTCCTCATAGGCGACCAGCATGTCGATGAAGCGCGGATCGACGTCGCCAACCGTCGTCTTCAGTCGCCACAGGCCGTCCGGGGTGGCGAAGGCGCGCAGCAGGTTTCCATCCTTGTCGAGAACTTCGCGTGAGAAGACCTGGGCGCGCTCGAGCGGCGGCGGAAAGGCCCGGTCTGCCCATTCGAGGCCGGCGATGGCTGCGAGGATGGCTATGGCGAAGCCGATTGGCAGCGCGATAAGGGCTGCTGCGCGACGGCGTGCGGGGCGGCGGGACCGATCGGGGTCGGCCACTTCGGCCTTACCCCCCTCTGACCTGCCGGACATCTCCCCCACAAGGGGTGAGATCGGCAAGCGGCTAGCCCTCAGTCCTCGAATTCCGATGGAATTTGGGGATCCATCCATAGCCGCTGAGGATGTCGCAAGTTCGACGGCTGTCGTGGAGCGAGAGGCCGGCACGCCTTTGATGCGCGCACCTACCCGTTCCAGCACCTGCTGTGGCAAACCAACGAAAAGCTTTCGCAGGATCGACATCGCGCGTTCTACTGGGCGGCCAGCACCTCCATGCGTCCGGTCGCGGTGCGGGCCGAGAACTGCGGCCGGTACATGTCCTCGACGCTGGCTGCCGGATGGTCGTAGGTGCCGGGCGTTACGGCGCGGACGACATAGGCAAGGGTGATCTCGCGATTGTCGCCGGTCGACCGGTCGAAGGCCGCGACGAAACGGTCGCTGCGGAACTCGGTGTGCGCCGCCTGGACCTCGCCGATCCATTCGAAATTCGAGAGCTGGGCGCTGTCGACCAGGCTCGGATTGTCGATCTCGAAGCCGGCCGGCAGGAGGTCGGCGATGAGCACGCGGGACGGCCAGTCGTTGGACGCGGTAACCTTGAGCACGACCACATAGCGTTCGTTCTGCCGCGCCTGGCTGACATTCGCCTCGGCGCCGTCGAGCGTGTAGTAGGTGCGCTCGATGGCGAAACCGTCGCCACCGGCCGAGAGCGGTTGGGCGGGAGCCGCGACAGTCGTCACTACGGCGGAGACCGCATCAGCACCGTTGTTGCGGATGACGACCGGGTGTTCGATCAGCGCGTCGCCCGCGATCCGCGCAGCATAGCTGCCGGTGCGGGCGGCGCCGTTGACCTCCAACTTCATATCCTCGTCGCCGCTCTGGACGGCGCGGGCGGCGAGCAGCATCCAGGCCTGTTCCTGGGTGCTGGTGTAACGGGCCTGCTCCCATTCCCGTGCGACGATCTTCGAAAGCTCCGGAATGATCGGCGGCACGGGCCGGCTTTCGGCCGCGAGTGCCAGCACCGCCGCGTCGTCGCGCAGCGACGACCCGTAGTCGGAGCGGGCGAGGCTGACATTGACGAGCCCGGTCGACATGTTGACGGCGGCTGCGAAGATGTCCTGCGACCGTTCGCCATCGCCGTAAAGCGCAAGGGCCGCGGCGATATGCGCCTTGGCAAGCGGCGTCGGGAAATCCCCGAGCAGCGTGTCGGCATAATAGCGAAGATCGCTGATCGCCGCCTTGCGGTTGCGCGCGAGCACGTAGAGCGCATAGGCGATCTCGTTGCCCTGATCCTTGACATTCACCTCGTAGCTCAGTGCGTTCTGCAGGTTCTCGAGCGCCTGGACCAGCGCCTGTTCCGGCACCTCGAATTTCTGCTCGCGCGCCCGGGTCAGGAAGTCGGTGACGTAGGCGTCGAGCCACAGATCGCCGGAGCCGGGGCTCCATAGGCCGAAACTGCCGGAGGAGGACTGGTAGGAAAGGACGCGGTAGATCGCCTCCTGCACGCGCTTCGCCACCTCGCCGTCCTCGGTAAGCCCGGATTGCTTGGAGAGCTCGCTGAGATAGAGCAGCGGCAAGGCGCGGCTCGTCGTCTGCTCGGCGCAGCCATAGGGATAGCGGTCGAGCGACATCAGCAGCGCGGGAATGTCGAAAGCGGCCGAACGGGTCACGCTGACGCTGACCGCGGCGCCCTGCAGCAGGCTGTCGGCAAGCAACTGATCGTCGACGGTCAGGCTGCTGCCAGCCGCGATGCTGACGACCTGGCGTTGGGTGATCGGCAATGCGGCCGGACGAACCGGGACATGCAGTGCTTGCTCCAGCGACAGCCCGGCTGTGTTCGAGAGCGTGACGGTGACGAGGCCACTACCCGGATATTGGCCCGTGAGCGGCAGCGTCACGGCGGATTTGCCTCCGGCTTCGAGCGGCACGGTCTGCGAGGGGCCGGTCTGCTCGACGGTGGCCGGACCGTTGGTGGTGACCTGCAACTGATAGTCGCCGGCTGGTCCATCGGTGTTGGCGATGTCGAGCCTCAGTTCGGCGCGGTCTCCAGGCGCCAGGAACTTCGGCAGGCTGGCGGTGACGACGATCGGGTCGCGGATGACGACGTCCTTCACCGCATGGCCGACGCCGGCCTTCGTCCAGGCGACTGCCATGACGCGCGCCGTGCCGTTGAACTGCGGAATGTCGAAGCGGACATTCGCCATGCCTTCGGCGTCGAGCTTCACCGGCCCGGAGAAGAAGGCGACCAGTTGTTCGGTCGGCGGGCTGCCCTCAAGCGGCATCTGCCCGCCGTCGCCGCCGGTGCGCAGCCGTCCGGTCGCGCCGAGCGAGCCGTCGATGAGGCGGCCGTAGAGGTCGCGGATTTCGAGGCCCAGCCGTCTTTGGCCGAAATACCAGCCGTCCGGGTCGGGGGCCTCATAGCGTGTCAGGTTGAGGATGCCGACATCGACAGCGGCGACCGTGACGTAAGCGTCCTCGTTGGCGCCCGCGCCGCGGACCTGGAGGCTGATATCGAGGGGCTGGCGCGGCTGCGTCTTTTCCGGGGCGTCGAGACTGATTGCAAGCTTGCGGTCGGCCGGGTCGACGGTCAGCCACTTGATGCCGATCGCCCGCATCGGCATGCGGCTTTCCTGGGCCTCGCCGGGTCGATAGAGCGTCGCCGTCACATAGGTGCCGGCACCCCAGTCGGCGGTGACCGGCAGCTCCACTTCGCCACCCGTCTCGGCGATCGTCGCGGTCTTCGTCGCGACCAGGTTCTCCGTACCGACGGTCACCAGCAACTCGCCGGCGAAGCGCGGCGAAACCTTGAGCTTCGCAGTCTCTCCGACCGCGTAATTTTCCTTGTCCAGCGCGATCTCAAGTCCGTCCGGTGTCTCCGTCGAGGTGGCTTCGACATACCAACCGGCATCGAACTCGACGCTGGAGGTCGGGCCATCGGTCGCCGCGGTCTCGATCTCCAGGCGATAGCGACCCCAGCCGACCGGCACAGCTATCTGGGCGCCATTCCCGGTCACGTCGACCGTGCCGTTCGCCACCTGTTTCGTGGAGATGACCGGCTCGTATTTCCAGGCGCTGCCGTCGCGATACCATTGATAATTGCGCTCGACGCTGATCAGCTTCCAGAAGAGGCCGGGCATCGAGACTTTTGCGCCATCCGCATCGATGGCGATGACGTGGAATTTGCCGACCGAGTTTTCGGCGAGCTCGCCGGAAAACTCAGGCTTGATGCCGATCATCGGACCTTCCGGCTTGACCGGCAGCGTCAGGGCACGTTCGACGGCCCGGCCGCCGGCCTCGCGCATCCGCATCGTAACCGTGGCATTGAGCAACTGCGTCGTCGCCGGCACCTCGCCGAGATCGACGGCAAACACCGACTTTCCGTCCTGGTCGAGCGGCTCGAGGCCTTCGAGCGGCACGCGAGAGTCTTCGCTTGCCTCCTCGTCGGCGAGGCCGAAGACATAGCCCTTGAAGGCTTCGCTCTCGCGCGTCGGCTTGACCGCCACGTCGCCCTCAAGCGTCAGGCCGGCGGCTGGCGCGCCATAGAGGAAGCGGCCGTCGACAGCCACCTCAACCGAAGTGCCGACTTCCAATTGTTTCGCTTCGCTCGTCAGGTCGAATTCGGTGCGGTCCGGACCGAAATCATCGACAAGGAACTGCTTCTCGCCGATCGCCGAGCCTTTCGGATCGGTGAAGATCTGCATCGTCCAGGTGCCGCGCATGGCGTTTTCGGGAACGGGCAGATCGAGCGTATGGCCGCCGAGCCTGCCGCCATTGCTGACGAGGCGCCGATCCTCGACACCGTCGGGGCGCAGGAAGACAAAGGTGAGCGGCAGGTTCTCGATTGCCTGGCCGTTCACGTCGCGGGCAAGCGCTGCGGCATGCACCGTCTCGCCGGCCCTGTAGATGCCACGCTCGGTCCATGCATAGATGTCGATCGCGCCGGGCGCGGCGCGGCCGGTAACGCCGCGGTCGGAGAGATCGAAGCCGGCGCGTGTCATGTCGAGGAAGACGTAGTCGTCCTCGCCTTGCCGCGCCGTGATGACCGCCGGCGTCATGCTCGCCGTGCCGCGGATCAGACCGGCAGCAAAGACAGCTCGCCCTTCCGCGTCGGTCGTCGCGGTGCCGAGCACTTCGTTGTTCTTGGCGACCAGTTGCAGTTGGACGTCGGCAATCGGTTTGGCGCTGGCGAGCGAGCGGGTAAAGACGCTGAGCCCGTCGGTTCCGGCATAGGTCGAGATGCCGATATCGGAGACGACGAACCATTGCGTGGCGCGCGCGTCCCATTCCTGGCTGAGCGCGGTGGCGGAAGCGGCCGTCAGCACATAGACGCCCGGCTTGCGCTTCGGCAGTGCCTCATCGACCGGGAAGCTTGTCACCACTTCCTTGTTGAGCTCGGTCTTGATGTCGATGCTGCCCTGCCAGACGAGTTCGCCGCTCTCGTCCTCGATGCGCTCGGCGCTGTAGCCGTCGATCTGGGTGAGGAACTGCGAGCTCGTCAGCAGAGTCGAAATGCTGCGGTCGCCGATGCGATAGAGCTTGAGGTTGGCGCTTTCCGTGTTGACCGAGACGATCGGGATGCCGCGGCGCGCCGTAGACGGCAGCACGAAGCTATCGCCGGTGAAACGCACCATCGGCGCGCGGTCCTTGACATAGATGTCGAGGCTGACCGGGGTCTCGATGACTTCGTCGACGGAAGATGGCAGCCCCTGCCGCAAGACCAGCTTGTAGCGCTGGCCGTGCGAGAGTCCTTCGACGCAGATCTCGCTGCCCTTGGCTTCAACCGCCTTCGGCGCGACGCCGTCGAGCGTCACGAAGGAGGCATAGTCGGGGCCGTTCTTTAGGAGCTGCTCCGACAGCTGTACGCAGGCGCGCGGGCTCGCGCCGTCCGCATCGATCGTGTGGCCGGTGACGCGGAAACCCTGCCGTGCCTTGAGATCGAGATAGGCCGTCTCGACAGTCTTGGCGCGCACGAGCTCGAGGCTTGCCTTGTAGGCCTGGAGCGCGGCTCGATAGTTCTGCAAGTTATCGAGCGCCTGGGCGAGGACGGCGAGCGCATCCGCACGGCTCTGGGTCGTCCTCGTCAACTGATAGCCGTTGAGCGCGGCGAGGGCCGCCTCGCTCGCAGGATCCGTGCCGCCGCTGAACCGGTTGGCGGTTCTGGCCGTCTCCAACCACAAATTCCCGTCGTCAGGGGTGATCGCCAGCGCGCCGCGCAACGCCTTGAGCGCCGCCACGAAGTTGCCAGCCGTCAACTCGCGACGTCCCGTTTCGATCAAGCCGTTGACGCCGAAGCCCTGTTGATCGTCGGCCAGGGCGAGGCCCGCCTTGACGTCGCGCGCCTGCTGCAGGAAGTCGTCGGAAATGAAGGAGAGGCGGGGCGGGGCGCCGAGATCCGGTTCGCCCGTGGCGGTCTCGACGACCTTCCCGGCGATCGCGCCCTTGAACATGTTCAACTGGTTGAAGTCTGACTTGAGGAAACACCACTTCACCTTTGGATTGTAGGTGAAGGCCTTGCAGGCGCGGTCGGCAATGCAGCTCGCCTGGCATTCGTCGAGCGAGACATCCTGTTCGGTGCGCAGGTCGAAGCCGAAATAATCGGCGTCATTGGTGACCTCGACCTTGCGGTCGGCTTCGGCCGCTGCAGCCGGCGAACCGATGGAAAGAAGCGTTACGAGAAGGGTGGTAAGGGCGAGAAACGCGCGCATCGACAAAGTCCTCCCAACGCTGCCCGCTTCGAGTGAGCAACACTCTTTCAACCTTCGAAGAGCGTTGTCAACAATGAGCTTTGCAACCAGAGGGATTCGTCGGGGAAGTTCAGGTGCACGCTGGCGCGAAGGCGCCCATCGCGCCGGTATAGGCCTTGGGCAGCGGCGCGGCATAGGTGCCGCGCTTGCTGGTCATCAGCCCCTGTGCCACCAGTGCTTCGGCCTGTTTGACGGCCGCCGAGACGCCGTCGATGACCGGTACGCCATATTCGCGCTGCAGCGTTTGGGCGAGATCGGCCATGCCGGCGCAGCCAAGCACGATCGCCTCGGCGCCGTCCTCTTGCAGGGCCCGTTCGATCTGGCGCTCGAGCTTGACGAGCGCACCCGAGGCCTTGTCCTCGAGTTCGAGAACCGGGATGTCGGCGGCGCGAACCTTTGCCCGATTGCCCATGCCGTAATGGCGTACAAGATTCTCGATCAGGACGCGTGAGCGCTCGAGCGTCGTAACCACGGTGAAGCGCTGCGCGAGAAGCGCTGCCGTCATCACTGCGGATTCGCAAAGTCCGAGCACCGGTACGTTGGCGAGCGTTCGGGCGGCCTCCAGCCCCGTGTCGTCGAAGCAGGCAATGATCGCCGCGTCCGCACCGGCTGCTTCTCCCTCGCGGATTTCCATGAGCAGGCCGGGAACGGCAATCGCGCCGTCGTAGTGCCCCTCGATCGAGGCCGGTCCGCCCCTTGACGTGGCGGCGATGATTTCGGTGCCGTGCCCGGCGACCGCCCGTGCCGCTGCGGTTGCCTTCTCGGTCATCGAGACGGTGGTGTTAGGATTGACGATGAGAATGCGCATGGATGTCAGCTTGTCCTTGCCTGGCGGCGCCGGAGCACGAGGATGACGGCGAGTGCCGCGAGGATGATGGTGAAGGAGAAGAGCGTCGTGACCGTGCCGAGCGCATAGAGCACCGGCGTCGTCACGTTGGTCGTCATGCCGTAGATTTCCAGCGGCAGGGTGTTGTAGGTGCCGGAGGTCATCAGCGTACGGGCGAACTCGTCATAGGAGAGGGTGAAGCCGAAGAGACCGACGCCGATCAGGCTCGGTGCGATCATCGGCAGCACGACGTGGCGAAAGGTCTGCCAGGCGGTGGCGCCAAGGTCGCGGGCGGCCTCCTCATAGGCGGGAGAGAAGCGATTGAAGACGGCGAACATGATCAGCACGCCGAAGGGCAGCGTCCAAGTCAGATGCGCGCCGAAACCGGAGGAATACCAGGCCAGCTTCAACCCGAATTGCTGGAAGACGACGCCGATGCCGAGCGAGATGATGATCGACGGCACGACGAGGCTTGCGACGGTCATGTAGAAAAGCGCCGTCGAGCCGCGGAACCGATGACGAAAGGCGAGGCCCGCCAGAAGCGCCACGATGACGTTCACCACCATCACCATCAGCCCGAGCGTGAAGGAGCGGCGGAACGAGGCGCCGAAATCGCCAACCGCCTGCTTCTCGAAAAGGTTGTAGAACCAATGCAGCGAAACGCCGTTCAGCGGGAAGGTGAGGCCGCCGTCCGGCCCCTGGAAGGAGAGCATCAGGACGGCCGAGAGTGGGCCATAGAGGAACAGCACGAACAGCGCGAAGAAGGCTGCGAGCACATAGAATTCCTTGCCGCGTCTTTCGTGGTTCATGTCAGAGCTCCTTGCGGATATCGACGACCCGGAGGATCGCCGCGACCATCAGCAGCACCACGATGAGCAACACGACCGCGTTGGCGGCAGCGGCCGGATATTGCAGCAGCGACATCTGGTTCTTCATCATCAGCGCGACCGATGCGCTCTGGCCGCCGGACATCACCTGCACGGTCGAGAAATCGGCCATCACCAGCGTCACGACGAAGATCGAGCCGATCGCCATTCCGGGTTTTGCGAGCGGCAGGACGACATTCCAGAGCACCTGCCAGCCGCTCGCGCCGCAATCGCGCGCCGCCTCGATCAGCGCGCGGTCGATACGCATCAGCGTGTTGAAGATCGGCGTCACCATGAACAGCGTGTTGAGATGCACCAGGGCGAGCACGACGGCGAAATCGGAATAGAGCAGCCATTCGATCGGCTGCGGAATGATGCCGAGTTCGGTCAGAGTGGAGTTGACGAGGCCGTTGCGGCCAAGGACCGGGATCCAGGAAATCATCCGGATGATGTTCGAGGTCAGGAACGGCACGGTGCAGACGAGGAAGAGCACCATCTGCATCGTCGTCGTGCGGATGTGGAAGGCAAGGAAATAGGCGACCCAGAAGCCGATGACGAGCGTCAGCGCCCAGGTCATGGCGGTGAACTTCAGCGTGTTGAGATAGGTCTTCCAGGTGACCCGGGAGCCGAGCGTGTCGGTATAGTTCATCGTCAGAAAGTCGGGATAGAGCCCCGCGAAATCGTAGTCCCAGAAGCTGACGACGAGAATGGTGAGGATCGGCAGGATGAAGAAGAAGCCGAGGATCAGCAGGAGGGGGGTGGCCTGGAGGTAGGATATGGCGCGAAGCGGCGACCGAAGGCCGCGGCTTCGCGCTCGCCCGCTCGTCTCGTTTGCTTCTGTGGAAGCGATCGTTGCCATCTGCCATCCTTCAGGACATTTCGGAAATCTCTATTGGAGAGGAGCCGAAAGACCCCTCCTCAACCCTCCCCACAAGGGGGAGGGAGCTTTTGATCCGCGCCCTCTCCGGACTCCCTCCCCCTTGTGGGGAGGGTTGGGGAGGGGACGGCGGTAGCGCACTAGCGGCGCGGCTTACGCCGCGATGAACTCGTTCCAGCGGCGGACCATGTAGCGGTCCTCGTCCATCACCGAGTTCCAGCAGGCGACCTTGCCCATGCGCTCCTGGAAGGAGCCGCCGTCGCGCACGGCGCCGGCCTTTTCCATGACCTTGCCTTCCGGCGAGAGGATGTCTCCCTTGGCTGGCTTGCCTTCGACCCAGAAGCCCCATTCGTCTTCCGACATGTGCGCCTTGGCGGTCTCCATCGCGGCCGAGTAATAGCCCTGGCGATTGAGGTAGGCGCCGACCCAGCCGGAGAGATACCAGTTGATATATTCATAGGCCGCGTCGAGCTGCGCACCCTGGAGGTGGGCGGCAAGGCCGAGGCCGCCGCCCCAGGCGCGATAACCCTCTTTCAGCGGCTGGTACTTGCAGGCGATGCCCTTGGAACGCACGGCGGCGACGGCCGGCGACCACATGGACTGGATGACGACTTCGCCGGAGGCCATGAGGTTGACGCTCTCGTCGAAGGACTTCCAGAAGGCGCGGAACTGGCCGTCCTGCTTGGCCTTGATGAGGAAATCGATCGTTGCGTCGATCTCGTCCGTCGTCATGTTACCCTTGTCGGCATATTTGATATTGCCTAAGGCCTCCATGATCATGGCCGCGTCCATGATGCCGATCGACGGAATGTTGAGGATCGCCGTCTTGCCCTTGAAGGCCGGGTCCATGATGTCGGCCCAGGTGGTGATCTCGCGTCCGACGAGGTCCGGGCGGATGCCGAGCGTGTCGGCATTGTAGATGGTCGGGATGAGCGTCATCCACTGTGTCGGCTCCTTGGCGAAGCTCTTGGCGTCTTGCGCCTCGACGAAGCCGACGGTGTGCGGCGCGGTGCCCTGGGCGACGACGCTCTCCGGCTTCAGCTTGCCGTTGATGAAGAGGGGCACGATCTTGTCGTAGTATTTGATCTTCGAGACATCCATCGGCTGCATGACGCCGGACGGGAAGACCTTCTTGGCGATCCAGTATTCGATGTCGGCGACGTCGTAGGAGTCCGGCTGGGTAACGGCACGCTGGGCGGCGGCGTCGGAATCGGTCGCGGTCATTTCCAGCGTGATTCCGAGGTCTTCCTTGCACTTCTCCGCGATCGCGTTGATGTTCGAAACGCCGGTGCCGAACTGGCGGAGCGTGATCGGGTTCTGTGCCCAGATGGTCGGGAAACCGGTAATGGCGCCCGAGCCGGCAATGGCGCCGGCGGCGGCCGCCCCGGTCTTCAGGAGCGTGCGCCGCGATATGCCTTTTGCGGACGTGGCAGTCTTTGTTTCACTGGTCATGCTGTCGTTCCCCTTTTTGGTGGTGCTTAAGACGGTTCTTTGCAGGATCGGGCGATGCTTGCTTCTTCTGATCCTGCTTCAGGCTGAAAGGCGGCCGAGAGGGATCACGTCTTCCAAGGCCCAGCTCAAGGACAGCGCGTCGCCGGTCGACACGGGTTTCCTGAAGTAGTCGGCATCGGAGACGACCGCGGTGAAGTCGTCGCTGCCGGCTCCGACGACGGTGATCTTCACCGAGGCGCCGCGGTATTCGACGTTCGCGACGACCCCCTGGAAGCCGAGCGACCTTTCCGAGGCGGGCTCGAGACGCACACGATCGGTGCGGATGCCGATGTCGACCGGTTTGCCGATTTCTTGCGCGATGTCGCGTACCGAAAAGGTCTGACCTTCCGGCACCGTCAGCGTGGCGATGCCGCCATCGATCGATGTGACGCGGCCGGACAGCACGTTGTGGTCGCCCATGAAGCGTGCGACGAAGGCGGTCGCCGGCTTTTCGAATACGGTGCGCGGTGCTGCCGCCTGCTCGATCCGGCCGTCGTTCATGATGACGATCAGATCGGCGAGCGCCATGGCCTCTTCCTGGCTGTGCGTCACATGCACGAAGGTGATGCCGAGTGTCTTCTGCAGCTTCTTGAGCTCGGCGCGCATCCGGATCTTGAGGAATGGATCGAGCGCGGACAGCGGCTCGTCGAGCAGCAGGGCTTCCGGATCGGTGATGAGCGCCCGGGCGAGCGCGACGCGCTGCTGCTGGCCGCCGGAAAGCTGCGCCGGACAGCGTGCGGCATAGGCCTCCATCTGCATCAACGTCAGCATTTCCAGAGCCTTGGCCCGGCGCTCCTCTTTCTCGACGCCTTTCATCTTCAGGCTGAAGGCGACGTTGTCGATGAGGTCGAGATGCGGAAACAGCGCGTAGGACTGGAACATCATCGCCGTGCCGCGTTTGGCGGGCGGAAAATCGGTGACGACGACATTGCCGAGGCGGATATCGCCGGAGGAGATGCTCTCGTGTCCGGCGATCATTCGCAGCGTCGAGGTCTTGCCGCAGCCAGAGGGGCCGAGAAAGCAGCAGTAGCTGCCGGCCGAAATCTTCAGGCTGATGGCATGGACGGCGGTCGTCGTGCCATAGACCTTGGAAACGGAAGCGATATCGATTTCTGCTGCTTTGGACATGCCCGCTTTCTCCTTGCCCCGGAGACGAAGCATCAAGCGTGCCAGTTCGCTAAGTGGCTGATTTTGCGGCAAAGTGCTTGAAGGCCGCCAGGCCGTCAGCCAGCGACGCCAGGTTGGATGCATATTTTATAGGCGTTTGTGCTCAAATATTGCCTATTATTGTATACAATATCGCGCTTTGATTGAGGGCAGAAAGCGGTTAACGTCTGCCGTAACCAATTTCGGTCCCGTTCGGATTCGCAGCCTCATGACGCCAGCCAATCTTGCCCCGGCGGAAAGCGCCATCGATATCGACGCCCAGCAGATTCGCGACGCAATCCGCGATGCGATCGTCGAGCGACGCCTCGCTCCCGGAACGAAGCTTTCCGAAACCGACGTCGGCAGCCTTTTCAAGGTAAGCCGGACCCTCGTTCGCGCCGCCCTTCAGGCTCTCTCATATGAAGGGCTCATCAGTGTCGAGAAGAATCGCGGCGCCTTTGTTGCCTCTCCCTCGGTGGCCGAGGCACAGCAGATCTTCGCGACACGGCGACTGCTGGAGCCGGTCATCTTGCGCGAGGCGGCGCCTCATATCGGTAAAACGCAGGTCACGGAGCTCAGGGCGCTGCTTGCGGAGGAGGAGCGGCTGACCAACCAGCGCGGCGCGCCGGCTCGCCGCGCAGAAATCAAGGCCTCCGGCGATTTTCACCTGGCGGTCGCCGCCATGAGCGGCAATGCCATTCTGAAGCGCTTCATGGATGAACTCGTCGCCCGCTCCTCGCTCGTGATCGCGCTTTACGGGCAGTCGGTCATCTCGAGCTGCGGGCACAGCGAACATCAACAGATCGTCGACGCCTTGGAAACAAAAGACGTCGCGACCGCCTGCGCGCTGATGCTCCAGCACATCGATCATATCGAGGCGGATCTCGATCTCCGGCCGGCAAGGAAAGGCAGCGATCTGAAAGACGCCTTTCATCTGTGAAGCCATGGGGTCGTTGTAGAAGCATGAGGCTGTGGGTACCAACTCGCGCCGGTATTCGCAGAAGCGTTGCGGCCGGTTTTGCTTGTCGCAAGCCTCGGTATGGCGGGTGGAAGCACGCTGCGCGCCGTCGAGCACCTCTTGCAGATTGAGCACAGTTTGTGATATTTCCAACAAACTTTGTTGCGCAGGAGCTGCCTGGGCCGCGCCACTTTACCCGTCGTGCTATCCGGAAGAGCAATGGCCAATCGCAAGGCTACCCGTATCATCGCATTGGCCGAGGCGCTTTCGGCGCGGCGCGTACTGCATCTCAAGGATGCCGCCGCCCTTCTCGGCGTGTCGGAGATGACCGTCCGCCGCGACATTGCCAACAACCCCGGCCTTTTCGGATATCTCGGTGGCCATATCGTTCCGGCCGCCGATATCGAGGCCGATGCGCCCTATGATCTCGCCCGCGAGGCCGACAGTCACGCGGCAGCGAAGCGCGAGGCCTGCGCCCATGCGGCCCGGCACATCCGTCCCGACGAGGCGATCTTCATCGACTGCGGCACGACGCTCGAGTATCTCGTCGATCTGGTGCCGGAAAATTATTCAATTACGGCAGTATGTTATTCGCTGAACGTGGCCGACCGCCTGACCCGCAGGCCCAATGTTCGCATCGTCATGCTTGGCGGCGTCTACCATCCGTCTTCGGCTTCGTTCTCGGGCAATTCCGGTCTCGAGACGCTCGATCATCTTGGCATCAACGTCGCCTTCCTGTCGGCTGCCGGCGTCGATCCCGTCCGTGGGGCGACGTGCGTTCATTTTCATGAAGTGCCCGTGAAGCAAAAGGTGATTTCTCTCGCGCGCGAGAATTACCTCGTGGTGGACAACAGCAAGATCGGCAGACTGAAGCCCGCCTTCTTTGCGCCGCTCGCCGCCTTCCGGGCGGTGATAACGGAAGACGGAGAGGCGGTGCTTCCGGCGCTTGAGGCGCCGACGCGATAAATATGATAATCTCGCCGCTTCGTCCGGTGCCGTCGCTTGACACCCGGTAGTCTTGATGGAATGATAACAAAAATAGATAGAAAAATAACATGTCGCGGGCTGATCTGCAGCGGCCGGCAGGGAGAAATCGAGGAGTAGTCGCTTGAAAGACCTTGCTGTGAAGGCGGGGGCGGTTTCTGCCCAACCCGCTGGCGCCGGTCATAACTGGCCGCGCAACGACGGTGTCGATCTCGACCTTTCCTGGGTGCTCGACCAGCGCGTCAATCTTTCCGCCGCCGAGCGGCGGGTCGCAACGCTGCCGGGCCGCCGGACCGTGAAGAAGGATGCGCAGGCCGCCTGGCTCTTGAAGGCGGTCACCTGCATCGATCTGACGACGCTCAACGGCGACGATACGACGGAGCGCGTCAAGCGACTCTGCGCCAAGGCGCGCCGGCCGGTGCGCCAGGATATTCTTGACGCTCTGGGGATGGGTGATCGCGACATCACGACAGGGGCGATCTGCGTCTATCACCGTTTCGTCTCGACGGCGGTCGAGGCGCTCGCGGGCTCCGGTATCCCGGTCGCCGCGGTTTCCACCGGCTTTCCGGCCGGTCTCGCGCCGCACGACGTCAAGCTCAAGGAAATCGAGGCCTCGGTCGCCGACGGCGCCAAGGAAATCGACATCGTCATTACCCGTGAGCACGTGCTGACCGGCAACTGGCAGGCACTCTATGACGAGATGCGCGATTTCCGCGACGCTTGCGGCGATGCACATGTGAAGGCGATCCTCGCGACCGGCGACCTCAAGACGCTCCGCAATGTCGCCCGCGCCTCGCTCGTCTGCATGATGGCGGGTGCCGACTTCATCAAGACCTCGACCGGCAAGGAGGGCGTCAACGCGACGCTGCTCGTCACCCTCGTCATGCTGAGGATGATCCGCGCCTACCAGGAGCGCACCGGCGTCAAGGTCGGCTACAAGCCCGCCGGCGGCATCTCGGCGGCGAAGGACGTGCTGAACTACCAGTTCCTGATGAAGGAAGAACTCGGCCGCGAATGGCTGGAGCCGGATCTCTTCCGCATCGGGGCATCGAGCCTGCTGGCGGATATCGAGCGCCAGCTCGAACATCATGTCAGCGGCGCCTATTCGGCCCTCAACAGACACCCGATTGGATAATCCGATGAGCGTCGCCAGGTTTTTCGACGAAATGTCCTACGGCCCCGCACCCGAGGGCGATGCCGAAGCTCGCGCCTGGATCGCCCGCCACAACGGCGAGTTCGGCCACTTCATCAACGGCGGCTTCGTCGCTTCCAAGTCCGGAAAGACATTCGACAGCTTCGAGCCGGCGACCGGCGGACTGCTGGCGAAGATCGCGCTCGGCGGCCGCGAGGATGTCAACGCCGCCGTGGCCGCGGCCCGCAAGGCGCAAGGTCCCTGGGCGAAGCTCTCCGGCCATGCCCGGGCCCGCCATCTCTATGCGCTGGCACGCATGATCCAGCGCCACGCCCGGCTGATCGCCGTGGTCGAGGCGCTCGACAACGGCAAGCCGATCCGCGAGACGCGCGACATCGACATTCCGCTGGCCGCTCGCCATTTCTACCACCATGCCGGCTGGGCGCAGCTCCAGGAAACGGAATTTGCCGATCAAGTGCCGGTCGGCGTCGTCGGCCAGGTCATCCCCTGGAACTTCCCCTTCCTGATGCTCGCCTGGAAAGTGGCCCCGGCGCTGGCGCTCGGCAACACCGTCATTCTGAAGCCTGCGGAATTCACGCCGCTGACGGCGCTGCTTTTCGCCGAGCTTTCCGCGGCAGCCGGATTGCCGCCGGGCGTCCTGAACGTGGTGACCGGCGAGGGTGAGACCGGTGCGCGGATCGTCGAGCACGACGACATCGACAAGATCGCCTTTACCGGCTCGACCGAGGTCGGCCGGCTGATCCGCGAAAAGACCGCCGGCACCGGCAAGTCGCTGACGCTGGAGCTCGGCGGCAAGTCTCCCTTCATCGTCTTCGACGACGCCGATATCGACGCGGCGGTCGAAGGCGTGGTCGACGCGATCTGGTTCAATCAGGGCCAGGTCTGCTGCGCCGGCTCGCGCGTGCTCGTTCAGGAAGGCGTGGCGCCGCGGTTTCACGAGCGCCTGAAGCGGCGCATGGGGACGCTCAGGGTCGGCCATCCGCTCGACAAGGCGATCGACATGGCGGCGATCGTCGCACCGGTGCAATTGCAGCGCATCGAGAGCCTCGTCAGTCAGGGTGTGACGGAAGGGGCCGCACTTTACCAGCCGCCGATCGAACTGCCCAAGGGCGGCAGTTTCTATCCGCCGACGCTGCTGACTGCCGTGCAGCCTACCTCTGTCGTCGCGACGGAGGAAATCTTCGGGCCGGTCGCCGTTTCGATGACCTTCCGCACGCCGGAAGAGGCAATCCAGCTCGCCAACCACTCTCGCTACGGCCTTGCCGCCAGCGTCTGGAGCGAGACGATCGGCCTCGCCCTGCATGTCGCCGCCAAGCTTGCCGCCGGCGTCGTCTGGGTCAATGCCACCAATCTCTTCGACGCCTCGAGCGGCTTCGGCGGAAAACGCGAATCCGGCTTCGGCCGGGAAGGCGGGCGTGAGGGTTGCTACGAATATCTGAAGCCGAAGGCATGGGTCGGGCGCAAGCTTCGGGCGGAACCGAGTGTGCCGGCTCTCAAACCGGTTCCGAGCGATTTCGCCATGCCGTCGCTCGATCGCACCGCGAAGCTCTTCATTGGCGGCAAGCAGGCACGGCCGGACGGAAACTACTCGCGACAAATTCTGTCGCCGAAAGGCAAGGTGCTTGGCGAAGTCGGCGAGGGCAACCGCAAGGATATCCGCAACGCCGTCGTCGCGGCGCAGGCTGCATCGGCCTGGTCTTCGGCGACGACGCACAATCGCGCGCAGATCCTCTATTACATTGCCGAGAACCTGAGCGGCCGGGCGGCGGAGTTCGCCGACCGCATCGCGGCCATGACAGGCGTCTCGGCGGCCAACGCGAGGGCCGAGGTGGAGGCCTCGATCGCCCGCCTCTTCAGCTATGGCGCCTGGGCGGACAAATACGAGGGCGTCGTGCACCTGCCGCCGTTGCGCGGCGTCGCGCTCGCCATGCCGGAGCCGCAGGGCGTCGTCGGGGTGATCTGCCCGCCCGAGTCACCGCTGCTCGGTTTCGTTAGCCTTGTCGCGCCGCTGATCGCCGTCGGCAACCGCGTCGTCGTGGTTCCGAGCGAGCCGCACCCGCTTGCTGCTACGGATTTCTATTCGGTGCTCGAAACGTCCGACGTTCCGGCCGGCGTCGTCAACATCGTCACCGGGCAGGCGACGGAACTTGCCAAGACGCTTGCTGCCCACAACGACGTCGACGCACTCTGGGCCTTCGGCACGGCGGAACTCTCGGCGCTCGTCGAGAAGCTGTCGGTCGGCAATCTGAAGCGCACGTTCGTAGACTACGGCAAGGCGATCGACTGGTGCGACCGTTCGGCGGCCGAAGGCCAGCCGTTCCTGCGACGCGCCGTCGACGTCAAGAACATCTGGATCCCCTACGGCGAGTAGGGGACCGGGCATGCCGTCGGGCGGGAGCCGGTCGGCGTGGAGAAGGCTTTTGCGAAGTTGAATGATAGTCGCTAGCGGCGTCATGCCGCGTCGCGGCGGTCGAATGGGTGGTTTGGAGGAGGACTGACATGCTCAAGAATATCGACCCGGCCCTGAATGCGGATGTGCTGCACGCGCTCCGGTCCATGGGGCACGGTGACACGCTGGTGATATCCGACACCAACTTCCCATCCGACGCGATCGCTCGGCAGACCCGGCTCGGCAAGCTCCTCCATATCGACAATGTCTCCGCCGCACGCGCCATAAGGGCCGTGCTTTCGGTCCTGCCGCTCGACACGCCGCTCCAGCCGTCGGCCGGACGCATGGAAATCATGGGCGCGCCGGACGAAATTCCGGCCGTTCAGCGGGAAGTCCAGGCCGAGATCGATCGCGCCGAGGGCAAGCCGGCGCCGATGTACGGCATCGAGCGCTTCGCTTTCTATGAGGAGGCAAAGAAGGCCTATTGCGTCATCACCACCGGCGAGACGCGATTCTACGGCTGCTTCCTATTCACCAAGGGGGTCATTCCACCGGAATCCGACTGAAACGCCCTACCAGCAGCTTTTTGAGGGAGGAGGCTTAGCATGAAGACGGGTGTTTCGATCCTCGGGATCTTCGTGGCCGATACGGCCTATCTCGCGTCCCGCATGCCGCGGATCGGCGAGACGATCACCGGCAGCGGTTTCTCCGTCGGACCGGGAGGCAAGGGCTCGAACCAGGCGGTAGCGGCGGCGCGGGCCGGCAGCCAAGTGTCGTTCATCTCGCGGCTCGGACGCGACACCTTCGGCGAGATGGCGCTGAAGACCTATGCCGAGGCCGGTGTGACGCCGAAGATCGTGCAGATGGACGATTTGCCGACGGGGGCGGCCTTCATCTATGTCAACGACGAGAACGGCGAGAACGCCATCATCGTCTATCCCGGCGCTGCCGGCTCGATCGACATCGAAGACGTGGAGGCGGCGCGTGAAACGATCGAGAATTCGCGTGTCTTCGTGACCCAGCTCGAACAGCCGGCCGCCGCTGCCGAACGGGCGCTCCAAATTGCCCATGCGGCCCGCGTCACCACGGTGTTCAACCCGGCCCCGGCCGAACCTTTTCCGGAAACGATCTATCCGCTCTGCGACTATATCGTCCCGAACGAAACGGAAGGGGCCGCGCTCGTCGGCTTTGCCCTGCCGACGCCCGATGACGCTCGACGGGCCGGCGACGAGCTCTTGAGGAAGGGTGCGAAGACGGCGCTGATAACGCTTGGCGAGCGCGGCGTGCTCTACCACACGGACAATCAGTCGGTGCTGGTGCCTGCGGTTGCCAGCGGCCCGGTGATCGACACGACCGGTGCGGGGGACGCTTTCGTCGGCGGCTTTTCGGCCGCGCTGGCACGCGGGCTGGAACCCGTAGAAGCGGTGCGGTTCGGTTGCGCGACGGCGGGCATTGCCGTCACCCGCCGCGGCACGGCTCCGGCGATGCCGAAGCTCGAGGAGATCGAGGCGCTACTCTCACGGGGAGCGGCGGCATGACGCGCAACGACCCGATCAAGCATTTCTTCATCTGGCCGGCCTTGATCATCGTTCTGTTGATTTCGATCTTTCCGCTTGTCTATTCGCTGACGACGAGTTTCATGAGCATGCGGCTGGTACCGCCGATGCCGGCCCGCTTCGTCGGCTTCGGCAACTATGCCGATCTGCTTTCTAACCCGCGCTTCTGGCACGTTGCCGGAACGACGACGCTGATCGCCTTCGTTTCTGTCGGGCTGCAATATGTGATCGGCCTGTCGGTGGCGCTGGCGCTGAATTCCCGCGTGCCGGGCGAGGGGATCTTTCGCGTCGGATTTCTGCTGCCGATGCTCGTTGCGCCGGTCGCCGTCGCGCTCGTCGCGCGCCAGATCCTCAATCCGACCATGGGGCCGTTGAACGAGTTCATGACGCTCTTCGGCTTTCCCAACCTGCCGTTTCTAACCCGGACGAACTGGGCGCTCGGCTCGATCATCGCGGTCGAGGTCTGGCAGTGGACGCCTTTCGTCATCCTCATGCTGCTCGCGGGGCTGCAAACCCTGCCAGACGACGTCTACGAGGCTGCGGCGCTCGAGAACGCCACCCCCTGGCAGCAATTTCGCGACATTACCTTTCCGATGCTGCTGCCGATCTCGACGGCGGTGGTCTTCATCCGACTGATCGAGAGCTACAAGATCATGGACACGGTCTTTGTCATGACGGGCGGCGGACCGGGCGTGTCGACGGAAACGTTGACGCTGTTCGCCTATCAGGAGGGCTTCAAGAAGTTCAACCTCGGCTATACGTCGGCGCTGTCCTTCCTTTTCCTGACATTCATCACGGTGATCGGCCTCGTCTATCTGGCGGTGCTCAAGCCCTATCTGGAGAAGCACAAATGAGCGTGCGAACTCTTCAGGGAAATCGGCGCTGGCTGGCGCTCGGCGGCTGCCTTCTCTGGCTCGCCTTCACTCTGTTCCCGCTCTATTGGGTGGCGATCACATCGTTCAAGACGCCGCTTGCCGTCGTCGGCGGGCCGACCTACCTGCCGTTCGTCGATTTCGAGCCGACGCTGACGGCCTGGAACGAACTGTCTCCGGCGAGCGCGGCGCCTTCTACAACACCTTCATCGCCTCGCTGATCGTCAGCCTTTCGGCTGCGGTGCTCGCAACCTTCATCGGCGCCATGGCCGCCTACGCGCTCGTTCGCTTCACCTTTCGCTTCCGGCTGCTCTCGGCCCTTATCTTCGTGGTTGTCGCTTTCGGCGGTTTCCTGCTGGGGCGAAACGTGCTCGGCTTCGGCCAGGGGATTTCGCTCATTTATTCGTTCATCGCGGCGCTGGCGCTCGCGGTGATCTCCAGCCGATTCCGTCTGCCGGGGCCGGAACTCGGCAACAACGACATCGTCTTCTGGTTCGTCAGCCAGCGCATGTTTCCGCCGATCGTTGCCGCCTTCGCGCTCTATCTCATGTACACGGAAGTCGGAAAGCTCGGCTTCAAGCTCGTCGACAGCTATATCGGCCTGACCTTCGCCTATATCGCCTTCTCGCTGCCGATCGTCGTCTGGCTGATGCGCGACTTCTTCGAGGCCTTGCCGATCGAGGTGGAAGAGGCGGCGATGGTCGACAACGTTCCGACCTGGCGCATCTTCTTCGGCATCGTGCTGCCGATGTCCAAGCCGGGCCTGATCGCGACCTTCATGATCACGCTCGCCTTCGTCTGGAACGAGTTCCTCTTCGCGCTCTTCCTGACGAGTTCCAAATGGCAGACGCTGCCGATCCTGGTTGCCGGACAAAACAGCCAGCGCGGCGACGAATGGTGGTCCATCTCGGCCGCGGCACTCGTGGCGATCATCCCGATGATGGTCATGGCCGGAATCTTGAGCAGGTTGATGCGGTCGGGCCTACTTCTCGGAGCCATCAAATGACTGCGTGCTTTTTCTAAATTTGGCAAGGTTCACTCAAAGGGAGGAAAAAATGAGGAAACTTCTGCTCGCATCGACTGCCGCCGGCCTGCTGGCCGCTGCGGCCAGTGGAACGGCCTTTGCCTGTGACCCGGACTTCACCGGCGTGGAACTGACCGCCACCACTCAGACCGGCCCGTATATCGCTTCGGCGCTGCAGATTGCCGCCAAGGGCTGGGAGGAAAAAACCTGCGGCAAGGTGAAAGTCGTCGAGTTTCCCTGGTCGGAGCTTTATCCGAAGATCGTCACCTCATTGACCGCCGGTGAGGATGCCTTCGACGTCATCGCCTTCGCACCGGCCTGGGCGCCGGATTTCACCGACTTCCTCGCCGAAATGCCGGCGGAGATGCGGCAGGGTTCCGCCTGGGAAGACATCGCGCCGGTCTATCGTGAACAGTTGATGGTGTGGAACGGCAAGGTCCTGTCGCAGACCATGGACGGCGATGCCCATACCTACACCTATCGCATCGACCTGTTCGAGAACGCCGACAACCAGAAGGCCTTCAAGGAGAAATACGGCTACGACCTGGCGCCAGCCAAGACCTGGAAAGAGTATCTCGACATCGCCGAGTTCTTCAACCAGCCGGCGAACAACCTTTGGGGTACGGCCGAAGCCTTCCGCCGTGGCGGGCAGCAGTTCTGGTTCCTGTTCAGCCACGTGGCCGGCTACACGAGCCATCCGGACAATCCGGGCGGCATGTTCTTCGATCCGGATACGATGGATGCGCAGGTCAACAATCCGGGCTGGGTGCGGGGCCTAGAGGAGTATATCCGCGCCTCGAAGCTCGCGCCGCCAAATGCGCTCAACTTCTCCTTCGGTGAGGTGAACGCCGCTTTTGCCGGCGGACAGGTGGCCGAATCGATCGGTTGGGGCGATACCGGTGTCATTGCCGCCGACCCGAAGCAGTCGAAGGTTGCCGGCAAGGTGGGCTCAGCGCCGCTGCCCGGCGCTGACGAGATCTACAACTACAAGACCAAGAAGTGGGACAAGTTCGATCAGGTCGTGCAGACTTCCTTCATGGCCTTCGGCGGCTGGCAGGCGGCCGTGCCCAGCTCGTCGACGAAGCAGGAAGCTGCCTGGAACTATATCCAATACCTGACGAGCCCCGAGGTCTCGGCGCAGGCGGCGATTACCGGCGGCACGGGCGTCAATCCGTACCGCCTTTCGCACACCACCAATCTCGAACTCTGGTCGAAGATCTTCTCCGATCGCGAGGCGAAGGAATATCTCGGCGCGCAGAAGGAAGCGGTCACCGCCAAGAACATCGCCCTCGACATGCGTCTGCCCGGTTACTTCTCCTATACGGAGGTGCTCGAGATCGAGCTCTCCAAGGCGCTTGCCGGCGAAGTGACGCCACAGCAGGCGCTCGATACAGTGGCCGAGCAATGGAACAAGCTGACCGACGAGTTCGGTCGTGACAAGCAGCTTGCCGCCTATCGCTCGTCGATGGGCCTGCCGCAGAAGTAATCATCGAGGCCCGCTCCGGTCACGCGGAGCGGGCCTCGCATGGCGCCCGGCAGCCGGCGCTTCCTTTTCGCAGTGCATTCCCCGCTTTGGCCATGGGGATCGAGAAAGGCATTCGAATGTCGCAGGTTCGCCTGGAGCAAGTTACCAAATCTTTCGGCAGCGTTACGGTCATTCCGCCGCTCGATCTTTCGATCGCCGATCGCGAGTTCGTCGTTCTCGTCGGTCCGTCCGGCTGCGGCAAGACAACGACGCTTAGAATGATCGCCGGTTTGGAGAGCGCGACTTCGGGCACGATCCGGATCGGCGAACGGACTGTCGCCGGGAACATAGGCTATGGCATGAAGGTTCGCGGCACCTCGAAGAGCGACATCGAAAAATCCGTGGCGGAAGCCGCCCGCATTCTGAACCTCGGCGCCTATCTCAACCGCAAGCCTAGCGCGCTCTCCGGCGGCCAACGGCAGCGCGTCGCGATCGGCCGGGCGATCGTCCGTCAGCCGGACGTTTTCCTTTTCGACGAGCCGCTGTCGAACCTCGATGCAAAGCTCAGAATCGAGATGCGCACCGAGATCAAGCTGCTGCACCGGCGGCTGCAGACGACCGCCGTCTACGTGACGCACGACCAGGTCGAGGCGATGACCATGGCGGACCGCGTCGTGGTGATGAACCAGGGGCGGATCGAACAGGCTGCCGATCCGATCACCCTTTATGAAGCGCCTGCCAATCTCTTCGTTGCCGCCTTCATCGGCGCACCGAGCATGAATTTCATCGAAGGCGTCCTCGAACGCGGCGACGCAGGCCTGACGTTCCGCGCGCCCGGCGATGTCGCCTTTCCGCTTGCGGATGAGATGGCGCGGAAGCTTGGCGCCCATATCGGCGAGGCGGTCGTGCTCGGCATTCGGCCGGAGCACACGATTGCCACCGATGCAGGTCTCCCGAAGATCAAGCTGAAAGTCCGCGATATCGAGCCGCTCGGTCCCCACACACTCGTTCTCGGAAAAGTCGGGTCGGCCGCCTTCACCGCCCAGGTGCATGCCGCCTCACGCATTTCGCCGGACGATGTCATCGAAGTGCCGATCGACATCGGGAAGGTACATTTCTTCCTGAAGGCGACGGGAGAAGCCGTCGGGCGTTGAAGTGCGGCCGACACCAGCTGTGCCGGCGCACGGGCCGCAAGTGGCCGAAGATCGACGTTGACCACCATGGCCGAATCCCGAATTTGCTGGAATATTGGCTTCGCTGCAGTGGATGAGGGAGCGTCGATGGCCGAGCTCAGAGTGAAGACGAGGCAGACGGGTGCGACCGCGGTCGTCGGGCGGACCGGCTTCCCGCAGCTGGCTTCGGTGACCGGCGGTGCGCTCGACATCGTCACCGGCCCATCGCAGCCCGGCTTCGGTCCGCTCGACCTTCTCTACGCATCGCTGGCAAGCTGTCTGGTGCTCAGTGCGCGCATTGCCGCCAGCCGCTTCGGCGTGCTCGACAGGCTCGTCGAAGTCTCCGCCAGGGTGACCGGTGAAAAAGCGCAGGATGAACCGTCGCGCGTTGCACGCTTCAATATCGAGTTCGTTATTAGAGGCGATTTTGACGATGCAGTGCGGCATGCGATCGCCGAAGCAGCGGAAGAGGACATCTGCACGATAAGCAATACGCTGCGCGGCAATCCGGAATTTTCCAGCAAAATCTCCGGTTAACCTAGAGGGGAATAACGACCCGATGACATCGCGTCCGGCCTATCATTTCAATTCTATCATCGTCCGAGAGCCGTCGCGCTCCGTCGTAGACGGCTTGCGCGCCGAGGATCGCGGCAGCCCGACCTATGAGGGCGTCAAGGCAGAGCATGACGCCTATCTCACGGCAATGCGCGAAGCCGGCGTCAAGGCAACGGTGTTGCCGCCGCTCGAAGGCTTCCCGGACTCGATCTTCGTCGAGGATCCGGCGCTGGTCTTCACCGAAGGTGCGATCGTCCTGCGCCCAGGTGCGGCGACGCGTGTCCAGGAAACCGAGGAAATCGCGCCGACGCTGCGCGAGATGTTCGAAACGGTCATCGATCTGCCGGCGGGCTACGCCGACGGCGGCGACGTGCTGACGACGCGGGAGAGCGTGATGATTGGCCTTTCGGCCCGCACCGACAGGGCGGGGCCGAGGCGCTGCGAGCCTGCCTCGACAAACTTGGCCGCAAGAGCCACGTCGTCGCGACGCCGGAGGGCGTTCTCCACTTCAAAACCGATTGCTCTCTGCTTGACGACGAAACGATCCTCTCCACCAATCGCCTGGCGCGCTTCGGCGTTTTCAAGACGTTCAGGCAGATGATCATCCCGGAAGGCGAGGAGCCGGCCGCCAATGCGTTGCGCGTCAACGACGTGGTGATGGTCGGCGCCGATTTCCCGCGCACGATCGAGATGCTCGACAAGGCCGGCTACAACGTCGTGCCCTTGAAGACGACCGAGATCGGCAAGATCGATGCCGGGCTTTCCTGCATGTCGCTGCGGTGGTTCGACTGCGGACAAGCCGGTTGAATCCGTGCCGCACAGGCGGCGAAGAACACCGGATCGAGCGCCGCGTGTATGGCAGCGGTTCTGCGCTAGAATCTGGCTTGAAGGGAAGCTGCCCGCATGCAACCATGGCGACCCGAGGGCTGATCGCCGCCTGAAGCGCGTAATAGAGGACTGGATGCCCGCCTCGGTCGACATGGTGAGGTCTTCCATCCGACATGACGGTCATGAGAGGGTGTCATTTCGCGCCCCTCAGCGGGCATCCAACGAATTTTTGGACAGTCTGTCAGAAGCGCGCGGCAGACGAGGCCGCTGGTTGTTCGGCTATGCGCGACCTGACTATCGTTCGTGGCGCGGGATCGGCGCGAATTACCCGGAAGTTATCTCTTATCTGGAACTCGGAATGAGGTAACAGGTGCGCTGTCCAGAGGTCGAAAATCAGCTTCGAAAGTAGAACTCTCACGAGCCTGTTCTAGGAGTCCTGCCGCTTTTGCGGCAGGACAGTCGCCGCAGGACGAGCACCGCCCGAGTGCAATCTTGTTGCGGCAGGATGCCTCGGACACTGTCGCTGGCATAACTACTGCGCGGCAGTGAGGCGGTCGCCGAAACGCAACACCTTGTCTGCCGTTGCCGTTCCATCCTCGTAGAGGCTGACGACCTCTTCTGGCAGGAGGCGGCTTGCGTCGGCTGCGCAAACATAATCCCGCATCGTCGTGCCCGTGCACCGTGAGTCGATGTTTGCGGCACCACGACGTGCCACGACATCGTCGAGGTGGACTGTCCTGAAATCGATGCTGTACCTCGCCATCCCGGTCGTGTTCGGAACGGTTTCGTGCAATTGCGCGCCCGAGAACGCGATGATTCCTCCTGGTGGAGGCAGATAGCGCAGCGACCGTTCGTTCAGATCCTGCTGCGGCTTTGGCTGTTCACGGGTATCGCTCTTGACGTGCTGGGCGGCATTCGCGCGGTTTTTGGTGTTCCATTCGTAGTAGTTGTAGATTTCCGAGTTGTTCTTGACCGGGGTGTCGAAGTAGTGCGGATAGAACCCCATCGCGTTGTCTGGGTCGATCGTGTAGATCGGAAGCCACCAGTTGATCTGGCACATCGGCGCTGAATACCAGGTGTCTCGGTGTGGGTGGAAAGCATAAGCGATCCCCGATGACAGGAAATGGGACGGATAAGCCGATCGCATCCTTGGTACGTCGAAATAGAGTTTTTCGAGGTCGATGCCGTGTTCGCACATTATCTGCGGGATCAGCTTCTTGCACTCGGGATGGTGGATGAATGCAGGTTTCGTCTTCGAGAGTACCGCGGCCACTTCTTCCGCCGACAGATGCTCGTGGATCGTCCGAGGATCGTGCGGCGCGAAAGCTTCATCAAGCATGCTTTTCGCAAGCGCGATCAGCGCTTGGGTGTTGGCTGTCGCTGAAAAGATGAAGATATCGCCGGAGTAAAGTCGGCGGCGTCGTTCTTCATCATCCAACTTTGAGTCAATGAAGATGGCTGACATGAATTTCCCCTCCTAAGGTCATTACTGGGATACCGATCGGCCTTCTGCGGCATTGAGCACGACCAATTTCTGAAGCTAGGCGGGCCGCAACTGCAAGAACAGCGTGTCATTCGGCGCAGATGGCTCGACCATTGGGAGGTCTGCCTCATGCCATTGGAGGATCGGGCCAGATTCCAGAACGGAATCGGGGTCATCGAATTGAAGCCGCAGAGCGCCGCCTGATCAGCCTCGTCACCCAAATTCCAGCATAGCTCGTTGCATCGCCCGTCTTACCACCGAGTTCAGACCGACGTCTCACGTTTCAACGATCACTTGGTGCTGTGGCCTGCGGATCCGTCCGACCAGGTATTCAGTTCGTTGAGCCATGCTCACAAACTTGCGTCTGGTGATCTCGTTGGCAGCGATGGTGTCTATGTCAGTCTCTATTGACGGCCAGACACGACGCAGGCGCGCCAAAAACCTGTCGAGGTTCTCGTGTCGAAGAACGATTTGTCGCAGACAGCCATAAGAGCACGCGTGTTGGCCCGGTGCGTACGTCGCTGCGAAAACGCCCAACTGAAAAAACAATCAGCGAACGGCCACTTTGGCCTCAATGCCGATGCGCCCGACGGTGGCCCCATGAAAGCGAAAGAGACGAGCGATTTCAGCCGCCGGACGGCCTTCATTCAGCATGCCGATGTATTCAGAGCGCTGATCGGACATCAGTTTCGAGCGACGTCCATCCTTTCGCCCGCGTTCTCGAACTGCCTGTAAACCAGCCATGGTGCGTTGGTTGGGGACAGCGCGCGCAGATTGAGCCGACCGCGCGGAACAAGCCGAACGCATGGTCCGTTTACTTGCGACCTAGGCACCATGAACCGAACCCTGGTAGAACGATAAAGCCTCTGTGTTACTGCAAGTGCACACGCTAGGCTTCGTTATGCGCGCGGGCTAAACGAAATCATCCGCGGAGCCTCGTATGGAAGACTTCCTCCTGTTCGCGGTGGTCGGGTTTCTGGCCCAGGCCGTCGATGGTGCTCTCGGAATGGCCTATGGCGTGATCTCATCGACCGTGCTCCTCGCCTTCGGCGTGCCGCCGGCGCAAGCCTCGGCATCAGCCCATGCTGCGGAATTGTTCACCACTGCAGCCTCCGGATCGGCCCATCTCTATCACCGCAACATCGACTGGAAACTGTTTCGGCGGCTCGTTCCCTTTGGCGTCGGGGGCGGGATCGTCGGCGCCTTCGTCCTCACCTCGTTTGATGGAGACCAGGTCAAGCCTTTCGTTACAGCCTATCTCGCGACTATCGGGAGCTGGCTGCTGTATCGGTCGTTTCATCGTATTCCGACCAACCCGGTGAAAATGAGAATCGTCGCGCCGCTCGGCGCAACTGCCGGATTCCTCGATGCGGCAGGTGGCGGCGGCTGGGGTCCCGTTGCCACGACCGGCCTGCTCGGCGCCGGCGGACAACCGCGCTTCGTCATCGGCACCGTCAATGCGAGCGAGTTCCTGATTGCGCTTTCGGTGTCGCTGAGCTTCCTCGCCACGATCGTAACCGGCCACTGGGAGCAAGCAGGCGATTTCCCAGGCTACCTGGCATCGGTTGGCGGGCTGATCGCCGGAGGCATTTTGGCGGCGCCGCTGGCCGGTTGGATGGTCAGAACGCTGAAGGAGAAGACACTCCTGCGGCTCGTCGGATCTCTGATCACCCTTCTGGCCGGCTACCAGACGCTCGAGCTGACTGGAGTGCTCTGAAATCCGTGCACTATTTCGCAGGTGAAAGATCGCCAAACACGGTCGGGATCAGTTCCGATACCGTCGGATGGATGTGCATCGCGCGGCTGATCGTCGTATAGGGCCGCTTCGCATACATCACGTCGAGGATGCTCTGGATTGCCTCGTCACCGCTGGTACCGAGGATCGAGGCGCCGAGGATTTCCTTCGTGTCAGCATCGACGATCACCTTCATGAAGCCCAACGTCTCGCCCTTCTCGACGGCCCGCCCGACGCGCGTCATTGGCCGGGTGCCGATCAGGAGCTTGCGGCCGCTTTGGCGCGCCTCGGTTTCGGTCATGCCGGCCCGGCCGAGCGGCGGATCGATGTAGAGCGCATAGGCCTGGATGCGGTCGCTGACCCGGCGCGGGTCGTTGTCGAGGAGGTTCGCGGCGACGATTTCGAAATCATTGTAGGAGGTGTGGGTGAAGGCACCGCGGCCGTTGCAGTCGCCCACCGCGAAGATGTGCGGTACATTGGTGCGCAGCATATCGTCGACCTCGATATAGCCGCGCGCGTCGGTCTTGACGCCCGCCTTGTCGAGGCCGAGATCGTCCGTGTTGGGGCGGCGGCCGGTGGCAAGCAGCACTTCGGAGCCAATGACCTCCGGGGCTCCCGAGGTGCAATCCACGCCGGCGGCGACACCGTCGGCGTGGGTGGCGAAGCGGATGCATTCGGCGTTGAGGCGGATCTGAATTCCCTCATTTTCGAGTATGGCACGGATCGCATCCGAGACGTCCGGATCTTCGCGGGCAATCAGGCGCGGGCCCTTTTCGATGACGGTGACCTCGGAGCCGAAGCGCCGGAATACCTGCGCGAATTCGAGCCCGATATAGCTGCCGCCGATGATCACCAGATGCTTGGGCAGGTGATCGAGCTCCATGATCGAGCTGTTGGTGAGACAGGAAACCTGGTCGATCCCCGGAAAATCCGGGATCGCGGCGCGCCCACCGACGTTGAGGAAAATCTGTTCGCCCGAAATCCGTTCGTCGCCGACACTGATTTCGGTCGGGCTCTCGAAGCGCGCGTGGCCCTCGAGCACCGTGCAGTTCGTCATGCCCTTCAGCCAGGACTCGACGCCTGTACGGGAGTCCAGCGTCACCTTCTCCTTGCGCGCCATGACCCGAGCGAAATCGACGGACACCGGACCGGTCGTCATACCGTATTCCGCCCCGCTGCGGGCCGTGTGGATGGCATAGGCGCTCGCAACCATCGCCTTGGTCGGCATGCAGCCGGTGTTCACGCAGGTACCGCCGAAGAGCTTGCGCTCGACGAGCGCCACGGATTTACCGACTTCGGTCAGACGTCCGGCGAGCGACGGCCCCGCCTGGCCGGCGCCGATGATGATCGCGTCGAAGTGCCTGGTCATGATGACACCACCCAAAGCGCCAGCAGAATGGCGACAAGATCTTCGAGGAGGGCGATCGGCAGGTCCTTGCCGCCGATCGCCGCAACGAGCCGCTTGCGTGCTTCATAGCCGCCAAGCGTGCCGATGATCGCACCGATGATTCCGGCAATCGCGCCGCCGATCAAGGAGCCTCCGGCGGTACCGATGACCGCGCCGCAAAAGCCCCCACTGACGATCCGGGCGCCGAATTGCTGCGGCACCTTGCGGCTCGGCGTGCTCGGCAACTGATCGGTGACGTATTCGACGAGCGCCAGGAGACCGAAAATATAAGGCGTGAAGCGATAGCCCATGAAGGCCGCCCAGCTGTTGGCGACCGGCAGCCAGCCGGCCGCGGCAGCGATGCTGACGGCTGCCGGCGCGGTCATCACCCGCAAGCCCGCTACCACGCCGATCAGAAGCGCAAGAAAATAGACGGACATCCCCATCCCCGAACTCTGCTTTTCAAGAACTGCGCGGGCGACCGCCGCGCAAACGCGGCTGATTTGCAGCCGCCTCGGACATGCTGGCTTTCTGAAAGAAGTATTGCCGATCGACTATTGTAGGCCTCAGGATCGCGCGCTGTGAGGCGGACCCCAGGAGGAGAGTGACCGACTTCGCCGTCGTTTGCAACCTAGTGGTACGTAAGTCCCTGTGCGGCCGTTGCTCTGTTCTTTGTGGAAGCCTGACATATATGGATGCTCTAACCGGACGCAGCGGAAAGCCGTGCCGGCCGCGGGATCAATTGAGGGAGACAATCATGCGCCTGACCCTGATGAAGACATGTATCGGTACCGCTCTGGCCTTTGCGCTTGCCTGCGGCGCGGCCCGGGCCGATGTCGTTGTCTCCTCCAAGATCGACACGGAGGGCGGCGTTCTCGGCAACATCATTCTCACCGTGCTGAACGCCAACAACATCAAGACCACGGACCGCGTCCAACTTGGCGCCACTCCCGTCGTTCGCAAGGCGATCACTGCCGGTGAAATCGACATCTATCCGGAGTATACCGGTAACGCCGCTTTCTTCTTCGAAAAGGCTGATGATCCGGCCTGGAAGGATGCCGCCAAAGGCTATGAACTGGCGAAGAAGCTCGACTACGATGCCAACAAGATCGTTTGGCTGACACCGTCGCCGGCCAACAACACTTGGGCGATCGCGCTGCGCAAGGAGGTGGTCGAGAAGAACAGCCTCAAGACGCTTTCCGACTTCGGGAAATATGTCAGCGACGGCGGCGAGGTCATCCTGGCGGCGTCTTCCGAATTCGTGAACTCCGCGGCAGCCTTGCCCGCGTTCCAGACCGCCTACGCTTTCACGCTGAAGCCGGAGCAACTGATCACGCTTTCAGGCGGCGATACGGCCGCGACCATTGCTGCGGCCGCCAACCAGACGAACGGTGCCAACGCAGCGATGGTCTACGGCACCGACGGCGGGATTGCGCCCTCGGGGCTCGTGGTCCTCGAGGACGACAAGAACGTCCAGCCGGTCTATCAGCCGACGGCGATCATCCGGGAAGCGGTGCTGAAAGAGAATCCGACGATCGAGACCCTCTTGAAGCCCGTCTTCGAAAAGCTCGATCTCGTCACTCTGCAGGAATTGAATGGCCGCGTGCAGGTCGGCGGCGAACCGGCGAAAGCGGTCGCAGAGGATTTTTTGAAAAAGAACGGCTTCCTGAAGTAACTGACAAGAAAGCGTTGCCGATGCCGATCGGACAACGCGGATATTGCGTCGAGCGGATCATTTCATGGCGATCGGTGTCATCCGAGAAACAGAGCGCAGAACCCTTCCTTTCGACAAGCTCGGCGTGATCATTGCGGCTCTCGCGGTTTACGGCGCGTTTCTCGCGCCCTTCGCGACGTTCCGGGCAAACCGCATCGTCCAGGGCGAGGGAAAAGCGATCCTCGAGGCCTTGCCGACATCGCTCGGCTACGGGCTTCTCGCCCTTGTGGCGTTCGGTACTGTCGTTGCGCTTTTCAAGACATCCGTCCTCGTCCGCATGGCCGCGGCCTTTGCGATCCTCGTTGCGCTGTGCTTTCTGATCGGCAGTGCTGCCGGCAATCTGGTCCCGGCAGACAACGCCTATGCCCGCGTTTCACCGGCTTCCGGCCTCTGGATTCTTGTCTTTGCATTCGCGCTTCTGGTTGCCGATGCGTTGACGCGGCTGAACCCCGGACCCGGCTTGCGGCTTCTTTTCCTGGCCGGGGCTTTGGCGCTCGTCGGGGCAATGCTCGCTACGGGGCGATGGGACGGACTTTCGATACTCAAGGAGTATGCGAGCCGGGCCGACACGTTTTGGGCCGAGGGCGGCCGCCACCTGACGCTGGCGCTCGGATCGCTCGCTGCGGCAACGCTCGTCGGACTGCCGCTCGGCGTTCTCTGCCATCGCGTTGACCGACTGCGTGCGGCCGTGTTGAATGTCCTGAACGCCATCCAGACGGTTCCCTCGATTGCGCTCTTCGGAATTCTGATCGCGCCGCTCGGCTGGGTTGCGGCCCATGTTCCGGGTGCCGAGGCGATCGGCGTGCGTGGTATCGGCGTGGCGCCCGCCTTCGTTGCGCTATTTCTCTATTCACTGCTGCCGGTGGTCGCCAATACCGTCGTCGGGCTCGCCGGCGTGCCGCGCGCCGCAAACGATGCCGCACGCGGCCTCGGCATGACCGAGTGGCAGCGGCTCGTGGCCGTCGAGTTCCCCTTGGCCTTTCCGGTCATCCTTACCGGTATCCGCATCGTGCTCGTCCAGAATATCGGGCTTGCGACCATAGCGGCCCTCATCGGCGGCGGTGGCTTCGGCGTCTTCGTCTTCCAAGGCATAGGCCAGACGGCCATGGATCTCGTGCTGCTTGGCGCGGTTCCGACCGTCGTGCTCGCCTTCACCGCGGCGATCGTGCTTGACGCGCTGATCGAAGTGACGGGTCCGAAACACAGCCGGGGCAAGGCCGCATGATCGAATTCGACGGCGTCACCAAGCGTTACGACGAAACCGTGGTGGTCAGCGACGTGTCGCTGACCGTCATGCCGCATACGATAACCGTCATCGTCGGTACATCGGGCTCGGGAAAGACCACGCTGATCAGGATGGTCAACCGTCTGGTCGAGCCGACCTCCGGCGCGATCCGCATCGACGGCGACGACAATCGTTCAGTGCCGGAATTCGAACTGCGCCGCCGGATCGGTTATGCGATCCAGGGCCACGGGCTCTTTCCGCATCGCACGGTGGCCCAGAACATCGCCACCGTGCCGACGCTGCTCGGCTGGGAGAGGGCGCGGATAAAGGCGAAGGTGGAAGAGTTGCTGACGCTATTCCAACTCGATCCGGATTTCTTCGGACCGCGTTATCCGCATGAACTGTCCGGCGGCCAACAGCAGCGCGTCGGGGTTGCGCGTGCCCTTGCGGCCGAACCGAACCTGCTGTTGATGGACGAGCCCTTCGGCGCCCTCGACCCGATCATCCGCGCCAAGGCGCAAGACGACCTGCTCGCCATCCAGAAGCATTTCGGCACGACGATCATTCTCGTGACCCACGACATGGAGGAAGCTTTCCATCTCGCCGATCGGATCGCCGTCATGGACAAGGGGGAGGTGGTGCAACATGGAACGCCGGCCGAGATGCTGGTGCGACCGGAAACACCTTTCGTCGAGGAACTGATCGGCGCCGCTGAACGGCCGTTCCGCCTGCTGGCCATCGAGACGGCAGGCGATGCGCTCGAGCCAGGCGCGGCCGAGGGCACGCCGATACCGGAGGCACTCAGCCAGCGCGAGGCCCTTTCCGAACTGCTGTGGTCCGGGCGGTCCGCCTTGCCGGTCGCGGCCGCGAATGGCGCCATCATCGGCAAGGTCAGCCTCGATGGCCTCGTGAAACGCGCCGCGAGGCCGCGGTGATGGCGTCGCTGCCCGCGCTTCTACGGCTGACGGTGTTCCTTGCGTTGCTGGCCTTCCTTTTGCAGCCCGGCTGGTTCGAGCCGCTGCTCAAGCCGCTTGTCCAGGAGAATGCCCCAGCGGTCTACAATCGGGGCAGCCTCTTCTGGCTGACGCTCCTCCATCTTCGCACCGTGCTCGCCGCGACAATTGCCGCAACGGTCGTCGCGGTATCGTTGGCGATCCTCGTGACGCGGGAGGCCGGCGCCGAATTCCTGCCGCTGTCGCGCAGCCTCGTGAATATCGGCCAGACTTTCCCGCCGGTGGCGGTGCTGGCGCTCGCGGTCCCGATCTTCGGTTTCGGCGAAAAGCCAACGCTGATTGCTCTTTTTCTCTATGGGCTGCTGCCGATCTTCGAAAATGCCCTGACGGGGCTGACGACACTACCTCCGGCTGTGATCGAGGCGGCCCGCGGCGCCGGCATGACCGAGCGGCAAAGGCTATTGCAGATTGAGCTTCCCCTGGCCTTGCCGGTGATCCTTACGGGCATCCGGCTTTCCGTGGTGATCAGCCTCGCGACGGCGACGATCGGCTCGACCGTTGCCGCCAAGACGCTCGGCGAGGTCATCATCGCCGGGCTGCAGTCGAACAATCTCGCCTTCGTGCTGCAGGGCGGGCTTATCGTTGCGGCGCTCGCGGTGCTGATCCACGATGCACTTCAAGCGCTGGAGCGTGCCCTTGCGGGACGCGCGCACGTCTAGCGCAAAAAGCAGGGTAGCAACGCAATTGTGCCATCCGGTCCATAGCGTTCATGGATTCGCTATGCGTTCAGCCGTCGACATCAGCCGTTGGCCTTGGCCCTTCAATACATCACGGTGTTGAGCGTGACGTAGACAGGCGAACCCGCCTTGACCTTTGTGCTGCCGCGCGCCACCAGCCAGCCATCCGCACGCTCCAAGCGCGCAACGATCCGCAGCGTTGGCGAAGCCATCGAGCTTGCGGGCGCGGACAAGGAAAAGTTGATCGTCTTCGACCCGCCGTCGCTGCTAATGCGTGTTTCCGTGGCGCGACGACCCGCACTGTCCTGAATGGCAGGGTCCTCGAGATAAATCTCGAGATGACCCTTCGGTACAACCGCGCCGCCCTCGAAGGTGACTGCACCGCGAATATCTGTCGGTTGCGCAACGATTGGCCCGGCGACGGCGGCGACAGCCGCAGCTCCGAAGGTCACCAATATTGTGCGGCGGTCGGTCGGGCGCTTCATCACACACTCTCCATGATCGCCCCGCTACTGCATGTTCCTTAAATCCTATCCGATCTAAGGACCATGCAGCAACTCAAAGTGCTGCAGCGACTTTTGCGCGTCTGATAACGCGCGGGCGCTGAAGACCCATGCGGCGGCGGCGTTCCAGCTCAGGTTGTGCCTCGAAAAGAGAAGCCAATTGCAACTGCGTTACCAGGAGGGACGCCCGAAAGCGCCCCCACCTGCGGTCGAGCTAGATGATAATAAAGTCGGCCGCCGAAAGCCTTAAATTTGTGCTCAGCTGAGCGTACTGAATAGCCGCGGTTTCTCCGGCGCCATCGGCGTCATAGGACAGGACGCCGCTATCGGTATCGTAGATGATGCGGTCGTCGGCATCATGAGCGACGCCCGCCGCGCTCCCGTAGAATGCACCCAAGGCGACAGCGCCGTCGGCACCGACGCTGTCAAAGATGAGATTGTCCAGCAGGATCGTGTCGTCGATGACGTTGAAGTCCCTGATCCAGTCGACATTGCCGTTCCCAAGCTCCGTCGAGAAGCGGAATGTGTCCTCTCCTTCGCCGCCGGTGAGCGTGTCGGCCGCCAGACCGCCGTCCAGCAGATCGCTGCCGCCGCCGCCATTGAGCGTGTCGGAACCCGCAACGCCCGGCTGGGCCGGCGCAGGGGGAAATTCGACCGAAACGTTCAACTCATAGGTCGAGCCTGCCGGCACTGCCTCCGCCCAGCCGTCGCCCGGCGCCGTCGGCGACCAGCTGCCTTCCAATATGTAATAGGTTCCGGTCTCCTGAGCGACGAATACCAGACTTGAATCCCGGTTGCTTGTAGAGCCGGGGTCGCCGCCGCCATCATCGTTCTGAGCGACAATGTTGCCGGCGCTGTCGAGCAGCCTGACCCAACTGTCATGGACATTCGGATCGGCAATTCCGTCAATGTCTATCGTAATGACCGTACCGGCAGCCAGATCGACCTTGTAATATCCGCCCTGGCCGTTTCCGGTGGCGTTAACGGTCGTGTGAAGGACCGTCGTCGAATCGAAGATATCGGGGTCGCTGGTGAGGGAAAAATTGTTGGAGATGTCGAACGCGGCTGCGATCGAGTTGTTCGTCGCGTCCGGCCCCAGCGTTGCGTAGCCGGTTCCCATGCCCGGGCGTGGCGGCACATCGCCCTGATAGGCGAAATCGCCGTGCAGGGTGTCATCGCCGCGGCCGCCGTCGAGCGCGTCGTTCCCGCCCTGTCCAGTCAATACATTGGCTGCGCCGTTGCCGGCCAGTCGGTCGTTGAATCCCGAACCTGCAAGGTTTTCGATGGAGACATATCTATCTCCGCCGGACCTGCTTGCCGCGAGACTGAGCCTGACGCCGCTCGTTGCATCGGCGTAGTCTGCCGTGTCGCTGCCGGCACCGCCGTTCAATCTGTCCGCGCCGCCGCCGCCGGTCAGCGTGTCGTCGCCGGCTCCGCCGGAGAGCGCATTGGCAAGCGCATTGCCGATGAGATGGTCATCATGAGATGAACCGACTGCATTTTCAAAGCCCGCAAGTATATCGTGCCGGATGGCTGCGCCTCGCCCGACGATTTGCACCGGACCATCCCCGTCGCCCCCGGTGGCCGTGCCGTTGGCAAGATCGATCGTCACACCGTCAGGGCTACCCGCGTAGACAACCGTGTCAACACCGGAACCGCCGTCCAGATAGTCTTGACCGGCGCCCCCGATGATCGTGTCGTTGCCGGCTTCGCCATAGAGGATGTCGCCATCGTTGCCGCCATCCAGGATGTCATTGCCGCCGCCGCCATTGAAATAATCCCCGCCGCCCTGGCCCCAGAAATGATTTGCGGCGGCTGTGCCGATGAAGCGGTCGATGCGGTCATCGGAACCAATCAGGTTTTCGATGCTGTAGAACGTGTCACCCGAGGCGGTGCCGCCGCTGGCGACATTCGTGGCGAGGTTGACGAGGAGTTGGAAGGGGCTTTCCTTGCTGAAATCGACCGTGTCGACGCCCGCGCCGCCCCTGAATATATCCACACCGTCCTGGCCGCTCAGGGTGTCGTCGCCGTCGCCGCCGTCAAGAATATCGTTGCCCTGGCCGCCAAGAATGGTGTCGTTGCCGCCGCCGCCGTAGAGCGTGTCGTTGCCATCATCGCTTTCGGTCTGGTCCTCAAGGTCCTCGACATCGATCGTGTTGTTGATGTCGCGGCTGGCGAGCGAGTCGCGGCCGCCGATGATCAGGTCGTCGCCTCCCTGGCCGAAAATCGTGTCGTCGCCGGCACCGCCGTCAAGCGCATCGTTTCCGTCGCTGCCGAAGATGATGCTGGTCATCGTGTTGTCGCCAACGCTGGGCGGGGTCTCGCCGCCACCGTTGCCAGGCTGGGTCGTCGACTCATCGGCGTAGATGATGTTTTCGACGTTGGCGATTTTCCTGATTTTCAGGTGCCTGGACAGGAGGATGACCGTGTCGTTGCCGCCGTTTGCCTCCTCGCGAACGATGTCCTCCAATGAATCGACGAAATAGATATCGTCGCCGCCGTTGCCAGCCATACGGTCGCCGCCGCCGCGGCCGTCGAGCGTGTTGGCGCCATCGTTGCCGATCAGGATGTCGTCATAGCTGCTGCCGATGCCGTTCTCGACGTGATAGTCGGTCCGATCCGCGTTGTGTCCGGCGAAGATCGACACATTGTTGCTATGGCCGTTGACGCTGGAGAACTGTCCGGGGCGCAAGTCAAGGATCGTACCCGCCGTCGAGCCGGAAAAGTCGATCGTGTCGGTTCCGCCGGTGTCATGGATCGCAAAGCCGATGTCATGCTGCATGCCGGAGGAGGTAAGCTGGTAGCCATACTGCGTGCTCCCGAAGCCGTAGACATTGTCCCCCGTGTTGAGATCGATGTGCTGATAGGTGCGCACTCCATTCTCGTCGACGGTCGAGAAAAAGCGGCGAATGACGGCCTCGATGTCGGCCATCAGCGGCGTCGACGCAGACCAGCGGCTGGTTTCGCCGACATCGATCCCATCGAAATAGGACATGACGCTGTATTGCTGGCGGTCATAAGTCCAGGTCGCATTGTTCAGATAGTTGATCTGCACACCGCCGGGACCGCTGTAATTGTAGAGACCCGGATGGTTCAGGCCGAATTCATGGCCGAATTCATGGATGAAGGAATCGAAGACATAACCGCCGATATCCGTCTGGTTGGGTTCCGTGTCGTGGAAACGCTGACCGATACTGACATAACGATTGCTCGAATAGGCGCTGCCATCGTCCTCCTCGCCGAGTTCGGGGCTGACAACCTCCATCCAGTCCGTTGTGCTGTCGAACGGCGCGTCGTCGACGATCTCGAATTTCAGAGGGGTGACAGACGCCCACATCTGTAAGGCGCCGATCGCGGCGGCTTTGTACTCCGGGTGGTCGTTGAGCTCGTAGACGTTGATCCTTAGCGTTCCCGCCGCGATCTCCGGCGTCAGGCTGCGGGGCAATGCCCCAAGATAGCCGAGAAAGGACTCATAATCCTCACTCTTGCCATAAGGGTTGTCCGGCGTCTGATCGTTGACCCACCATTCGTCGCTCGTCTGGCTTGGATTGGGCATCGTGAGGTTCCCTCTCTGACGATTGTGCACAGTTACGGCTATACCGCTCTGCAGCTGCCAATTTTCCACACGCGTCGCGTGTGCCTGCCTGCCAGCCCCGTACCCCTTCCCAGATAATGTTATTGCAACCTTTGATTTGTCACCCCCACAAAGACGGGGGTAACGTCACGTAAGCGATGGAAGCGGCGGCCGCCCTGGTGCGGAACCATAGCTGCGGCCGACCGGCTCTCGGCCTCTGCCGGCTACTTCCACGACGCCGATGTTGGCAGCGTGGACCGGCGCGATGGCGGCAGTCGAAGGCAGCTACGTTGCAAGAGGTGTTTCATGAAATAGGTCCTCCACCCTTAGCCTTGCATCGGCCCCATGTGGATCTGCGACGGCGACTACGCGCAACAGCCGCGGTCTGCGGAGAAGGCCCGCCACCATCGCTATCCTCATTACAGTTGTCATGAAAATGAATTTCACATTCTCCCGGAATGTTCGGATTTTTGTTGACGCGTTGAAAATTCTATCCCAGTCTACGAAAATAAATTACGAAACGGGAACAGCGTCAGTATGAAGGTCGGGATAATCGGACTCGGATTCCGTCTCGGATATCTGGGCTATGTCTTCAGGGCGATCGACGAAAGCTTCGAGATCGCGGGTTATGTCGACCCGGCTCCCGCCGGCCTTGCCACGCTTTCGGAAAACGGCATTTCCGCAGGAATGGCCTATCCCACGCCCGAGGAACTGATTGCCGGCGAGAAGCTCGACCTCTTGATGATCGGCTCGCCCAATCACATGCATCTCGACCATATCCGCATCGGTCTCGAGGCGGGGCTCAAGGTCTTCTGCGAAAAGCCGATCGTCAGCACGATCGAACAGAGCGTTGACCTTGCCGTGCTTCTGGCGAAGCACGGCCACGACCGGCTGATGGTCGGCCTCGTGCTGCGCTATGCGCCGATGTATCGCGATCTGCGCGCCGCCCAGGCGGCGGGAACGCTCGGCGAGATCGTTTCGATCGAAGCGGCCGAGCATATCGAGCCCTACCATGGTGCATTCTTCATGCGCGACTGGCGCCGCTACGGACGCTATGCCGGCAGCTTCATGCTCGAGAAATGCTGCCACGACCTTGACCTCTACAACGGCGTCGTCGGGGCGCGGCCGGAACGCGTGGCAAGTTTCGGCGGCCGCAAGAGCTTTACCCCCGCCAATGATCCGGCCCGCGACGGCGTCAACGACCTCCAGCTTTTCCATCGCAAGCCGAGCGGCTGGCTGGGTTCCGACAAGGTCTTCGACAGCGACGGAGACATCATCGACTATCAGGTCGCGATCATCGAATACGCCAACGGCGTGGCGATGAACTTCCACACCAACCTCAACGTTCCGGACCAGTTCCGCCGCTTCTGCGTGATGGGATCGCGCGGCATGGCGGAAGGCGATTTCATTCGCGGCTATCTCGACGTCCACGAGATGCTCTCCGGCCGGAAGGTGGTCGAGAAGCGCTACGCCAAGGAGACGGCGCTCTCGCAGCACTATGGTGCGGACGAGCAGATGGCGGCCGAGATCATTGCCCACGTCAAGCACGGCGGCCCGCTGCCGGTATCGCCGCTCGACGCGCTCGAAGCCGGCATTCTTGCGCTCTCCATGGACGAGGCGCGTCTGAAGCGAACCGTCGTCGACCTGCGCCTGCTATGGGACCGCTTCGACGAAGCCCTGCACGCCCGCGCGGCCTGAAGGGGGAGGGGCATGAGTGTTCGCAGCAGCACCGTCATCTTCGCCTGGATCCTGCTATTTCCGGCCGTGCTCTACGTAATGGTGATCGTCGCCTATCCGCTGGTGGATACGTTCATCCTGTCGTTCACGGATGCCTCGCTGAAGAAGACGACCAAATGGGTCGGTACCGCAAACTACGACAAGATTTTCAATGCCACCTTTGCGGAAGTGATCCTTCGTACCTTCGTCTGGACCGCTTTTTCCGTGGCGATCAAGATGATCATCGGCACCTTCGGCGCGGTGATGCTGAACGCCGCCGTGCCGGGCCGGTCGCTGTTCCGGGTGCTCACCATGCCGCCCTGGATCGTGCCGATGGCGATCGGCATCTTCATGTGGGGCTGGATGTATAACGGCCAGTTCGGAATGATCTCCGGCATGCTGCAGAACTGGGGTCTGGTCGACGGACCGGTCGCCTTCCTTGCCCATGGCTCCACCGCATTCTGGGCGACGATCATCACCGACGTCTGGATCGGCGTGCCCTTGGTGACGCTCTACATGCTCGCCTCGATGCAGGCGATCCCGCAGGACCTCTACGAGGCCGCCTGGACGGATGGGGCAGGGCGCTTCTATCGCTTCCGCCGCATCACCCTGCCGCTGCTCGTTCCGTCGATGATCACCATGTCGATGCTGTCGCTGATCGCCACCTTCAACTCCTTCGACATCATCTGGATCCTGACGCAGGGCGGCCCGAACGGCGACACGACGACGATGATCATCGACACCTACCGCACCGCGATCGGCTCGAAGAAATACGGTGAAGGGGCGGCGCGCGCCGTGCTGATCTGCATCTTCCTGTCGATCTTCTGCATCGCCTATTTCCGCGTCACGCACCGCCTTGCCTCGGGAGAGAGCCGATGAGCCAGCCCGCCATGATCAACCGCTATCGCTGGTACGAACTCGTCGGCATCTATGCGGGCATCTTCGTTTTCCTGAGTTTCATCCTCTCGCCCTTCGTCGAAGGGTTCCTCGTGTCGCTGAAGCCGCTCGGTCTCCTGTTCTCCTCGCCCTATCGCTTCTGGCCGGAGAACGGATCCTTCGAGGCCTATAGGACCATGTGGGTGAGCGTGCCGGGCTTTGCCCGCTACATCTTCAATTCCTTCTTCATCTCGACGATCGTCACGGCGGTCGTGCTGGTGCTGGTCGTGCCATCGGCCTACGCCTTTGCCCGATTCAAGTTCCGCGGCAGCGGCGCTCTTCTCGCCGCCTTCCTGGCGGTCAACATGTTTTCCGGCGCCGTGCTGCTTATCCCGCTGTTCCGGCTGATGCGCAGCTTCGGCGTGCTCAACACCTATTTCGCGATGATCGTGCCGGGCGTCGCCTTCCTTATTCCCTCGGGTATCTGGCTGCTGCGCACCTACATGATGCGCATCCCCCGGGAGCTTGACGAAGCTGCCTTCGTCGACGGGGCGAGCCACTTCTACACGCTGCGCCGGGTGATTCTGCCGATCGCCATGCCGGGCATCACCGTCGTCGCGATCACCACCTTCATTGGTTCCTATGCCCAGCAATTCATCTTCGCGCTGACCTTCAACTCGAAGACCGAATACATGCCGCTGCCGATTGGGCTCTACGCCTATTTCGGCCGGCAGGAAGTGATCTGGAACGAGCTGATGGCGGCTAGTTTCGTCGGCATTGCGCCGGCCGTCATCCTCATCTTCCTGATGCAACGCTATCTCGTCGCGGGTCTGACCGCCGGCGCCGTGAAACAGTAACCGCAACAACGAGCTCACAAGCGAGGGGAATAACCATGACAAAGCATGCCTCATTGATTGCCGGAACTTTCGCGCTTCTCGCCACAACCGCACTGCCGGTCCTGGCCGATACGGAAATCACCTTCCTTGCCTGCGGCGACAAGATGCAGCCGGCGCATGCCGATTTCATCAAGAAATGGGAAGAGGCCAATGCCGGCTACAAGATCGTCTCGGAAGTGGTCGGCTGGGGCCAATGCCAGGACAAGGTGACGACGCTCGCCGCGTCGGGAACGCCGGTGGCGCTCGCCTATGTCGGCTCACGCACGCTCAAGGAATTTGCCGACAATGAACTGATCGTGCCGGTCCCCTTCACCGAAGAGGAGAAGAAATCCTACTACCCCTTCATCATAGACACGGTGACGACCAGCGGCAAGCAATGGGGCGTCCCGGTCGCCTTCTCCACCAAGTCGCTCTACTGGAACAAGGCGCTCTTCAAGCAGGCCGGTCTCGATCCGGAAAAGCCGCCGCAGACGTGGGCGGAAGAACTCGAATACGCCAAGATCATCAAGGAGAAGACCGGCACTCCTGGCTTCGGCGTGGTCGCCAAGACCTTCGACAACACCATGCACCAGTTCCTGCATTGGGTTTATACGAACAACGGCTCGGTGATCGACGCCAGCGGCAACATCACCTTCGACAGCAAGGAGAACCTCGAGGCGCTGACGGCGCTGAAGGACATCGTTCCCTATGCCGAAGAGGGGCCGACCTCCTATGAGCAGAACGAGGTGCGGGCGATCTTTCTGGACGGCAAGCTCGGCATGATCCATGCGTCGGTCGGTGCGGTGAACCGCCTCAAGGAAACGAAGATCGACTGGGGTGTCGCGCCGCTGCCGCTCGGGCCGAGCGCCAAGGGACCGGGCACGCTGCTGATCACCGACAGCCTTGCCGTCTTCAGCGGCACCGGCGTCGAAGAAAAGGCGATCGAATTCGCCAAATTCCTGACCAACGCCGAGAACCAGCCGATCTACGAGGCCCAGGAAGGCCTGACGCCGCTGCGTCCGGGCAAGGCGGTGGACGATATGGTTGCAGCCAACCCCTACTGGAAGCCGTTCATCGACGGCATCTCCTTCGGCGGGCCGGAGCCGCTCTTCACCGACTATAAGGGCCTTCAGAACACGATGATCGAGATGGTCCAGTCGGTTGTCACCGGCAAGGCCGAACCGGCGGATGCCCTGAAGAAGGCGGCTGCCGACCTCGAACAGTACAAGTAGGCTCAACGGGACCGCGGCGCTTCTGCATCGCGGTCCCTTCTTTTAATGCTTGCCGAAGAGCCGCTTCTCGCCGGTGCCGGAGAAAGATACTTGGGACAGCTTAATCTCAACAAGGTTCAGAAATTCTACGGCACATACGAGGTGCTGAAGAGCATAGAACTCCAGGTCAAGAACGGCGAATTCGTCGTCTTCGTCGGCCCCTCCGGCTGCGGCAAGTCCACGCTGCTTCGAATGATCGCGGGCCTCGACGAGACGACGGCCGGCGACATCGTCATCGACGGCAAGCGGGTCAACGACCTGCCGCCCGTCAAGCGCGGCATTGCCATGGTCTTCCAGTCCTATGCACTCTATCCGCATATGACGGTGTTCGAAAACATCGCCTTTCCGCTGCGCGTGGAGAAGATGCCCGAGGAGAAATTGAAGGCCAAGGTCGAGCAGGCGGCGCGCATCCTGCATCTCGATCAGCGGCTGCAGCAGAAACCGGGCATGCTCTCCGGCGGCCAGCGCCAGCGCGTCGCGATCGGCCGGGCGATCGTGCGCGAGCCGAAGATCTTCCTCTTCGACGAACCGCTCTCGAACCTCGACGCGGCGCTGCGCGCCGATATGCGCATCGAACTGGCCAAGCTGCACCGGCAACTGAAAGCAACGATGATCTACGTCACGCACGACCAGGTCGAGGCGATGACGATGGCGGACCGGATCGTCGTGCTGAATGCCGGTGAGATCGCCCAGACCGGCGCACCGCTCGAGCTCTACCACAAACCGGCCAACATCTTCGTCGCCGGCTTCATCGGCAATCCGAAGATGAATTTTCTGCCGGTGACCTGCACTGGTGCCAGCGAGGCTGGCGTCGAGATCGACTACAGGGGGCAGGCGGCGCTTGTTCCGGTTACGCCGCGTAGCGGCATGGCCGGCCGTACGCTGACGCTCGGCGTGCGCCCGGAACATATCCAGACCGGCTCGGGCGACCTGACGCTCACCGTCAATCCTTCGGTCATCGAGCGCCTCGGAGCACATACGGTTGCCTATGCCTCGCTCGGTGGCGAGGGCGAGAACTATTGCGCCATGCTGCCTGGAACCGCGGCCATCCGGCCGGAACAACAGGTAAAGACCGGCATCCGCGCTGCCGACTGCCACCTGTTCGACGAAAACGGCATCGCTTTCGAGCGCCGGGTGGAGATGACCGACATCGATCTTGCCCTGTTCGATCCGGCGGCCTGAGCGTGACCGTATCGATACGACTGCTCGGTCCAAACGATGTCGAAACCTTTGGCGCATTCGGCTCGAGGCGCTGCGCACGGAGCCTGATTCCTTCGCCAGCAGTGCCGAGGATTGGGAGAAGCTGCCGGAGGACGAATGGCGCCGGCGGGTGACGGACAATCCAGTTTTCGTTGCCTTCCATGCGGATGAGCCGGTGGGCATCATGGGCCTCTTGCGCCAGCGTGCCAGCAAGATGGTGCATCGCGCCACGGTCGTCATGGTCTATGTGCATCGAGGTTTGCGCGGCAGCGGTGTCGCACGGCTGCTTTTCAGCGCGGTGGCCGACTACGCGCGAAGTGAAGGCATCCGGCAGCTGGAGCTTTCCGTCAGCGCCGAGAACGCGGCGGCCATCGCCTTTTACCGCCGGGAGCGGTTCGAAGCGGTCGGCCGCATTCCCGGCGGCTGCATCCGCAACGGCCGGGAAGTGGACGACATCATCATGGTTCGACGCATCGTCGATTGAAGCAAAGAGTCGAGCTGCCTCAGAGCGTCGAGTTGAGCGCGCCGCCGTCGAGCAGCAGGTTCTGGCCGACGATATAGCCGGCATGCTGGCTGCAGAGGAAGGCCGCCGCGGCGCCGAACTCGCTCGGTGTGCCGACGCGTCCCGTCGGGTTCTGCGCATATTCCTCGGCGCGCGCCTCTTCGAGCGAAATCCCGCGTGCCTTGGCGGACTTTTCCAGCAGCTTTTCCAGGCGCTCGGTTTGATGCGATCCGGGCAGCAGATTGTTGATCACGACGCCGTGCCGCGCCACCTGACGGGCCGTGCCGGCAACGAAGCCGGTAAGCCCGGTGCGGGCGCCGTTGGAGAGGCAGAGTTCGGGGATCGGCGACTTCACCGATGCTGAGGTGATGTTGACGATCCGCCCCCATTTCCGCTCGATCATGCCGGGAATGACGGCCTTCATGAGCAGGATCGGCGCCAACATGTTGGATCTGATCGCCTCCAGCCAATTGTCCTCCGTCACGCTCGACCAGTCGCCGGGCGGTGGACCGCCGGCATTGGTGATCACGATATCGGGCCGCGGCTCCGCATGCAGGAGCGCGTTGCGGCCCTCCTCCGTCGTCACGTCGGCGGCGACAATCTCCACCTTGGCGCCATAGTCCCTGCTGATGGCGCGCGCCGTCTCCCTTAGCTGTTTCGGCTCGCGGGCATTGAGCGTCAGGATGACGCCCGCCTCGGCGAGCTTCTCGGCGACGCCTCGCCCCAGCCCCTTCGAACCGGCGCAAACCAGCGCCCGTTTGCCTTTGATACCCAAATCCATCTTATGCTCCGACAATGCTGTTTTAACTGACCCGTTACCTGGCCGAGGAAAATGGCGGCCTCATGCTCGCCGCGCGATATCAGCGACCGCTTCCGAGAGGCGGGCAATCTCCGGCCAGGTGTTGAGATAGCTTACCGAAGCCCTCGCGATCTGGTCGAGCCCTCGCGCGGCCATGTCGAGGGGCGTGTAGGGGACACCATTCGCGCCGATCGCAATCTGCCTTTCGCCCAAGGCTGCGCGAACCCCCGCCGCCGGAATGCCCTCGATGGTGAATGAGACGATACCGGAGTGTTCCGTTCCGAGATCGCGCAAGGTCACATTCGGGATGCTGCGCAGATTGTCACGCAACCCGCTCGCAAGGGTGTCGATCCTCTCTCGGATCGCCGAGATACCGAGCGTCCTTGCCTGGCGCGTGGCAGCGCCGAGCCCGAAAATCAGCGCCGGCGAAATCTCGCCCGCCTCGAAGCAGCGTGCGTCGTTGCGGATCTTGACGACCCCATCGACGATCGGCCCGGAAAGCACGTCCAGATAGCGCGGCGTCAGCCGTGGCAGGAATTCCTGCCGGACATAAAGGATCGCCGTGCCGCGCGGTCCCCGGAGAAATTTCCGGCCCGCTGCCTTCAACACGTCGCATCCAAGCGTGGCGACGTCGATCGGGATCTGGCCGAGGGCCTGGCCAGCATCGATAAAATAGGGGACGCCGGCCGCCCTGGTCACGCGTCCCACTGCTGCGGCGTCATTGATCAGCCCGCTATTCGCGGGCAGCCATGTGAGCGACACGAGACGGACGCGCTCATCGATCATCTGCGCGAGGGCCTCGGCGTCGACGCTACCGTCTTCGCGAACCGGAATGGTTTCGACAGACGCGCCGGCTCGCGCTGCGGCGTCCTGCATGGTGGCGAGATTGCCGCCCCATTCCTGGCGTCCCACCAGGATGCGGTCGCCCGCGGCAAGCGGCGGCAAGGCGGAGAAGGCTGCGCCCCAGGCGGTCGACCCGCTGGCTAGGAACGCAATTTCGCTCGGCCTGGCGCCGATCAGTGCCGCCGTGTCGGCGCGCACCTCGTCCAGAAGAGCCGTTGCATGATTTGCCGTCTCCATCGGACCGTCGTGCGCTTCCCTTCTCAGATAGTCCCACATCGCTGTCAGCGTCGATTGCGAGGGCAGCGAGGCTCCGGAGTGATTGAAATGCATGCCGGCGGCGCAGCCGGGCGTCTCGGCTCGCAGCCGATCGAGGTCGAACACATCGCTCACGCGGCGGTCTCCAGTTCCACCAGCGCGTCGACTTCGACGGTGGCGCCGGCCGGCAGAGCGGCCACACCCACGGCGGCGCGCGCGTGCCGGCCTGCGTCGCCGAAAACCTCGACGAAGAGATCGGACGCGCCATTGGCGACCTGCGATTGCTCCGCAAAGTCGGGTGCCGACGCGATGAAGACGCCGAGCCGAACGATGCGCCGGATGGCCGCCAGCGAACCGTCGGTGGCAGCGGCAATCTGCGACAAGACGCCGATCGCTGCGCATTCGGCGGCGAGACGGCCCTCCTCGACGGAAACCCCGGCTCCGACGATCCCCATGAGGACGGCGTCGTTCCTGACGCTGATCTGGCCCGAGATGACGAGGAGGTTGCCGGTTCGCACCGTCGATACATAGTTCGCCGCCGGCGCGGAAGCCTCCGGCAATCGATGCCCGAGAGCGGAAAGTCTGGATGCGATGGTTTCTGGCATGGCGGTCTCCCCTTGGAACTGTCGGGAGGATGCATTGCCGGGCCGATTGCTTCCAATTCAAACTGCGCTATGGTGCGATCGATCTCACTAATGCCTTGGCCCGAAGGGACTGAATGCGCGCGTCCACCACCATGCCACCGCTGCAAGCCTTGCGTGCATTCGAGGCGGTGGGCCGTTTGCTGAGTTTCCGTCGCGCCGGTGAAGAGCTGCTGATCACCCAGAGCGCGGTCAGCCATCACATCAAGCAGCTCGAGGACATGCTCGGCGTGCGGCTGTTCGTCCGCAAGGCCAAGAGCATCGCATTGACACCCGAAGGGGCGAGCTATCTGGAACGAACGGTTGAAGCATTCCGGATCATCGCCGATGCGACGTCCGAGATCCGCCGGCAGACTGAACGGCAACGGGTGCGCGTCAGCGTTTTGCCTTCCTTCGGTGCCAACTGGCTGGTGTCGCGCCTCGCCAACTTTATGCTGCTGTATCCGGAGATAGAGGTCGAACTCGAGCCGACACTGCGTCTCGCAGACTTCGCGTCGGATGAGGTCGATCTGGCGATCCGCTTCGGTACCGGCCGATGGGAGGGTGTGAGGTCCGAGTGGTTGATGAATGAAGAACTGAGCCCGGTCGTCAGCCCGGCATTGTTTGGTGACGGTTCGCGTTTCGCCGGGCCGGCGGACTTGTTACTTCATACCTTGCTCGAGTCCTGGAACCCGGTCGGCTGGACGCTTTGGCTCGGCGAAATTAACGTCGATATTCGCCGCGCTCGTGTGCTGCAACTCACGGACTATAATATCGTGCTTCAGGCTGCCCTGAACGGACAAGGCGTTGCGATCGGACGGATGCACATGGTCCGCGATCATCTCGCCGCCGGAAGGCTGTTGCAGCCCTTCCCCCAGATTGTCCGGTCCGAGAAGATCGCCTATTGGCTCGTCATGCCGCAAAACCGCCGGCTCAGCGCCGGGGCCGAGGCCTTTGCCTCGTGGCTGAAGGAAGAGGCGGCATCGCCGGATTTGTCAGCAAGATGAAACGCGCCGTATGCGCCCTGCCATCAAGCCGCGCCGCGTTCCGGTGCGTGGGGATCGCTGGCGATCGGCCAGATGTCACGCCGCGCGCGGCGATAGGGTGTTTTCGCCGGATCGTTGGGGTAGGGCGTTCCGGCGGAACAATAAAGGATCTGCGAGGCGATCTTCGAGAACGAGGCGTAGAAATGGTTCGTGGACTTGATCACCAGGATCTTCTTGGCGATCGGATCGATACCCATGATCGAAAACAGGCTGGGATCGAAGCTCTGCGCCCGTGTCGAATTGAGAATGATGTCGATGCCGCGATAGTGGATATGCGTCGCATCGCCGAAGGGCGCGAAGCTCTCGCCGAAGCGCATTTCGGCATTGCGCACCAGCCGGACAACCCGGACGACGCCATCGATCGGACTGCCCGTGCCGGGGGCAGACTTCGCGCCAAAGCGCAACGGAATCTCCGCACCTTCGCCAGCCGCCATGCAGATCTGCACGGCCATCGGATCCCAGATCGTGCCGATCGCCGCATCGGTGACGTCTTTGGCGAGCAGTTCCCCGAGCACCAAGGTCGCGTCGCCGGCCGTGCCGCCGCCGGGATTGTCCCACATGTCGGCGATCACCACCGGGCCTGAGGGCGCGGCGATCGCCGCGGCGACAGCTTGTCGTTCGTCGATCTCCGGCATGCGGAAAGTACCGCGCTTGGTGAAGAGTTCGAGGCCGAGTTCGCGGGCAAGCGACTGGCCCTTCTCCGGGTGGCCGTCGGTCACAACGACCATCTTCGTGCCCATTTCCGGGACGTCGCCGGCCATGAAGCCATGCACAACGGATAGAGACAGGACGTCCGGATCCTCCCGCTCGATCCGCATGAGCTTGTCGACGAAGCTGCGCATCGGCTCGCGCGATGTCGGAAAGACGTCGATCATCCGGCAGTCGAACACCGACATGACCGGTCGGACGCGCCCTTCGAGCGTATCGACGGCGATGCGCCAGAGGTCTTCGGCACGATCGACGAAATCCGTATGCGGAAATTCCTTGAAGAAGACGAAGAAATCGGCCGCGGCGACACGCTTCTCGGTGAGATGGCTATGCGGATCGAGCTCGACGCAGACGAGCACGTCCGGGCCGACGATCTTGCGTACGCGCGTCAGGAGATCGCCCTCGGTATCCTCGTAGCCGTCGGCGACCATCGCTCCGTGCAGCCCGAGCACGACGGCGTCGACGGGGAGCGCCGCACGCAATTGCTCGAGGATCTCGTCGCGCAGCGTTTCATAGGTCTGCCGATTGACGAGGCCGGCCGGGTCCGCCCAGGCCGCCGTTCCCTCGATCAGCTGCCAGCCCTTCTCCGCCACGACGCGGCGGCCCACGGTGATCGGCGCGGTACAGAGCGTCGGCGTTTCCGGGTGTTTTCCGGGAGGGGCATAGAGCGACGCTTCGAATGCGCGGCTGTCGATGCAGATCGGGGAGAAAGTGTTCGTTTCGGTCGCCAGGGCCGCCGTGAAGATCCGCAATGCCGTTGCCTTCCTTACCCTCAGTTCGAACCCATCGGATTCGGCAGATAGCCGGTGAAGCCGCAGATCTTCCATCGGCCTTCATGCAGGCGACAATAATAAACCGTCTGCCATTTCAAGACATCGTAGCTTCCATCGGCCTTCCTGATGCCGCCATCGAACTTCTTGCGGGCCAGCGCCCGGTCGCCGTTGATCTCGATGTCCTCGAGCGTCGTGGTGGTGAAAATGGCGGTGCGTGCATCCTCTGCGAAGGCCTGCCCGGCAAAGTCCCGGGCCTGGCGCAGCCACTCGTCGCGATAGTCTGCAAGAGACGGGAAGCTCAGCCGCCAAGCATCAGGGCTCGTTTCCCGCTTTCCATCGACGCCGATGAAGCCGTCTTCGACAAAATCAACGGCCACCAGCGACCAGTCGGCAGAAAGGAAAGCGTCGATGTCCCGTGTCACCAGCATCTCCCAGATCGAATGCCGGGCGGTGTCGCTGGTAGGAAACGGATTCTGGAAGGGATCCCGCATGCATTTCGTCCTGGATTGAAATTCTTTTCATGAATAACGTTTTTCTCTGGCCAAATTCCGCCTTCTGTGGTGACTTGTCAACGCAACACGAAAATAATTTGCACGAAGGGTCCTGATGTCCATCAAACGCTATGGCGCCGAACAGGTCGGGGCAGGCGGAAAATCGCTGCCATTCGCGCGCGCCGTGGAGGCGGACGGCTGGCTCCATGTCTCCGGGCAGGTCGCCATGGAAGATGGGGAAGTCGTCGACGGCAATATCGTTGCGCAGACCCATAGGGCGATCGGCAATCTGCTGGCCATTTTGAAAGAGGCCGACTACGGTATCGAACACGTGGTGAGAGTCGGCGTCTGGCTGGACGACCCGCGCGATTTCTGGAGCTTCAACAAGATCTATCAGGAGTATTTCGGAGCTCATCCGCCGGCACGTGCCTGCGTGCAGTCTTCGATGATGGTCGATTGCAAGGTCGAGATCGACTGCGTCGCCTACAAGCCTAAGGACGCCCAATATGTCGCGGGATGAGGAAAAGTGCGTGCAATATTTCGCCCGTATCCCGCGCCTCGAGAAGATATAGGGAGGGGCGGTCCGGATGGATATTTTCGCAACCTTGCAGCATGAAAAGGAGCGGCTGTCGCAATCGGAGAGCCGCATCGCCGAGATTCTGCTGAATGACTTTGAATTTGCCGTCAACGCATCGATCATCGAGCTTGCCGGCAAGGCCGATGTGTCGCCACCGACGGTGACGCGCTTCTGCCGCCGGCTGGGTTGCGACAGCTTTTCCGATTTCAAGGTGCAACTGGCCCGCACCGCCTATGTCGGCATGCGCTATCTGAAGCCGGAGCCGAAAAGCCAGGAGCCGGGCGACGTCGCGCAGGACATCATCACCAAGGCGCAGAACGCGCTGTTCCTGCTGCATCGTTCGCTCGATCTTGCAGCGATCGAGCAGGCCGCCGACCGGCTGGCCGGCGCCGAGATGATCTATGCCTTCGGCTCGGGCGGCAATTCCTCGATGATCGCCGGCGAATTGCAGAACCGGCTGTTCCGTCTCGGCCTGCGCATCACCGCGAGCTCAGACCACAGCATGCAATTGATGCTGGCGGCCGCGGCCAGGCAGAGCGACGTGGTCATCGGCTCGTCCTTTTCGGGGCGCAATGCCGAACTGGTGCGCGCCTTCACGCTCGCCCGCGACGCCAAGGTGCCGACCATCGCCCTTACTCAGACCGGCAGTCCGGTTGCGCGGGCAGCCGACATCAGCGTTCCGGTTGACCTGCCGGAAGGCAACAACATCTACCGCCCGACGTCCACACGCATCGCCTATGTGGCGCTGGTCGACATCCTTGCCAGCCTAGTGGCCTATCGCGTCCAGCCGCAGGCCACCGCGACGCTCCGGCGCATCAAGCAGCAACTGGTGGCACACAGGGATGGCGATGATCGCCAGCTTCTCGGAGACTGATGTGGCACAGGAACATCCCATGCCGAAATCCGTAGCGATTGTCACGGGCGCAGCCGGCGACATCGGCCGTGCCATCGCCCGTCGCCTGGGGGACGTCCACGACCTCGTTCTCCTCGCCGACATCGACGGCGATGCTGCAGGCAAGGTCGCGCGTGATCTCGGTGGGGAAGAGCATTTCGCAGCGGTCGCCTGCGACGTCACGGATGCGGCGAGCGTGACGGCGATGGCGGCGACGGCGGCGTCACGCGGAGTCGTGCATACGCTCGTCAACAATGCCGGTGCGGCGCGGGCCGTCAGCCTGCACGAGACGACGCAGGACATCTGGCGGATGGACAATGCCCTCAATCTCGAATCGGCCTTTCTCTGCTTCCGGGCGGTCGAGGAGATGCTCAAGGAAAGCAAGGGGTCCGTCGTCAATATCGCCTCGGTGAACGGTATCAGCGTCTTCGGCCATCCGGCCTACAGCGCAGCCAAGGCCGGCCTTCTGCATCTGACGCGGCTGATCGCCGTCGAATACGGCAAGTTCGGCATCCGCGCGAATGCGGTGGCGCCGGGTACCGTGCGTACCCGGGCCTGGGAGGCGCGCGCCGCCGCCAATCCTCAAGTCTTCGAGGAGGCCAAGCGCTGGTATCCGCTTCAGCGCATCGTCAATCCAGAAGACGTCGCCAATGCCGTCCACTTCCTGGCTGGCCCCCAGGCGAGCGCCATTTCGGGCGTCTGCCTGCCGGTCGATTGCGGCCTCACCGCCGGCCAGGTGGAACTCGCCCGCACCTTTTCGCAGTCCAGCCATTATTGACCAATCCCATTGGAGGATGCTCATGCAGCCGGTCTCTTATCGCCTCGAATCTGCCTGGCAGCCGGATGGCGGCCCTAACGGACGCTTCACCTTCAGCCTCTTCAACTTGTCCGGCAGGCCGCTCGGCGGCTTCCGTCTCGTCTATACGTCGCTCACCCGCGTCATCGATCCGGCTGGCTGCGAGAACGCCGTCTTCCTACGCCGCAACGCCAATTTCCACGAGTTCGCTCCACCCGAGGGGCTGACGCTTCAGCCCGGCGAAAGCTGGACCTTCCTGGTCAGCGGGCTGCACAGGCAGGCCAAGCATTGCACCGACGGGGCGAAGTCGGCCTATCTGACGCTGTCCGACGATCGCATGTCCCGGTGGAAGTTTCGGATCTTCGGCTCGAAGGTGCGACAAGCGAACCGCCGCCGCTGCGCCTGCCCGAAGGTCGGCTCGACCTGCCGTTCGCGCTGCAGCCCTGGCCGGCTGAGGTGGACGCGGTGCCCGGAGAAGGATTCCCGGTCGTCCTCTATCCGGCGGCGGGAAGCAGCGCAGAGGACATCGAGGCTGTTTCCAACGTGCTGGCGTTGTTTCATCGGCTGTTTCCCGCCGGCCACGCTCCCTTCAGCCTGGCGGCCTCCGGCCAGGGATTACCGATCGTCTTCGAGGAGAAGGGCGAACTCGGTGGCGAGGCCTACAGGCTCGCCTTCTCCGGCCGCGATATCCGGCTTGAATACGGTGCCGTGTCAGGACGGCAATATGGGCTGACGACGCTCGTCCAGCTTCTCGACGGTGCCCGCAATCATCCAGGAAAATTCCGCTTTCCAGCGACGGGCACGATATCCGATCGGCCCCGTTATGGCTGGCGCGGCTGCCATCTCGACGTGTCGCGGCAATTCTATCCGACCGCCGACGTGCTGCGGCTGATCGACATTCTTGCCTGGTTCAAGCTCAACATTTTCCATTGGCATCTGACCGATGACGAGGCCTGGCGGCTGGAGATCAAAGCCTACCCGACGCTGACGACGCTCGGCGTCCTGCGCGGGCCAGACGAGCCGTTGCTGCCGCAGCTCGGCAACGGCGCCGAACCTTCGGGCAGCTTCTACAGCCAGGATGAGGTCAAGGTCATCGTTGCGCATGCAACGGTGCTCAATGTCGAGGTCATTCCCGAGATCGACATTCCCGGCCACAGCACCGCGGCGCTCGTCGCGCTTCCCGAGCTCGCCGATGGCCAGGAGGCGCCGGAGAGCTATCATTCGGTACAGGGCTATCCCAACAACGCGCTCAATCCGGCCGTTCCGCTCACCTACGAATTCCTCGAAAAAGTGTTCGACGAAATGGTCGAGCTGTTCCCGAGCCGATATATCCACATCGGCGGCGACGAGGTGGCAAACGGCTCCTGGCTGGCCTCGCCCCTGGCGCGCAAGCTGATGGAAGAGGAGGGCATCTCCGGCACCTTCGCGCTGCAATCCTATTTCCTGAAAAAGGTGAAGCGGATGCTGACGGCGCGTGGCCGCAAGCTCGTCGGCTGGAACGAAGTTGCCCACGGCGGCGGCGTCGGAACCGAGGACACGCTGCTGATGGCCTGGGAGAACCCGAACGTCGGCATCGAGTTGGCGCACGAGGGCTACGAGGTCGTGATGACGCCCGGCCAGGCCTACTACCTCGACATGGCCCAGGCGGAAGCCTGGCAGGAACCCGGCGCAAGCTGGGCCGGTACGGCAACGCCGGCACACACCTATGCCTATGAGGCGGAAGGCGAGTTTCCGGAAGAGTTGAAGAGCCGGATGAAGGGTGTCCAGGCCTGCATCTGGTCGGAGCATTTCCTGTCGCGCGGCTATTTCAATCGCCTTGTCTTCCCGCGTTTGCCCGCGATCGCCGAAGCAGCCTGGACGCCGAAGGCTGAGAAGGACTGGCTGCGCTTTGCCGCGATTGCTCCCTTGAGCCCAACGCTGTGAGTTGACGAACCATGCGGATTGCCGTCGGGGGAATTCATACGGAATGCAGCACCTATTCGCCGGTCCTGATGTTGGTCGAGGACTTTCGGGTGTTGAGGGGTGAGGCGCTGCTGGAGGCGGATTATTTCAGCTTCCTCGATGCGGATGGTGTGGAGCACATTCCGCTGCTCCATGCCCGCGCCGTCCCCGGCGGTCCGGTTTCGCAGCCGGCCTATGAGGCATTCAAGACGGAATTCCTCGAAGGGCTGAAGGCGACCCTCCCGGTCGACGGGCTGTATCTCGCCATGCATGGCGCGATCAAGGTCGACCGCATGGACGATGCGGAGGGCGACTGGATTTCCGCCGCCCGTTCCGTCGTCGGTCCCGACTGCCCGATTGCGGTCAGCTACGACCTGCACGGCAATGTCAGCGAGCGGATCATCGACCAGATCGATATCTTCGCCGCCTACCGCACGGCGCCGCATATCGATACGCGCGAAACCATGGTGCGGGCCTGGTCGATGCTGGTGGAGGCGCTGCGGAGCGGCACGCGGCCGGGCGTCGCCTGGGCGACCGTGCCCGTGCTGCTGCCCGGGGAGCGGACCTCGACGGAAGATGAGCCCGCCCGGAGCTTGTATGGGCGCCTACCGGATTTCGATACGCGGCCCGGCATTCTCGATGCCAATCTGATGGTGGGTTATGTCTGGGCGGACGAGGCGCGGACCACCGCCTGCGCGGTCATCACCGGATCGGACAAGGCGGCGGCATCGAAGGCGGCAGAAGAAATCGCCGCAAGCTACTGGAATACGCGGGAAAACTTTCGTTTCGGGCCGGTGACCGGTGCGCTTGATGCTATGCTTGAAATTGCCGAACGGGCGACGACGAAACCGATCATATTGGCAGACTCGGGCGATAACCCGACCGGCGGTGGCGTCGGCGACCGGGCCGATGTCCTGAAAGCACTTCTGGGGCGGGGTTGGCAGGATGCACTTATCGCCGGAATTGCCGATCGGCCAGCGGTGGAAGCCTGCTTCGCGGCCGGCGAAGGCGGGACGCTTAGGCTGCGGATCGGCGGCAGTCTTGATCCCTCAAGCCCCGCCGTCGAAGAAGCGGCCAAGGTTGTCAGGCTTGACGATCCCGGTCCCCTTGCAGAACGCCAGGCGGTGGTTCAACTGGGCGGCATCACGGTCGTGCTGTCGGCGCGACGGCGTCCTTACCACAACCTCGAGGATTTCCGCCGCATTGGGCTTGACCCGAGCGCCGTGCGCCTGCTGGTCGTCAAATCCGGTTACCTGTCGCCGGAACTCGCACCGATCGCCAACCCCAACCTGATGGCGCTCACCGATGGTGTCGTCAATCAGGACATAGAGCATCTGGCAAGCGAGCGCCGCCGGAGGCCGATCTTTCCTTTCGATCGTGATTTCGATTTCACGCCGAAGTCGCGTCTCTCCGCCCGCTGGAGCTGACGCGGCAAGCCGCACGACCCCGCCCGAGGCCTCAGGCGGAAAAATTTGACTTCGCCCCTCCCGCGGAATTGCCCCACCATGTCTTCGTCGCTGCTGATCGCCATGCGAAACCCGGTCATTCGGGCAAGCATGCTTGCCATATTCCTCTTCGGCTTTGCCGGCGCCGCGACCTCGCCCTATCAGTCGGTGGTCGGAATTACCGAGCTTGGCCTGAGCGACGCGTTCTACTCGGCCCTGATCTTCGTGGCCGCCCTCGTCAATGTTGTCGTCAGCGTCACCGTCGGGATCGTCGCAGATCGGGTCGGCAACTATCGCAGCCTGATGCTGGCGGTCATCCTCTTCGGCGCCGTCGGCTACGGAATGGTGTATGTCTGGCCGACCAAACCGAGTTTCGTGCTTGCCACGCTGCTGCTCCTGCCGATCTACGGCGCCCTCAACTCACTGCTCTTTGCCAATGTGCGCACGGCGGCCAACCACATGGGCGGCAGGGATGCCGCCGCGGTCAATTCCGCGGTGAGGGCCGCCATCTCGCTCTCCTGGGTCCTGGTTCCCGGGCTAGTCGGCTTCGTGCTGTCGGCGCGCGGAAGCATGCTACCGGCCTATCTGCTGGCGAGCCTCGGCTGCATTGGCAATCTCATCCTCGTCGCTTTCCTTCTGCCGCATAGGGCCGGCGTCGATCCGGCCTTGGGGAAGCGGCTTTCCTATCTCGCTTCGCTGGCCGAGATCCTCTCGCCGCGGGTGCTCGGGCGGCTCATTGCGATCGCGCTGATCTCCTCGACCCTGCATGTCAACGCCGCCGTCCTTCCCTTGATCGTCACCGGGGCGGCCGGCGGCACGGCCACCGATATCGGCATCGTCGTCGGCGTCGTGGCTCTGCTGGAAGTGATCTTCATTCTCGTCTGGGGGCGCATCCAGTACCGCCTCAGCCATGTCGATGCTCTGGCGCTCGGCACGGCGGTCTACCTGGTCTATATGGCACTGCTCGGATTTTCCGATCGGCCTTGGCATATCTATGCCCTGACGCTCGTCAGCGGTTTCGGTGCGGCGGCGCTGATCAGCATCCCGATCACCTATCTCCAGGACCTGATCGCCGATCGGCCCGGGCTTGGAAGCTCGCTGATCGCGGTGAACATCTTTCTGGGCGGCGCGCTCAGCGCTGCGCTCTTTGCGATCGGCACACGCTTCAGCGATTATTCCGGGACTGCCCTGCTCGGCGCAGCGGCCGGCCTTGCCGGGCTCGTGCTGCTCCTGATGCTCGACGGCAAGCGCGTCCGGGTCTCCGCATCGTAACGGGAACCCCTTCCGGTGCAGCGGGAGGCCGCGGGGCAGCCTCCCATTTTTTCATCAGTTGCCGAGAATGCCCGGCAGCCGCAGGCCCTTGTCCTTGGCGCATTCGAGCGCGACGTCGTAGCCGGCATCGGCGTGGCGCATGACGCCGGTCGCCGGGTCGTTCCAAAGCACCCGCTCGACGCGGCGGGCGGCATCTTCCGAACCGTCGCAGCAGATGACGACGCCCGAATGCTGGGAGAAGCCCATGCCCACGCCGCCGCCATGATGCAGCGAGACCCAGGTGGCACCAGATGCGGTGTTGAGCAGGGCGTTCAAGAGCGGCCAGTCGGAGACGGCATCGGAGCCGTCCTTCATCGCTTCGGTCTCGCGGTTCGGCGAGGCGACGGAGCCGGAGTCGAGATGATCGCGGCCGATGACGACGGGAGCGCTGAGCTCCCCGGTTCTGACCATCTCGTTGAAGGCGAGGCCGAGGCGGTGGCGATCACCGAGGCCCACCCAGCAGATGCGCGCCGGCAGGCCCTGGAAGGCGATGCGCTCGGCGGCCATGTCCAGCCAGTTGTGCAGATGCTTGTTGTCAGGGAGCAGTTCCTTCACCTTGGCGTCGGTCTTGCGAATATCCTCCGGATCGCCGGACAGCGCCGCCCAGCGGAACGGCCCAATGCCGCGGCAGAACAGCGGCCGGATATAGGCCGGCACGAAGCCCGGGAAGGCGAAGGCGTTTTCGAGGCCCTCTTCCTTGGCCACCTGGCGGATGTTGTTGCCGTAGTCGAAGGTCGGGATGCCCATGTCCTGAAAGGCGATCATTGCTTCGACATGCTCGCGCATCGAGGCGCGCGCGGCCTTTTCGACGGATTTCGGCTCGCTTTCTCGCTTTTGCTTCCACTCGGCCATGGTCCAGCCCTTCGGCAGGTAGCCGTTGATCGGGTCATGTGCCGAGGTCTGGTCCGTCACCATGTCCGGGCGGATGCCGCGCCGGACCATTTCAGGCAGGATCTCGGCCGTGTTGCCGAGCAGGCCGACGGATTTCGCCTCGCCCGCGGCCGTCCAGCGGCCGATCATCTCCATCGCTTCGTCAAGCGTTTCGGCCTTCGCGTCGACATAGCGGGTGCGCAGGCGGAAATCGATGGAATCCGGATTGCATTCGACGGCGAGGCAGCAGGCGCCGGCCATGACGGCCGCGAGCGGCTGGGCGCCGCCCATGCCGCCGAGGCCGCCGGTCAGTACCCATTTGCCCGTGAGGTCGCCGTTGTAGTGCTGGCGACCGGCTTCGACGAAGGTTTCGTAGGTGCCCTGCACGATACCCTGGCTGCCGATATAGATCCACGAGCCGGCGGTCATCTGGCCATACATGGCAAGACCCTTCTTATCCAGCTCGTTGAAATGATCCCAGGTCGCCCAATGCGGCACGAGGTTGGAATTGGCGATCAGCACGCGCGGGGCGTCCCTATGGGTGCGGAAGACACCAACCGGCTTGCCCGACTGGACGAGCAAGGTCTCGTCCTCGTTGAGACCCTTCAGCGTGGCGACGATCCTATCGAAGTCGGCCCAGGTGCGGGCCGCCCGGCCGATGCCGCCATAGACGACGAGCTCGTGCGGGTTCTCGGCGACCTCCGGGTCGAGGTTGTTCATCAGCATCCGGAGCGGGGCTTCCGTCAGCCAGCTCTTGGCGCTGATCTCTGTTCCGCGCGGGCTGCGCACTTCGCGGATGTTATGGCGCGGATTGGTCGTGTTCATGCCTCACTCCCTGTCGATTTGAGGTCTCCGCGGATGCTGGAGGCTTTGCTGAGGTGTCAGCCTAGCATTCCGCCATAAGACATTGTGATTGTTCAACTCTGCAAGTTTTGGCCGAGCTTGCGGAGGTCGAGTGCGATTGTTTCGATATCTTGCAGCATCCGCCGGAGATGGCCGCGAAGGCGCTCGGCCTTGCCGGCGTCCAGGGCGAACGGCGTCGCCTCCGTTGCCAAATGGGTCGATTGCGCCAGTTCCATCTGGATCGCGTGAACGCCGGCCTCCGGCTTTCCATAGTGCCTGGTCGTCCAGCCGCCTTTGAAGCGGCCATTCAGGACATGGGTGTAACTCTCTGCTTTTGCCGCGATTTCCACTGCAGCTCTTTCGATTGCCGGAGCGCAGGTCCTTCCCGTATCGGTGCCGATGTTGAGGTCCGGCAGCTTGCCCTCGAAGAGGAACGGTATTTGCGAGCGGATCGAGTGACAGTCATAGAGGACCGCCACGCCATGGATCGCCTTGACGCGGGCGATCTCGTCGGCAAGCGCGGCGTGGTAGGGAGCGTGAAAATCGCGCAACCTTTCGGCGATGTCGGCATCCGTCGGGCCTTCGCCCTTCTTCCAGATCGGCAGGCCGTCGAAATCGGTTTCCGGCACAAGCCCGGTCGTATTCTGGCCCGGATAGAGGCTGACGCCGGCCGGGTCGCGATTGGCATCGATGACATAGCGATGGAAGGTGGCGCGCACGGTTGTTGCTTCCGGCAGCAGCCCTTCATAGAGTTCGTGGATGTGCCAATCCGTATCGGCGAGGATGCGGCCGTTGTCGTTCAACCGCTGCCAGATCGGCGGCGGTACATCCGTGCCCGTGTGGGGAAAGCCGAGGATCACCGGCGAGGTGCCTTGCCGGACTTCGAAGACGGCCATTTCAAACCTCCAGTCGCGGCAGGATGCCGTCGGATACGGCGGCCGCCAGCCGGCCGGAGGCGACGAGGTCGCCTGCAGCCTTGAGGTCGTCGGCCATATAGCGGTCTTCCTCGACCGTCGGGGAAACGGCGCGCACCGTAGCGGCCGCCTTCTCAAGTTCCGGGCTGGTCGCAAGCGGCGCCCGGAATTCAATGCCCTGAACGGCGGCCAAGGCTTCGATGCCGATGATCGAGAACAGGTTGTCGGTCATCTGAAGAAGGCGGCGAGCGCCGTGGCAGGCCATCGACACATGGTCTTCCTGGTTGGCCGAGGTCGGTGTCGAGTCGACGGAGGCCGGATGGGAGAGCTGCTTGTTTTCCGACATCAGCGCGGCCGACGTGACTTCGGCGATCATCAACCCCGAATTGAGGCCCGGCTTCTTGGCAAGGAAGGCCGGCAGGCCGTAGCTCAAGGCCGGGTCGACGAGGAGGGCGATGCGGCGCTGGGAAATGGCGCCGATCTCGCAGATCGCCAGCGCGATCTGGTCGGCGGCGAAGGCCACCGGCTCGGCATGGAAGTTGCCGCCGGAGACGACGGAATTGTCGGAGAGCACGAGCGGATTGTCGGTGACGGCATTGGCCTCGATGGTGAGCGTCGCGGCCACCTCGCGCAAGAGATCGAGGCAGGCGCCGTCGACCTGCGGCTGGCAGCGGATGCAATAGGGATCCTGGACGCGTTCGTCGCCCTCGAGGTGGCTCTGGCGGATCACCGATCCGTCGAGCAGCCGCCGAAGCGCTGCCGCCGTGTCGATCTGGCCGCGATGGCCGCGCAGCGTATGGATATCGGGGTGGAACGGGGCGGACGAGCCCATGGCCGCATCGGTCGACAGCGCGCCGGTGATGAGCGCCGTCTGGGCCGCGCGATGGGCGCGGAACAGGCCGGCGAGCGCCAGTGCCGTCGAAACCTGGGTGCCGTTGATCAGCGCCAGGCCTTCCTTGGCGGCGAGCGTCACCGGGGAAAGCCCGACCGCCCTCAGGGCAGCATCACCCTTCATGCGTTCGCCGGCGACGAAGGCCTCGCCATGCCCCATCATCACGGCGGCCATATGGGCGAGCGGTGCAAGGTCGCCAGAGGCGCCGACCGAGCCCTTCTCAGGGATCAGCGGAATGACGCCCTTTTCGAGCATCCCTTCGATTAGCCGAACGAGTTCGAGACGGACGCCGGAAGCGCCGCGCCCGAGCGAGACGAGCTTCAACGCCATGATCAGGCGGACGATGTTATCGGCCAAGGGCTGGCCGACCCCGCAGCAATGCGAGAGGATCAGATTGCGCTGCAGGGTAGCGACATCGGCGCTGTCGATCTTGATCGAAGCGAGTTTGCCGAAGCCGGTGTTGATGCCGTAGACGGGCGCATTGCCCGCAACGATCTCGGCGATGCGCGCTGCGGCCTTCTCGATGCCGGCATCGAAGGCGCGGTCGAGGCGGGCCGGCTCGCCGGTCCAGTAGATTGTTTCCAGGTCCTTGAGCGGAACCGAACCGGGCGTCAGAAGAATGGTCATCGGGCAATCCTTTCACCCTTGAAAACCCGCTCGGAGAGGGGGTTGAAGCCGATGCGGTAGATCAGTTCCGCCGGCGCTTCGATGTTCCAGACGGCAAGGTCGGCGGATTTCCCCGCTTCGAGCGTGCCGGTTTCTTGGAGGATGCCGAGGGCCCGGGCCGCCTCGCGCGTGACGCCGGCGAGGCATTCGTCGAGTGTCAGGCGGAAGAGCGTCGCCGACATGTTCATCGTCAGCAGCAGGGAGGTCAGTGGCGACGTGCCCGGGTTGCAATCGGTGGCGATGGCGATGCGTGTCTGCGCCGCGCGCAGTGCCTCGACCGGCGGCAACTGTGTTTCGCGGAGTGTATAGAACGCGCCCGGCAGCAGGACGGCGACAGTCCCGGCCTTTGCCATGGCGGCAGCGCCATCGGCATCAAGATATTCGAGATGATCGGCCGAAAGCGCCCCATAGGAGGCGGCAAGCTTGGCGCCGCCGAGATTGGAAAGCTGTTCGGCATGAAGCTTCACCGGCAGGCCAAGGGCTCTGGCTCCGTCGAAGACCCGCGCCATCTCTGCGGGGGAGAAGGCAATGCCCTCGCAGAACCCATCGACGGCATCGACAAGCCCTTCGGCATGCGCCCGGGACAAACCGGGAAGGACGACGTCGGCGATATAGTGGGCATTCCGCCCCTTGTATTCCGGCGGCGTGGCGTGGGCGGCGAGATAGCTGGTGAGGATGCGAACCGGGCGCAGGCGCTCCAACTGACGGGCGGCGCGAAGCATCTTCAACTCGGCGTCGATGTTGAGCCCGTAGCCCGATTTGACCTCGACCGTGGAGACGCCTTCCAAGAGCAGTGCGTCGAGCCGCGGAAGGGCGGCAGCCACCAGTTCCTCGACCGAAAGCGCATTGGTTGCCTGCACGGTCGAGACGATGCCGCCGCCGGCGCGGGCAATCTCTTCGTAAGTGGCGCCTTCGAGCCGTAGCTGAAATTCGCGGGCACGATTGCCGCCATGGACGAGATGGGTGTGGCAGTCGATCAGCGCCGGGGTCATCCAGCGGCCTTCGCAATCGATCACCTGGTCGGCCGAGGAAAGGTCGGAGGGCAGGTCGCCTGCGGCGCCGGCATAGACAATCCGGCCGCCGCGGACGGCAACGGCGCCTTTCTCGATAACGCCGAGCGGGCCCAGATCCTCTCGAAGCGTCGCAAGGCGCACGTTGCGCCAGAGACTGCTGCCTTCCATGTCAGCGTTTCGGTTCATCAGTTCTCCGCCCTTCTGTTGCGATAATGTATATACATAATAAAGTGAACGGCAAGGAAAAAATCTCGGCCCAGTGCAAAGAGGTAACGCGACCTGCGGACGGGGCGAGCGGCCACGACGAAAAAGCCCCGGACCATTGATCCGGGGCTTGCGGCGGGAACGACCAGTTTTCGGTAATCAGGCAGGATGGTGCGACTTGGCGCAATGCTGTTCGACGAGCGTAACGAATCGCTGACCGGCAATCGCAAGCCGGCCGCTGTTGTCGATGACGATCACATCCGGACCTGCGACCACGTCGGGGACCTGCCGTTTCAGCCGGCGCAGCACGTCCTCCTCGTTTTCGCGCCCACGTTGGGCGAGGCGCTTCGCCAAGACCGGCGCGTCGGCGGTGACGAGGGCGACGGCAACCTTGCCGAAAGCGGCGCGAATGGCGGGAAGGGCGGCGCGGCTGCCATTGACGATCGCCGTCATGCCGCTCTCGATCTTGTCGGCGATGTCACGCGGAATGCCATAGCTCAAGCCGTGCGCCTGCCAGGAAACCGCGAAGTCGCCGCTTTCCTGCATTTCCTCGAACTCCGCGGCGGATACGCTTTCGTGCACTTCACTGCCCGCATCAGATGGACGGGTGATGACCCGCCGGACGAAGAGAATATCCGGCCGTTGCGCGAAGTGGTGGGCAGCCACACCCATGACGCTATCCTTGCCAGCGCCGCTCGGGCCGACTACGACGATGAGCGTTCCGCTTTGCCTTTCCTTGGCCATCATGCGACACGCCGTCCTTCGCGCCAGACGGAGCGAACAACCGGAATGCCCTCTGGTCGATGGACCCGAACGATATCAGCGCGCAGCCCGACAGCGATCCGGCCGCGGTCGCTAAGACCGACGGTGCGTGCCGGTGTCGCAGTCACCAGAGCGATCGCGCTCGGCAGGTCGATGCTTTCGACTTCGTCTGCGAGGATAAACGGTGCATGGATCAGGCTGAAGGGCACGTAATCCGAGGAAAGCACGTCGAGCACGCCGCGTTCCGCGAGTTCGCGGGCGGCGATGTTTCCGGAATGCGACTTGCCGCGCACGACGTTGGGCGCGCCCATCAGGACGCTCAGGCCCGCCCGATGGGAGGCTTCCGCCGCTTCGAAACTCGTCGGAAACTCGGCAAGCCGGACGCCATAGCCGATCGACTCCTCGACATGCGAAAGCGTCGCGTCGTCGTGGCTGGCAATGGTGATGCCACGCTCGGCGCAGGCCTGGGCAAGCGCCGTGCGGTGCGGCGCGGCAAAGCGGGCCGACAGGGCCTGCTGGCGCTCGACAAAGGCGGCGAAGGCTTCGTCCGTGAGGCCGCGCTTGGTTTTGTAGTAAAGCGTGTATTGCTCCATCGTCTGGAACTGGCGCTGGCCGGGCGCGTGGTCCATCAGCGAGACGAGGCGCACCTGCGGGTCGTCGCGAAAATCCTCGTAGTGCTCGAGCACGTCGTTCGTCGAGACCTCGCAGCGCAGGTGGATGAGGTGGTCGGCGCGCAGCCGGCCCTCGTCCTTCGCCTGCGCCAAAGCGTCGGCCATGCTGCGCATTTCACCCTTCGGGAAGCCGCTCTCCTCGTCCGAGCCGAGGCGCAAACAGTCGAAGACGGTGGTGATGCCGGAGGTGACGACCTGCGCATCGTGCGCCTGAATGGCGGCGATCTTCAGCCAGCGCACACCGGGACGCGGCGAGTAATGCGACTCCAGGTGGTCGGTGTGGAGCTCGATCAGGCCGGGCAGCAGGTAGTCGCCTTCGAAATCCTCGCCAACCTGGCTCGGTCCTTTCGAGATGTCGGCAATCCTGCCGTCGCGGATCTGCACCGAACCGTCGATGATGTCATCTTCGAGAACGATGCGGGCGTTGGAAAGAACCTGTTCGCTGCTCATGTCATGCAATCTTTCGTGCGGATGCGCTGCCGAGCGGCAGCAGGGAATGAACGGTGAAGGGGGCGCCGCGCTGCGGCTCGATAAAAAGCGCGACGGTCGAGATGTTCAGCGGCCGGCCGATGAATGGTTCGAAGGCGGCCTCGAGCGTTTCGCGCATGACGCTGCGCATCTCGTCCGGCACGGGGCCGGTGAGCGTCAGATGAAACTGGAACTCCTCGAAGACATAAGGGTAGCCCCATGCCACTAGGTTATCCCGCTGACGCTGCGTCAATTTGTCAGGATTGCGGCGGGCGATGTCAGCTTCCGAAAGCGGAGCCCGGAACGGTTCGAAGCGGCGAACCGCCTGCTCCGCCAGATTTTGCAGGGAGGCGGACGGTGCGTTCGGCACAAGCGCGAAGAACGGGCCGATCTGGTCGAGCGTGATCTCCGGTATCTCGAAGGCTTCGATCTCGGCCGCGAATTCGTCGAAGGCGGCGATCAAGTCGGCCTCGCTTCGCCCGGCTTCAAGTTCGAAGGGCGCTTTCAGCGTTCCATGGAAGCCGTAGCGGCGCGGTTCGGCCGTCAAAGCCATCTGCTGTTGACGTTCGAGCGCCGACGTTTCCGTCCAGGCCAATGCACCGCTGGTGAAGGCATCGCGGCCGAGCCACCGGGACGCGGTCAGCAACAGCCGGTCATCGGCCGGCGGCGCGAAGTAGATTGCATAGCGCACGAGTCTTCACTTTCCTTATCGACGCCTCGCCCGGAAGACGAATCGACTATTGGCGGGGTGCAATGGGCAGCTATCCGATTTGCGTGACAACATCATGATCGCATCACGCAAATCGGATCAATGCGCCTTGCCACCCATCAGCCGCGAGCGGCACGCGTTGGAGATGCTGTCGAAAACGAAGACAACCATCAAGATCAAAAGCACCATATAGGCAACATTTTCCCAATCCGAATTGGTTCGCATCGCCTCCCAGAGTTTGAGCCCGATGCCACCGGCGCCGACGGCACCGATGATGGTCGCCGAGCGGGTATTCGATTCCCAGAAATAGAGCGCCTGGCTGGCAAAGACCGGGAGCACCTGAGGCAGCACGCCGAAGCGCTGCACGGCGATCGGCGCGGCGCCGACGGATTTGACGCCTTCGCGCTGCTTGTCGTCAATGTTTTCCAGTGCTTCCGAGTAGAGTTTGCCGAGCGTACCGGTGTCGGTAAAGAAGATCGCCGAGATGCCGGCGAGCGGCCCGGGGCCGAAGGCGCGGGTGAAGAACAACGCCCAGATGAACATGTCGACCGACCGCAGGAAGTCGAAGAAGCGCTTGACCAACTGGTTCGTCACGCGGCTCGGCGTGATGTTGCGGGCGGCAAGGAAGCAGAGCGGGAAGGCGATAAAGGAGGCGAAGAGCGTCCCGACAAAGGCCATGACGACTGTTTGCAGCATCTTGGTCCAGACGTCGAGATGCTGCCATTCGGCGTTATAGAGGATGTTGTCCCAGGCGAGCGACAGATTCGAACGCGTCGGTTCGATCCGATCTCCCGACAGGATCAGGGATGCCACTTCGCCATAGGACTTGCCGAAATAGGGCGAGTTCGTATCGAAGAGGAAGTTGGCCCAGCCGAAGAAGCGGTTGCGGATCGAGACCTCGTCACCTTCGATTTCGGCCCAGCCGGTGAAGCCGAAGGAAAGCGTGACCTTTTCGCCCGGCCGCTTCTGCGTCGCCCAGCGCGGCAATGGCGTCTGGGCCGTCACCCTGTCCGCTCCGTCGACTTTCATCGTAAGGCTTTCACCGGCATGGGTCGCCGTGACGAGCTTGTTGGCGATCTCGATGCGCGTCGCGCGATCGTAGGTCACGACCGCGCGCGTGACGACCTGTTCCGTGCGCGTCGTGGTGGCGGCCTGCTCGGTGGTACCGCCAGCGCCGAGCGCCGCATTCGGCGCCATGAAATTGAATGAGGAGCTCGCCTTTGGTTTTTGTGCCGGAGTGGTGGCAGAGCGAGCCTCGACGGTGCGCGTTACCTCTTGCTTGTCGAGCATAACCCATTGCGGGTTCGGATTTTTGCCGAGCGGCGAATTGCGCTGGTACGAAACGGCCATTGTCCCGTCGGGCGCGATCGCGATTTCGGGCCGGACTTCATAGGAGACCCAGTCGGCGAGATAGGTTCCGGCAATACCCCAATTGGCATTGGCAAGCACGTGGCCGATCGAGAAGAACCACCAACTGAAAACGAGATAGAAAACTACGCCCCCGCCGATCAGCATTTGCTTCAGCCCCTTCTTCGAGGAGGACTGCAAGAGATGGGCGTGGCGGGCGGCGATCGCTTCCATTTCCAGCACGCTGGGCTTGGTCGAGGCAGTCATGGCGCGCTCCTACTGGGCAAGCTCAAAGGCCTGATCGCCGACGAGGCGGCGGCGAAGCCAGGCGGAGAACTGATCGACGGCGAAGATCGTCGCGAAGAGCAAAAGCACGATCGCGAGCGTCTTGGCCTGATGGCCCTGACCGATCGACAGGCGCAGAAGCTCGCCGATGCCCCCGCCGCCCACCGCCCCGATGATCGTCGAGGCGCGCACGTTGATCTCGAGGCGAAGCAGGAAATAGCTTACGAAATTGGGCATCACCTGCGGCACGATGCCAAACCAGACCCGCTCGATCCAGTTGGCTCCGACGGCACGCAGGCCTTCCTCCGGTTTCATGTCGGCATTTTCGACCACTTCGAAGAACAGCTTGCCGAGCGCGCCGATCGTGTGGATCGACACCGCCGCGATCGCAGGGATTGGCCCGAGCGAGAGGATCGCCAGAAAGAAGCCGGCGATCACCACCTCCGGAAAAGCGCGCAGGACTTCCATCAGTCGACGCACGCCCCCCCTGATCCAGGGATTGGGCATGAGATTTCTGGCCGCAAGGAAGCACAGGATGAAGCCGAAGAAGACGCCGAGCACCGTCGAGAAGATGGCAATGTTCACCGTCTCCAGCATCTTGTGAACATATTCTGGAATATAGACGCCGTCGGTCAGATAGAGGCGACCCTCCGGGTAGTTATATTTGAAACTGCCATCGTCATAGGGCGAGGGGAGGTCGAGGAGCGCACGCCCGATCTCCATCGCATCGCGGGGCATCAGGTCGCCGACAAAGTCGAAGAAATGCGGCAGGCGGTCGACGAACTTTCCGGCATTGGAGTCGTTGGCGAACCAGAGAGAGGCAAAGAGCGTCAGCGCGAGAATTGAGAGGCCGAGCGTCGTGTAGAGCCGCCGCCGACTGCTGAGCTCCTGCCAATGGCGCTCGATGAGCGCGCCGTTCTCGCTCAATTGCCGGGAAAGCACGGAAGTGGCCATGGGGTTTCCGGCGGAAGCCGGCCTCTTTAGGGTCGGCGCCCTTCGGCGCCCCGCAAAACGAGGCGCTGGCCGCTTGGCAGCCAGCGCCAGGAACATGGCTTGAAACGATCAGCCGCCGATGGTTGCCTTGCGGGCGTCGATGATCGGCTTGTAGAAGTCGCTGTTGACCTCGGTGAAGCCGCTGAAGTCACCGCCCTGGATGGCCGAGAAGCAGGCTGCGTCGGACTTCGGCAGATCCATCATGAACTGCTTGAACTTCGCCTTCATGTCGTCGTTCAACGAGGTGCGTACGACGATCGGGCCGTTCGGGATCAGCGGTGAGCGCCACAGTTCGACAAGGTCGTTCATGTCGAGGACACCCTTGTCGACCATCTTGCGCAGGTTGCCGGAGGTGTAGCCGTCCTTGAACTCGCCGACGCCCGAACCGAAGGTCGTGCCGGCATCGAAAGTGCCCTTCAGGACTTCGAGAACGAGGTTTTCATGACCGCCGCCGAAGCCGGTCTCGCCGAAATATTCCTTCACAGGCGCGCCGATCGTTTCCGGCAGGGTCACCAGCGGCACGAGATAGCCGGAGGTGGAATCCGGATCGGCAAAGCCGAGCTTCTTGCCCTTCAGGTCTTCGAGCTTGGTGATGCCGGAGTCCTTGCGGGCCACCATGATCGAGTGGTAGCCGGTTGCGCCGTCGGTCTGGACCGTCGTCAGGATCGGCTCAACGGCGTCGGCCTTGGCGAGATAGATCTTGGCGTAGCCTGAGGCGCCGAGCTCGGCGTAGTCGAGCGTGCCGCCGAGCAGGCCCTGGATAACGCCGTCATAGTCTGCAGCCGGGAACAGCGAGACCTTCTCGACGCCGATGGCGGCCGGAAGCTGGTCGACCAGGCACTGGTAGTTGCGCAGGCGGTCGGCTTCGTTCTCGCCGCCCATGATGCCAATGCGGAATTCCTTGAGATCTTCGGCCTGGACATGGCCGACGAGGGCGATAAGCGCAACGGCGCCCAGAAGAGCTTTCTTCAGCATGAGGTTCGTCTCCCGTTTTCCGGCCGCGCCGGATCAGTGGCTGTTTCGTTAGGTACCCTTGACGCGGGCATTCGATCGCGGCGGCCTCAAAGGCCGGCCAGTGCCAGCGGCTTGAAGCCGGCCGATACGGTCTCCTCGCGGGCGGCACCCGCGGGAATGTTGATGCTCGTCGAGGTCATCGATTCCTCGATTGCCGTGCCGGCGCCGTAGATCTCGGCGACCGCGGCGGCGGTGAGGTCCTTCGGCTGGCCGTCGAAGACGACGCGGCCGTGCGCCATGCCGATGATCCGTTCGCAATAGTTGCGGGCCGTGTCGAGCGTATGCAGGTTGGTGACGACGGTGATGCCGTCGCGCTCGTTGATGTCGCGCAGCGCATCCATGACGATCTTGGCGTTGAGCGGGTCGAGCGATGCGATCGGTTCGTCGGCAAGCAGCACCTTCGGCTGCTGCATCAGCGCCCGGGCAATGGCGACGCGCTGCTGCTGGCCGCCGGAAAGCGTGCCGGCCGACTGCAGCGCCGTCTGCTCGATGCCGAGACGCTCGAGTGCGCCGATCGCCATGATCCGTTCGTCGCGGGAGAACAGGTTGAGGATGCTCGAGGCGGTCGAACGATGGTTTAGCCGGCCGAGCAGCACGTTGGTCAGCACGTCGAGGCGCGGCACGAGGTTGAACTGCTGGAAGATCATCGCGCAGTCGCGCTGCCAGTGCCTGAGCGCAGAGCCCTTGAGCGAGGAGACCTCGATGCCGCCGAATTCGATCGTGCCGGAGGAGGGATCGACGAGACGGTTGATCATCCGCAGCAGCGTCGACTTGCCGGCCCCGGAGCGACCGATGACCCCAACCATCTGGCCCTGTGGTATTTCGAAGCTGACCGAGTCGACGGCTCTCTTCTTGCCGAACTGGCGGGTCACGTTCCTCAGTTGAAACATCGGCGGCAGGTCCTCTTCCGGAGACTCCGGTGATCTTTGTGAACCTGCCATATCGGCGCATCGTGAAGGTGCGATGTCAGTTTGTTGTAGGTTCTGTTACAGGCCACAGGCACACGGCCTGGCTAGCACTTGAGCGCTAGCTAAACGGGTGAGAGTGGTCGAGGCTGCTACTGTTCGGAAGCGAAAGATCGCTTCCCAAGTGCTGCATGAGGTCGTCCTTCGATTGAATGACTCATGCAGCATTTGCATGAGTCATTGTCCCAATTTCATTTGAAACCATTGACCCCGCTTGCGATAACGCCAGCAGACGGGAGCGGGGGAAGGTGTTTACGGCTTTCGCCGCATCACGCTCTTATCAATATCCGACGGGAGAGAGACATGGCCGGCAAAAGTCAATTCCAATGGGACGATCCGTTCCTCCTCGAGGATCAGTTGACGGAAGACGAGCGGATGATCCGCGATTCGGCGCGCGCCTATGCCCAGGAACGGCTGCAGCCACGGGTGATCGAGGCCTATCGTGAGGAAAAGACTGACCCGGCGATCTTCCGCGAGATGGGCGAACTCGGTCTGCTCGGCGTCACAGTGCCCGACACCTATGGTGGGGTGGGTGCCTCCTACGTCGCCTATGGACTCGTTGCCCGCGAGGTCGAGCGCGTCGATTCCGGGTACCGCTCGATGATGAGCGTACAATCCTCGCTGGTGATCTACCCGATCTTCGCCTACGGCTCCGAAGAGCAGAAGCAGAAATACCTGCCGAAGCTGATCAGCGGCGAATGGATCGGCTGCTTCGGTCTGACCGAACCGGATGCCGGCTCCGATCCGGCGGGCATGAAGACGCGGGCGATCAAGACCGAGAGCGGCTATCGGCTGATCGGCTCGAAGATGTGGATCTCCAATGCGCCGCTTGCCGATGTCTTCGTCGTCTGGGCGAAGTCGGAGGCGCATGGCAACGCCATTCGTGGCTTCGTACTGGAGAAAGGCATGAAGGGTCTTTCGGCACCGAAGATCGCCGGAAAGCTTTCGCTCAGGGCGTCAATCACCGGCGAGATCGTTCTCGACAATGTCGAGATGGGCGAGGGGGCGCTGCTGCCGAATGTCGAGGGCCTCAAGGGTCCCTTCGGCTGCCTCAACCGGGCGCGCTACGGCATTTCCTGGGGTGCGCTCGGGGCGGCCGAATTCTGCTGGCACGCGGCGCGCCAATATGGCCTCGATCGCAAGCAGTTCAACCGCCCGCTTGCCCAGACCCAGCTCTTCCAGAAGAAGCTCGCCGACATGCAGACCGAGATCGCGTTCGGAATGCAGGGGTCGCTTCGCGTCGGACGGTTGATGGACGAGGGGCGGATGGCCCCGGAGATGATCTCTCTCGTCAAGCGCAACAATTGCGGCAAGGCGCTCGACATCGCCCGCATGGCCCGCGATATGCACGGCGGCAACGGCATTTCCGAGGAATACCAGGTCATGCGCCACATGCTGAACCTGGAGACGGTCAACACCTATGAGGGCACGCATGATGTGCATGCGCTGATCCTCGGCCGCGCCCAGACCGGGCTGCAGGCCTTCTTCTGAGCGGCGCGATCATGGAAGCGCCGCTCAAGGGCATACGGGTCCTCGAACTCGCCCGCATCCTCGCCGGTCCCTGGATCGGCCAGACACTCGCCGATCTGGGCGCCGAGGTCATCAAGGTGGAAAGCCCGGCCGGAGACGACACCAGGGCCTGGGGTCCGCCCTTCGTCGAAGGGGGAGGGGGCGAGAAGCTAGACGCCGCCTATTTCCACGCCTGCAATCGCGGCAAGCGCTCGGTGGTGATCGACTTCACGACAGAGGAGGGACAGGAGGCAGTGCGTCGGCTCGCGGCGCAATCGGATGTGCTTCTCGAAAACTTCAAGGTCGGCGGACTTGCCAAATACGGGCTCGACTATGAGAGCCTGAAGAAGATCAATCCGCGGCTGATCTATTGCTCGGTGACCGGTTTCGGCCAGGATGGGCCATATGCCCACCGGGCGGGGTACGATTACATCGTCCAGGGCATGAGCGGCATCATGGACCTGACCGGTGAGCCGGACCGCGAGCCGCAGAAGATCGGCGTCGCCTTCGCCGACATCTTCACGGGGCTCTACGGCGTCATCGCCGTGCAAGCGGCGCTGGCGCAACGCGGACGTACCGGCGAGGGACAGCAAATCGACATGGCACTGCTCGACTGCATGACGGGCGTGCTCGCCAACCAGGCATTAAACTTCCTCGTTTCCGGCAAGGCGCCCCGGCGGCTCGGCAATGCCCATCCGAATATCGCGCCCTACCAGGTCCTTCCCACCTCGGACGGGCATCTGATCGTCGCGGTCGGCAACGACCGGCAGTTCGTCAAGTTCTGCGACCTGCTCGGGCGTCCGGACCTTGCGGCGGACGAGCGCTATCGGAACAATGCCGGGCGCGTTCAGCACCGTGACAGGTTGACGGCGGAACTCGCGGCGGAAACCGCAAAATTCGAACGTGACGCGCTGCTCGCGAAGCTAGAGGCGACCGGCGTGCCGGGAGGGCCGATCAACACGGTTGCCGACGTCTTCGCCGATCCACAGATCGTCCATCGGCAGATGCGGGTCGAGACGCCGCATACGGGTGCGGCGACCGGCACGTCGCCGGGAGTCAGGACACCGGTCCGGTTTTCGGGTGCATCGCTTGCGTTGGAGCGCGGCGTGCCGCGGCTCGGCGAGCACACGGCTGAAGTGCTGGCGGAAATTGGGATGGGCACCTCGAACGAAAAGCGGTGAGCCAGATCCAGCCTCATCCGGCTCCAAAGCTCGATTCAACGTCGGCCATACCGCTCAAGGGCGTGCCAAAGGCCAAGGCAGCGTGCGGAGCGAACCCTCCGGCAGCAACTCGTCGGCGCGAGGATGACGCCCGCCGTGGAAGCGGTCCTCGCGGCCCTTGGCGAGAGCGATGCAAAAAGGCTTTCCTATGAACCCGTCCATTCCCTGCACGACGTACTAAGTCAGGTCGCGCGGACCGATCTCGTGGTCGTGTCCCGCTTCCACAATGTGGTCGCGGCCCTGAGAGCGGGAAAACTCGTGATTTCCCTGAGCTATGCCGCCAAAAATGATCTGTTGCTCGGAAAGATGGGCTTGGGCGACTATTGCCAGCATGTCGACAGCTTCGATGCGGGGGTCTCTGATCGAGCAGCTCTCGAGACCTGGAAGAACATTCCGGCACCGTCCGCTGGCGCGTCGAGAAGTTGAGGAAGAGCCTGGACCTCCAGGACGAATTCCTGCTTTCGACGGTTCTCCTAAACGACTAGGGGCCACACGCCCGAAAGCGGTAGAGCATGGCAAAGGCTTCGTCCAACAGGCCATCCTGATCGCCTATTGGCGTTCTCGCCCAACCCTTCCGGCCCAAGTAGCCTCTGCAAGATAAAATCCGCTTGAGAAGAGGTGCGCGATGAAAGTTCTGGTGACGGGCCATCAAGGCTATATCGGCTCGGTGATGGTGCCGATGCTGCTCCAAGCGGGGCATTCGGTGACCGGCTACGACAGTGACCTCTACCGCCGCTGCAGTTTTGACGCGGGGGGCGACCAGGCTTCCGTCCCTTCCTTCCAGAAGGACGTCAGGGACGTGCAGCCGCGGGACCTCGAAGGATTCGATGCCGTCATCCACCTGGCCGCACTTTCCAACGATCCGCTGTCCGACCTCGATCCCGACGTGACCTACGAGATAAACCACAAGGGAAGTGTGCGCCTCGCGAAGGCTGCGAAGGAGGCAGGCGTGTCGCGCTTCCTGCTTGCGTCATCGTGCAGCAATTACGGCCAGGCGGGCGACGGGATAGTCGACGAAACGGGCGAGTTGAATCCCGTCACGGCCTATGGCTGGTCCAAGGTACTTTCGGAAAGGGACATTTCCGACCTGGCCGACAGCAGCTTCTCCCCCGTCTACTTCCGGCCCGCTACAGCCTACGGCCTGTCGCCGCGTCTGCGGTTCGACATCGTGCTGAACAACCTCGTCGCCTGGGCTGTCACCAAGGGTGTGATCCTCCTGAAGTCGGACGGGACGCCCTGGCGGCCGATCGTCCACATCGAGGACATTTCCAGGGCCTTCATCGCAGGGCTGGAAGCGCCGCGGGACGCCGTCCACAACGAAGCCTTCAACGTCGGGCGGACGGACCACAACTACAGGATCCGCGAAATCGCCGAGATCGTCGCCGAAGTCGTGCCGGGCTGCCGGCTCGAATTCGCGTCCGACGCCGGGCCGGACAAACGCTCCTACCGCGTCAGCTTCGACAAGATCGCGCGCGCGCTTCCTGCCTTCAAGCCGCAATGGGACGCCCGCAAGGGTGCCGAGCAGCTCTACGACGCCTACAGGAAGTCGAACGTGACGCTCGAGGAGTTCGAGGGACCGCGGTTCCAGCGCATCGGCCACATCAAGCATCTCCTCGCCAACGGGCTTCTGGACGAACGGATGAGGGTTGTCGAACCTGCGGGGCCTCTGGCCGCGGCGGAGTGACCCGCTATGGAGCACGTTAAGCCGGACGGCCTTGAGCAGTCGCCTTCCATGGGTGTCGGCGACGAAATCCATGAATTGGCCGCAGGGCTGTTTCCGATCTGCAGGAGCATCACGGGAGACGGCGTGCGCCAAACGCTGGATGTCTTGTCCGATCAGGTTGCGCTCGAGCGGCACGAGGTGCCCTCGGGAACCCGGGTGTTCGACTGGACCGTCCCGCAGGAATGGAACATCCGGTCGGCCAGCATCACGGGACCGGACGGGCAGACGGTCGTGGATTTTGCCGACTGCAACCTGCACGTCGTCAACTACAGCGTACCCTTCAAGGGAATCCTGCCGCTCGACGAGTTGAGGCCGCACATCCACACGCTGCCCGGACAGCCGGATGCAGTCCCCTACCGCACCTCCTATTACGCCCCGACATGGGGTTTCTGCATGTCCTGCGACAGGGCGTCCGAACTGCCCGACGGCCTCTACCGGGTGGAGATCGACTCGGATCTCAAGGACGGCAGCCTGAGCTATGGCGAATACCTGCACCGCGGACAGACGGAGCGGGAATTTCTTCTGTCGGCTCACATCTGCCACCCCTCGCTGGCCAACGACAACTGTTCGGGCCTCGCCCTTCTGGCAATCCTTGCGAGGCACCTCGCGGCCAGGGAAACACGATACAGCTACCGCTTCTTGTTCGCTCCGGGCACGATCGGCGCGATCACGTGGCTGGCCCGCAACGAGGACCGAACGCATCTCATCGACCATGGCCTCGTGCTCTCCTGTGTGGGGGACGCGGGAAGTCCGTCGTACAAGCGAAGCCGCCGCGGCGACGCCTTCATCGACCGCGCCATGGCGCACGTGCTTGGGCATGAAGCGGGGGCGAAATTGTTGGATTTCTCGCCCTATGGCTATGACGAACGGCAATATTGCTCGCCGGGCTTCAACCTGCCGGTCGGCATGTTCCAGCGGAGCGTCTACGGCACCTTTCCCGAATACCATACATCGGCCGACAATCTCGACTTCATCAGTCCCAAGCACCTGGCGGACTCCTTCCGCATCCTGACGGACGTGATCAATATCGTCGAAGGGGACTGGACACCTTTGAACCTCTTCCCGAAATGCGAACCGCAACTCGGCAGGCGAGGGCTCTACGATGCCCTCGGGGGACAGCGGGCCCAGGAAGCGACCTCCATGTCGCTGCTATGGGTCCTGAACCTTGCCGACGGGAAGCATTCGCTGCTTTCGATCGCGCAGCGCTCGGGTCTGCCGTTCAGGGAAGTGGCCGCTGCCGCTGCCATCTTGTCGGATCACGGCCTCTTGGGCGAGGTATCCGATCTTTGATGCTCTCCTCAGCACGATGAGCGTCTCACGCGCGCGTCGCCCAGATCGCTTCACCGTTGCAAGAAACACTCTTTCGAGGCGCGTGACGCCACCTCCCGCAACAAGCGTCCGGTTTCCGCTTTCTCGCAGGGACACAGGAAAGCACCTGCTGCATCGCCGATACGATCGCCACTGGGTCGTTTGGCGATACTTTCGTGCAGCCGCCTTGCACAGCCTCTACCAACGCGCTTCCTGCAGACACGATTGGCGGCAGACCCATGTATGCGGGCTCCAGGGCAGGCATTCCCGAATCCTTCCAGGAGGCTCGGCAGGGACGAACGCCTCGGCATGCGCGTAGAACCAGCGCAACTGGCTCAGGCACATATCCCGGCATTACTACGCCAGGCACCGATATCGCGGACTCCATTATCTGTCGGTGGCCGTCGCCCCGCGGACCGCTGGAGTGCGCTCTTGGGGTGAGGAATTGACCGGCCTACCGGGTTTTCGGAAAGAAGACCCATGGCAAAACACCGCAGGTCACAGCATCGAATTCAAACGTCAGGTCGCGCAGGAATTCCTCGCCGGCGAAACGCTGCATGGTCTGGCAAAACGCCACGACGCGTCTGAAGACGGCCATTGACGGGAAAGCCGCCGCCGGGCGTGGTCCACCATTCCGACCGCGGCCCGCAGTATGCGGCCGAGCTCTACCGCGAGACACTGGCCGCCAACGGCCTGATCGGTTCGATGGGCCGCCGGGGCAACCCCAATGACAACTCCAAGGCCGAGAGCTTCATGAAAAGGCTGAACGTCGAGGTGTCTATCCGATGTCCTTCGAAACCTTCCAGGACATCACCGAATACCTTCCCCACTTCATCGAAGAGGTCTGCAACAAACGCCGGCTCCATTCAGCGCTCGGCTAGCCCCAACAGTTCGAGGATCAACACATCCGCCAGACTGGCAAATCAGCAGCCTGCGCGCCTCGCAGGCTGGCTTGATAAAGTGCGGCCGGCGTGTGGGGCGACAGGCTGTCGAGCATGACGCGGATGCACTCGGCCCGCGGGCAATGGCTATCGACGAGATCGCGCATGCAATAGGCAAAGTCGTCTGCGGTGCGCCGCTCGGTGACCTTCACCTTGCGTCGCGAATGGTGGGCGTCGAGGAAGACGAACAGGTTGGCGGTGCCGTTGCGCTTGTATTCGCAGTCGTAACGCTGCAGCCAGCCCGGCGCGACCGGGATCCTGCCGCACTTCGCCGTTGAGCTTGGTCGGGCTTCCTTAAAGCACACGCCCGGCCGCTTCGGGTCGGGCGCTTCGGCGTAGAGGTCGAGTACATCCTCCATGCGCGCGACATACTCGGCGTCGTTCGTGTCCATCAGGTGGTGATCACCATCGAAAGCAACGGCTTGATCCGCGGGTAGCAATGCGTCGCACGCAGCATCGAATTGCTCGTCGACCCCAACAGCCTACGAATTCTACGACCCGTCAAAATCCTTTGTGCAGAGTACTAGTCGGCTAGCTTCCTGACAGAGGCCACGTCCTGTCCCTTTCGGACATCGCGGTCGGCATCAGCGGCCAGTTTATCGAAAAGACAGGGTCGTTGAAGCGGACACCCGTCGCCGCGTGGGGTGTGTAGAACTGCGAAATGAGGTACGAGACCTCGGCGTCCTGGGTCAGCGTCTGAAACCCGTGGGCGAAGCCTGCGGGGATGTAGACCTGCTTCATGTTTTCGGGCGTGAGCTCGAAGCCCAGCCAGCGATTGCGGGTCGGCGAGTTGGGGCGCAGGTCCACAACGACATCAAAGATTGCGCCGCGGGCACAGGAAACGAGCTTCACCTCGGTATATGGCTCCTCCTGGAAATGCAGTCCCCGCAGGGTTCCCTTCCCGACGGAATGCGACCGGCTGTGCTGCACAAAGCGCGTCGCAAGCCCGCAATCTCCCATTTCCTTTTCGCAGAAGATGCGCGTGAAGGAACCGCGGTCGTCAATCACCGGTGTCGGCTCGATCAGCCAGACACCTTCCAGTTCCGTTTTGGTAAACTGCATGTCGCCCTCAAACCTGGTAGCCGGGCAAAGGACCGGCAGCCCAATTGTCGGGCAACTTCAGCCGGAACAGGAAGAGCTTCCCAAGTCTTAGGTGGCTTCTCCGATAGCGGTATGCCGTGCAGATGCATTACCCGTTCGGCGGTTTCGGAGTGGGCGCTGCCCGCGCCCGTTTTACTATAGGATTAAGGTGCGTACCGGATTGGGAAATCGAATCCCGGTCGCCGACGTCCTAACCTGCCCCTATCGAAAAGACGCTCTTTTTCGGAGGCGCGGCAGGCACAGGTTCAGAGCCAGCCACCGCGCCCAGCGGGGACCCAGTATGAACATTCAGGCTGTCGAAATCGCTCGCGACCACCACACCGCAGGCCGGGATGTCGGCTGCAGGCTTTGCGGATCGCGCTTGCGGCACGCACTCGTAGACCTTGGCATGTCGCCTCCGTGCGAGAGCTACCTGCAGGCCGACCAGCTTGACCAAATGGAACTCTACTATCCGCTCAACGTCCTGGTCTGCGACACCTGCTATCTGGTGCAGCTCAAGGAGTACATGAGCGCCGAGACCATCTTCAGCGAATACGCCTATTTCTCGTCCTTCTCGACGAGCTGGGTCGCCCACTCCAAGGCCTATTGCGAGGCGATCACGAAGCGCCTTGGTCTTGGTTCCGACAGCCTGGCAGTTGAACTGGCCAGCAATGACGGCTACCTGCTGCAGCACTTCCTGCCGCTCGGCGTTCCCGTGCTCGGAGTCGAACCTGCCGCCAACGTGGCCCGCGCCGCCGAAGAAAAGGGCGTGACGACCCGCGTGGACTTTTTCGGCGTCCGGATGGCGAACCAGATGATGGCCGAAGGACTGGCTGCCGACCTCATTATTGGCAACAACGTCCTGGCGCAGGTTCCCGACCTCAACGACTTCGTCGCGGGCATAAAAATCCTGCTCAAGCCGGAAGGCGTCGTCACCCTCGAATTCCCGCACATCGAGCGGCTGATGGCCGAGAACCAGTTCGACACAATCTACCACGAGCACTTCTCGTACTTTTCGCTGCTGACCATCGACCTCATGGCGGCCCGCCACGGGCTGCGGGTGATCGACGTCGAGGAACTGCCCACCCATGGGGGTTCTCTCCGCGTCTATCTCGCCCACGAGGGGGGCAGCTGGGCCACGGAAGACAGCGTGACCGAACTCCTCGACCGCGAAAAGCGGCACGGGCTGACGGAGATGTCGACCTACGCGTCATTCGGCCACAAGGCACAGCGCGCGAAACGCGACCTCCTGGCGTTCCTGATCGCGGCCAAGAACGAAGGTAAGAAAATTTGCGGCTACGGCGCGCCGGGCAAGGGCAACACGCTCCTCAACTACTGCGCCATCGGCAACGACTTCCTCGATTTTACCGTCGACCGAAACCCCTACAAGCACGGCCGCTTCACGCCGGGCATGCACATTCCAATCAAGCCCGTCGAAGCGATCAACCAGGCCAAGCCCGACTACATACTGATCCTTCCGTGGAACCTGAAGGACGAGATCATCCAGCAGATGCACCATGTCGCCGCCTGGGGCGCGAAGTTCGTGGTGCCGATTCCCTTCGTAACAGTAATCGATCCATCGGAGTTGCCGAAATGAAGGTCGTTCTTTTCTGTGGCGGGCGCGGGACCCGAATCCGCGATTATTCCGAAAGCGTTCCAAAGCCGATGATCCCGCTTGGTCAGCAACCGATCTTGCGGCACGTCATGCAGTGGTACAGCGATTACGGACACGACGAATTCGTGTTGTGTCTGGGGTATAAGGCTAATGTCATCAAGGAGTTCTTCCTGAACACCCGTCCGCACACATTTGCCGACTGCGTCGTGTCCGGCGGCGGCAGGGACGTCCAACTGCTCAATGAGGTCGACAAGGACTGGCGCGTGACGCTGCTCGACACGGGTATTTGGCGAAACATCGGAGAGCGCCTCTGGGCCGCGAAGGAGCACGTCAGACACGAGAAGATGTTTCTTGCGAACTACAGCGACGGGCTGACTGACGTCGACCTTGAGGACGTGATCGCCAAGTTCGAAGCCAGCGGCAAGATCGGCTGCTTCCTCGCGGTGCGCGCGCCGCTGACCTATCACCTTGCCGACATCGCCGAGGATGGCCGCGTCCGCGAGTTTCGCACGACGGAGACTTCGGAGATCTGGATCAATGGCGGCTATTTCGTATTCCGGCCCGAAATCTTCGACTACATGCGCGGCGGGGAGGAGCTCGTGCTCGAACCCTTCACGCGCCTGATCGCAGACAACATGCTGATGGCGTACAAGCACGAGGGTTTCTGGCGCTCAATGGACACGCTGCGCGACTGGCAGTCGCTCGAAGACATGGTCGAAAAGGGCGACATGCCCTGGAACGCGAAGGTCACCGCCGAAAAGAACAGGCGCAACATAGTCGCGGCGGCATCATGATGGGGCTTGGCCTCGCGCGTCGCGGGGAGGAACTCTCGGTCCTCTGCCTGGGTGCCCACTCCGACGACATCGAAATCGGCGCGGGAGGCACGATCCTCAGCTTGATCGCGTCAGGGGTCAGGCTGAACGTCAATTGGTGCGTGCTGAGCGGCGGCGGCCAACGGACGGCTGAAGCCAGTGCCTCCGCCGAGGCGTTCCTCGAAGGCGCGCAGTCGTCCAATGTCGACGTGGCGGAATTCGAGGACAGCTACTTCCCCTCCCAGAGCCGCGACATCAAGCATTGGCTGATCGATGTCAGGGCTCGGGTCCGGCCGGACGTTGTGTTCACCCACGCCCGGCTCGACGCCCACCAGGACCATCGCGAGGTCAACAAACTGACCTGGAACGTTTTCCGCGACCATCTGGTGCTAGAGTACGAGATTCCGAAGTGGGACGGCGACCTTGGCCAGCCAAATGCCTATTCGCCACTTACGGCGGAGGTCATGGAAAGGAAGATTGCTCTCCTGCACGAACACTTCGGGACACAGCGCTCGAAAGACTGGTTCGACCGGGAGACGTTCGCGGGCCTTGCGCGGCTGCGGGGAATGGAGTGCCGGGCACCCGAGCATTTCGCGGAGGCCTTCATGCTCCGGAAGGCGAGAATTCTTTAGCCGCCGAAACCGTGCTGCGCCTTATCATATCAACTGAATATGCTTGAAAAACAGCCATTTGCAAGTTGTTCTTGATAAGCCAGAACAACACGGGTTCCGAGGACATTATGGCTGTGAACAGAAATGGCTGGAAGGATGTTGAACTCGGCCGGCGAACAATTCGTCTCGTTGCCGAATGGCAAAACAAAAAGCGGCCGATCAGGCTGCCTATTTTATTATCAATTTTGAAGTTTAGGGCGTCGATCTGTAATTTGCAGAGCTTGATCTCACTTGCGGGTTTAAGGGATCTGTCGACACTGACTTTGTAAGGATTGTCGTGCGTGCTGTATCGGGTCTCACACGGCCGGAAGCTGCATTGACTCGAAGCGGGCTTGCGGCCCATCTGACTATCTTCGCATATCGTCCGCGAGGGGGCGAGCGCGTCATGCTCGTTCCTCCTCGAAGAGCTCACGTCGGGATTTGCCAACTCGGCGCATCGGACGGTTGCCGCCGCCACAAGTTAGTCGATCGCGGACGTCAGATTCCGACCTGGTGCAGGTCGGGCATTTGCCGCGCTGAGCTCGTCTGGGTCACAGGGTTGCATCTGCATTTCTGGTGATCGCAGTCGTGATTTTAGCTTGTTGGTCGCCTTTGTTGTAGCGGCGGAAGACGATCTGTGAAGGGCGGCCGACCAGTAAGCGGTCAGTTCCCGATTCAAGTGCCTGCGCATACACAGCCAGTGCGCCGTCGACGGCCTCGATCGTCTGTGAGATCGCTTCGTCATCGTGGGTGTAGCTGACCACAAGTGACGGCATCAGCACTCCCCGCCTGATCGTCTCCTGCATGAACAGGGTCCTGTACGCCTGCGACGGATGGCCGTTGCGGTCAAGGGTGGCGAATGCCAGGCAGCTAGATCGGCCGACTACCTTGAAGTGTCCGTCCACCCCATGCCGCCTGGCGGCTTCTCCGATGCCCCCCCTGAGTTTCTCGCCCTGACGGTAAAGATGACTAATCACGGGCTCGTTGCGGTATATCCGCATGGTGGCAATCGCCGCCGCGAGCGCATGCGTCTCCGCGCCATGGGTGGTCGACAGGAGGAACACCCTTGGGCGGTCAGTGTATTCCAGTCCTCCGAGACGCATGTATTTGCGTTTTCCGGCGAGCGCGGATACGGAGAACCCGTTGCCCAGCGCCTTCCCGAAGGCCGTCAGGTCCGGCTTGATGCCGTACAGTTTCTGCGCGCCGCCACTGTGCCACCTGAACCCGGTGATCATCTCGTCCAAAATGAGCAGCGCACCGTTTTCCCTGCAGAGGCGCTGGACTTCGTTCAGGAAACCGTCACGGGGGTCGTCGTCGCGCGACGGCTCGAGGATCAGGGCGGCCAGCTTGCCCGGGTGCTTGTCGAACAATTCCTTCACGCTGGCGATGTCGTTGTACCGGAAGGTGACCGTCAGTTTCCGGACGGCCTCAGGGATGCCCGAGTTCATCGGCGTGGTCCCAATGAACCAGTCGTCGGTCGAGAAGAATGGATGGTCGGCGCAGCAGGCGACGAGATCGCGCCCTGTGTAGGCTCGGGCGAGCCTGACGGCACCCGAAGTCGCATCCGAACCGTCCTTGCAGAACTTCACCATATCGGCATCGATGAGTTCCAGGAAGGTCTCGGCGCACTCGACTTCAATCTTGGCTGGCCGGGTGAAATTGGCGCCGCCGCCGAGGACGGACTCGACCGCCCGGACTACTGCCGGGTAGGCGTGGCCAAGTCCGACGGCACGGTTGCCCATGCCGAATTCGATGTATCTGTTTCCGTCGACATCCCAGACATGGCACCCCGAACCGCGCTCGATGAATCCCGGTGCAAGGACAGGATACTGGTCCTCGCCTTTCGCGTAAGTGTGGCAGCCGCCCGGGATCAATTCGCGGGCTCTTTCCTGCAGGAGGACGGATTTCTGGAATCGAATGCTCTGCTCTGACATCCTGGCCACTCCAATTGTACTGTAAGTCTACAGGTCCGGTGCCGGACTTTCGCGCTCTCCATAAGGTCATCGGTTAGCATTTTTGGGGGATGGCCGGCGGCGGGCCGTCTCCGGATTGATGGCTTTGCGTCCCGTTCAACCGTTTTGGTGAATCGCCGCCGGGCGGCTGCGGCGGCAACCTCCCTGTCGCTAGGGAGGAGAAATGTGTTGGGCGAAATGAAAAACTGACCCCATAACGATGCGAAGAACGGACCCCCTCGTGTCAAAACGAGGAGTGATGGATGACGAGCGCGATTTCATCGCATCCTGCATAGTCGCGAACGATGCAGGGCGGGGATATGCTTCAAGCTGATGAGGTGGTGGCAATGTTGCGGCTGCACGAGCTTGGCTGGGGTACCAAACGTCTATCGAAGGAATTTGGATGCGCCCGATACGGTTCGCCGATATCTTCGAGAGGCGGAGCTGCACCGTTCAAACAGCCTGCCCGGCGCAGTGCGTTCGACGGGCTTGATGATTGGCTTCGAGGGCGTTTTTTCGGCATAACAGTAATGCGGATGTGATCCGCCAAGAGTTGGCGAGCGAGCACGGAATTGTCATCGGTCTTCGTTCTGTGGAGCTTCGAGTACGACAGTGAGGGAGCTAAAGGCACAGAAGCCGGCGGCGGTCCGCTTTGAGAATGCGCAGGGCCATCAGATGCAAATCGACTTCGGTGACACGGAGGTGTGGATCGGCGGCGAGCGGGTTCGGGTTCACCTGTTCGTGGGTGACACTTGGCTATTGGCGGCGGACGCATACTCGCGCGTCACTCAGGGAGCGCCAGGCAGACTCGTTTGAAGGCATGGAAGGCGCTTTCCTGCAGTTCGGGGGGGTCGACGGAAGTTCTGATCGACAATGCGAAAGCCCTGGTCGAGCATCATGACGCGGTGACGCGGGAGGTGAGATTCAACGCGCGACTGCATGCTATGGGCGCTGGCTCGCCAACCTCATCTTTCCGCATCAAACCCATTATCTCGTTTTGCAGGAATACCGGAAGGCTATGGAAGGGACTGAAACACGACTTGGCCGCTTGAATCAGCATATCGCCGAAGCGATACCATCTTGGTCTATGGCGCCTGTCATTGCTGCTTACCAGGCTTTGCGCGGTGTCGCTTTTATCACTGCCGTCACCTTTCTTGCAGAGATAGGCGATGTCCTCCGCTTTGAAACGCCGCGGCAATTGATGGGCTACCTTGGCTTAGTCCCGAGAGAACGGTCCACGGGCGACGCGGTCCGAAGAGGCAATATCCACCAAGGGCCGGTAACACGAGAGCGCGCCGAGTTTTGGTCGAGGGGGCTTGGACTTATCGCTATTCAGCCCGGATTATCCGACCTGGAGGTTCGCCACGGGGGGTGTCAAAAGCGGAGCGCGACATTGCCCGGAAAGCACAGGTTCGCCTTTGCACTCGTTACCGGCGCCTGGCGGCCGCGGGGAAGCGTCAGTCATTGGTAACAGCTGCGATCGCGCGCGACATGGCCGCCTTCCTTTGGGCAATAGGCCGAGAAGTCCGACCGACTGGCCAGCAAAAGGCATACGGGCGACATCAAGAAAAAAACGGCGTCGAATTTAGAAGCCGCGACTTGATAGAATCACGCAGCTGCGTAGTGCCTGAGACAGGGCCTCTGTGGGGAACCCTCGCATGAATTGTGTGGCCGATGGTCGTATATCGATGCCCGCTGGCAGATTGAGGCAGCGCAGGACGAACACACGGAAATGCGGTATTCAATCCGCGCATCAGAGTCTGCTCAACCGTCGTTTTTTTAAGCTCTGTCTCCAGCCTTACGCACCCGCTTCAAACATACCGCATCCCCAATCACAACAGGGGGACCGCCGAAGGTTACGGAATTAGCTCTACAATGAACATCAGAGTTCATGCGCGACAAACGGCTGTCGAACCGCATCTTCAAGGACTACGACGACATCGTCGATCAATGCTGCCGCGTTTGGAACACGCTCATCGAACCGCCGTGGAAGATCATGTCCATCGAACTGCGCGATTGGGCGCATCGGTCATGATCAGCGCACGTCGGTATTCCGCCGTGACGTAGCAGCATCTTGTCAGGCCCTCCCCCCGGTCGAAATGCGCAACAGTGACGGCGCAACGCGGCTGGCAATCAGTTGCATGACGATGCACGTGCCAATGGTCAAGGGCCCCGAGAGTATGAAAAATATGTAGAATTTATCGATATAAAAAATCCGAGAAAATAAATGAAAAAGCATTATTTCAACATAATAGTGAGAAAGAAACATAAAAAAACTGAATTGAGAGTATTTAGATATTTTTCGAAATGCTGTCTTATTTAAATACCCGATCAACGGCCACGCCGCGAGGAAACCCAATAGTCTGTGCCCCATCCACCAAAGAGATTCAAAATCTACCTTGAAGTAGAAAATAACGAATGCCGCCACCAGATAACTCGGCACGGTTACTGGCAGCAAAAAATCTATAGCGCGAGCATCGATACGCATCGATGCCAAAAGTGCTCCAAGGAAGAATCCAATCAAAATATCGTTTCGTAATACAATATACGAATCAATGTTGAAAACGCCAACAATTAATATTAGCAAAAACGAATAAATTGGATATTTTCGAAATGGTATCGCAATGCACAAAGCAATTATATTGCATGAAATTAGATTTCGCAAGAAATGAAGCGGCTCATTCACAGGTCGCTCTGTAATACCAAGGAGTGCATTGCTCCAATTGAGAATGTCTCCGCTGGTCAATTCGTCGTATTTTGAGATATATTGACCATTCCACTGAAAAGCCAAAATAAACATGGCCATAGGTATATTCCACAGCAGCATCGGGACGAAGAGTGTCGTATATTTCTTGCGCAAGAACCACATCGGCTTCTGCTCAAAACTCGATAGGAAGCACAGATAGCCGGATATGATCGTTAAAGTACTAGTCATCTGAATCCGAAATTCGTGTCATAAGCTGTTGTCGACCT
>NZ_AUTC01000001.1 GCF_001461695.1 Sinorhizobium fredii USDA 205 | reverse complement strand
TGGATAGACATGGCACCGACCGTTGCGCCGGCAGGGTCTACGCCGGCGGCGCTGGCATCGAAGTCCACCGTGGTCCAGCTCGATGCAATGGTTCCGAGGATGCCTGTCGTAGCGGAGATGGCGCCGGTCGCGTCGCCGCCGAAGAGCACGTTCATGGAACCCGCGGTGGAGCCATCGAGCGTGTACGTCGTCGTCTTCACAGAAACGGCATCGCTGGAGTCACGCACAAAACCAGAGACGACTGTGGCATCAAGTGTCGAGGTGGCGGTGTCGACGCCGCCCGCGATCCAGTTTTCACCGGAGAACGAGGCGGACTCGGCAATCGACATCAACTGGTCCTGAAGCTGAGTAATTTCTTCCTGGACCTTCGCCTTGTCGACGCCTTCTTCCGTGGCAGCGACGATCTTGGCCTTGATTTCCTTCACGACCTCGATGGCCGACTCCATGCCGGCGTAAGCCGTGTCGACCTTGGCGGCGCCGAGGCCGAGAGCGTCCTGAACGGAGGAAAGCGCCATGTTGTCAGAACGCATCGTGGTCGCAATGGACCAGTAGGCGGCGTTGTCCGAAGCCTCGCCGACACGCAGGCCGGAGGAGACGCGGCCCTGGGTGGTTTCCATATTGGTGCCGATGCTCCGCAGCGTTTCCAGTGCGGACATGGCTGCGACGTTGGTAAGAATGCTTGTCATGTTTGGGTGCCCCTTAGTGGCTGATTAAGAAGGGACATTCCGGAGCTCACCGGGAAGCGACGGTCAGCATCATGCCTGCTAACCAATTAATTTTGTTGGTTAACCCGTCATTTCGATGGCCCTAGGAAACAGCAAGATGGTTAAGGAATGCTGAAGCGGAACAAAAAATGCGAAAAGCCGCGACCGAATACGGTCGCGGCTCTTTTCCAGCGTTGCGCACGGTCAGCCCCCGTGCCGGTTCGCCGATTAGCGGAAGAGCGACAGGATGTTCTGCGAGTCGGAGTTGGCGATCGACAGGGCCTGGATGGCGAGCTGCTGCTGCGTCTGCAGGGCCTTCAGGCGAGTCGACTCCTCGTTCATGTCGGCATCGACGAGGCGGCCGATGCCGCTTTCGATCGAGTCGCTGAGCTCGGAGACGAAATCGGACTGCAGGTCTATACGGGTCGAAATCGAACCGAGTTCCGAGGCCGCGCTCGTCATAGCATCGAGACCGGCTTCGACCAGCGTCAGAGCCTCACCCAACTCCGTGGCCGTCAAGCTGGTGATGTCGAGCGTGTTGATAGACATCGCACCGACCGTTGCGCCGGCGGCGGTTGTGCCAGCCACGCTGGTATCGAAGTCCACCGTGGTCCAGCTCGATGCTATGGTTCCGAGGATGCCTGTGGTGGCGGAGATAGTGCCGGTCGCGTCGCCGCCGAAGAGCACATTCATGGAACCCGCCGTGGAGCCATCGAGCGTGTATGTGGTCGTCTTAACGGAAACGCCGCTGTTGGAATCACGCACGAAGCCGGAAACGACGGTGGCATCGAGCGTCGCGGTGGCGGTGTCGACACCGCCGGCGATCCAGTTTTGTCCGTTGAAGGAAGCGGATTCGGCGATCGAGAGCAGTTGCTCCTGAAGCTGACCGATTTCCTCCTGAATCTTGGCTTTGTCCACACCCTCTTCGCTTGCAGCAACGATCTTGGATTTGATTTCCGTGACTACGTCGATTGCCGATTGCATACCAGCATAGGCCGTGTCGACCTTGGCCGCGCCCATACCGAGCGCATCCGTTACCGACGAGAGGGCCGCGTTGTCAGAACGCATGGTGGTCGCGATCGACCAATAGGCGGCGTTGTCCGACGCGGTACCGACGCGAAGGCCGGTGGAAATCCGGTTCTGCGTGTCTTCCATGCTGGAGGAGATGGAGCGCAGCGTCGAGAGCGCTGCCATAGCGGAGGTGTTGGTCAGAATGCTTGCCATGTTCGTTGTCCCTTTTACGAAATACTTATGGGGGGACATACCGGGCTAAAATCGTTACCGGTCACGACGATCCGGCATCATGCCACTCGGTTCCGCTCAACTCGTGAAGGACACCAAACCCGTCGTGTGAGGACGAAATTCGCAGCCATTTCTTGCCAACAGCTTAACCGGCGGGGCACCTCGAAGGCGACCCGGCAATGTGGTGAATCCCGCGTGAAATCCTATGCTTAACGGATTGTTTCGGGCTCGCCGGATGTCTTAACGGGGGACACGGCCCGAGGCTCAGGTAAAGGAGCGCACCAGGCTGCCGACGAGCAGGTTCCAGCCGTCGATCAGCACGAAGAACAGGATCTTGAAAGGCAGCGAGATCGAAGTCGGCGGAAGCATCATCATGCCCATCGCCATGGTGATGGTCGAGACGATGAGGTCGATCACCAGGAAGGGCAGCATGATCAGGAAGCCGATCTCGAAGCCGCGGCGGATCTCCGAAATCATGAAGGCGGGGACGACGGCGCGGAGATCGACCTTGTCGTCGACGACGACCGTCTGGCCCTTTTCCCGGGCGATGTCGATGAAGAGTTGCAGGTCCTTGTCACGCGTGTTGGCGAGCATGAACTCGCGGAACGGCTCGGAGACGCGTGACAGCGCCTCGGTCTCGGAGATTTCATTTTTCAGGAGCGGATCGATGCCTTCGCGCCAGGCGCGGTCGAAGGTGGGCGCCATCACATAGAAGGTCATGAACAGCGCCAGCGACACCATGATCATGTTCGACGGCGTGGTCGCAAGACCCATGCCCGAGCGCAGGATCGCAAAGGCGATGACGAAGCGCGGAAAGCTCGTCACCATGATCAGGATGCCGGGAGCCACCGAAAGGACGGTCAGGAGCCCGAAGGTGCGGATGATCCACGAGGCGACCGAACCGTCGACCGGCGTGTTCAGGATGTCGGCGGGAAAGCTCTGGGCCCCGGCAATTCCCGACATCGCCACCATGGCGACTATGAAGGCAGCAATCCGGAGCATCCAGGGTCAGGGCCTGTACGAATGGATGAATCGAGTGGTTCTGACCCTGCCGAATCACTGGATGACGAAGGTTCGGAACATCACATTGGTTACGCGGCCGTCGGAGCGCAGGTCAACCCGTTCCTGGATGTCATCCCGGAGATATTGAAAGCCGCGCGGCCCCTGGATTTGCTGCAGCGACACGGTCTTGAGGTAGGCCACGATATCCCGGTGGATTTCTTCCGCGAGCGCGACGTCGGGCACGCCCTTGAACTGCAGCGCGACCTCGAGGCGGACCCAGTTCTCGGCCGGATAGGCAAGGTTGGTGGTGATCGGTTCGAGCTGGACGATGCCGTTGGCTTCGGTGGCGATCTTCGGAAGGCCCTCCTCGCCGGTGGCGCTCTCGGGCACTTCAGCCGCAGCTTCCGCCTTATCCGCTGGCGGCGGCGCCAGAAGGACGCCGACAAGCCAGCCACCGCCGCCGGCGACGAGCGTCAGCACGGCGACCGCAGCGATGGTCATTACCAGCGACGGGGACTTGGGTTGCTTGCTGTCGATTTCTTCCATCGTCACACCCCTCAGATCGGCGAGATGAGATCCACGATCTGCTGGCCATAGGGCGGCTGCTGAACTTCGGTCAGCCGGCCGCGGCCGCCATAGGAGATGCGCGCCTCGGCAATGCGGTCGTAGGAAATGATGTTGTCGGCGTCGACATCCCGCGGCCGGACGATGCCGGCGACATTGAGGATGCGCAGTTCGTGGTTGACGCGCACTTCCTGCGAGCCGCTGATCAGCAGATTGCCGTTCTCCAGCACGCCGGTGACGACCGCCGCGACGAGCAGCCGGAGCTTCTCGGAGCGCTCGGTCTTGCCGTCCCCTTCGGTCTTGGTGTTCGATCCGTATTTGAGATTGCCGGACCATTCGAAGTCGCTGGTCTGCGATTCGCCGCTGGCACCGAGGTTGAAACCGCTGGAATTGGTGCGACTGCGGTCGGTCTCGTTGTTGAAGGACGCCTTGTCGTCGATCTGGATATCGACGGTCAGGATATCGCCGACATTGATCGCGCGCGCATCCTTGAAGAGGGCGGCCTGCTGGTCGTTCCACAGCGAATAGCCGGCGGTCATCTGATGCGGCTGCTTCGGATACATGGCGAGTTGCGGCGTCTGGGTGTATTGCAGGCCGCTGCCGATCGGGCTCATCGACGGGGCCTGGCCAATTTCCTTGAAGGCCTGGTTCTGACATCCCGCAAGAAGGCTCGCGGCCAGGGCGGCCGTAAGTTGCATTCTCATGATGGCTCCTTCGAGGTGTTCGGGTCGCTGGCGCTGGAAATGATGTTGGTGAGCACCGCCGCCTTCTCGTCGCTCATCTCGCTGAGGATCAGCGAGGATTGGCGCGCCGGCAGCTTCATGACGATCGCCGCGGCGATCTCCGGCCGTACCATTTCGAGCTTGCCGGCGGCGGCATCGGGCTTCATCGTCTTGTAGATGTCGACGAGCCCGAGTTCCGCCTGCTTGAGGAAATCGTTGCGGCGCTTCAGCCAGTCCTCGTATTCGGCCCGACGTTTTTCCAGCGTCGCAATGCGTTCGTCGACGCTCGCCTGCAGGGTTTCAAGATCCTTGCGCTGCAGGAGGTAGCGCTGGTCGCGCGCCGCATCGGCGATATTGGTGCAGAACTGCTGGATTTCGTTGGTCGCGCCGTTTTCCGCGGGAGGCGCGGTCACGTCCTGCGCGAATGCGCCCGGCATCGCCAGCATCAATGCTGTGCCGGCCGCGGCCAACAGCGTGCGGCGAGACTTGCCGAGAACAAAGTCCAGAGTTTCGGTCATTGCAACACAAGCTCCGCCTGTAGGGCTCCCGCCGTCTTTATGCTCTGCAGGATCGCGATGATTCCGTCCGGCTTGACGCCGATGCTGTTCAGGCCGGCAACAAGCGAGCGAAGGCTCGCGCCGTTGAGGATCGCCACCGTGCCGCCATCCGACTGCGCCTCGATGGTGGTATTGGGCTCCACAGCCGTTTCACCGCGCGAGAACGGCGCCGGCTGGACGACGGTCGGGGTCTCGGTGACCTGCACCGTCAGGGTGCCGTAGCTGACCGCAACTTCGTTGACGCGCACGTCCTGACCGATGACGATCGTGCCCGTCCGCTCGTTGACGACGACGCGGGCCGGGACGTCCGTCCCGACGACGAGATTTTCGATGTCGGCCATCAGCCGGGCGAGATCGGCCATTTTCGGCTTCTGGACGAGGACGGACTGCGAGTCCAAGGCTTCGGCAATGCGGCCGCCGAACTGCGCGGAAGCAAATTTGTTGATCGCCGCCGCCATGCCGACGGCTGTCGAGAAGTCCGGGTTGCGCAATTGCAGCACGAGGTTGAAGCCGTCCTTGAACTTCGACGGCAGCTCGCGCTCGATGATCGCACCGTTCGGGACGCGGCCGGCCGTCGTCACGCCTTGCGACAAGCTGGCGGCGTCACCCTGGGCGCTAAAGCCGGTGACGACGATCGAGCCCTGGGCTACTGCATAGATCTGCCCGTCGGCACCCGAGAGCGACGTCATGACCAGCGTGCCACCGCGCAGCGACGTCGCGTCGCCAAGCGAGCCGACCGTGACGTCGACGCGGCTGCCGGGGCTTGCGAAAGGCGGCAGCGTGGCGGTGACCAGCACCGCCGCCACATTGCGCGTCCGCGACTCGCCGCCCTGGGTCGAGATGCCGAGGTTCTGCAGCATGGCGCGGATCGACTGGTCGGTGAACGGCGAGGACCGCAGGCTGTCGCCCGTTCCCTGCAGCCCGACCACCAGACCGTAGCCGATCAGCTGGTTGTCCCGCCCGGCCTGCAGCGAGGCCACGTCCTTGATTCGCGACGCCGCATACGCCGGCGTCCATATTGCCACAAACAGCAAGGCGAAGGTCAGCAACCACTTACACACGCGCATCGTCATTTCGCCACCACATGGACCGTGCCGTCGGCCATCACCGTGCCGGAGACGATGACGCCGCTATCGACGTTGCGGGCCCGGATCAGTTCGCCGACCGCCGCATCCTGCAGCGGCGAGCCGGCGGCGGTGATCGTCAGCCCGCCATTGTTGAAGATCAGCCGCACCGTCGAGCCGCGCTCGACCGCGTACCGGTCGCGCAGCGCCGAGGCGAGGATTACCCGTCCCGGCAGGAGGGTCCGCTTCGTCACCTTGCCCTCGACCTCTGCGAGGGAGCCGACATAGCCGTCGGCGAGATCCGGATTGGTCACGTCGACCACTTCCAGCATGCTCGCCTCGATGGTTTCGCCGGGATAGATGGTCTGCTTCGGGATGACGGCGGTCGGCTGCTGTGCGGAAGCGGCCGCCGGCGACAGTAGTGCCGCGGCAACTGCGGCAAGTGCGAGCGACCGCGTCAAGCGCGCGAAGCCGCTTTTTGCTGCCCTTTCGGCGGATCGGCGAAACCTCATGTTTGCCCCCTCTTCCCGTTACCTGAGGTTCTTGCTCACCGTGGCGGCCATCTCGTCTGCGGCCTGGATGACCTTGGAGTTCATTTCGTAGGCGCGCTGGGCCGAGATGAGGTCGGTGATTTCCTTGACCGGATCGACGTTGGAGGATTCCAGATAGCCCTGCTTGATCTGTGCGAAGCCCGGATCGGCCGGCGTGCCGACGATCGGCTCGCCGGATGCCGCAGTCTGCTTGAAGAGGTTTTCGCCCTGCGGTTCCAAGCCGGCTTCGTTGACGAAATTGGCGATCGTCAGCTGGCCGATTTCCTGAGTCTCCGTCGCATCGCCGATCCGTACCAGAACCTGGCCGGAAGCCGAGACGGTGATGTCGGTCGCGTCCTGCGGCACGGTGATGCCGGGAACGACCGTGTAGCCGTCGATGGTGACGAGCTGGCCGGTGGCGTTGGTGTTGAAGGCGCCCGAGCGGGTATAGACCGTTTCGCCATTGGGCGTTTCGACCTGGAACCAGCCACGGCCGACCAGCGCAAGGTCGAGATCGTTGCTGGTGTTGACGAGGCTGCCCTGGACATGGAGGTTGCGGACGGCGGCCGTCTGGACACCGAGACCGACGATCGCGCCTTCCGGGACGATCGCCTGATTGGAACGGTTCGGCACGCCCTGGGCGCGTTCCGTCTGATAGAGCAGGTCCGAAAATTCCGCCCGCGCCCGCTTGTAACCGGTCGTGTTGATGTTGGCGATGTTGTTGGCGATGACTTCGAGGTTCAGCTGCTGGGCGTTCATGCCCGTGGCGGCGATGGAAAGGGCCTTCATGTCACGTTCCTTCAGATCTGCATGCGGGCGATTTCGAGATAGGCGGTGACCACCTTGTCGCGGATGGCGAGCGCGGTCTGCAGCGACTGTTCCGCATTCATCACCGCATCGACGACCTCACGGGTGTTCGCCTCGCCGCGGATCGCCTGCAGCGACACGCCTTCTGCCGATTTCATCGAGCGGATTGCGTCCGTGGTCATGGTGCCGAGGACGTCGGCGAAGCTCTGCGCTTGCGGAGCGGCAGCTCCGGCACTCGGCAGGGAGAGCGCGGTCGAGGCGCTCGGGCTGGTGCCCTCGGCCTCCTTCAAGGTCGAAAACGCGCCGACGGACTGAATTGCATCGATCATTATTGCGAAGCCCTCAACAGGTCGATTGTCTGGGAAATGAGTTCGCGGGACTGCTTGACGGTCTGCAGGTTGGCCTCGTAGGCGCGGTTGGCTTCGCGCATGTCGGCCATCTCGATCAGGATGTTGACGTTCGGCATCTTTACCATGCCCTTCTCGTCGGCCGCCGGATTGCCGGGGTCGAACTCGATGCTGAAACTCGAATCGTCGGTGCCGAGGCGCTGGACCTCGACGAGCGACGCGCCGCTAGCCCGATCGACTTCCGCGGCAAAGGAAATCGTCTTGCGGCGATAGGGGTCGGCGCCGGGCACGTCGCCGGTGGAACGGGCATTGGCGATGTTTTCGGAAACGATGCGCAGGCGCGTCGACTCCGCCTGCAGGCCCGAAGCCGAAACCTTGAGTGCCGAGGTCAAAGGATCCATGGGTGTTATTTCCGTACCGTCGTGAGCATCATCCGGTGAAAGGATTTCACCAGTCCGGAATTGAGTTCGTAGTCGCGCTTGATCTCGCCCGTCTTCATCATTTCCTGCTCGAGCGCGACGGTGTTGCCGGACTGCTGGACCGCCACGTCGTCGATCATGCTGACGTCGGTCACCTGCGCGGCATCCGGGCTGTCGGTGAAATGGGCACGATGCGTCGCGGCCATCTGGATGCCGGTGTTCTGGAGCACGCTTTCGAAGGGCTGGACGTCCTTGGCCCTATAATGCGGCGTATTGGCATTGGCGATGTTGCCGGCCACGACATTCTGGCGGACCGTCAGCCATTGGGCCTGGCGCGACGCGAGTTCGAAAAGCTGAATCGGATCCATCGACTACTCCTCATGAGATGAGGAGGACCCTAGGCGGGTAATCTTGCGTGGGACTTGTCGAGAAACCGGGATGAGGAGCCTACTGCACGTTTCCCTAAATCGCAGCCGATTCAGGGAAAAGAACATGCAGCACTTCAAAGTGCGACAGCGACCTTTGCGCGTCTGACAAGACGCGCAGCGCTGTAGGCCGCCTAGTTGGCCTGGTAGACCTCGCCCTTGGAGGTGATCATCACCCAGCGGCCGTCGCGCTCTTCGAAGGTCGCCAGCCGGCTGTTGTCCGGCAGGACCGAGCCGATGCGGACGATATACATGCCGGTCGCGTCCTCGATAAGAGCCCTTCCGTTGGCGACGTGCATCAGCTTGAAGCCGGACGGTTCGGGAAAGGGCTGTTCCAGGCCGGCTTCCTGCCCACCCGCGGCCGTGGCCGGCTGATGCTCGAGCCCGAGCACGGTCGCCGTCGTCAGCCGATCGATCGCCGCGGCGGTCTCCTCGTCCATGTCGGTCATCGCCAGCGGCGAGACCGACACGACGCCGCGACCGGACCGCTCCGGCAGATCCCGCGTCGTTCCCTGCCAGAGCGGCGGAATCGAGAACTGGTCCTGGTGCAGGAAGGCGTACCACGGAAAGAAGGTCGCAAAGGCCGCCATGGCCAGCCCGATGGCGCCAAGGACCTTGTCGGTCAGCGGCATCTTGGCGTGGCGCCGGCGCTGGTGGACGATTTCGTCCGCTTCGTTATCGGTCATTGCTACCCCTTCCCCCGGATAGCCGCGGCGGGCTGGTTGCCCATGGCGGCCGCCTTCAGCGCATTTGCCAAGTCGGTGAAGGCATCGGCGGCGGATCGCTCGCCGGGGGTCTGCTTGAGGACGTCATAGATGACGGGTACCTGTTTGATCGCCATGTCGAGATCGGGATCGCCGCCGGCCCGGTAGCCGCCGATCAGCCTGAGGTCGCGGGTTTCCTCGAAGCGATGGATCAGCGATTTCAGCCGCGCCACGAGCTTTTCCTGATCCGGCGTCCAGGCCTTCCTTGCCAGGCGCGAGATGGAAGCCAGCGGATCGATCGGCGGATAGCGCCCCTCTTCCGCCAGGCTGCGGTCGAGGACGATGTGGCCGTCGAGGATGCCGCGCGCCGAATCGGCAACCGGATCGTTGTGATTGTCGCCGTCGACCAGGATCGAGATGATCGCGGTAATCGTCCCGGTCCCCTCGGCGCCAGGGCCGGCCCGCTCGAGCAGGCGCGGCAATTCGGTGAAGACCGAAGCCGGATAGCCGCGGGCGATCGGCGGCTCGCCTGCCGCGGTCGCCACCTCGCGGATCGCATGGGCGAAGCGCGTCACGCTGTCGATAATCAGCAGAACGTTGTCGCCCTTGTCGCGATAGTGCTCGGCGATCGTCACCGCCGTCAGAGGCGCCATTTTTCTGAGCATCGGGCTTTCGTCGCTGGTGGCGACGACGGCAACCGATTTGGCAAGATTGTCGCCGAGCGTGTCCTCGATGAATTCACGCACTTCGCGGCCGCGTTCGCCGACCAGCGCGATCACCACCTTGTCGAAGGCGTCGGCACGCGCCAGCATCGAAAGCAGCGTCGACTTGCCGACGCCGGAGCCGGCAAAGATACCGAGGCGCTGGCCGAGGCAGAGCGGCGAGAAGATGTCGACGGCGCGCACGCCCGTCTTGAAACCCTGCTCGACCCGTCTGCGCGTCATCGACGGCGGCGCAGTATTGGAGATCGAACGACGCATGTCGCCCTGCATGAGGGGGCCGCGGCCATCGATCGGTTCGGCCAGCGCGTTGATCGTCCGGCCGCACCAGTTGTCCGTCGGCGCGATACGGAAGGCGCCCTTGCGGATGACGGTATCGTGGATGCCGATGGGATCGCCGGGCTCGATCGGGCAGACGACGACCCGCTCCGGTTCGACGCGCACCACTTCGCCGAGATGGGTGCCGGTGGCGCTCTTGTGCGCCACGAAATCCCCCAGCCGCACATGGCGAGAAAGACCGGTAACGGTATAGTGCCCCGGCGAGATCGTCTGGACATGACCGCCAGGGGCGATCGAAACGTCGGGATTGGCATAGCGCTCCACAAGGCCGGCGAGCGCCGCCAGCGAGGTCGAAGCTGGAATGGTGTCAGAGCCTTGGGGTTCCATGTAGATTTCCGTTGCGTCGACACCGGCCGGTTGCCGTGAGCCTCTTCACACTTTCCTTGCTTCGCTCTAGCGCTCGCCGCCGAGCGTCTTGATCGCCTCTTCAAGCGATCCTTCGCTGTCGCGCATCAAAGCCGTGACATTGTCAAAGGCGCGCGTCACCATGATGAGCTGGGTCATTTCCTGGACGGCATTGACGTTCGACTCTTCGAGGAAGCCCTGCATCACGCCGACATCGAAGCGGTCGACGACGGGTTCCGGTTGAGCGGCCGGCATGACGGCACTGTTGTCATAGCGCACGAAGCCGCTGGAGAAATCCGCCTCATAGAGGCCGAGGAGGCCAACCTGGACGCCGTTCTGGTGGATGGCCCCGTCGGCGCCGACGGTGATCTCGCCGGCACCGCCATTCAATTGGATCGGCGCACCGCCGGCGTCGAGCACCGGATATCCCTTGAGGGTCACAAGTTCGCCGGTTTCCGTCAGGGTGAAGCGGCCGTCACGGGTCAGCGCCGGCCCGCCGGGCGTGTCGATGTTGAACCAGGCGTCTCCCTTGATGGCGAAGTCGAGCGCGGACCCGGTCCGCGCCAAGGCGCCGTTGCTGGTGCTTAAGTATTCCTCGCCTTCGGACACGTACGAGACCTTGGTCGGCTTCGTATCGCCAAGCACCTGGTCGAATTTCACTTCCGTGGAGCGGAAGCCGACCGTATTGGCATTCGCGATGTTGTCGGCAAGCGTGTTCAAGCGCTTCTCAAGCGCCATCTGCGATGAAAGCGCCACATAAAGGCCGGTCTGCACGTCAGCGTCCCCCGAGTTTCAGATTGTTGATGGAAAGGAGCAGGTCGGGGGAAATTCCGTAGCCGCTCGAAGAACCGAAGACCGCAAGCGGATCGTAACTGTCGGAAGAATTGTTGATCTCCCAAAGGGCGGTGAAGCGATCGACGAAGGCCGCGAGCTTTACAGGATCCTGGAAATCCTTGAGGTCGATCGCTTCCTCATAGGCTTCGGCCTGTCGGTCGACGTCGGCTGCGGCAAATTCCTCGGGCAGTTGCAGCGCGGTCCGAACGACTTGCGCCAGCGCCTCGTCGGCAATGATCTCGTAACCGCTGGTGATCAGAGGCGCCATGCGCTCGAAATAGAGAGCCAGCCGGACGCCGGTATTTTCCTCGCCGGCATTCTGCTCCAGGGTCTGGTGCGTGTATTTGTCGACGACGCCCTTTTGCGCGCGCTCGAACGAGGTTGCGGTATCGCCGTGCCGCGCGAAGTTCAGCGATTCGACCAGGGCCTTGTAGCGGCTATCGGCCAGCTTGTTGGCAAAAGCATCCTCGCTATCGATGCCCTCGGTAAGCACCTTGCGCATGAAGGCCTTGGCATAGGCCATGTCCTCGATACCGTGCGCCTTCATCGCATAGTCATAGAGCCGGCTGTCGGCGAAGAACTCGTCGAGCGTCTTGATGCTGCCGATCCTGGAAAGATAGTACTCCGTCTCGCGCGCCACGACCGGCTGCTCCGAGACGCGCTCCAGCGAGCTGGTGATGTCGGCGGTAATCAGCTTATAGCTCGTATAGGTCGTGGTCACTATCGGTCGCCCTGTGCGGAGTAGCAGCCCGGCGCGATGGCCCGACCTTGCCGAATCCTGACCTTATTGGCTTGCGCGAACCTGTTCGTCGCGCCGGCGGCGAGCGGGGCTCACGACCAGCCTCACGCAAGGATGAAATCCTATTCCATCGGAGGAAAATCACGATCGCGACAGGTATCGACATGAATATCATCATCGGGCTTCTTGTGACTTTCGGCTGTATCCTCGGCGGATACCTCGCCATGGGCGGCCACCTGGAAGTCCTCAACCAGCCCTTCGAATTGCTGATCATCGGCGGGGCCGGCATCGGCGGCTTCATCATGGCCAATTCGATGAAGGTGGTGAAAGATACCGGCAAGGCGCTCGGCGAAGCGTTCAGGCACAAGGTGCCGAAGGAGCGCCACTACCTCGACACGCTCGGCGTGCTCTACAGCCTGATGCGCGACCTTAGGACCAAGTCGCGCAACGAGATCGAAAGCCACATCGACAATCCCGAGGAATCGCCGATCTTCCAATCCGCGCCGACCGTCCTGCAGAACAAGGAACTGACGGCGTTCATCTGCGACTATGTGCGGCTCATCATCATTGGCAATGCCCGCTCGCACGAGATCGAAGCGCTGATGGACGAGGAGATCCATACGATCACCCACGACAAGATGAAGTGCTATCATGCGTTGACGACCATGGGGGATGCCCTGCCGGCGATCGGCATCGTCGCGGCGGTTCTCGGGGTCATCAAGGCGATGGGCGCCATCAGCGAGGCGCCGGAAGTGCTGGGCGCCAAGATCGCCGCCGCCCTCGTCGGAACGCTGCTCGGCGTGTTCCTCTCCTATTCGATCGTCGGTCCCCTGGTCGCAAACATCAAATCGGTCCGCGAGAAGCAGAACCGGCTCTACGTCATCGTCAAGCAGACATTGCTCGCCTACATGAACGGCTCCGTTCCCCAGGTCGCGCTTGAATATGGCCGCAAGACGATCTCCGCCTATGAGCGGCCGTCGATCGATGCGGTCGAGCAGGAGATGATGAACCCGGGCGGCGGCGGCGAAAGCAAGGCGGCTTGATACCATGACCCCGAGCACCGAATCGAACGTCTACGCCTTCGACAGGAAACTGCTGGCGCGCATGACCGGCGCGCTCGGCGACGACAAGACAATCGGCCGCACCGCTCTGGAGCTCGGCCATGTCTTCAGCGAACGCCTCCCCGATATGCTCAAGCAGGAGACCGGGCGCGACATCGCGATCGGCTATGCCGGCGTCAAGATGGGGCTCAGGAATGAACTCATCGCCGATCTCGGACAAGCGGTTCTCCTCAGTGACGTTTCTCTCCGCAACTGGTGCGCCGATTTCCACATCGGCTGCGACAGCCCGGTTCTCATTGCCCTCGTCGAAGCCCTGCTCGGCGCCGAACCCACCGACATCGAAGAGCCGCTGCCACGGGCGCTCTCCAAGATCGAGATCGACGTAGCGGTGCCGGTGTTCGAGAGGATCGCCGAGGCTGTGCGCATGGCGGTAGACGCACCGGGCGGTTTCGAACCGGTGGTCGGACGGCCGCATAACGGGGCGGAACGCCTGCCGCCCGACCCCGCGCTTGAGGATGTCTATGCCGCCTCGATCGACATGACCTTCGGACTGGGACCGGTGCTTTCCACCTTCTCGGTGATCATCCCGCAAAGCGTGCTGCTCAAGACCCAGATCGTCCTGTCCAGCAACGCCGGACGAAACGAAAGCATGAAGACGGATTGGAGCGAGCAGCTCGAGGAGCAGATTCGCCGCTCGGCCGTGACGCTCGAGGCACGCATCCAGCTGGAGAGCCTGACGCTCGACACGATCAGCCGGCTGCAGCCGGGAGACGTGATCCCGTTTCATGACGGCCAGGACGTGCGGGTCGAGGTCAACGCCAACGGTCGCGATCTCTATGTCTGCGAGTTCGGCCGGTCGGGGTCGAGATATACGGTTCGCGTCAAGGACACGCACGGTTCCGAGCAGGACATCCTTCGTCACATCATGAGTTAAACCGACCTCGCATCGCAGAATGCCTGAGGCAAGCTTCAACTGGAATAATCCGCACATGGTACGCAAGAAAGCAGCATCCATCGAAGAACAGGCCGCATTTGCGGGAGACGCCGAGCTCGACCAGGCGATCGACGATCTGCGCGGCGTTCTCAAGCAGGACGGCGCAGCAACGGATTTCGGCGCCGAGTTCGGCGCTGCCGAGCCGTTCGGCCAGGGCGGGGACTTTGGTGGCGGTCTCGGTGCGGGCGGCTTCGGCGGCGATTTCGGCGACACCTCCCTGGACGGCAGCCTCGATGTTGGAACCGGCTTTGCCGGCAGCGATTTCGGCGGCGACGGTTTCGGTGCGGTGCCGTCCGGCATCGAGAGTGCGCCGGGCAGCGGCATGGCGGCAAATATGGACCTGATCATGGACATCCCGATCGATGTCCAGATCGTGCTCGGCACGAGCCGGATGCAGGTCTCCGGTCTTATGGGGCTGACCGAGGGGGCAACGATCGCGCTCGACCGCAGGATCGGCGAGCCGGTCGAGATCATGGTCAACGGCCGGGTGATCGGCCGCGGCGAGATTACCGTCCTCGAGGGCGATGTGACCCGGTTCGGCGTCAAGCTCATCGAGATCAAGGGCAGCAGGAAATAGGCCCGATGATCGGGCGAGGGATAAATCCATGATGGATTTCGAAGGTTTCGAAGCGCAGGCACTGGCAACACCGCTCAGTCAGACGGAGAAGGCCGCCGCCGTGCTGCTCGCCATGGGCAAATCCGTGGCCGGTAAACTCTTGAAATTCTTCACGCAGAGCGAATTGCAGGCCATCATCGCCGCGGCGCAGTCGCTGCGCGCCATCCCTCCCCACGAGCTTGAGGCGCTGGTCAACGAGTTCGAGGACCTGTTCACCGAAGGCGCCGGCCTGATGGACAACGCCAAGGCGATGGAGAGCATTCTCGAAGAGGGCCTGACCCCCGACGAGGTCGATGGCCTGCTCGGGCGGCGCGCCACGTTCCAGTCCTACGAGGCAAGCATCTGGGATCGGTTGCAGGAATGCGATCCGGCCGCGGTCGCCCAGTCTCTCGCCGAGGAGCATCCGCAGACGATCGCCTATGTCCTGTCGATGATGCCCTCGAGCTTCGGCGCCAAGGTGCTGCTGCAGCTATCGGACCGACTGCGCCCGGACATTCTCAATCGCGCCGTCAACATGAAGAATGTCAGCCCAAAGGCCGCCTCGATCATCGAGGCGCGCGTCATCGAGATGATCGACGAGATGGAGGCCGAGCGCAATTCGCCCGGCCCGGCGAAGATCGCCGAGGTGATGAACGAGCTCGAGAAGAAGCAGGTCGATACGCTGCTCGCGTCGCTCGAAACGATCAGCACCGATTCCGCCAAGAAGGTCCGGCCGAAGATATTCCTCTTCGACGACATCCTTTACATGCCGCAGAGAAGCCGGGTGCAATTGTTCAACGACGTCTCGACCGACGTCATCACCATGGCGCTCAGAGGCTCGGCGCCGGAACTGCGCGAATCGGTGCTCGCCTCCGTCGGCGCGCGCCAGCGGCGCATGATCGAATCGGACCTTGCGGTCGGCGATGCCGGCATCAACCCGCGCGACATCGCCATCGCCCGCCGCTCCATCACGCAGGAAGCGATTCGCCTTGCAGCCAGCGGACAGCTGGAACTCAAGGAAAAGGAAGCGGAAGCCGCTTAGATCACGATGATTTTAGGTCGGATCGACCTAAAATCATGACCGTATCGATTCTAATAGGTTAGAGCGGGATGCGGGCGGAAAACCGCACACACTTTTCCTCATCCCGCTCTAATCGCGAATCCGCCCAAGGGCCACACCTCGGCAAAAACTTGATCTGATTTCTGTTGAGCCGGGTGCCTTCTTGCCGTCCGGCTCTTGCGCATGACACCCGCGCGGTCCACCACAGAGGCTGTGGAGCGCGTCGGCTTCGGCCGTTAGGAACGGCAGTCCCGTCGGGGATGAGGGAGGCCGCCGGCTCCTTGCCAGGATGGGAGCTTCCTGTTTCATGTCGGAAGACCAGGACAAGGACAGTAAAACCGAGGCGCCATCGGAGAAGAAGCTTTCCGACGCGGCGGACAAGGGCAATGTCCCCTTCTCTCGCGAAGTGACCGCCTTCGCTTCGACGCTCGCCGTCTACATCTTCATCGTCTTTTTTCTTTCCGACGGCGCGGCAAGCACGGCCGAGGCTCTCAAGGACGTATTCGAGCAACCGGATGCCTGGCGCCTCGATACGGCAACGGATGCCGTCGGACTGATCTCGCATGTCGTGCTGAAGTCCGCGGAATTGGTCCTTCCTATTTTCCTGCTGCTGATCATCTTCGGCGTCGGGTCGTCGATCTTCCAGAACCTGCCGCGGCCAGTGCTCGACCGGATCATGCCGAAGATGAACCGCGTCTCGCCGATAGCAGGCTTCAAGCGCATTTTCGGCGTTCCGGGGCTGGTGGAATTCGCCAAGTCGCTGTTCAAGATCATCGTCGTGTCGATCATCGTCGTCCTGGTCCTCTGGAACGACTATTTCGCCACGCTCGACCTGATGTTTTCAGATCCGGTGACCATCTTCGCCACAATGACCTCCGACCTCAAGCAGATCGTCACCGTCGTGCTGCTTGCGACCGCGGTGCTGGCGATCGTCGATCTCTTCTGGACCCGTCATCATTGGTATAGCGAATTGAGGATGACGAAGCAGGAGGTGAAGGAGGAACTGAAGCAGTCCCAGGGCGACCCGATCGTCAAGTCGCGGCTTCGGTCCATGCAGCGCGACCGGGCCCGCAAGCGCATGATAGCCTCCGTGCCGCGCGCCACCCTGGTGATCGCCAACCCGACGCACTATGCGGTCGCGCTCCGCTACGTGCGCGAAGAGAGCGACGCCCCCGTCGTCGTCGCCATGGGACAGGATCTGGTGGCCCTGAAGATCCGCGAGATCGCCGAGAAAAACGGCATTCCTGTCTTCGAGGATCCGCCGCTCGCGCGCTCCATGTTTGCACAAGTCTCGGTGGATAGTGTCATTCCACCGGTGTTTTACAAGGCAGTCGCCGAACTCATTCACCGGGTTTACGCAGCTCAGCCGCAACAAAAACGGGTGACATGATCTTGAAGAAGTGCGAATTCTCCGAAAAACGCGAAAAACTAGTGGCAGAGGCGATTCGTCCGGTCGCAACCGAACTGCGCCTGATCGACGCTGCGGACTTCATCGCCCTCCTGCGGTTCGAGTCCTATGCGAGCCTCGCCGATCTCGTGGAATCGGCGGCGGAGCTCTATTTCCTGCCGGGCACCGTGAATTTCGGCCTCGGCGGAAACTACAATCTCGACTGGAACAGCCGTCCGGAAATCATTCTGGACCTCGAGTTGAAGCCCCGAGGCGTAACAGTCTATGCGCGGCTCGTGCTGGCCGGGGAAACAGCCGGCATCGAGATCAGCCACATCAACTTCCAGCATCCCTCGACCGATCCGGACGAGAATACCGCCTTCCTCGCCAGGAGCCTGGAGGAAGCGAAATTCGTCAAGTCCTATCCCCTGCCGCTCGCAAGCTGATCAGTTTGGAGCGGCTGGGCACCCCTCATCCCGCTGCCGCGACCTTCTCCACGCAAGCGGTGGAGAAGGGCAAGCTGCGCGCGGGTAAAGGGTCGGAGTATGGGCAGCCAACCCTGGGAACAGTCGTTATTTAACTGATGTAGCCCAAGCGAATCGCCTTGGCGATCGCCTGGATCCGGTTGACGGAATCGAGTTTCGTCGTGGCGGCCCCGAGATAGGCATTCACGGTGTGGACCGAAAGTCCCATCTTCTCGGCGATCTCCTCGCTGATATAGCCGTCGCCGGCCATCTGCAGACAGGCGATCTCGCGGTCGCTGAGGCTCTCGCCCTTGAACAGTCGTCTTTCGTCTGCCGCCAGCATGTCGGCCATGACCTGCGCGCAGCGCCCATGCAGGTCGAGGACCTGTTCGGCCGGCGCGTCGATGTAGCTGCCGGCAAAGACCACATAGCCGTTGCCCTGCGCGCCAAGCCGTATCGGCAAGGCGATGCCCGAATAGGAGAGCTTCCGCCCTTTCAGCCGGTTGGAGAACAGAGCCATATCCGGAGCGTCGGCTGCCTGATGCTCCCCCTGGCCATCCCACAGCACCGCCAGCGGCGAACGATCGAGGTGCTGGAGCAACTCCTCGCCATAGACCTTCAAGAGTTCATGCGCATTCGTCTCGGAGGCGGCACCCCAATTGTGCAGGACGCAGGTGAGCTTGCGCGTTGCCGGCATGCCCCTTCCATTGACACGCAAGACCGCGAAGTTCTTCGCGTTGATCTGCCGCTGCATGGCCTGCAGCCGGGTCACCAGTGTCGCCGCGCGTGCCGCGCGCGCGCTTCGGCCGAGACGGGCATCGTCCACGCGACTCTCCGGATCCAGGTGCACCATCGTTCAGCTCCTATACCAGATTGTGCCGGACGGCGTGGGCGATGGCCTCCGACCTGGTGCGCGTCGCGGTCTTTCGCATGACGCTGGTGATGTAGTTGTTGATCGTGTTGCGGGAGATGCCGAGGATGACGGCGATCTCCTCACTCGTCTTGCCTTCGGCGATCCAGAAGAGGCATTCGAGCTCGCGCTCGGTCAGTTCGAATTCCCGGTCGTGCCGCACGCCGGCATCGGCCTTGAAACTCGCGAGATAGCTTGCAAGCACGGCGACATCGCGCAGCCCCTCCTGGGACAAGATGACGTCCTCCGGAAACAGCAGCATCAACGAGAAACGGGACCGGCCGACATTGAACGTGACGGAGCAATAGGAGCGGTTGACCCCGCGCGGCAGATCGATGTCGTCCGGCAGGACCTGGAAGCAAGGCTGCAGCGCCGTCAGGCACTTTTCCAGTTCGGTCGTTTTTGCGTTCAGACCGATGACGATGCTTGCAAGGCGCCGCACGACGTCGAAGGGCCAGTCGGAGCAGAGAACGAAGTCAAGCCCCCCGTCCTGCGAGAGATCGTGGCGCGCCAGAAGATGGTGCGTCGCGCCGACATACTCGGTCAGAATGGCCAGCCCGTTGGCGAGGCTGCTGCGCCCGGCAGCTTCCCCGAGCCTTCGGATCAATTGTTCGCGCGATATGCCGCGACTGCTCATGCGCGGCGCGGCGGTCTGCAAAGACCAGGCCGCGCCAGTCGTTGAAATCTCCATGACTTTCAGCCCCCGTGCCGGATTCGACGCCCCTTGGAAACCACCCTTGCCCTGCCGACAGACAGCCAGAGCCGGTATTTCCACCCGCAAACCAGGACGCGAATCAATATGTAAACTGTACATCTCCGCCCCTAAAAAGACACTGCGATTGCGACGCGATTTGCTTGTACACCCTTGAGTAGAGCAGCCACCCGCTTTCCGGTTTGCGTCACGATTGCCGCCGCCGACCCATGCGCTGGCCAATTATCGTATACAGATGATTTCTATCATTTTTTCGCGAATTGTCATTGCCAAGCGCCGCCGTGGGGGAAGGCGTCAGAGACACGCCTAAGGAGTAGATGCGGTCGCTTTCCGACAACTTCCTGTGCCTTCAATGCCGCCAATCGCTCGAATATAGATGAGTGAGCTTTACTTTCGAATGACGCCTGTTGCTAAAATGCACCAAGTCGGAGACGCTCTGGCAGTAGCAGAGAACTGTATAAAATCAAAGATGATCCAAACTTTATTTCGGCTTTTGGAAGTTATATCTCCAGGAAGCTGAACACTTCAAAACAATCGTCAGTGGACTGGCAGCGATCGAGGGGCGTCGTCGGTCCTTCCGAATCTAATATGGTTAAATTTTCTTTAAAAGTTTCGATCCGGCTCCTCCCCTAGACTCGCCCGGTCGGTTTGGATTCTTGAGACGGATTGGATGTCCACGCCGCCAGGGCGGAATCGACTCAGGCACTATTTCGATCAGCGCGATAAATCATCAGACGATCGTGGTGATACGTACCGAACTGGCCTGTTGCACAGAAACGCGAAATCCCGCCGGTGCGGCGGGATTTCTTCTGCAGGGTTTCTCTCGAACAATTTCAGGCGGCGCGGTCGAGCGACCATTTGCGGAGGATTTTCGCGGCGCGCTCCTCGCTGATCTCCACCATGCGGGCAAGCCGGCGCTCCGGACCTTCCTTGACGCGGCGATTGAAACCATTGCCTTCGTCGCTGAGATTGAGCAGGTCGTCCGTGCTGTCGAAGCCGAAATCCGAACCGAAGCCTTCCATGAGGGCACCGCCCGCCGCGCTGGCACCGGCCGGAGAGAAATCCGGCAGCTCGAGACCGGCGCCCTCGCCTTCGAGGTGACCCGACTTGCCGCCGAAGCCCATCTGCCGGGCAAGGGGCCGCATGCCCAGCCAGACGACCAGGAAGGCAACGAGGATGAAAGCCAGCGAGTTGATGATGCCGCCGAGGTTGCGCGTCAGCATCTCCATGACGCCCGGTCCGGACACCGGCTGATCGAGCAACTGCGTCTCGACGAAATCCATGGCATTCAGCGTGACGACGTCGCCGCGGTTCGCGTCGACGCCAGCAGCAGACGCGACGATCTTCTGCATGTCCTGGAGATAGGCATCGATCTTTGCCTGGTCGGCCCCTTCGCCGACCATCGCCGCCAGACGGCCGCGGTTGACCACGACGGCGATCGACAGCCGTTCGATCGAATAGCTGTTCTTGACGGTCGCGATCGTCTTGCTGTTGATCTCGTAGTTCGTCTGTTCTTCCTTCTTCGCCGCCTCGTCGTTCGACTGCTGGCCCGCACCGCCACGCGGCGCCGCCTGGGGCACGTTCTGCTGCACGGTCGCGGCGTTGTCCGGCTGCTGCTGGCTGGATTTCTGCTCTTCCTTGATCACGCGCGTGGAGCGCTCGACCCGGGATTCCGGATCGAAGACGGTCTCCTGGATCTGCTGGACATCGGTGTTGAGCGAGGCCGTGACACTGGTGCGGAAATTGTCCATGCCGAGGAAGGGCGCAAGGGCGTTGTCGATCTTCTTCTCGAGATCGGTCTGAACGTTCTGCACCACGCCGAGCGACTGGTTGAGGGCGCTGTTTGCCGGGTCGTCGCCCGAGGCCAGAAGCTGTCCGGTCGAATCGAGGATGGTAACATCGTCGATATCGAGACCCGGGACGGACGAGGCGACGAGATGGCGGATGGAAGAGGCGGCGCCCCGGCCGACCGTCGCGCTCGCGCGAATCATCACCGATGCCGTCGGCGTCTGCTCGGCCTTGCGGAAGCTGCCCCGCTCGGGCATCACGATATGAACGCGCGCTGCGGCGATGCCGGAAATCTGCTGGATGGTGCGGGCAATCTCGCCCTCCAATGCGCGGACGCGGGTGACCTCCTGCATGAAGGAAGTGAGCCCGAGCGAGCCGACATTATCGAAGAGTTCGTAACCGGCGTTGGCGCTGCTCGGCAGGCCGCGCTCGGCCAAGAGCAGCCGAGCCTTGCCGGTCATGCCCACCGGCACCAGGATGCTGCCGCCCTCCGAGCCGACCTCGAAGTCGAGATTGGCCTCGGCAAGCGCAATGCTGATCTGGGTGACATCGCTGCGCTCGAGGCCGACATAGAGCGTTTCATAGGCTGGCTTGTTGACGTAGATGGCAGCGCCGAGAACGAAGCCGATTGCGACGATGCCGGCCACCGCGAGTGCTATCAGCTTGCTCTGCCCGAGATTGCTCAGGTTTTTCGTGAACGTCGAGAATTGATCGAACAGATTCATTCTGTTTCCGCACCCAGTATCGCATGGCACCCTTGCCGGTACTCGACGGCGTCATGCGAAGATCCAACATTCTGGTAAGCCAAGTATCGATACGCGCGAATCTACCAGCCCCGGAAGCGAAGCTAGGCGGCGAAACTTGCGCGAACTTGACGAATGTCGCAGCCAGGATGTTTTATCGGCCCGCCGCTACGACTGACGGGCGGTCCGGCGGAAAACCGCTTCGCACTTTTCCTGATCCCGATTTACTTCAAGCCGCGATCCGGGCGGAAAACCGCTTCGCACTTTTCCTGATCCCAGTGTTTCGAGCCGCGGGATCCGGGCGGAAAACCGCTTCGCACTTTTCCTGATCCCGCTTGGGATCAGAATGCCTCGAAATCGCCCGAGGCCTTCGTGAGCGGCTGCGAGTGGTCGTGGCGCAACAGGCCGTTGCCGAGCGCCTTCTTCATGTCGGCGAGCTTGACCAGATTCACCGCAGTCGAGATATCCACGAGGCACGTGTCGGGGATCGATGCGGTGATCGTGTCGATGAATTCGGCGAGACCCCGGGTCTTCTGGACCGCGAGATCGATGCCCTGGAGCACCATCATCTTATCGGTAGGATCGGTCGCCGATCCATCCCGGCTGTTCCAGAGCTGCGGCTCGATACGCTCGATGAGATAGGCGACGTCATGGAGCTCCGTGACGATGCGCATCAGCACTTCCGGCAGCGATTCTTCCGCGTGAGGCATGTAGCTCTGGTGGTCGGTCTGCATCGTTTTTCTCACGTGGTCTGGAAAGGAATCTTTGGCACCGGCCGGCTGTCGGATGCGCGATCAGAAGAACTCGATCGAGCTTTCCACCGGCTTCGGCGCAGGCGCGGGCCGCTGGTCCTGATGGATAGCGCGCTGGGCTTCCACTCCGGTCAAGGCGTATTGGCGGGCACGGCCCGTCACGGGCCAATATTCCAGCTTGCGGCCATGTTCGCCGCCGGTGCTTTCGCCGACGATACGGATGCCTTCGTCAAGCAGGAACTGCCGCGCGAAGGCGGCGTTCTGCTCGCCGACATTCGAGAACCGCGCGATCGTCTTGGCTCCGCCGAAAATCTTCGCCTCGAGGCGATCGCGGCGCGCGCCCTGTTTCAGGAGACCGTTGATGAGCAGTTCCATGAGATGCACGCCGTAGCGCGTCGCGTCACCGGCCGATGCCGGCGACGTCGAAGAGCCGGGCAGCAGGAAGTGGTTCATGCCGCCGACGCCCGACACCGGGTCGCGCATGCAGGCCGCCACACAGGAGCCGAGAATGGTCGAGAGAACGACATCCGGATCGTTGACGACCTTGAACTCGCCCTGAATGACATGCACACGCCTGCCGGCAGCCTCCAGCATCATTTCAGCGCCCCGAACACGGCCTCGATCGCTGCCTTCATCTTTTCGATGGTGAACGGCTTGGCGAGAACGTTGTTGGCACCGAGTGCCGCGGCCTTCTGGACCAGCGCCCGGTCGCCCTGGGCGGTCAGGATGATGAAGGCGGCCTTCTTCGTGTTCGGGTTCGAGCGCACGGCCTGCAGCAACCCGAGACCGTCCATCTTCGGCATGTTGAAATCCGAGATGACCAGGTGGTGCGGGTTCTGCGCCATGATCTTCATCCCCTGCTCGCCGTCGCCGGCGGCAGTAATCTGCTTGAAGCCGAGTTGCTGCAGGGCGTCGCCCAGCAGCAGGCGGCTCGTGACCTGATCGTCGACGATCAGAACCTTAATCTTTTCGGCGATGGACATTATTCGTTTCCTTCCTTCCGGGCTGCTGCCGACTTCAAAATCTCCTCCCCGATCGAGCCGAGGGGGAGCTGCATTTCGACAGCACCCAATTCATGGGCCACTCTGGGCATTCCATAGACGACACAAGTCTTTTCGTTTTGTCCGAAGGTGCGCGCCCCGGCGTTCCGCATTTTGAGGAGACCGGCGGCGCCGTCGCGCCCCATGCCGGTCAGGATCACGCCGATCGCATTGCGCCCGGCCAGTTCGGCGACCGAATCGAACAGGACATCGACCGACGGGCGGTGTCCGTTGACGGGCTCCCGGTCAACCAGCCTGCAGCACGGCGCCGAGGCATTGGCGATCTGCAGGTGCCGGTCGCCGCCGGGCGCCAGATAGACCTTGCCGACTTCGAGGCGGGCGCCGTCGGTCGCCTCCTGGACGGTCGGCGCGCAGAGGCGGTTCAACCGCTCTGAAAAGCTCTTGGTGAAGGTGTGCGGCATGTGCTGGGTGATCACCGTCGCCGGGCAATTCGCCGGGAACTTCTGCAGCACGGCGATCAGCGCCTCCACGCCGCCGGTCGAGGCGCCGATCGCGATGATCTTGCGGCCCGCCCTGTAGTCGGAAGCGGTGCTCACGGTCGGCGCGGATGCCGCCCGGTTGCTGGTGATCATCGATTTGCGTTGCGAACGGGCGGCCGCCTTGACCTTCTCGACCAGGCCGCCGAACGGGTTCGGATCGCCGGGATGCGGCTTGCCGACGCAATCGAAGGCACCGATCTCGAGGGCGGCGATCGTCGCTTCGGCACCCTTGTGGGTCAGCGTCGAGACCATGATGACCGGCATGGGCCTGAGCCGCATGATCTTGTCGAGGAACTCGAGACCGTTCATGTTCGGCATTTCGATGTCGAGAGTGACGACATCGGGATCAAGCTGCTTGATCGCCTGACGCGCCTCGAGCGCATCGGCCGCCTGGCCGACGACCTTTACCTCCGGATCGGCATTGAGCACGGCCGAGATCAGGCCACGCATCGTGGGCGAGTCATCGACAACGAGAACTCGGGCGGGAGCGTTCATGCCCGACCTCCATGGAATTTTCCGGTATGGCGATAGGTGGTGACGCCGATATTGTCGAAGATCGCCTTGGCATCCCCCGAGACGCGCTCCGAGTGGCCGATATAGAGATGACCGCCGGTATCGAGCACGCCGGCGAAGCGCGACCAGATCTTCATCTGCGTCGGCTCGTCGAAATAAATCACCACGTTGCGGCAGAAGATCACGTCGAAGGGCCCCTTGAGCGGCCATTGCGCCATGAGGTTGAGCTCGTTGAAGGTGATCAGCCGCTTGACGCGGTCATCGACCTGCCACTTACCGCGACCGTTAACGTCGACTTCGCGGAACCACTGCTTGCGCATGGCGGGGCTGACCGTCTCGAGCGCCGTCGCGTCATAGGCGCCGGCGCGGGCGAGCGCCAGGATCTTCGGATCGATGTCGGTTGCGAGAATCCGGAAGTCGTAGTCCGCAGCATTCGGCAGTAGCGACAGCACGGTCAGCGCGATCGAGTAGGGCTCCTGGCCGTCCGAACAGGCCGCCGACCAGATGCGGACCCGGCCGCCGTTCTTGGCCCGGGCAATCAGGCCCGGCAGGACATCGGTCTTCAGATGCTCGAAATGATGGTTCTCGCGAAAGAAGCGGGTGAAGTTGGTCGTCAGGTGCGAGAGCATGTCGCGGCGCGCTGCAGCACCGGCCGGCGACGCGACGAGCTGGCAATAGTCGCGGAAGCCCTTGAGACCGAGATTGCGGATGTGTTTCGACAGCCGCGAATAGACCAGCGACGCCTTGGATTCATTCAGATAGATCCCGGCATCCGCGTAGATCATCGCGGCGATTTCGCCAAGGTCGCGACGCGTCAGCGGGTATTCGCCGGCTGCAAGGCATTCGTCCGGCGACAGCTTCTGCTCGAAAGTGGCCTGGGCTCTCATGCTGCTTCCCTTTCCTCGTGCGGGAAGACCTGGTCGAGTTCGACGAGGCAGATCATCCGTCCCTCGATCGCCAGGACGCCGCGCGCAAAGCTCCTTTCGAAGTCTGACGCTATATCCGGGGTCGGCTGGATATCGGTATCCGAGACCGTCAGGATGTCGGAGACGGCATCGACCAGGAGCCCTACCACCTGGCTTTTCACCTGGGCGACGATGATGACGTGACGCACCGTCGGCTCGGCCGCCTTCATGCCGAGGCGCGCCGAAAAATCGATGATCGGCAGCACTGCGCCGCGCAGGTTGACGACCCCAAGCATATAGCTCGGCGCATGCGGCATGGCGGTCGCAGGCGTCCAGCCGCGAATTTCGCGGACGGACATGATGTTGACGCAGAATTCCCGGCCGCCGACGCGGAAAGCGATCAGCTCCCGTCCGCCAGTCGTCAGATTTTTTGCGACATAGGTCATAGTATTATCCGGCTGCAGCAAGAGACATTTCAGGTTTCAGGGTTTGTCCGCGCGAGGCGGCGACGATCGCATCGACATCAAGGATGAGCGCCACGCGCCCGTCGCCGAGAATGGTCGCCGCCGCAATGCCCGGCACATGGGTGTAGTTCGCCTCAAGGCTCTTGATCACCACCTGGCGCTGGCCCTGGATGGCATCGACCATCAGGGCACGCTGGCCGCCGCCCTCGGACTCGACCAGCAGCGCCACGCCATCGACCGGATTGGCCTGGATGGCGCGGAAGTTCAGGATGCGGCCGACATCGACCAGCGGGCAGAAGGAGTTGCGGATCGAGATCAGCCGCTGCGAGGCGCCGAAGCTGTGAATCGCCGAGGCTTCCGGCTGCAGCGTTTCGACGATCGCCGTCAGCGGCACGACGAGCGTCTGGTTGGCAACCGTCACCACCATGCCGTCGAGGACGGCGAGCGTCAGCGGCAGGCTCATCGTGAAGACGGAGCCCTGCCCCGGCTTCGAGGAGATGTTGATGCGGCCACCAAGTGCCTGGATCGAGCGCTTGACAACGTCCATGCCGACGCCGCGACCGGAAATGTCGGAGATCTTGTCGGCGGTGGAGAAGCCCGCATGGAAGATCAGGTTGTCGATTTCCTCGTCCGAGAGATTGGCGTCGGCGGCGATCAGATCGTTGTCGATCGCCTTCTGGCGGACCTTCTCGCGGTTGATGCCGGCGCCGTCGTCGGCAAGCTCGATGACGATGCGGCCGGAACGGTGCTTTGCGGTCAGCCGCACCGTGCCTTCCGGGTTCTTACCGGCGGCGACACGCTTTTCCGGCGTTTCGAGACCGTGGTCGACCGCATTGCGGATCATATGGGTGAGCGGCTCGGCGAGCTTGTCGATAACCGTCTTGTCGACTTCCGTGTTCTCGCCCTCGGTGACGAGACGCACCGACTTGCCGGTCATGTCGGCGATTTCACGGACGATACGCGACATGCGCTGGAAGACCGGCTTCACCGGCTGCGCGCGGATCGCCATGACGCTGTCCTGGATCTCGCGGGTGAGCTGCTGCAGCTCCTCGAGCCCCATATTGATCGACGAGGTGCCGTTCGTGTCGTTCTCGATGACGCTCTGCGACAGCATCGCCTGGTTGATCACCAGCTCGCCGACCAGGTTGATCAGGCGGTCGACGCGATCGAGGTCGACGCGGATCGTCGGAGTGGCGGCGGAAGCAGCCTGCTGCGCAGCCGCCTGCGCCGCAGAAGAGGTGGGGGCCGCGCTCCGGTTGCTCTCGGCGGAGGCGCGCGCGGTCTGGGCCATCTGCAGGACGTTGCTCGCGGTCGCCGCAGCCGAGACGGCATCGTCGCGGGCCTCGCGCTGGGCAACAACCTGCTCCTCATCCTCAGCCGCCCCCGACGAGGCGGGCACGTCGTCGTCGAGCAGCGACAGATCGAACGGTACGGGCTGCATCGGCGGTTCCTCGCCGGTGCCGGTGTGGTCGCCGCCTGCCAGCGCCACGTCGAGCTCGCAATCCCATTCGGCGAACTCGAACACGGAGCGGATCGCCTCTTCGCCCTTGTCGGTCTTCAGCGATATCTTCCAGGCGAAATAGGCGGCCTCCGGATTCATGCTGCCGAGCGCCGGCAGTTCATCCATGTCGCAGTGAATGCTCATCTCGCCGAGGCGCGACAGATCGCGCAGCAGCAGCGTGGCGTCGTTGCCCTTGGCATAGAGTTCAGACTTCGGCCTGAAGAGGATCTCAAAGGTGGACGGCTCGATCGCCGGAGGTTCGCTCGCCTCGAAGTCGTCGAAGGAGAAGACAACGGGCTGGAAGCCTTCCTCGTTGACGACCGGTGCGGGCGCCGGTGCCGCTACCGGCGCGGCGGGCGGCGCTGGCTTTGCGGCCGGTTCTGAAACGGCTGGCTGCGGCAATTCGCCATTGGCGAGCGCCTCGAGTTCCTTGATCAGCTGCCGGCTGCGCGCTTCGTCGACACTGCCGCCGTCGCGGGCGGCGTTGGTGAGATCGGCGAGCACATCCGCCGATTTCAGCATGACCTTCAACACATCCTGGTTGGGTTCAAGCCGGTTGGATCGAACGCAATCGAGCGTCGTCTCGAACACATGCGCGAACGAGACGAGGTCATCCAGCCCGAACGCACCGGCGCCACCCTTGATCGAGTGGACCGCACGGAAGACGGCATTGACCGTTTCGGGATCGCGGTCGCCGTCATTGAGCCTGAGGAGACCCGACTCCAGTTCCGCGAGCTGCTCCTCGCATTCCTGGAAGAAAATCTCTTTGATTTCGTTCATATCCATTGGAGGACACCCTCGGATTTCAGGCCGTTACGCGCTCGATGGCATCGATCAGCTTGGTCGGGTCGAACGGCTTGACGATCCACCCGGTAGCGCCCGCCTGGCGTGCGCGGTTCTTCTTCTCGGCGTCGCTTTCGGTGGTGAGCACCAGGATGGGCACGGCGCGGTAGCGGTCGTTCCTGCGGACGCCTTCGATAAAGCCGAAGCCGTCGAGGCGGGGCATGTTGATGTCGGTGACGATCACGTCGGGATTGGCGGTCTCCAGCACTTCGAGGCCTTCGACGCCGTCCTCCGCCTGGATCGTTTCGAAGCCGGCATTGTTGAGGGTGACAAGAAGCATGTTCCGGATTGTCCGGGAATCGTCCACAGTCAGAACTCTCTTCTTCATTTCTCAAATCTCCTTTGCCATCAGGGGCGCAATGTCCACGCCGATGAGCTGTGTCGTTTTAACGAACGCGTCCGACACCTTGGCAAAGGTGAAGGACACCCGATCCTCTTCCCAACTTCTTGCACCGGCCATCAGCACCTGTGCGCAGAGCGTTCCGATGCGCTCGACAGCGGACGCATCGATCGCGACGGGCGACCCTTTGAGCGAAAGCAGCCTTTCATGCAGCGCCGTCGCCTCGTTCAGGTCCAGGACCGGAGCGAGCTTCAGCGATTTCTTTGCGGTGTTCTTGCTGGCCATTCTGTTCCTCGACTGACCTGTTCCTGACACTAGCGCCGCCATCCGGCGACGTGCCGCCCGAGGGCGGCGTCATCGCTGAACGGCATCGCAGCTTCGTCCTCGACTTGCGGCAGAAGCGCCGGCGGCGGGGAAAAGGTCGAAGCCCTCAAGCCGGCCTGGCGCTCGAAACGGAAGCGGCGGATCGTCTGTCCCAACTCGAGGATGGTGCCGCGGAGATCCTCGGTCGAAGCCGCCGCCTCGCCGGCGAGCGTCGCGCTTCGGGTCATCGCCTTCGAGATGCCGCCGATCTCGGAGGTCGCGGCGGCCAGATCGTTCACCTGCGTCTCCGCGTCGCGCGCGATGCCGGAGACGGCGGCGTTGATGGAAATCACCTGGTCGACGATGCTGCTGATCGCGTTCTGCGTCTGACCGACGATCTCGACGCCGGCTTCGACCTGCGTCTTCGTGCCGTTGACGAGTTGCTTGATCTCGCGCGCCGCTTCGCCGGAGCGCTGCGCAAGTGCCCGAACTTCCTGCGCTACGACCGCGAAGCCCCGGCCGCTCTCGCCGGCGCGTGCCGCCTCGATGCCGGCATTGAGGGCCAGCAGATTGGTCTGGAAGGCAATTTCGTCGATCACGCCGATGATCTGGCCGATCTTTTCGGCGGAAGCCTCGATATCCGCCATGGCGGAAATCGCCTGACCGGCGATCTCGCCGCTGCGCTCGGCAGCCTGGCGCGTCTCGCTCGCCTTGGCCTCGGTCTCGCTGATCCTGATCGAGCCCGAGCGCATTCGTTCCGTCATCGCACCGAGTGCTGCGACCTGGCCGGTCAGCGCTTCCGCTTCGTCGCTCGCGGTGCCGGAAAACTCGCTCGTGCGGCCGCGAAGGCTTTCCACCATGCTTTCAGCGGCAGCGGCGCGCTTGTCGCCGGACAGCAGAGCGTTCTGGATCTGGTCCAAAGCGGCATTCAGCCCTGCGACGATCGGCCGATACGCATCCGGCGCATCCGTGGGAAGGCGAGCGCCAAGGTCACCGGTGCCGAGAGCCTGCAGGAAATCGGAGAAGAGCGCCGTCACTTCGGACTCGTCGCCCTTGCGTTGGTCGGAGAGCTGGCGTTGGTGCTGCTGGCGGAGCGCGTTGAAGCGCAGCGACACCGCAATCTCGCTGTCGACGAAGGCGGCGCGGACGAGTGCGGCGACCAGCCGGCAGAGCTCGTTCCTGCGTGCCTTGCCGAACGGAAGCAAGGATTTGGGCCAGGCATTCCCGATGGCGCCTACAATCAGATGCTCCAGCACGACCGCATGGCTTGCGAGCTGCCAGCGCGGGTCGAGCCCCATGCGGGCTTCGGTGTCGGCGAGCACCTTGACACGCTCGGCATAGAGCGCGTCGAAACGGGCGTCGGTCAGCACATTCCAATGGGACGACTGGAGGTCGTGCAGTCGGTCCAGCTGGCGGTCGCTGTCGAAATGACGGACGGCGTCCGGATTGGCCTGCAGCCGTTGGAAAAGGTCACGCAGCGCGAGCTCGATGCGCGGCGACAGCACCTGGCGATGGTCGCGCAGAAGCGCACAGGCTGCTTCGTCGAGGCCGGCAAAGCGCAGGCGCTCGAGCAGACTGCCCGCCTGGCCCTTCCTTGCCTGTTCTAACGCTTCCTGCTGCACGCTGTTCCCCGGCCTGATGCGTAGTCGAAATTTGCCTGAGGGAAGATGTGGCCCGCTGAAGGGGCTGTGGCCGGTCACGCCCAATCGGTGAAATCGGCGCGCCTGAGCGTTCTCTATCGTCCATCCCGCAAGTAACTTCGGTGAGATTGCATACCGGACCGGAACCGGTACGGCGGCGTGGCATCATGCCTTGAGAGAAGCTGGAAACTTCCTATTCCGACGTGTTGGACCATGTTTATGGTTAATTCCTTGCTTGAAGGTTAACGGTTTCCAGCCCGTAATCGGAATCGCTAAAATTCAACCAGCGCGTTACTCTCTGCTGGCTTGCACTGTTTTACTCGGCCGGAGACAACAGGTTTTTAATCACAAGAGTTTAGAATTGCGGTTCTACTTGTCGTCCAGTATCGAATCGAAGGTCAAATGGGCGCGAACCGCGCACGCTGCACCGTCATAGGCACAAGGCGACATCATGAAGATGCGTCCACGGGTATGAGCAATGATTGTTCTTGGAATTAGCGCCGCCACCATCGCAATCCTCGCAATGACGGCGATCTCGATCGTCATCAATCTCGAACATAGACGAGCGGCGAACAGAAACATTTTCTGACGCAGGCCCTCCGACCAGCGTTCAAGAATATCCGTTCGTTCTTACTTCTTCTATCCATCGATAGACACTTGCGACTGCCGCTCTACACACGCTCAGCGGTGAAGCGCTGCCATTTGTGTGCGTAATCGACATAGCTCTGCGGAACAGCCTCCGAGACGGCTTCCGCTCCTGTCCTGATCGCGGCACCTGCGACGAGGCATGCCGCACCAAGGCTTGTTCCGGTGCTGCTGAGGCAGTTGGCGAGCACGGGCCGGCCGGTCGCAGCGGCCAGCATTCGCACATAGGCGGAATTCGCGGCGAACGGTCCTTCCACGACAATTTCGCCGCTTGCGCCGATCAGATCGAGGCAGGTCGCCGTCATCAGGGAAAGGTGGAAGGAGACGGCGGCGAGCCGCTCGGCAGGGGTGAGGTTGTCTTCGTTCACCGTCCAGCGCGGCTCTGCCGAGGGGAAAGGGCCGGAGCCGCTCGGCACCGACGGCAGCAGCATATAGCCTTCTGCAAGCACGCGCGCTTCGGCCCCGGCCGAGGCCGCTGGCGGATTGTCGCCGACCAGCATCGAGAAGGCGCGGCCGCCCATGAAACGGGCGGAAGGAACCGGATCACCGAGTGCATTGACATTGATCAGCGTATCGCGCCTCTCGTCGAGCTCCACCAGCTCGCCGCCAACCGACATCATGACGACCCAGGTCCCGGTCGAGACGACGGAAAACGGCGCACTGCGGGTCAGCAGGTGCGGCAGCAGCGAGGCGTTGGAATCGTGGATGCCGCAATAGACTGGCAGTCCGTCCGGCAGGCACGTCTCCTCGGCAAGCGCGGGAAGCAGGCCGCCGATCACCTCGTCCGCCTTGCGCACCGGCGCAAAGAGCGGGGTCCAACCCCGTGCCTCGACCATCGTCGAGAATGTTGCAGACTTGGGATTCCACAAATCGGTATGACAGCCAAGCGAGGTCACTTCGTTCGCCGCAACGCCGGTGAGACGATAGGACCAATATTGCGCATAGGTCAGGATCGTCGCGACCTCGGCGAAATGCCTCGGAAACATGCGCTGCTGCCAGAAGAGCTGCGCACCGACATTGAGCCCCATCGGCAGGCGTGCCGAGCCCGTCTCGGAAAAAGGCGGGCGGGCTTGGCCATATTCTTCGGCGAGCGCGTCCGGTCCGGTATATTCATAATCGAGCACCGGCATTGCGAGCTCGCCTGCGTTGTCGAGCAGGACGGCGGTCGCCCCGTGTGTCGTCACGGAGATCGCCTCCACCGGGTGCTCCCGGTGCAGCCCGGAGAGGCTTTGGAGGAGGAAGCGCCAGAGATGCGCGACGTCAAAGTGGGGATAGAGCCCCTCCTCCACGACGATGTTGGGTGTCTTGCGGACGGCGATCTCCTCGAAACGCTCGAGGTCGACCAACGCGACTTTGGCGTTGGTCTTGCCGATATCGATGACTGCGACGGTCTTCATCGTCAGCTCAGATGGAAGACGGTCTTGAGCGGCACGGCGACCGGCTCATTGTCGACGCGGGTTTCCATGATGTCGGCCATGTAGGCCCACCATTTCTGCATCACCGGGTGCGAGGGCAGATCGGCCATCGTGTGGTTCTCCGTGCGCCAGAGCACGCCGAACAGCAGGTTCGTCTCTTCGTCGAGATGGATCGAATAGTCGGAAATGCCGGCGTCTTTGAGCAGCGTCACCAGCTCCGGCCAGATCGCATCATGACGCGCTCTGTATTCCTCGGCCATGCCCGGGTTGAGCCGCATTCGGAAAGCGTATTTTTCCATCGGGAGACCTCAATGCGCGAGACGGCGGCGGGCGCGCCGCCACAGGATCGGAAGCGCGATGACCGAGATCAGCAACAGGCCGATGAAGATCGACATGACGATACCCGGCACGTTCAGGAGGCCGAAGCCAAAGGTGACCATGCCCATGATCAGCGCCGCCAGCACGACACCCAGTATCGTGCCCGAGCCGCCAAGAATGTTGACGCCGCCGAGCACCACCATGGTGACGACCTCGAGCTCCCAACCAAGCGCGATCGACGGGCGCGTCGAGCCGAGGCGGGAGGTGAGGCAGATCGAGGCGAGGCCGGCCATCAGCCCGGTCAAAAGGAAAAGCGTGAACTTCACCCGCGCCACGCGGACGCCCGAAAAGAGCGCGGCCGTCTGATTGTTGCCGATGGCGTAGACGGCGCGGCCGAAATTCGTCTTGTGCAGGAGCACGCCATAGGCGACGGCGAGCAGCACGAAGAACGTGAATTCGAAGGAGAAGACCCACCAGACATAGCCCTGACCGAACCAGGCAAAGCTCTCGGGGTAGCCGGTAAAGGCCTGGTCGCCGAGAATGATGAAGGACAGGCCGCGAAACAGGCTCATCGTGCCGATCGTCACGACGATCGACGGCAGGCCCAGGCCGGTGATCAAGAGGCCATTGACGGCGCCGCAGACTAGCCCGACGCCGAGACCGATCGCCACGAGCACCGGCGTGTCGACGCCGAGTTGCACCGCGTAGCCCATGGCGGTCGAGGCGAGCGCAATGATCGAGGCGACCGAAAGATCGATCTCGCCGGAGATGATCACCAGCGCCATGGCGAAGGCGATCATCGCCTTTTCGGTGAAGTTGAAGGTGGCGTCGGACAGGTTCCACGGGTCGAGGAAATAGGGCGAGGCAAAGGAATTGCCGAGGAAGATCACCGTCGCCACCACGATGAGCAGCGCTTCCCAGCTCTTCAGGAGGCGGGCGCCGCGCCCCTCGAGGCGATCGGGGATGTTGCGGGGAGAGAGTTGAGCGTGCGCCATCAGACCGCCTCCGCTTTCCTGAGAATGACCCGGCCCTTGCGCCGCTCGGCGCGGGCGTTGACGGCGACGGCGATGATGATGACCGTTCCGGAGATCGCCATCTGGGCGAAAGGCGAGATGTTGATCACCGGCAGCGCATTCTTGATCACACCGAGGAAGAGCGCGCCAAGCACGGCGCCGGCCACCGAGCCTATGCCGCCGGCGATCGAAATGCCGCCGATGACGCAGGCCGCAATGATGTCGAGCTCGAAGCCGGCGGCGATATCGACATAGGCGACCGCATAGCGCGATACCCAAAGGTAGCCGGAGAGGCCGGCGAGCGTACCAGAGAGGCAATAAGCGAAGAAGCGGGTGCGGCCGACATCAATCCCCGTGTAGATCGCCGCATGCGGATTGCCGCCGACCGCATAGAAGGCGCGACCGAGCGGCGTGCGACTCATGACCAGGAACATCGCTGCGATCATCAGGAGCGACAGCCAGGAGAGCACCGGCATACCGGCAAGAGCCAGCCGCGGCAGGGCCTTGAAGGTGTCGCTCATCTCGTGGGCATTGATCCACTTGCCGTCGGTCAGGAGGAAGATCAGGCCGCGATAGATCGTCAGCGTTCCGAGGGTGACGACGATCGGCGGGATGTCGAGCTTCCAGACGAGCGTCCCGTTGATCATGCCGAGCAGACCGCCGAGCGCCATGGCGGCAAGAATGATGACCGGGATCGGCAGGCCGGGAAAGGCCGCGTTCAGCATGGCGGCGACCATGCCGCAAAGCGCAAGGTTCGCCGCCATCGACAGATCGATGCATCGGGTGAGGATGACGGCCATCTGGCCGAGCGCCAGGATGATCAGGATCGAGGTGTCGTTATAGACGCGGGCAAGATTCGACGGCGCCACGAAACCAGGAAAGCGCAAAGCAATCAGGGCAAGCAGCACGACGACCGCCACGACGAGCAGGATTTCACGATTCTTGAGGAGCTTGGCGATCATGCGGCCCTCCCGCTAAGCTGCGTTTCGATGCCGGCCGCGGCGCGCACCAGCTTCTCGGCCGTCAGTTCGGAGCGCTCGAAGCGGCCGGCAATCCGGCCTTCGCGCATGACGATGACCCGGTCGGACATGCCCATGATCTCGGGGATTTCCGAGGAGACCATGATGACGCTCAAGCCTTGCGCTGCGAGCTCGCTCATGAAGGCGTGGACGGCGGCCTTGGAGCCGATGTCGATGCCCTTCGTCGGTTCGTCGAGGATGATGACCTTGGGCTTGGTCGCCAGCCACTTGGCGATCACCACCTTCTGCTGGTTGCCGCCGGAGAGCGTGCCGACGTCCTGATCCAGCGAGGCAGCGCGCAGGTCGAGACGCGACGTGTATTCGCGCGCCAAGGCAAATTCGTTGGCAAGCTTCAGGAAGCCCGTGCGTGACGTATGGGAGAGCGACGGCAGGGTGACGTTCTGGAAGATCGGCATGCCGATGATCGCGCCCTGCCGGCCGCGCTCCTCCGGCACGTAGACGATGCCGGCACGGATCGCCTCGGCCGGGTTGCGGATGACCAGCACATTTCCATCAAGCTTGACCGCGCCGGCCGACGGCCGGGTGATGCCGATCAGCGACTGCATGAATTCCGAGCGGCCGGCCCCGACAAGGCCGTAGAAACCGAGGATCTCGCCGCGCCTCAGCTCGAAGTTGATGTCCTCGAATTCGGTAGGATGGCGGTAGCCGGAGACCGTCAGCACCGGCTCGCCGATCTTGACGTCCTTCTTCGGGTAGACGGAATCGACGGCACGGCCAACCATCATGCGGACCAGATCGTCCTGGCTGGCGTCGGCGATCAGCCCCTCGCCGACCATTGCCCCGTCGCGGAACACCGTATAGCGGTCGGCGATCCGGAAGATCTCGTCGAACTTGTGGCTGATAAAGAGAATTGCCTTGCCGTCGGCCTTGAGCCGCTCGATCAGGGCATAGAGCTCGTGGATCTCCTTGTGCGATAGTGCCGCCGTCGGCTCGTCCATGATGACGACCCGCGCGTCGACGGAGAGGGCGCGGGCAATGGCCACCAGATGCTTCTTGGCGATGCCGAGGTCGCGCAGCCGGATCGTCGGGTCGAAGTCGGCGCCGGCCCGGTGGAGCAGAGCCTCGGCGTCGGCGTTCAGGTTCTTCCAGTCGATCAAGCCGAAGCGATTGCGCGGGGCATGGCCGAGAAAGATGTTTTCCGCGACGGAGAGCTCGTCAAAAAGCACGGTTTCCTGATGGATCGCGGTCACACCGGCGCGCGCCGCAGCAAGGGCGGTGGGAAATGTCGTTTCCGTGTCGGCGACCCGGATCACGCCGGACTCCGGCTGGTAGATGCCGGTCAGGATCTTGACGAGCGTCGACTTGCCCGCGCCGTTCTCGCCGATCAGCGCCGTCACTGAACCCGGATAGAGCGCCAGAGAGACATCGGAGAGAGCCCGCACGCCCGGGAAGGACTTCGATATGCCCTCGAGCGTGATGGCGGGCTTCATCCGCGATGTGGTCTTTTCCTGCAACAAGAGAGGGTCCACCATTCAGTCGTTTCAATTGGGCGGCGATCGTTTGGCCGCGCTCGAGCGTGGGGCTGCCCCTCTCCTCGGGTTTAACCCGAGGACTAACCCTCTCCCCGCTCGCGGGGAGAGGGGACTTGCGGGCAGCCGGCACCGCAACGTCCAAGAGGGGCGAGGCGCCGCCGCGCGTTCCCCTCTCCCCGTCAAAACGGGGAGAAGGTGGCCGGCAGGCCGGATGAGAGGCGAACCGATCCGCCCCACTGCCTTCGCCGATCAGAAGATCTTGGCGAATTCCTCGACATTCGAGGCATCATAGACGAACGGATCGGCCATGGCGCCTTCGTTGTTGTCGTCGAGCTTGACTGTTCCCATGCGGCCCATCTTCAGTTCCGCACCCGGCTTGGCTTCGGCACCGTTGATGACGTCATAGGCGATCATCGTCGCCGAATAACCGAGGTCGATCGGGTTCCAGATCGCGAAGGACTTGGACGCACCGGACTTCACATGTCCGGCCATTTCGGACGGGAGCCCGAGGCCGGTGACGTTGATCTGGCCGATCTTGCCGGCGTCGGTGACGGCCTGAGCGGCGGCGACGATGCCGACCGAGGTCGGCGCGATGATCGCCTTCAGGTTCGGATGGGACTGGATGAGGCCTTGCGTCTCACGGTAGGACTTGTCGGCAAGGTCGTCGCCATAGACGGTCGCCACGACGTTGATGCCCTTGTAGTTGCCCTGGACCTTCTTCATCTCGGCAATCCAGGTGTTCTGGTTGGTTGCCGTTGCCGAAGCCGAGAGCACGGCGACATCGCCGCCTTCCGGCAGGCTATCGGCGGCGAGCTTGATGATCATGTTGCCGATCAACGGGCTCGACGACGGATTGAGATGCATCAGGCGGCCGTCCTTGGCGACACCCGAATCCCAGGAAATCACCTTGATGCCGCGATCCATCGCCTTCTTAAGCGCCGGTACGAGGGCGTCCGTGTCGTTGGCCGAAACCGCGATCGCATCGACCTTCTGGGCGATCAGCGAGTTGATGACCTCGATCTGGCCCTCCGCCGTCGTCGAAGTCGGACCGGTATAGATGATCTCGACGTCGCCGAGTTCCTTGGCCGCTTCCTGGGCACCCTTGTTGGCGGCCTCGAAGAAGCCGATGCCGAGCGCCTTGACGACGAGGGCGATCTTCTTGTTCTCCGCATGGGCGGCGTTCGCCATGAGCGCGGCCGCGACGGCGGCCGTCACCATCAATGATTTCAGAATTTTCATCACGTTCTCCTCCCTTGGGTCCGTGCATCCGGAGTGGATGCATCATCCGACCCGACAACTCCATCTGGCGGTCTTGCTGCCGGCTTGTGCCCGGTCAGTCCGCCTTCCTTTTCCCCCTCCCCATCCGCTCAGGCGGATGTCGAAGCAGTTTGCGCGTCGGCTTTCGGCTTCGCATTGGCGATGACGAGATTGACGCCGGCGCTTTCGAGCATCGAGGCGTGCCTGTCCTCGATGCCCGAATCCGTAATCACAGTGGCGATGCGCTTGAGGCCGCAGAGAATGAGGCTTGAGCGCTTGTGAAATTTCGAGGAATCGACGAGCACCACGAGTTCGTCGGCCTGGTCGATCAGCTTCTGCTCGGCCTGGATCAAGAGCGGGTCGGCTTCCATTAGCCCAAGCGGCCCAAGCCCTTGCGCCCCCATGAACATGCGGCGCGCATAGAAATTGCGCGTCACGTCATTGTCGAAGGGGCTCAGAATGATGTTCTGCTCGCGGTAGATCGTTCCGCCCGACAACATCACGGTGTTCTTCGAGTGCTTCAGCAGGTGCTCGGCGATCGGGAAGGAGTTGGTGAAGACCTGCATCCGGCGGTTGGCGAGGAAATGCACCATCTGGAAGGTCGTCGTGCCGCCATTGATGATGATCGGCTCGCCATCCTGACAGAGCGCCACCGCCTCGCGGGCGATCGCCTGCTTCTCCCGCGCATGCAGACCCTCGTTGACGCTGAAGGGCCGGCCGGCCAGGCCGACGAATTGCGGCGGATTGATCGCCTCGGCGCCGCCGCGCACCCGGCGCAGACGTTTCTGCACATGCAGCGCCGCAACGTCGCGACGAATCGTCGCCTCGGAACTCCCGGTCAGTTCGACGAGTTCGGGCACCGTCACGACCGGCTTTTCCTGCACCGCCGACAGGATGATCCTGTGTCTTTCTTTCTCGTGCATGCGCTCCTCCGATATGCTGCATGCTTCCATCAGTGCCGAGCATTGTCAATCAGTTTCGATCATCTTTTTTCATTGTGCGCTGCAATATGAACGTTTTTGATCGTTTTTGATTGACATCTGCGCATTGGCCGTGTGATCTGATGCCAATCATATCGTCGCGGCCGCGGGTGCCGGCGGCTAGCTTACCGGGAGGAATTCGAGATGCTCGACAAGCAACAGGGCGCACGCCTGGCCAATCTCTGGGACGACGCCAAGGCGGCGGGAATGAGCGAAGCGGAGCGGCTTCTCTACCGGTCCAACCTGCTCGGCTCGGACAAGCGAATCACCAATTACGGCGGCGGCAATACCTCTGCGAAAGTGATGGAGAAGGACCCGCTTACTGGCGAGACGGCCGAGGTTCTCTGGGTGAAGGGATCGGGCGGCGACGTCGGCACGATCAAGATGGACGGCTTCGCCACGCTCTATATGGACAAGCTCCGGGCGCTGAAGGGCATCTATCGCGGCGTCGAATTCGAGGACGAGATGGTCGGCTACCTGCCGCATTGTACGTTCAACCTCAACCCGCGCGCCGCCTCGATCGACACGCCGCTGCACGCCTATGTGCCGAAGGTGCATGTCGACCACATGCACCCGGACGCGATCATCGCAGTCGCCGCTTCGAAGAACAGCAAGGAACTGACCAAGAAAATCTTCGGCGACGAGATCGGCTGGCTGCCCTGGAAGCGGCCGGGCTACGAGCTCGGCCTCTGGCTGGAAAAATACTGCCTCGAAAACCCGAAGGCGCGCGGCGTGGTGCTCGAAAGCCACGGCCTCTTCACCTGGGGCGACACGGCGAAGGAAGCCTACGAGACGACGATCGAGATCATCAACCGGGCGATCGCCTGGTTCGAGGGAGAAAATACCGCACCTGCCTTCGGCGGAGAGGCGAAACCGGCGCTGGCTGCTTCCGAACGCGTCGCAATTGCCAAGAAGCTGATGCCGGTGATCCGCGGCCTGATCAGCGCCGAGGAGAAGAAGGTCGGCCATTTCGACGACGGCAAGGCGGTGCTGGATTTCGTCACATCGACAAGCCTCGAGCCGCTTGCGGCGCTTGGTACGAGTTGCCCCGACCATTTCCTGCGCACGAAAATCCGGCCGCTGGTGGTCGACTTCGATCCCGCACAGCCGGATGTCGAAAAGACGTTGGCCGGCCTACCCGAGGCGATAGCCGCCTACCGCGCCGACTATGCGCGCTACTACGAGCGCTGCAAGCGCGCCGACAGCCCGGCGATGCGCGACCCGAACGCGGTCGTCTATCTGGTTCCAGGCGTCGGCATGATCACCTTCGCCAAGGACAAGGCGACGGCGCGCATCTCCGGCGAATTCTACGTCAATGCCATCAACGTGATGCGCGGCGCCTCGGGCGTTTCAACCTATGTCGGCCTGCCGGAACAGGAAGCCTTCGACATCGAATACTGGCTGCTCGAAGAGGCCAAGCTGCAGCGTATGCCGAAGCCGAAAAGTTTGGCCGGCCGTATCGCGCTCGTCACCGGCGGCGCCGGCGGCATCGGCAAGGCGACGGCGGTCCGGCTGATGCAGGAAGGCGCCTGCGTCGTTCTCGCCGATATCGATGAAACCGCCCTCGAAAATGCCCAGAACGAGCTTGCCGCGCGCTACGGCAAGGATTTCGTCCGCTCCGTCAGCATGAACGTGACCAGCGAGACGGCGGTCGAGGCCGGCTTCGGCGATGCGCTGCTTACCTTCGGCGGCCTCGATATACTCGTTTCCAATGCCGGCCTCGCCTCGTCGGCGGCGATCGAAGACACGACGCTGGCGCTCTGGAACAAAAACATCGACATTCTCGCGACCGGCTATTTCCTCGTGTCGCGCGAAGCCTTCCGCATCTTCCGCAGCCAGAAGGCCGGCGGCAACGTCGTCTTCGTCGCCTCGAAGAACGGGCTTGCCGCCTCGCCCGGCGCGTCGGCCTATTGCACGGCCAAGGCGGCCGAGATCCATCTGGCCCGCTGCCTGGCACTCGAAGGCGCATCGGCGCAAATCCGCGTCAACGTCGTCAATCCGGATGCGGTGCTGCGCGGTTCCAAGATCTGGAGCGGCGAATGGAAAGAGCAGCGCGCCGCCGCCTACAAGATGGACGTCGACGACCTGGAGGCGCATTACCGCGAGCGGTCGATGCTGAAGCTCAGCGTCTTCCCGGAGGACATTGCCGAGGCCATCTATTTCCTCGCCTCCGATATGTCGGCGAAATCGACCGGCAACATCGTCAATGTCGACGCGGGCAATGCCCAGTCCTTCACGCGCTGATCGGGAGCCTGCCATGACCAATATGATCAGCACGTCCGCGATCGAGGCCGAGAATGCCAGGCGGCAGGAAGCGTTGAGGCGCGACTACGAAGGCCTCGGCGAGCGGCTCTCGCGCCGCGGCATCGACATCGACGCCATCAAGCAAAAGGTCGCCGCCTATGGCGTCGCCGTTCCCTCCTGGGGAGTCGGCACCGGCGGCACGCGCTTTGCCCGCTTTCCCGGCCTGGGCGAGCCGCGCAACATCTTCGACAAGCTCGAAGATTGCGGCGTCATCCAGCAATTGACGCGGGCGACGCCGACCGTCTCGCTGCACATCCCCTGGGACAAGGTAGCCGACCTCACAGGTTTGAGGGAAAAAGGCACAGCGCTTGGGCTTGGCTTCGATGCGATGAACTCGAACACCTTCTCCGACGCACCCGGCCAACCTCATTCCTACAAGTTCGGCTCGCTCACTCATACAGATGCCGCGACACGCCGCCAGGCGGTCGAGCACAATCTCGAATGCATCGAGATCGGCAAGGCGCTCGGGTCGAAGGCGCTGACGGTGTGGATCGGCGACGGCTCCAACTTTCCCGGCCAGAGCAACTTCACCCGGGCATTCGAGCGCTATCTCGACTCGATGAAGGCGATCTATGCGGCGCTTCCGGAGGACTGGCGCATCTTCACCGAACACAAGATGTACGAACCCGCCTTCTATTCGACGGTGGTCCAGGACTGGGGCACCAACTACCTGATCGCCCAGGAGCTTGGGCCCAAAGCCTTCTGCCTCGTCGATCTCGGCCATCACGCACCGAACGTCAATATCGAGATGATCGTTGCCCGGCTGATCCAGTTCAAGAAGCTCGGCGGCTTCCATTTCAACGACTCGAAATATGGCGACGACGATCTCGACACCGGCTCGATCGACCCCTACCGGCTCTTCCTGGTGTTCAACGAGCTGGTCGACGCCGAGACGCGCGCCGCGGAAGGGTTCAATCCGGCACATATGCTCGATCAGAGCCATAACGTGACGGATCCGATCGAGAGCCTGATGACCAGCGCCATGGAAGTTGGCCGCGCCTACGCCCAGGCGCTTCTCGTCGATCGCCAGGCGCTCGATGGCCATCAGCAGGAAAACGACGCGCTGATGGCGTCGGAGACCCTGAAAGCTGCCTTCCGCACCGATGTCGAGCCGATCCTCGCCATGGCCCGCCTTGAGAGCGGCGGCGCCATCGCTCCGGTCGCGACCTACCGGGCGAGCGGCTATCGCGCCAAAGTGGCGGCCGAACGACCCTCAGTTGCCGGCGGTGGCGGCGGCATCGTCTGATATCATCCGAGGGGAGCGGAAAAGCCGTTCCTGTCGTCCTGACCGATTCGAGTTCATGATCCCGGGTGCGGTTTCGCGCCCGGGATGCAGCCGACCATCCCCTTTGCGCAAAAAAATCATCCTCGATCGAATTGCCCCCTATCTGATCGGCAGGGATGGGCTATGTTCCATAGGACACAACCGCAAGGAGGCATTGATGGGCATTGAAAGCATTCTGGTATTTTTGATCGTCGGCGCGGTTGCCGGCTGGCTCGCCGGCCTGATCGTCAGCGGCTTCGGCTTCGGCCTGATCGGCAACATCGTCGTCGGCATCATCGGCGCCTTGATTGCCGGCTATCTGTTTCCGGCGGTCGGCATCACGCTCGGCACAGGCATTCTCGCCGCAATCATTCATTCCACCATCGGGGCGATTATCCTGCTGGTGCTGATCCGCATCGTCAAACAGGCCTGAAATGGCGATATCCGGTCAAGGATTCGCCTACCATCGGAACCGGTTTGAGGACAAAATCATTCAGCGATATCAAGCTATGGCGCCCTCGTCCGTTTGACCAGGCGCGGGCGCTGAGCGATCCGCGCGCAAAGCCATGGATCGCCACCGCGAGACGTCAGCGGAGGGAACGATGACCGATTTCTATGCAGAAAAGATCGAAACGGCGCTGCAATCCTATATGAGCGATCATCCCGCCAGTTCGACGCGCCAAGAGGCAATCTCCACGATTCTGGAAAACTGGTTCGCAAGCCACGGCTATCTGCCGCCGCAACAGGAGGGCCGGCGACCGGAAGACCTTGACGCGTCGAACGACGACTGAAACATTCCTCTCCTCAAAAAGACCGTCGGCCGCAATTCGCCGCGGATATCCCATTTGCAGATCGCAGCACCGGCCTTTCGAGATGAGCCTCACCTCCGTCAAAGAGTTCTTTTCCGAGCACGCCCCGGACATCGACGTCATCGAACTCGAGCAGAGCACGGCAACGGTGGCGCTCGCGGCGGAGGGACACGGCGTCGAGCCGGCACAGATCGCCAAGACGCTGGCGCTTCGCGTCGGCGACGACGTCATCCTGATCGTCACGCGCGGCGACGCCCGCCTCGACAACAAGAAATACAAGGCGCGCTTCGGCACCAAGGCGCGCATGCTCGGCTTTGGCGAGGTCGAATCCGAGACCGGCCATCCCGTCGGCGGCGTCTGCCCCTTCGGCCTCGCGAAGCCGCATACGATCTATTGCGATGAATCCCTGAAGGCTTTCGATGTGGTCGTGCCCGCCGCCGGCGCAATTAACGCCGCCGTTCACATCAGCCCTCACCGCATGGCGGAACTGACCGGCGCGGAATGGATCGACGTGTCGGAAACCTGACCGGCCCCGGCGGCCGTCGAGCGGGGCCGCGTGCGTTCCTACAGAACGGCCACGAGAACCATGAGCGAGCCGAACGAAAGCGCGGCCATGAGGCTTAACAGCACTTTCATCATATGCATTGTCATCTGCCTGGATCCTTGCCCGCGCTCCCGATGGGAACAAGCGAAGGCGCAACCTGACGGCTCGTCGCCGACAACCGGCGTGCCGACCCCTCTCCCATCGACATTCAGAATTTTCCGACAAATTGGTTAAAAAGTCATCCTGTCAATGCGGATTAGCCCGCCTGTCTCGGGTGGGAACTGAAGCATTTACCCGGAGCGTTGCTTGCGGGATAATTGGAGCATAGAAGCAAGTCTCAAGCTTCAGAAGGGCCCCCCGAGGGGCGCGTGGCGGGAGACCATTCATGGGCTCCCGATCAGATCGGCGACGGAACGGCGCGACTTTGCGAACAGCTCTCACAGAAACAACGGCTGCCGCCGGAAAGACCGTCAGCGACAAGGGCGTGCTGCGTGTCGGATTCATTCTGGCGCGCAGCTTCACGCTCAGCGCCTTCTCGCTCTTCGCCGATGCGCTTCGCTTGGGAAGCGACGTTGAGGACAAGTCGGGGCGGGTGAACTGCGACTGGGAGGTGCTCGGCAGCACGAGAAATTTCGTCATGTCGAGCTGCGGGATCCAGGTGGCACCAACCGCGTCGCTCCGTCCGCCGACCGAATTCAGCTATATCGCGGTCGTCGGCGGGCGGCTCAACGTCGCAGAGCCACTCGACCGGGAGACCGTCGACTACCTGCACGGCGCCGCACGGGCGGGCGTGCCGATCATCGGCGTTTGCACCGGAAGTTTCGTCCTCGCCGAGGCCGGCGTGCTCGACGGCCATGCCGCATGCGTGAGCTGGCTGCATCATAATGAATTCCGCGCCCGCTTCCCCGAGATCGAGGTCACATCGAACCGCATCTTCTTCGAGGATGGCAATATCATCACCTGCGCCGGCGGCAGCAGCGTCGCCGATCTCGCGACCTACCTGATCCGGAAGCATGTCGGCGAAGACGCCGAACGCAATGCGCTCGAAATCATGCAGATCACGCGTCGTCGTGAAGCCAGCGAGATGCAGCCGCGAAACCCGCTCGGCCCCGTGCCGGTGCACGACAAACGGATCAGTCTCGCGCTGATGGTCATGGAGCAGCATCTCGAGGATCTGATCGGCATAGACGACGTAGCGACCGTGCTCGGCATCTCGCGCAGGCAGCTCGAACGCCTGTTCCAGAACGAGCTCGGGGCGACGCCGATATCCGTCTATCTGAAGCTTCGCCTCGACGCGGCGATGCGCCTCGTCGCCTCCACCGACAAGCCGCTGATCGAGATCGCGCTGGAAACCGGCTTCGAGAACGTTTCGCACTTCATCCGGAAGTTCCGCAAGGCTTTCTCGATCACCCCGGCGGCGGCACGCAAGCAACTCGCTGCCGCCCGAGGTGCCGCGCCAAGCCGTCGCGGCCGAGGAGCCATTTACATCCCCAGATAGGCCGCAATGACTGCCGCGATCTGATCGGAGCTCAGGGCGTCCATCTGGGAGTCCATCAAGGCGTTCAGCTGTGTGCTGGACAGATTCCCAATGTCTTCCGTGGACAGCCCCGCGACGCCATAGGAGCTGAACGAGGCGACATCCTCCGCCGAGAAGGTCGCCAGATCCTCAGTCTCCAATGCCCCGACCTGCGCCGAGGTCATCGCACTGACCTGGACGGACGTCAAAGCCTCGGCCTGGTCCGTGGTCAAGGCGGCGACGACCCTGGTGCTCAGTCCGGAGATCGCACGCGTGCTCAAGGCGACGATATCATCGGTGGAGAGTTGGGCGATGTCGTCCGTTCCCAGGGCCGCGGCCTGTATGGCGTTCAGAGCGCTGAGCTGCGCGGTGGACAAGGTGGCGATTTGCCTGGTGCTCATCGCCGCCACCTGGTTGTAGCTCAGCGACCCGATCTGGCTTGCCGTCAGGGCGGCGATCTCAGCCGTCGAGAGCGCTGCGACAAAGGCCGTGGACAGTCCCTTGATGGCGGCCGCGCTGATCGCCACCAGTTCTCCGGTCGTAAACGTTCCGAGATCCTCGGTGGTCAGACCGGCGAGCCCATCGGCGCTCAGGGCGGCAATCTGGAGAGTGGACAGCGTGTCGATCTGTTCGGCGCTCATCGCCCCGACCTGAGCGCTGCTCAGACCCGCAATGCTGGCGGTACCGAGAGCGGCAATCTCGGCGGTGGACAGCCCGGCGATGAATTCCGTGGGCAAGCCCTTGATGGCGGAAGAGCTGATCGCCGCAAGGTCCTCGGCCGAGAAGCCTTCCAGATCGTCGGTGCTAAGGCCCGAGAGCGCATCCGAGCTCATAGCGGCAATCTGGACGGTGGAGAGGGCGTCGACCTGCTCGTCGCTCAAAGCGCCAACCTGATCGCTGCTCAGGCCCGCAATGCCCGCCGTGCTCAGTGCTGCGATCTGGCTCGTGGACAGCACCGCGAGATCGCCGGTGCTAAGCGCCGCCACCTGTTTGGAGCCGAGGCCGCTGAGCTGCGCGGTCGACAAGGCCTCGATCTGGTCGGTGCTCAGCGCATTGATCTGGGCGGTGGAAAGGCCCGAAATGCCGGCCGAGCTCAAGGCCGCGATCTGGTCAACCGAGAGCGCCGCTATCGTGTCGGTCGACAGTCCCAACACGGCACTCGAACTGATCGCCGCAATTTCGTCCGTCGAGAAGGTCTCCAGATCGTCCGTGCCGAGGACGGCGATCTGCTGCGAAGTCAGCGCGCCAATCTGGAGAGAGGTGAGCGCCTCGACCTGGTCGGTGTTCAGCGCGTTGATCTGGGCGGTCGAAAGGCCGGCGACGCCGCCGGTGCCGAGGGCCGCGATCTGATCCGCGGAAAGCGCCGCTATTGTGTCCGTGGACAATCCCGCCACGGCGCGCGAGCTGATCGCCGCGATATCGGCCGTCGAGAAGCTCTCCAGATCGGCGGTGCTCAGCGCAGCGATCTGTGTCGAACTCATCACCGCGACCTGACCGGAGGTCATGGCCTCGAGCTGATCGGCATTCAGCGCGTTGATCTGGGCGGTGGAAAGGCCCGCAATTGCGGCCGTGCCCAGCGCGGCAATCTGATCCGTGGAGAGAACCGCAATGTCGTCGGTTCCGAGCACGGCCAGCTGCTTGGAGTTGAGGGCGCCGATCTGGTCGGTCGACAGAGCCTCGATCTGGTCGGTGCTCAGCGCCTGGATCTGGATGGTGGAAAGACCGCCGACGCCGGCCGCGCTCAGGGCGGCGATCTGATCCGCCGAAAACGCCGCTAGCGTATCGGTGGACAGGCCTGCTACGGCGCTCGAACCGATCGCCTCGATATCCGCGCTGGAAAAGCTCTCCAGGTCGGCGGTGCTCAGCGCGGCGATCTGCGTCGAACTCATCACTGCGACCTGGCTCGGGGTCAGAGCCTCGAGCTGATCAGCGCTCAGCGCCTGGATCTGCGCCGTAGAAAGAGCCGCGACGCCGGCGGTGCTGAGCGCGGCAATCTGTTCGGTCGAGAGGGTCGCAATGTCGTCGGTGCCCAACGCCGCCACCTGTTTGGAGCTGAGCGCGGCGATCTGGTCGGTCGACAGAGCCTCGAGCTGGTCGGCACTCAAGGCGTTGATCTGGGCAGTGGAAAGGTCGGCGATGCCGGCCGCGCTGAGCGCCGTGATCTGATCCACCGAAAGCGCCGCGATCGTGTCGGTGGACAGCCCCGCCACGGCACGCGAACTGATCGCCGCGATATCCGCGGTCGAGAAGGCGGCCAGATCATCGGTGCTCAGCGCGGCGATCTGCGTCGAACTCAGCGCCGCGACCTGGACGGAGGTGAGGGCTTCGAGCTGCTCGGCGCTCAGTGCATCGATCTGTGCAGTGGAAAGGACCGCAATGCCAGTCGTACCGAGCGCCGCAATCTGGTCCGCCGAGAGGGCCGCCATGTCGTCGGTGCCCAGCGCCGCCACCTGCTTGGAACTGAGAGCAGCGACCTGTTCGGTCGACAGGGCTCCGATCTGGTCGGTGCTCAACGCAGTGATCTGGGCGGTGGTAAGACCGGCGACGCCGGCCGTGCTCAAGGCTACGATCTGTTCCGCCGACAGCGCCGCGATCGCCTCTGTGGACAGTCCCGCTACCGCATTCGAACTGAGGGCTGCTATTTCCGCGGTCGAGAAGCCTGCTATGTCGTCCGTGCCCAATGCGGCGATTTGCTTGGAGCCCAGGGCGGCGATCTGGGTCGTCGTCAGGGCATCGACCTGGCCCGAGCTCAGGATGGCGATGTCCGCGGTGCTCAGGCCGACAACGCCGGCCGCGCTCAAGGCGGCGATCTGGTCGGTCGAAAGCGTCGCCACGTCATTCGTGCTCAGCGCATCGACCTGTCTGGAGGTGAGCGCCCCGATCTGGGCTGTGGTCAAGACCGCAAGCTGATCGGTGCTCAAGGCATCGACCTGCTTGGTGCTCAGCGCCGCGACGGCAGCCGTGCTCAAGGCGGCGATCTGGTCGGTGGAGAAGGCAGCCATGACATCCGTCGAAAGGCCGGAAACGAGATCCGCGCCAAGCGCCGCGATGTCCTCGATCGACAGCGCCTTGATGTCGTCCGCATCCAGCGCAGCGATTTGCTGCGACGTCAGCACACCGAGCTGTTCGGTCGAAAGGGCAGCAATCCGGTCGGAACTCAGAACGCCGATCTGTTTGGTGGTCAATGCCGCGACGGCGGCCGCGCTCAAGGCGCCGATCTGCTCGGTCGAGAGCGAAGCGATGGCAGCCGTGGACAGTCCTGCTATGGCACTCGAACTGATGGCCGCGATGTCCTTGGTCGAGAAAACCGCCACGTCTTCCGTCCCCAGGGCTGCGAGCTGCGCCGAGCTCAGGGCGCCGGTCTGGGCCGCGGTCAGCGCCTCCACCTGATCCGTGCTCAAGCCACGAGTTGTCTGGTGGTGAGGCCCGCAACGGCTGCCGAACCCAAGGCCTCGATCTGATCGACGGAGAGGGCCGTGATATCGATCGACCCGAGGGCGGTGACTTGCGCCGAAGTGAGCGCGGCAACCTGCTTGGTGCTCAGGGCGGCGAGCTGCGTGGTGTTGAGCGCGTTGACCTGCGCGCTGCTCAGACCGGCAATGCCGGCGGCGCTCAGGGCGGCGATCTGATCGGTTGAGAGGGACGCTATGGCGGCCGTGGAGAGGCTCGAAATGGCGCTCGAACTGATAGCGGCAATGTCCTTGGTCGAGAAGGCCGCAATGTCTTCCGCCCCCAGAACCCCGAGCTGCGTCGCGCTCAAGGCGCCGACCTGGGTCGAGGTCAGGGCTTCCATTTGACCGGTGCTCAGGGCAACGAGCTGCTTGGTGGTCAGTCCCCCGATGGCAGCGGCGCTGAGGACCGAGATCTGATACGTCGAGAGGGCTGCAAGTCCACTCGTACCCAAGGCGGCAAGCTGCGCCGAACTCAGCGCAGCAGCCTGCTTGGTGCTCAAGGCGGCGAGCTGATCGGTGCTGAGCACGTTCAACTGCGCGCTGCTGAGGCCCGCAATGCCGGCAGTGCTCAGGAGAGCTATCTCATCGGTGGACAGCGCGGCCACGACGGCCGTCGACAGTCCTTCCATCGCAGTGGCGCTGATCGCCGCGATGTCCTTCGTCGAGAAGACCGCTATGTCTTCCGTTCCGAGCGCCCCCAGCTGCGTCGAGCTGAGCGAGCCGACCTGTGCCGCCGTCAGGGCTTCCACCTGCTCGGTGCTCAGGGCATCGATCTGCTTGGTGCTCAGCCCGCTGATTGCGGCCGTATTCAACGCGGCGATCTGTTCGGTCGAAAATACCGCGATATCGCTCGTGTCCAGCGCGGCGATTTGCGCCGAGCTCAGCGCAGCAACCTGCTTGGTGCTCAGCGCCACGATCTGGTCAGTCGACAGCGCTTCGACCTGGTCGGTGGTCAGTTCGTTGATGCCGGCCGTGCTGAGCGCGGCGATCAAGTCCGAGGACAGGGCGGCGACCGTCTCCGTACTCAAGGCGGCGACTTGCGTCGATTTCAGCGCTGCAATCTGCTTGGTGCTCAAAGCGGCGACCTGGTCGGAGCTCAGTGTCGCCATCTGATCCGTGCTCAACCCCGCAATGCCGGCCGTGCTGAGCGCAGCAATCTGCGTGGAGGTCAGGGCGGCGACGACATCCTCCGACAAGCCGGAAATGGCCTTCGAGCCGATTGCGGCAATATCAGCGGTCGAGAAGGTTGCAATGTCCTCTGCCTCCAGGGCCGAGAGCTGCGTGGAGCTGAGGACGGCAACCTGGACGGACGACAAGGCTGCAAGCTGGTCGCTGGACAGCGCGTCGATCTGATCGGTGCTGAGGCGCGCGACGCCCTTCGTGCTGAGCGCCACGATCTGGGCCGTGGTGAGGGACTCTATGAGATCTGCCGACAACCCGGCAATGGCGCTTGAACTGATCGCCGCGATATCGGCGGTCGAGAATGCCGCTATGTCCTCCGCACTGAGAACGGCAAGCTGCTCGGAGCCGAGCGCGGCAACCTGTTGAGTGGAGAGAGCCGCGACCTGATCGGAAGACAAGGCTTCGACCTGGTCGGCGGTCAGGCCGGCGACAGCCTTGGTGCCGAGCGCTGCGACCTGAACCGTGGTCAAAGCCGCGATGTTGTCCGTGCTCAAGGCGGCGATTTGCGCCGAACTCAGGGCTTTAAGCTGCGCGGTGGACAGGGCCGCGGTCTGATCAGTCGACAAGGCGGCGATCTGTGCGGTCGTCAGGCTCGCAACTGCGCTCGTGCTGAGCGCTGCTATCTGAGCGGTGGAAAGCGCTGTTATGGCGTCCTCGCTGACGCCGGGCACGGCTTTGCTGGTGATCGCCGCAATCTCGGCGGTCGAGAACGTCGCAATGCTGTCTTCCCCAAGGGCGGCGAGTTGAGCCGAGCTCAAGGCTTTCACCTGCGAGACGGACAAGGCCTCCGCCTGGTTGGTCGACAAAGCGGCCAGCTGGGCGCTCGTCAGGCTGGCGACCGTACTCGTGCTGAGCGCCGCGATCTGATCGGTAGACAGGGACGCAATGACCTCGGCGTCCAACCCCAGTATGGCTTTATTGCTGATCGCCGCGATCTCGCCGGTCGAGAACATCGCCAACCCGTCGGTCCCGAGCGCCGCAATCTGTAGCGCGTTCAGGGCCTTCACCTGTGTCACGGACATGGCCTCGACCTGGTCGGTCGTCAACGCGCCGATTTGGTCGGTCGTCAGGCCCATGACGCCCTTGGTGCTGAGCGCCGCGATCTGGTCTGTGGACAGGGCCTCGATATTGTCGGTGTCAAGTGCGGCGACTTGCGCCGAGCTCAACGTCCGGAGCTGTGCCGCGGAAAGGACCGCAGTCTGGTCGGAGGACAATGCCTCGCTCTGTGCGGTCGTCAGGCCCGAGATCGCACTCGTGCTGAGCGCTGCAACCTGAGCGGTCGAAAGCGCAGCGATCGCGTCCGTGCTCACTCCCTTGATGGCCAGGTTGGCGATCGCGGCGATTTCGCCGGTCGAGAATGTCGCTATGCCGTCGGTCCCGAGCGCCGCAAGCTGTCTCGAATTCAGCGCCTTCACCTGCAAGGCGGACATCGCCTCGGCCTGGTCGGCCGACAAGGCCGCCATCTGTGCCGTCGTCAGGCTGGCGACGGCCGCCGTGTTCAGGGCGGAAATGTGGGCGGTGGAGAGCGCAGCGATGGCGTCCGTCGTCAAGCCCCATACGGCCTTGCTGATCGCCGCGATTTCGGCAGTCGAAAATGTCGCTATGCCGTCGGTCTCCAGGGACCCGAGCTGCGCCGCCGTCAGCGCCTTCACCTGCGAGACGGTCAGTGCCTCGACCTGGTCGGCCGTCAAGGTGGCGATCTGTTTGGTGGAAAGCCCCGAAATTGCCGAGGCGCTCAGCGCGCCAATCTGCTCGGTGGAAAGCACGACAATGTCGTCGGTGCCCAGGGTTTCGATTTGCGAAGCCTTCAGCGCACCGACCTGGGCCGTCGTCAAGGCGGCAAGCTGATCGGTGGACAAGGCGGCGATCTGCGCGGTCGACAGGGCGGCGACGGCACGGGTGCTCAAGGCGGCAAGCTGATCCGTGGAAAGGGATGCGACGACATCGGTCGGGAGCCCGGTTATGGCTTTTGCGCCGATGGCAGCGATGTCGGCGGTCGAGAAGGACGCCAGGTCTTCCTCGCTCAAGGCCGAGAGCTGCAAGGCGCTCAAGGCTCCGACCTGGGTCGAGCTCAACGCCTCCGCCTGCTCCGTCGACAGACCATCTATCTGCGTCGTGGTCAGGGCCGCGACCTGGCTCGTGCCGAAGCTCTCGATATCGGATTGGTCGAGAACGGCGAGTTGCTCCAGGGTTAAACCGACAATGGCGCTGGGAGAAATGGCGCCCAGCTGCCGAGAGCTGAGGACGTCGACATCCTCCGTGTCGAGCGCCGCGATCTGAGCTGACGACATCGCGCTGATCTGCTTCGTCGTCAGCGAAGCCACGTCTTCCGTCGTCCAGGCAGCGACGGCCGCTGTGGAATAGGATTTGATCAGAGTGGGGCTCAGGGACGAAATGATGGAGGTCATGCGTGAAAACCCTTGGGGCCAAATTGGTCTCTATCAGCCAGCGGCCGCTTCGAAAGAGCGGTCGGTCGTACAGCTCCGGCACCTCAGCGACGGCTGGCGTTGCCGCCCGGACGGGATCGCCGTCGTCAGTGGGCTTCGCCCAGGTTCGATTTGCGGGGTGTGGAAGGCAAACGTCCGGATACCGGCATGGGCGATCTCATGGCTGCTTTGGGAATAAGCTGCCGTTGATAATAGTCAGCAACCTTGTGTCTGTCTGACCTTCGGCGCGATCACGTTTTCGTTGCGCCAAAGCGGTCCACGCGGACCGGCCCATCCTGCATTGCCTGCCCCGCAGGCGAGCGTATCGAGCTGGTTCGATGGCGCCGATCCGCGACAACGACAATCAGATCGGCGAATGCAGGAATACCGGCATGGAGGCGTTCTCCGCCTCGCGGGCAAGGTAAAGCCGTGCCGTATCGAGTGCCTCACGAATGGTCACGTCCATGTCGAGATAGCGATAGGTGCCGAGCCGCCCGACAAAGGTGATCGCTGTTTCGCGGCTCGCTCGCTCCACGTATTGGGCGAGTTGTTCCTTGTCCTTGACGAGGCGGATTGGATAGTAGGGGATGTCCTCGGGGCCGCATTCGCGGGAGAACTCGCGGTAGCAGACGGAGCCTTTATGCTCCTCCCACGGCGAGAAATGCTTGTGCTCGGTGATGCGCGTATAGGGCACGGAAACATCACCGTAGTTCATGACGGCGCAGCCCTGGTAGTCGCCGTCATACTCGAACCGCTCGAAGTCCAGCGTTCGATAGCCCAACGGGCCGAATTCGTGATCCAGATAGCCGTCGAGCGAGCCTGAGTAGAACACATGCGCAAAATCGTCCTTTTGCGCCCGGACGAACCGCGTCTTCAGGCTGACATTGATGTTGGGGTGATCCAGAATGCGGCCGATCATGTCGGTATAGCCGTTCTCCGGCATGCCCTGGTATTTGTGCGCGAAATAGTTGTCGTCGTAGTTGAAGCGCACCGGAAGCCGTTTCAGGATCGATGCCGGCAATTCCGTCGGCGAGCAGCCCCACTGCTTTTGCGTATATCCCTGGAAGAACGCCTCGTAGAGGTCCTTGCCCACGAAACGAAGCGCTTGCTCCTCGAAGGTTTTCGGGTCCTCGATCGACGTGTCCGCCTGTGCTTCGATGAAGGTGCGGGCCTCGTCCGGCCTGAAGGTCTTGCCGAAGAACTGATTGATCGTGTGGAGATTGACGGGCAGGGAATAGACCTGGTCCCCCGATGTCGCCTTCACACGGTTCTTGTAGGGCATGAAAGCCTGGAAGCTGTTGACGTAGTCCCAGACTTCGCGGTCGTCCGTATGGAAGATATGCGGGCCGTAAACGTGGATCATCACGCCCGTTTCTTCGTCGCGCTCCGTGTGGCAGTTTCCGGCGATATGGTTGCGCGCATCGAATATCTCGACCTGATGGCCCGCCTCGGCCAGTTCCCGGCCAATGACCGCACCCGACAATCCTGCCCCTACAATGCCGATTCTTCCGCTTGCGCGCATTCGAAGACGCTCCAGTCCCAAGTCCGTATTGCGATATTCGACGAAGGCGTCACGCGGCGAGCGCGTTGCGCATCAGTTCGTCATAGGCATCGATCAGGCGATCCAGGGCCAGGCCCTGCTCCTGCGGTCCGAAGCTCAAATGGCTGACGGTGAAATCCGAATAGATCGCCGTCGGCCGATCGAGCAGCATCGGCAGGTCAACCGTGAGCGCGCGCTCGTCGTCTCCCTTCGGCAGGGCCATATGCACGAGGTCCTTGCCGAGCCAGGCGATGAAGTTGATCGATTGACGTTCGGTCCACTCGATCACCTTGCTCGGCAACGGCAGGTGCTTACTGTTGGTCTGCAGGAAGTAGTCGTGCAACTCGTTGGCACGCTCCGCGCTCTGCCAGAGGCTTCCGCCAAATCCACCCGGCGGCCGTTCGAAGTGGCCTACCCCTTCGGGAATGGAGCCCGCCACCTGCTGCCAGTGGGCGCATACTCCGTTGTTCACCACATTGGCGGACACAACGAGATATTTCGGATTGGTCCGCCTGAATTCGATAAAATCGCTGAGCTTTTCGAGATCCATGTAGACGATGTCGTCGTCGCATTTCAAAAATATGGAGTCCGAGAAGATCTTCAGCCGCTTGGCGTAGTAGTCATAGGCTTGCCAATAGGGCATCTGCTCATTCGGGTTGCCGACGAAACGCTGGATGCGCGAGCGTACATTGCCAAGTTCCAGATCGGCACCCCAGCCGCCTCTGACCATGACGGACGCGCCGGCCGACAAGTCCAGTTCGGGCCAACGGCCGATCGCCACGTTGTTGACGTGGAGCGAGGGAACACCCGCCGCATCGACGTTGATGACGATCTGGTTGGCGGTGCCCGGCGACAGAATGCCCGGTGTGGGCCTGCTCCACAGCGCCGGAACATCGTTGCGGTCGAAACTCCTGAGTTGGCTCAACGGCAGTTTCCGCAACACCGAATGCGAATTGCTCCAACCGCCGACGACCAGTTCGAAATAGTCGTCGCCACCGCCATTGGGAACGATGGCAATGTGAAGGTCATTGGTGATCGTTGCGCCGAGGCGCAGCGGTTGGTTGGGAGCGACCGATCCGTTGGTCTGGTAAGGCGCGGCGGAGCCCATAAAGCGGACAGGTCCGAATTCGCGCGTCACCCATTCATGATCCTGCTGCGAGCGGGTGAAATCCCAGACATGCCATTCATCGATGATCCCGGCATCCATGGCGGAATGGATGTACCGGGTGAGGATTTCCATTCTCTTCTGTCGGCCTGCGAATGTGACAAGTATAACCGGAGCCATATCATCCTCACTATCTGAAACGGGTGCTTATCGACGGGCGCCGGCCGTTGCCGCTGTCCACAGGCGGGAGTCGAACGGGATTGGCGAAAAGGCATGCCACTCAGCCAGTTTCTCGACGTAGCGCTGCCGATAGGCGGCGCCGTCGACGAACTCCACGTTTTCCTTCATGATCTCCGCCCCGACCTCGTAGTAGATGTCGAGATTGCCGAGATCGGGCACAGGCGTTTCGCCGCGCTCGCACTCGCCCTGCATTTGCCAGAACAATTCCTCCAGGCGCCGGACGAGAGCCGGAATGTCGCGCAGTACGCTGGCGTCATGACGGCTCTCTAGAGCCTCTCTGACATTTGCGAGGCTCTGGCGGTCCTTCGCAAATCCGACGGCCTTTCGGACGAAGTCGTCCGGTCCGTCGCAAATGAGTTCGGGTACGCCTGCGGCGGCAACGATGCTCGAGCAGAATCGCGAGGCGAAGCCGTTGCCGGGGAATGTCAGGACGGGCAATCCCATGGTCAGCGCGTCGCCTGCGGTGGAATGCGCCCCATAAGGAAAGGTGTCGAGGAACAGATCGGCCAATCCGATGCGCGCCAGATGCTTGGGGTTGGGCGCCTTCGAAGCAAAGATCAGGCGCTCGGGTGCGACACCGCGCTGCTGGGCTGCCTGCTTGAGGCGCTGATCGACATCCTCGCCGCCGCCGAGCAGCCAGAGGAAGCTGCCGGGGGTCGCGGCGAGGATCGCCATCCAGCGGTCGAAGCAAGCGGCGGTGATCTTCTGCGCGCCGTTGAAGCAGGCGAATATGAAGCCGTCCTCGGGCAACCCCGCTTCGGCCCGGCCCGGCCGCGACGCGATCTGCCGCTTGCGGTCGACGGGCTGGTTGCAGGGAATCCGCAGCACCTTTTCCGAATAGTAGATCTCGTTTTCCGGCGGGATGATCTGCTCGTCGGCGATGACGTATTGGTGGAAGGGGCTGCCCATGGTACCCGGGTAGCCGCAGAAGCTGACGATCACCGGTGCCGGCCGGTAGGCGAAGATCCTGGTCCGCGCATGTTTGGTGTAGCCGTTGACATCGACGAGGATGTCGATTTCGTCGGCGATGATCTGCTTTGCCGCGTCGCTGTCACTGACGGCGGAAATGTCGCGCCAGCAGTCGATGGCGCCCATCATCCGCGTCTGCGTCGCGTCGCCGGTCCGCGCTTCGCCGCAATAATAGGCGTAGATCTCGACGCTGCTCCTGTCGTGGGTTTCGAAAACTTCGCTGAGGGCGAAGCCGACCGCATGGTCGCGCAGGTCGGACGACACATAGCCGACACGCAATCGTTGTCCGGTCCCTGACTTTTGGCGAGGCTGAAGCTTCGGGAAGCCGTTCAAATCGGGTCGGCCCACCAGCGACTTGCAGTAGCGATAGGCCTTGGCAAGCTGGAAAACCGGATCGTCGGCATAACAGGCAAGGGTCAACGGAGACAGCGCATCGAGCAGTTGCCGAGCCGAAACATGTTCCGAAGGGGCCAATGTCGGCCATTTGCATTGGCGTTGCCGCAGCGAGGTCCAATGCTGGCCGGCTTCGGTCCTGTCGGGTCTGAGCTCGATCGCCTTCCACAGCGTGCTTTCCGCCTCCTCCATGAGACCGGCATTCTCGAGCACTCGACCCGTGTGCTGGAGGACCATCAAACGATGAGCGACGCGCTCCGGCGTGATCTCGGAGGTCGCCTCGGCATAGACTTGCCATTGTTGAATCGCCTGCCCCGTCAGTCCGGCATCCTCCAGCGCTCGGCCGAGATTGATATGGCCCTGGCCGAAGCGCGGTTCGAGCTTCAGGCAAGCGCGCAGCGCATGAATGGAGCCGGCAAGATCGCCCATCTGCCGGAGCGTGACGGAGTAGTTGAAATAGACAAGGTGAAGCAGCGGATTGGAATCGTTGTAGGCGATCCAGGATTTGTAAAGTTCGGCGGCCTGCTCCCTTTGCCCGGCGGCATTGAAGCTCTCCGCAAACTGGAACAGTTCCGTCAACGGAAGCCGCTGCTGTCGCGCCCTTTCCAGGAAACCGGCGAGCGGCGAAGCAGGATCCGAGGCGAGATGAGTGTAGATGGTCATGAAAATCCCACTGACAGGCGAGTTGGCGACCGACGCTGAGAACATGTTCGAATGCTATTTTAGGCCATTAACCGGACTAGCTTGCCCTGGGCTTGCGCCGCTTCGACTGCCTATGCGGCGGGTTGTTCAACATGGAAGGTACCCGCCTGGCCGGTCTCTTGAAGCGCGCGGCACGCAACATTGGGCATGGGGCCGTTGTCGACCCTCTCGGCATTTTAGGCTTCGCTGAATATTGCAAAGCGCCGATTCGATGTTGTAGCGTCGCCTCAGACGTGGCCCGTGCCCGAATCGCACCCAGGCTCAGTCCGGTCGAACATTGTGGCATTCACCCTTTGAGCCGACCCGTTAACTAAAACTTTAACTTTCGTAGCTAGTCGTAGTAACCGAGTACCGCAGTCAGCAACCACCGGATGAGGCTGCGGAGAAGATGACGAAACCGATCTCGCCAAGGGAAGGTTTCATTCACAGGCGTAGGAAATAGGACGCAGTCGTCCTGTCTGCATGAAGCTTTCCGAGCGCTAAGGCTCCCGCGAGCCATGTTCCTCAACTCGATCTTTACGCCCATCAGGACGCTTTGACGGCCAAGGCAGTTCTTTGCGTCCGGGTGGACGGGCGTCGCATGTGGTCGCACGCATCACGCGCCTGGGCCCTCACGGGGTCCCTGCGCTTGTCGCACGGTCGGCGCCAACGGGTGAATTCCACAAGCGATTAACTTTGAAGGCTCGCGTCCATGACCTCCATCATCTCTTCTCTGAGCGTCAACCAGATCAAGAATCTCTCGACCTCTGCCATTGCCTCCCTGACGACGACCGATGTTGCGGCTATGACGACCGCTCAGGTCAAAGCGCTCTCCTCGACCCAGATCGCGGCGCTCGATACGGAAGATGTCGCAACCTTCACCACCGCACAGCTGAGCGCCATTTCGGCAACCTCGGTCGCTGGCATCAGCCTCGACCAGCTGGCTGCCATCGATTCGGCCAAGATCGCAAGCCTGGCGACGTCTCAGGTAGCGGCGCTGAGCTCGGCACAGATCGACGGCCTCACCTCCGACCAGGCCGAGGCCCTGACCACGGCGCAAGTGGCCGCCCTCGGCTCGGCGCAAGTCGCAGCCTTGAGCTCTGAAGATATCACCGCCTTCTCGACCGCCGAGATTGCGGCAATCTCCGTCACGGCGCTCGCAGGTCTCTCCACGGACAATCTCGCGGCACTGTCGACCGATCAGGCCGCTGCGCTGAAGACCACCCAGGTTGCAGCGCTGAAGACCGCCCAGATCGCCGCGCTCACGACGGACCAGATCGGCGCCCTGAGCTCTTCGCAGATCGGCGTCCTGAGCTCGACTCAGGTAAAGGCACTCTCCACCGACAACATCGCGGCGCTTTCCACCGATCAGGTCGCAGCGCTCAACTCGAAGACCGTCGCCGCCCTGACTTCGGCACAGATCGACGCGCTCACCTCCGACCAGGCCGAAGCTCTGACCACGGCGCAAGTCGCGTCGCTGACCTCCACGCAGATTGGAGCTCTGGCCTCAGAGGACATCGGCACCTTCTCGACCGCCGACATTGCCGCAATCACTGTCACGGCGCTCGCAGGTCTCTCCACCGACAATGTCGCGGCCCTCTCCACTGATCAGGCCGCAGCCTTGAAGACCACCCAGGTCGCAGCGCTGAAGACCACCCAGATCGCCGCCCTCACCTCGGATCAGGTCGTGGCACTCACCTCGTCGCAGGTCGGTGTCCTGACCTCGACGCAGATTTCGGCGCTCTCCACCGACAACGTCGCCGCTCTCTCCACCGACCAGGTCGCGGCGCTCAACTCGAAGACCGTCGCAGCGCTGAGCTCGGCGCAGATCGGCGCGCTCAGCTCCGATCAGGTCGAGGCTCTGTCCGCCGTTCAGATCGCGGCGCTCGACTCGGCCGACATTGCGGCTCTGGCTTCCGAGGACATCGCGACCTTCTCGACCTCGGAGATTGCGGCAATCACCGCGACCGCCCTGGCGGGCCTCTCCACCGACAATGTCGCCGCACTGTCGACCGATCAGACCGCGGCACTGAAGACCTCCCAGATCGCTGCGCTGAAGACGGCCCAGATCGCCGCCCTCACCTCCGACCAGGTCGTGGCCCTCACTTCGTCCCAGGTCGGGTCCCTGAGCTCGACGCAGATTTCGGCCCTCTCCACCGACAATGTCGCCGCACTTTCCACCGACCAGGTCGCGGCACTGAATTCGAAGACCGTCGCAGCGCTGAGCTCGACACAGATCGGCGCGCTGACCTCCGACCAGGCCGAGGCTTTGACCACCGCGCAAGTGGCCGCGCTCACCTCGACGCAGATTGCGGCTTTCGCCTCGGAGGATATCGCCGCCTTCTCGACCGCCGACATTGCGGCAATCACCGTCACGGCGCTGGCGGGTCTTTCCACGGACAATGTCGCGGCGCTTTCCACCGATCAGGCCGCGGCACTGAAGACCACCCAGGTCGCGGCGCTGAAGTCGACGCAGATTGCCGCCCTCACGTCGGACCAGGTCACGGCGCTGACCTCGTCGCAGGTCGGAGCCCTGACCTCGACCCAAGTGAAGGCCTTGACCACCGATAACGTCGCGGCGCTTTCCACCGACCAGGTGTCGGCCATCAACTCGAAGAGCGTCGCTGCTCTGACTTCGGCGCAAATCGAAGCCCTGAGCTCTGACCAGGCTGAAGCTCTGACCACGGCACAAGTGGCATCGCTCGGCTCGACACAGATTGCGGCTCTTGCCTCGGAGGACATTGCCGCCTTCTCGACCGCCGACGTTGCGGCAATCACGGTCACGGCGCTGACCGGTCTTAGCACCGACAATGTCGCGGCACTCTCCACGGATCAGGCCGCGGCGCTGAAGACCACCCAGGTTGCCGCGCTGAAGACCGCCCAGATCGCCGCCCTCACCTCGGACCAGGTCGTGGCACTCACCTCGTCCCAGGTCGGAGCGCTGACCTCATCGCAGGTGTCCGCAATCAGCACCGACAATATTGCGGCACTCACCACCGACCAGGTGGCGGCGTTGAACTCGAAGACCGTCGCCGCTCTGACCACGGCACAGATCGAAGCGCTGAGCTCGACACAGGTCGAGGCGCTGACCTCGGTTCTTGTCGGCGCGCTCAGCTCGACACAGCTCTCTGTCCTGGCTTCGGAAGATATCGCAGCCTTCTCGACCGCCGACATTGCGGCAATCACCGTCACGGCGCTCGGAGGCCTCTCTACCGACAATGTCGCGGCACTCTCCACCGATCAGGCCGCAGCACTGAAGACCACGCAGGTCGCGGCGCTGAAGAGCACCCAGATCGCCGCCCTTACCTCGGACCAGGTCGAGGCCCTGAGCACTGCTCAGATCGGTGCCCTGACCTCGACGCAAGCGTCGGCGATCAGCACCGACAGCCTCGCGGCACTTTCCACCGACCAGGTCGCGGCCCTGAACACCAAGACCCTGGCGTCGCTGTCTACGGTACAGATCGATGCGATGAGTTCCGATCAGCTCGAAGCGCTGACCTCGGCGCAGGTCGCCGCTCTGACCATGGCACAGCTGGGTGCCCTGGCCTCGGAAGATATCGCGACCTTCTCGACCGCCGACATCGCGGCCATCACGGTCGCAGCGCTGGCGGGCCTCTCGACGGATAACGTCGCGGCTCTGTCGACCGACCAGGCCGCAGCGCTGAAGACCACTCAGATCGCTGCGCTGAAGACGGCCCAGATCGCCGCCCTCACCTCGGATCAGATCGTGGCGCTCACCTCGTCGCAGGTCGGAGCCCTGAGTTCGACGCAGATTTCGGTGCTCTCCACCGACAATGTCGCCGCACTCTCCACCGATCAGGTCGCCGCTTTGAACTCGAAGACGGTCGCCGCTCTGAGCTCGACGCAGATCGACGCGCTCAGCTCCGATCAGGCTGAGGCTCTGACCACGGCACAAGTGGCCGCGCTCGGCTCGATGCAGCTCGCCGCCTTCGCTTCGGAGGATCTCGCGACCTTCTCGACGGCCGACATCGCGGCAATCACGGTCACGGCGCTCGTCGGTCTCTCCACCGACAACCTCGCGGCGCTCTCCACCGACCAGGCAGCGGCGCTGAAGACCACCCAGGTCGCGGCACTCTCCACCGCCCAGATCGGGGCGCTGACTTCGGACCAGGTCGTGGCGCTGACCTCGTCCCAGGTCGGAGCTCTGACCTCGACCCAGGTAAAGGCGCTCTCGACCGACAATGTGGCGGCGCTCTCCACCGACCAGGTCGCCGCGCTCAACTCGAAGAGCGTCGCCGCCCTTACTTCGGCGCAGATCGAGGCGCTCACCTCCGATCAGGCCGAGGCTCTGACCACGGCGCAAGTGGCGTCGCTGACCTCGGCGCAGATTGGAGCTCTTGCCTCGGAGGACATCGCCACCTTCTCGACCGCCGACATCGCGGCGATCACGGTCACGGCGCTGGCGGGTCTCAGCACCGACAACGTCGCGGCGCTTTCCACCGATCAGGCCGCAGCGCTGAAGACCACGCAGGTCGTGGCGCTGAAGACCGCCCAGATCGCGGCGCTCACCTCGGACCAGGTCGTGGCGCTCACCTCGTCGCAGGTCGGAGCCCTGACCTCGACGCAGATATCGGCGCTCTCGACCGACAATGTCGCGGCACTCTCCACCGACCAGGTCGCGGCGCTCAACTCGAAGACGGTCGCAGCGCTGAGCTCGGCACAGATCGAAGCGCTGAGCTCCGATCAGGCCGAGGCGCTGACCTCCGCCCAGATCGCGGCGCTCGACTCGGCCGACATTGCGGCGCTGGCTTCCGAGGACATCGCAACCTTCTCGACTGCGGAGATCGCGGCAATCACCGCGACCGCCCTGTTGGGTCTCAGCACCGACAATGTCGCGGCGCTGTCGACCGATCAGGCCGCAGCCCTGAAGACCGCTCAGATTGCAGCGCTCTCGACCGCCCAGATCGCCTCCCTCACCTCGGATCAGGTGACTGCGCTCACCACGTCTCAGGTCGGAACCCTGAGCTCCACGCAGATTGCGGTGATCTCCACCGACAATATCGCGGCGCTCTCCACCGATCAGGTCGCGGCGCTGAATTCGAAGACGGTCGCCGCTCTGACTTCGACGCAGATCGAAGCGCTGAGTTCTGACCAGGCTGAGGCTCTGACCACGGCACAAGTGGCCGCGCTCGGGTCGGCGCAACTCGCAGCCTTGGCCTCCGAGGATCTCGCGACCTTCTCGACCGCCGACATCGCGGCGATCACGGTCACCGCGCTGACGGGTCTTTCCACCGACAATCTCGCGGAACTGTCCACCGATCAGGCAGCGGCGCTGAAGACCACGCAGGTCGCAGCACTCTCCACCGCCCAGATCGGGGCGCTCACGTCGGACCAGGTCGCAGCACTCACCTCGGCCCAGATCGGAGCCCTGACCTCGACGCAACTGACCGCGCTCAGCACGGACAATGTCGCGGCGCTCACCACCGACCAGGTCGCAGCCCTGAGCACGAAGATCATCGGCGCCCTGAGCTCCGACCAGATCGACGCGCTCTCCACCGACCAGGTCGAGGCGCTGAGTTCGGCTCAGGTCGCTGCACTGGACTCTGCCGACATCGCGGCCCTGTCTACCGATGACATCGCGACCTTCTCGACCGCCGACATCGCCGCGATCAGCACGACCGCGCTCGCCGGCCTGTCCACGGACGACATCATGAGCCTGTCGAGCGACCAACTGCTGGCCGTCACGACAACGCAGGTGGAAGCCCTGGACGGCTCGCAGGTGGAGGCGATCATCGCGGCCTACCAGGCCATCTAACGGCTCCGATGCCGGGGGACCTTCCCCCGGCATCGGCACGCTGACCAGCCGGGACAACTGTGTATAACCTGAAACCTGATTGATCGAGTTTACGGCCTCACCTCAACCAAAGGCGGGGCCGTTTGCAATTCCAGCATCACGAGAGATCCCTCAAGCCGGTGCCTCGAGAAGGAAGACCGCGGCCGACCGTGAGCAGCACCAGTGCAGGCCCGCTCCGGCTAGACCCGCGGCCCGCGAACGTTTTGCACCGTCTCATCGAGTTGCGACGGCATTCAACATTCTCCGGGTACCAGAGCCGGTCACACAGGCGAGCGGTTCGCATCTTAAACTCGCCCGGGTGTCCGGCTGATCTTTTCTAGGGTTGGGAAAAGACCCGGCTTGCCAGCGCCATGGCAGACTGCACGCGGCTGAAGCCGGCATAGGGAAGCATGTGGAGGATAGCTTCGGTCACCTCCTCTTTTGTCGCTCCAGTGTTCAGTGCGGCTTCGACATGAACCTTCAGCGGCGTTTCATCCGCGTTCGTTCCACGTGTCGTAAGGGCGGCCACCGCGGCCAATTCGCGCGATTTGAGATCGAGACCTGGCCTCGAGAACACGTCGCCGTAGGAGAACTCGAGGATATAGCGGCCGAGATCGGGGGCAATGTCTTGGAACGCGTTGACCACGGCCTCGCCCGACGCCTGGCTGATCTCTCCCATCGCTGCGACGCCCCGATTGAAGCGGGCGTCGTCCGTTTCTGCCTGTGTGCGCTGTCCGGCAATTGCCTCGCCGGCGCTGGACGGCGCAGCCAGGCCGCCCGGCTTTTCCACCTCTGCGAATACGGCGAGCGCGGGTCCTACCGCCATCAACGCCTTCGGCCAACCGACATAGACCGTCATCTGTATCAGCAACTCGATGATCTCGGCACGCGTCCAGCCCGTGCGCAAACACGCCTCGAGGTGAAAGCGAACCGTGCTGTCGAGGTTACCGATCGCAATGACCATGGCGAGCGTCGCCAGCTCGCGGTCCTTGAGGGCGAGCCCGGGTCGGTTCCAGATCTCACCGTGGGCGAATTCGATTGTCAGCCGATCGAGATCGGGCGATGGACCGCTCCCGTCGATCACCCGGCGGGCGAAAGCGCCGGCGTCATCCCCGCCCGTCATGAGCAATTGCTGGACTCCGAGCGTCCAGTCATCGCCCTCCGGCCGACCCGTGCCCGTTCCGACGGTGATGCCGCGCTCGGCGAACACTTCACGGGCAAGAAGCACGGCGTCCTGGGCGAAAGGAAAGCCGCCATAAATGACAGCATGGAGCAGGGTTTCGACGATCTCGCGCGGGCTCCAGCCGGTTTCCAGCATACCGCCGATGTGAAAGCGAAGGGCCGGACGCGCCGTGCCGAGAACAGTAATGACGGCGACACTTATAAGCTCGCGTGTCTTCTGGGAAAGACCAGGGCGGGCCATCACGTCGCCATAGGCGTCTTCGATGAGAAGCCGGGAGAGGTCCGGCGAAAGCGGATCCAGCGTCTGGCTGAAATCCCCACCGCCAACGGCCCTGAGGGCTTCAAGACCCCTTGCGCGGCGATCATTGCCTGGCGCACCGGTCGTTTGGGCGGCAGCGGAACTGCCAAGAGCGGCGGCGGCTGCCAGGCCTACGGATGTTTTGAGCATGGTTCGTCGGTCCTGATCTCTTGTGCCGCCGCCAGAAGACTTGGCACCGTTCCAATCTTTGCTCATCTTCATGAGGTCCTTCTTCTGTCTCGATTTACCGTGCCTACGGCGGCTGACGTGATGGCCGGAGGAACACGACGATTGAAGGCGGAGCGGTTGCGATAAATCCAATGAATAATTAGTATCGCCTTCATGAAAGCAGTTAATATCGCCAGCATCGATCTCAACCTCTTGGTTGTGTTCGACGCCCTCGTGGCCGAAGGGCATGCGACCCGCGCCGCCGAACGGATCGGGCTCACTCAGCCGGCGGTCAGTCACGCGCTCAATCGGCTTCGCGCCCTGTTCGGAGATCCCCTTTTCGTCCGCTCGCCGCGCGGCATGGTTGCGACGCCGGTCGCTCTGGACGCCGCTCCGGCTATCCGGTCGATCCTCGAACAGGTCGAGGTCGTGCTGCGTGGTGGCCGGGCCTTCGAACCAGAAGAGAGCACCCGCCAGTTCGTGCTTGGCCTCTCCGACTATGCGGCCTTCGTGCTCTTGCCTCGGCTGACAGCGCGCCTGGAACGCGCAGCGCCGAACATATCGCTGGTGATCCGCAACACCAGCCACGGCGTTGGCCTCGCGATGCTGGAAGAAGGAACAGTCGAACTGATTGCCGGCAACTTTCCCGGGCCGCCGTCTCACCTACGCGAGGAACTGCTCTATGAGGAGGATTTCGTCTGCGCCGGCCGGGGCGATCACCCTGCCCTTGCCGATCCCCTCGATCTCGACCGCTATCTATCGCTTCGCCATCTCCAGGTATCGACGCGGGGCAATCCGCACGGTTACGTCGATGCTGTCCTGGCGGAGCGTGGATTGAAGAGAAAAGTCGCTGTCACCGTCAGCCACTTCCTGATGGCACCATTTCTGGTCGACTCCTCGGACCTCGTGGCAACGGAACCGCGCCGCCTTTTCGAGCCGATGCCCAGTCGGCTGCCGCTTCGGTTCTTCCCGCCTCCGATTGATATTCCGCCGTTTCGGGTCGTTCAGGCGTGGCATGCGCGTCATGACGCCGATCCTGGTCACCAATGGCTTCGCCGCGTGGTTCGGGAAATCTCGCAGGCGTGACCTTCCTTTTTGATGTAACCTTGGCGCGTCCGATTGGACGCGCGGCGCTGTAGTGTCGCTCAAGCGTCTGCTGTCCACCGTTTCCGACAATACGTTAGGCGAAGCAGCACGGAACGAGACCTCCCTGCAATGCGTGCAAGCAGACATTGCGAGCTGCGCAGCAGGCGGCACGCTCCCGTTGCCTCTCCGTCAGATAGGCCCACACACTGCAGGAGAACTCATGTTTGACCACGTCAAATTCGGAGTGAGCGACTATGCAGCAAGCAAGGCGTTTTTCCTCAAGACCCTCGAACCGCTTGGCGTAGCCGTCGTCTCGGAGGGGCCGCCGACCTACGGCGTCGAGCTTAGTCCAAAGGGAAAGACTTCATTGTGCCTGTACCAAACCGAGGAGAAGCCGGCGCATCTTCACTTGGCGTTCACGGCCGAGAATCGCCAGCAAGTCGAAGCTTTCTATCGCGCGGCTCTGGAGGCGGGTGGCAAAGACAATGGTCCGCCTGGTCTGCGTCCGCACTACCACGCGAACTACTATGCAGCTTTCGTCATTGGTCCGGACGGGCACAACATCGAAGTGGTTTGCCACGAACCCGAGGTCTAACCTTTCCATCGAGGGGACGTCTGCTTCCAGAACCGATCTGGGGCGGTTTACCGACCGACAGGTTCCGGAAGGAGGCGGGGGATAGCTGCCCTTTATCCACGCACCACATCGTCGGGGTCTGCCACCAAAGCGGGCCGTTTCCGTCGCTTGGGCCTAACCCAAGACCAGACGTCAGGGGCGAGTTCCATCCGGCGAGTCGCGAGATTAAGCAGGAACGTAGGTCAACCTGATGACATCCTCGCCAATCCGATCATTAGTCACAAGGCGGAGCGGCGGCCGAGGTCCGGCGAAATATGGCTTGCCGTGACCAAGCACGACGGGGTGCAGGTAGATTCGATATTCATCGATCAAACCAAGTTCGGTGAGGCTTTGCGCCAAGTCCGGGCCAGCAACTTCGATCTCCCCGTCGCGCTCGGCCTTCAACGCGCGGATCGCGCCCTCAAGATCGCCCTCAACAAGCCTGGCGTTGGGGCCGACAGACTTCAACGAGCGCGAGACGACCCATTTCGGCTGGTTCCGCCACGCCGCCGCGAAGGCATATTGCTCAGCATCCCATTCAGGATGGTCGTCGTCCCAGTAACGCATGACCTCATACATTAGGCGACCGTACACACTGCCCGCCTGCGCCTGAGCCTCCTCGATGAAGTGGCGGAAGAGTGTGGGGCTTGGCGCAAACGCCATATGATCGACGTAGCCGTCCAGGGACTGGTTCATTCCGAACACGAGCTTAGCCATACCCACTTCGTTTCCCTAAATGTCACATCCTCGCGGGTCTGATTGCATTACGCAATCAATTGTAAGTTAGATCGACTGATCTCATATCACAATTGGTTTGGGAGTGCACATGAATGCCCCACGCTCGGGCGGCCCGATCAATCTGGTTCTCGAGGCGCAGGGGGATCGCTGGAGCCTGATCGTCGTCTCCAGCGCGTTGCTACCCGGTCGGAGGAGCGGATAGCCTCGAACATTCTGGCCGACCGGCTGACGCGCCCGGAAAAAGCCGGATTGGTATCCCGTTGCGGACAGAGCGAACTTGTCTCGGAAACTGCCAGCCAGCAAATAATTGTCGCTGGCGGGAACGGCCTTCTGAGACGGGGCGCCCAAAAGCAGAGAATGAGGCACGAAACTAGGATAAAAGGCCCACAGAGCCGATGAAATATCGGCTAACCCGCGGAAATGTCGAGGCTATTCCGAGACCAACAGGTTGAGTCAGGTTTGGCTGGACTGAATGGTGCCCGGAGGCGGATTTGAACCACCGACACGCGGATTTTCAATCCGCTGCTCTACCAACTGAGCTATCCGGGCATCCTGCCTTTTGGCAGCGGCTTCCGCCTGGAAGCCGCCAGGGCGCTTGGTTCGCCCCGGAAGCGAGCGGGGTTATAGCATCTTGTTCGGCCGTGTCCAGCACCAAATGACTCTTTTTTGATGGAAATCCGCGAGCCGAGGAAAAGCCGTGAAAAGCGAAGGGATTCAGCAGGATCGCGCCGCAGACCAGGCCCAGTCGGATCGCGGCGACTGCACAGATTTGCCGATGGATAGGATTGCCGATGCGCCGGTCGGCGCCGCTCCGCAGCGAAGCTGGGATCGTCTAGCGATCCTCGCCGTCGTCGGCCTTCGACTCGTCGTCGGCGACGGGGATCGCATAGGAGCCGGAAAGCCAGCGGTTGAGGTCCACATTGCGGCAGCGCTCGGAGCAGAAGGGATAGTGCTCGCGCACCGACGGGCGGCCGCATTCCGCGCAGGGCCGCGTCGGGCGCAGGGGCTCGACGTTCGAACCGTTCTTCTTGCCTTCGCCACTCACTCGTCTTTAGCCTTCCAGCCAGCGTCCGTGGACGTCGTAACCCTCGCCGATGAGGAGATTGACGGTTTCGTAGAGCGGCAAGCCTACCACATTGGTATAGGAGCCGACGAGCTTGACGACGAAACTTCCGGCGATGCCCTGGATGCCATAGCCGCCCGCCTTGCCGCGCCATTGACCGGAGGCAAGATAGGTCTCGATGTCCAAGCCGGAAAGGCGCTTGAAGCGGACCTTCGTGTCGACCACCTTCTGGCGGATCGTCCGGTCCGGCGTGACGAGGCAGATGCCGGTATAGACGCGGTGGCTTCGGCCGGACAGGAGGTGGAGCGTGCTCGACGCTTCGCTCAACAGCTCCGGCTTCGGCAAGATGCGGCGGCCGACGCAGACGACCGTGTCGGCCGCGAGAATATAGCTGCCGTCCCAGCCGGGCTCCCCCTTGATCGCCGCCAGCGCTGCCTTGGCCTTCTCGGCGGAAAGCCGGCGTGCCAGCGATCGGGGGTGCTCGGCGCGCTTGGGCGTCTCGTCGAGGTCCATCGGCAGCAGCCGCGCCGGCTCGATGCCGGCCTGCGCCAAAAGCTCGACGCGACGCGGCGATCCGGACGCCAATATCAGTTTCTGGGTGGCTGTCATCGAAGCGAGCCGTCAAATATTGAAGATTGCCGCCGCCAGGCAGGGACCTACTTGAAGCGGTAGGTGATGCGGCCCTTGGTCAGGTCGTAGGGGGTCATCTCGACCAGCACCTTGTCGCCGGCAAGAACGCGGATGCGGTTCTTGCGCATGCGGCCGGCCGTGTGGGCGATGATCTCATGGTCATTCTCAAGCTTCACGCGGAACGTCGCGTTCGGAAGCAATTCGGTGACCACGCCCGGAAATTCGAGGACTTCTTCTTTCGCCATAAAGGATTGTGCTTTCTCATGTTCAATCGCGGATGCGCCAACGCATCCCGAAAATTTTGCCGGAAACTACACAATCGCCAGGGATTTGTGAACCCGCCTTGATACCCGTTTTTTCGGCAATTCTACCCTACGCTGCCCCCATGGCTTTCAGCGACGCAAAAGCGAAGGGCGCCGTCCTTCAACCGACCTTCTCGCGGCCGGCCAGCCGGCTGGCAATCAGGCCGGCGAGGTGGTCCCTGACGGCGCGGTAGGCGCCGACGATCTGGTCGCGCGTGCCGGTCGCCACGGTCGGATCCGGCGTCGGCCAATAGACGACGTCGACGGCCATGGAGCGGGTCAGTTCCAGCGCCTTGTGATGGGCTTCCGGCGCCAGCGTGACGATGACATCGAAGTAATCGTCCTCGAGCTCATCGAGCGTATGCGGCTGGTGACGCCCGATCGTCAGCCCGACCTCATCGAGAACCACGTCGACGAAAGGGTCGCGCTCGCCGTGCCGCACGCCGGCCGAGGCCACATAGGTTCCCTTCGGCAGCGCGGCCTTGGCGAGCGCCTCGGCCATCGGCGAGCGGATCGCGTTCATGCCGCACATGAAGAGGATCGAGCGGGGCATCTTCGATCCTGGCGCGGCGATCCCGGTCATGTCCGCCTCCGTCAGCCGCGCCAATAGAGCACGCAGACCAGGGTGAAGAGGCGCCGCGCCGTATCGAAATCCAGCCTGATCTTGCCGGAAAGCCGATCCATCAGCGTCTGCGAGCCCTCGTTGTGGATGCCGCGACGGCCCATGTCGATCGCCTCGATCTGGCTCGGCGTCGCCGAGCGGATCGCCTCGTAATAGCTTTCGCAGATCAGGAAATAGTCCTTCACGATGCGGCGAAACGGGGTGAGCGACAGAATATGGGTGGAAACCGCCTCGCCGCCATCGGTCGAGATGGCGAAGACAAGCTTCGAGTCGACGAGCGACAGATTGAGCCGATAGGGCCCGCCCGGGTGACCGACGGGCTCGAACAAGTTCTCTTCCAGCAGATCGAAGATCGCAACCGCGCGCTCGTGCTCGACGTCCGGGGTCGAGCGGCCGATCGTCTCGTCCAGCACGACATCACAGAGCCTGAGGTGGCGATCGGCCCTCATCCCTCCTCCCCGAAATTGAGGCGGATGGCGACGGAGCGAGCATGCGCCTCCAGGCCCTCCGATTTGGCGAGCGCGATCGCCGCCGGGCCGAGGATGCGCAACTGCTCTGGCCCAAGTCGAAGAATGGAGGTCCGCTTCATATAGTCGAGCACGCCGAGGCCGGAGGAGAAGCGCGCCGAGCGCGCCGTCGGCAGGACATGGTTGGAGCCGCCGACATAGTCGCCGATCACCTCCGGCGTGTGGCGGCCGATGAAGATGGCGCCGGCATTGCGGATCTTCGGCACCATCGAATCCGGATCGGCCATCGCCAGCTCAAGATGCTCCGCGGCGATCCGGTTGGCGAGCGGCACCGCCTTGTCGAGATCGGGTACCAGGATGACGGCGCCGAAGTCGCGCCAGCTCGCCGTCGCCGTCTCGCTGCGCGGCAGCGTCTTCAGCTGCCGTTCGACGGCCTGTTCGACGGCCGCGCCGAAGGCGGCATCATCGGTGATCAGGATCGCCTGGGCGCCGGCGTCGTGCTCGGCCTGCGCCAAGAGGTCGGCGGCGATCCAATCCGGGTCGTTGTCGCGGTCGGCGATCACCAGCACCTCCGAAGGGCCGGCGATCATGTCGATGCCGACGGTGCCGAAGACCTGCCGCTTGGCGGCCGCGACATAGGCATTGCCGGGACCCATGATCTTCGCCACCGGCGCGATCGTCTCGGTGCCGTAGGCAAGCGCCGCGACGGCCTGGGCGCCGCCGATGCGATAGATTTCCTCGACACCGGCAAGCCTTGCTGCCGCCAGCACGGCCGGGTTGACCGCACCGCCCCTTGTCGGCACGACCATGACGATGCGCGGCACGCCGGCGACCCTGGCCGGCAGCGCATTCATCAGAACCGAGCTCGGATAGCTGGCGGTGCCGCCCGGGACGTAAAGCCCCACCGCATCGATCGCCGTCCAGCGCGAGCCAAGGCCGACACCCATCCGGTCCTCGTAGAGATCATCCTTCGGCACTTGCCGGCGGTGATGCGACTCGATGCGGGTCGCCGCAACCTTCAAAGCACCGAGCACTTCGGGCTCGACCGCGGCGATCGCCGCGTCGATCTCGGCCGCGCCGACCGCCATGGGCCTGACGCTGAAATCCACGCCGTCGAAGCGGGCGGAATAATCGGCGAGCGCCGCGTCGCCGCGGGCGCGGACGTCGTCGATGATGGCGCGCACCACGGCGTTGACGTCTTCGGAAACCTCCCGCTTGGTGGTCAGGAACGCGGCGAAGTCACGTTCGAAGCCGCTATCGAGAAAGTTCAACCGGATTGCCAATGCGATGATCCTCTTGCTGGTGGCGCCGTTCTGCTCAGCCGCCTTCGGGATGGCGCGGCCTGAACGCGGTTTCCCACGCCCCGCCGGTATCGGCAAGCTGCGCCTCGATGCATTCCACATCGAGCGCGATCAAGGCATCGCCGGCGAGCACCAGCTCGACCGTTCCCTCCGGCCCCTCCCCCTTGACCAGGAATTGCACCGCCAGGAGATCGAGCACCGCTTCCATGTCGGCCCGGTCGAAGCCGAGCGAGCGCACGGCGGTGACGCACTTGAACGACAGCAAGGCGCGGCGCCGCTCGAAATTCTTGCGCTTGCCTTCCGCCGTTTCCCAGACGAAGCGGTTGATGACGAGGGAAAACTGCCGGCGGCGCGCATCATAATGGATGCCGGCGACCTTGAAGACTGCGTCTTGCACATGAGCGGAAACGACCCCCAGGTCTTCCTCGTCGAGTGCCAGCAGCTTCAAAGCATCCATGCGATCCATCCCTGTCGTCCGGCGCAGAGTTTTGCACCGCAATCATCAAGGACATAAGACGTCGCGCCCGAAACCGCAACGGCTTCAGGCGCGGGATCTGTTTTTGCGCATGTCGTTATGCCAAAACCGGCACACACTTTTCGGCGACATGCATCAGGAATCAGTCGCTGACGCGCTCCACATGGGCGCCGCAGCGCGTCAGTTTTTCTTCAAGCCGCTCGAAGCCGCGGTCGAGATGGTAGACGCGCGAGACCATCGTCTCGCCCTCGGCGGCAAGGCCGGCGATGACGAGCGAGACCGAAGCGCGCAGGTCGGTCGCCATCACCGGGGCGCCCTTCAGGCGGCCGACGCCCTCGATCTTCGCCGTCTGGCCGGAGAGCGAGATCTTCGCCCCGAGCCGCGCCAGTTCCTGCACATGCATGAAGCGGTTTTCGAAGATCGTCTCGGTGATGTGGGAAACGCCGCTCGACTTGGTCATCAGGCCCATGAACTGGGCCTGGAGGTCGGTCGGGAAACCCGGGAAGGGATCGGTGACGATATCGACCGGGCGGATGCCGGCGCCGTTGCGGACGACGCGGATGCCGCTGTTCGTCTCGCTGATCTCGGCGCCCGCCCGGCGGATCGCTTCGAGCGCCGTGTCGAGCAGGCTCGCCTCGGTGTCCTCGAGGATCACGTCGCCGCCGGTCATCGCCACCGCCATGGCATAGGTGCCGGTCTCGATACGGTCGGGCAGCACGCGATGGCGGGCGCCCGACAGCGAGCGCACCCCCTCGATGGTGATCGTGCCGGTGCCCGCACCGGTGATCTTCGCCCCCATGGCGTTCAGGCACTTGGCGAGATCGGCGACCTCCGGCTCGCGGGCCGCATTGCCGATCACCGTCGTGCCGTTGGCAAGGGTCGCCGCCATCATCAGCACATGCGTGGCGCCGACGGAAACCTTCGGGAACACATAGCGCCCGCCGGTCAGCCCGCCTTCCGGCGCCGTGGCGTTGACGTAACCGCCATCGATCTCGATGTTGGCGCCAAGCGCCGTCAGGCCCTCGATGAAGAGATCGACCGGCCGCGTGCCGATGGCGCAGCCGCCCGGCAGCGAGACGCGCGCCTTGCCCTCGCGGGCGAGCAGCGGCCCGATGACCCAGAAGCTGGCGCGCATCTTCGAGACGAGCTCGTAGGGCGCCGTGGTCGAGACGATGTTGCGGCTGGTGAAGTGGATGGTGCGGGCGTAGCTCTCGCCCTGGCGCTCGCGCCGGCCGTTGACGGAAATATCGGCGCCGTGATTGCCGAGGATGCGGATCAGCTGCTCGACATCGGCGAGATGCGGCACGTTTTCGAGCGTCAGCGTATCGTCGGTGAGAAGCGACGCGATCATCAGCGGCAGGGCGGCGTTCTTCGCGCCGGAGATGGGGATGACCCCGTGAAGTTGATTTCCGCCTACAATCCTGATGCGATCCATGGGGCCTCTCGCACGGGCGCCGCCCGCTTTCTTAAAAAATCCGGTGTCTCTGAAGGGCGTCTCATAGTGGAGATGCCGCGAAATTAGAAGTGCCTTGAAATGCGAAGTCGACAGGAATGGCGGTAGTCGCGATTCAAACGGTTCTCTTCCCCGCCGATCACTTTCCTCCTGCATGCCGTCATCCCAAAACCGCTGCACAGTTTTGGTCGACATGCATTAATCGTCCGATTCGTCCGATTTTGCGGCAGGCAGCCCGGATGTCTCGTCGGCGTCGCCGGCCCGGCGGGCCCGCGCCTGCTGCTTGCGGCGCTGGAGATTGTCACGCAGCGTCTTCGCCAGCCGCTGGCGCTTCACCTCGGCCTCGCTTTTGCCGGCTTTCGCGCCGCTTCGCGGCCCCGGCGCGCGGTCCTTGTCGTCATCGTTCTGCATGTGCATGGATTAGCGCAAAACCAGCCGCCCCGGAAGCGGCAAGGCGATTTCCGACCGGGCAAAAGTGCCGAAAATGTGGAAGCGTTTTTCCGATCCCGGCCGGCGCTAACACATTGGAAACGGGAGATTTTGTGATTCCGAACCGGTGCTGCCGCAGGCAGGCACGAGCCGGCTCCGACAAAAACTTCGAATTGCGGCTTGCGCTCCCCCTCAAGCTATGGCAATAGGCGCCTCGCTTGCTGCGGCTTATCACCCAACGCCGCCGGATGCTGCTATAGCTCAGGGGTAGAGCACTCCCTTGGTAAGGGAGAGGCCGAGAGTTCAAATCTCTCTAGCAGCACCAGTTTTCCCCTGCCGTGTCAAAAACTTAGCTGTTATCAGAGACTTGAAAGCGCCTCGGTGGTACACATAGGTGGCCACAATGGTTCTGCAAATGCCCCGTCCATTCAAACATCCCAAGACTGGCGTCTACTACTTCCGTGTTCGCGTACCTGCTGATTTGATCGGCGTCCTCGGCAAGACCGAAGTCAAAGTGTCGCTAGGCACCAAAGACCCCGCTCTCGCTAAGGAACTCTTCTCCGACAAGGAGCGAAAGGTAGCGCAAGAGTGGAAGACACTCCGGTCTCAGCCCGAGCCGCTTACGCAGAAACAGATCGTTGCCCTCAGCGGCAAAGTCTACCGCAAAATCATTGAACGCTTTGATGATGATCCGGGTAGTCCGTCGCTTTGGCAAAACATCATCGATCTGGCCATGCGCGTGGCTAAAGCCGGAAACTGGGAGCAATGGTACGGCGAAAGTGTCGATCAGCTGCTGCTTAGCGAAGGCTTCAAAACAGATGCGGAAAGCCGCGATAAGCTGATCCGCTCAGCCCATGACGCGCTTCTTCAGGCAGGAGAGCAGCAGCTCAAAAAAGCTCAAGGCGATTACAGTCCCGATCCTCGAGCCAATCGATTCCCGCCGATTCAAAAAAGGCAGACTTCAGCCAAAGGCATTTCGCTCATAGACTTGTTCGACCTCTGGGAGCGGGATCATCTCGCAGGAAATGGATCTCCCCGTACCCCGGGTGACTTCCGGCAGAAGATCGAGAGCTTCAGGGACTATCTTGGTCATGAAGAAGTGGGCCGCATCACACCGCTTAACGTGTCAGAATATTGCGACTTTCTGAGACACGAGAAGGGACTGTCGGCGAAGACAGTGAACGGCAAATATCTCGCTGCCATCCGAATTGTGTTTCGAGTAGGCTTGGCCAAATCACGCATAGCCGTTGATCCGACGGCCAACGTGAAAGTGGCGGTTCCACGAGCGATCAAAGAGCGGCCCAAGGGCTTTACGGATGATGAGGCAAAGACGATCCTCACGTGTGCCATGCGTGATCCATCGACGCTTGGAGGAATGGCCACTCTCAATAAGCTCGCTTGTCGCTGGGTGCCTTGGATTTGCGCCTATACGGGAGCCCGTGCGGGGGAGATCACGCAGTTGCGCCGGGAGGATTTCACGGAACAGTTCGGGATCCCGTTCATAAAGATCACACCCGAGGCTGGCTCCGTAAAGACTGGCGTGTATCGGATGGTACCGCTCCATCCTCATCTGATCGAATTGGGCTTGCTGAAAGTCATCCGCGAGCGTCCGGCGGGGCCGATTTTCTATTTGCCGAACAATCGAAGCCGTAAAGCGGGTCACACGCAAGCAGCGAGCGTTCGCGGCAAGGTAAGCGACTGGGTGCGAGAAACGGCTAACGTGAAAGATCCACGGGTACAGCCCAATCACGCATGGCGGCACCGCTTCAAAACAGTCGCTCGCGACGTTGATATAAGCGTCCACTACATGGCAGCCATACAGGGCCATGAGGATGGGACGTCCAACTTTGAATATGGGGAGTTCGGGATGAAGGCGTTGTACCGCGAAATCTTGAAGCTGCCGAAATACGATGTTCGCGTTTAGTGTAGGCTGATCAGCGAGGTGCCGGGACTGGACCCTGGGTGGCCCCGTCCCGGCAGTGCGCCATCGCCGCTCCCCTGTGAACGCCGGCTAAACTATGTTGAGGTTACGGCACCATCATTAGCGGAGCGTGATGATGTGACGGGCACGTCTTCCAAGTACCAGAACGGTGCATCGCCGTCGTGAACTGTCGGTTCGTCCCAATACGATATCAGCCAACCCGGGAGGCTGCGGACGGAAACGGGCTTAAAGCGTGTTGTGGGGTCTGAGGCGTAGTAATCCGCTAGCTTCCGGCAATCGTCATCCGATGGCTTGGTGCCGTCAGGATGCGCCTTGACGATCGCTACGGTGTCATACCGCGCGAACATATTCTGCGCCTCCCGTATCAAACGTAAACCAAGGCGCTTTCCACGAAACTTCTCTTCGACGGAGAGTTCCTCCAAATGAAGAAATCTGCCCGAGCACTCAAGGTCGAGATCTGGCAAGGCGCGTTTGATCATGGCTCGTCGGCCAGTAAGTACGTGGAAGACATCTTCGGCATGACCACTCCGCATATCGAAGAGATCAAGAACACGATAATCGCGAGGTGTCGGGTAGTATCCAAGGTCCAGCACCCACCCGCGAAGCGATGCGACCTTTGATGAAATTATCGGGTCTCCGTTTCTGCCAGTCGGGCAGCAAACCACTTCGAACTCTACTAGGTCCCGCGCGTCGGCATTCTTCCAAGACAGCGTGATAATCTTAAAGCTAGCGTCTTCCAATTTGGCCTCATACTCTCTGCGTAAATTGCCGTTTTTTCAAATGAGTGCCGTCCGCATCGCCTGACTTGCGAGACGGTCCGCTTCTTCGTTGTAGGCATCGCCATTGTGGCCTTTCGTCCACTCCCATCGAAGGTTCTTCCCTTCCGCGAGCGCATCGAGTTGCATCCAAAGATCTTGGTTCTCGACCGGCCGCTTGTCGGACTTGCGCCACGAATTACGCTTCCAGTTCGCGAGCCAAGTCGTCATTCCTTTGATGAGCAACTGGCTGTCGCTGCGGATTACGATGAGGCGGCCATGGGCGTTGTTCTTGATTGCCTCCAGCCCGGCGATCGCGGCGTTCATCTCCATCCTGTTGTTCGTCGTTTGGGGATCGGCTCCGCTTATTCGCTTCACCTTCCGTTCCACGCCCTGCTCGTACTTCCTGAGGACCGCTGCCCAGCCTCCGGGACCTGGATTGCCCGAGCAAGCACCGTCGGTGTTGATGAGAATGAAGGCGTCGTGCTTAGTGTTTTCGCCAGTCTGCATATGTTTCTCCTTGAGATTGTCTGTTGACGGAAACCAGTCCCGAGGTTGCCCAGCGAGCTTGGCAATTCCGTAATTGTTCAATGAAACCAGTGGGATGGAGGCACCGCTGCGCCCCCATCGATGCGAAATTTCGCGGTTTCGACCTAAGTCATTGATTTAGCGAGTACTTGTCAGAACTCGTCGGATACGAAAGTCGGGCCCACGTCCTCGCCGGTAGTTATGATAGCGACATCGCGGGTCGCGCTCGTGATGCTGTCGAGCAATTCGGCTTTGTAGGCGTCCGAAGTGAGCGCTCGGAACGCGGCGGTGAACTGCGAAAGGGAGTGATGGGCCAACTCTCGATGGCGCTCATCGGGGTGGCTCTTGCCGAAATCTGCTCCCGGGTTTTCCTCAAGTCCGCCCTTCTGCATCGCCTCGTAAACCTTGGGGAAGTCCTGCCTCATCCACTCGGGGATACGGCGGTCACTGACGATGCCCTGAAGATCTCGTGCCATTTCGCGAGCCGACTTGACCCGTTGCCCTCGATCTTTGTGACGATGCTCTCCCGCCTGAACGTATGCCCTGAAGACGAGCCTTCGATCCTTTCGACCCAGCCGGAGACCATGGCTACGGTTAGCGTTGGCGGCCAGCCAGCGCAGACGCTTCGGGTCGGTCTCGTCCACGATTGCGGTGCTGATCCGTCCCAATCCGATCTTCTGCGCAGCGAGGACGCGATGCCATCCATCAACGAGCCTGAAGCCCTTGAGATCGTCCATCGGATCGATGGCTGCAACGGTGATCGGAGGGAACTCCACGCCCGCCCTCATGGCATCCCGATACTCCGCCACAGTAGCCGCCGAGGTCGAGCTTCGGATTTGCAAAGCCGGGTCCATCACAAGGCTGTCGAGGCGGATTATTCCGGTCTTCATTCAGCGGTCTCGTAAGTGGTCGCTGCCGAAGCCCCGAGGATCTCGCGTAAATCCGCGATGCGGTCTTTCTGTCTCATTCGTCTTTCCTTCTCGATTTGCTTTTGAATTTGGATGCCGTAGCCAATGAACCCGGTGGCTGTGATGGACTGCCACAAGGCTTTCGTAGTCCCCTGAGGGCAGCGCTTTGCCGAGCTTCGGATCATCTGCCCCGTTCTCGTCCATGAGTAGTCGGTCTGGTGTTTTGCGAGCTTCCGAAACATCCGAACGGCTTGGAATTGGAAGCCCTGATCGGATGCCCAACGGCTTGGTTGGTCGGCGTAGAAATAACCGAGCGCCATCAGCGTCACGGCAATGTCGGTAGGGTGTTGCTCTCCATCCACGTCAATGACGACCAGTGCCGCGTTGCGTGAATGTAGATTGTGTGGCTCGCCCCGCTCAGCGCGTTCAAGGAACGCCTGGCTGCTCGACAGCACACGCTCCCAGTCCCGGCTGATGATTGCTTCTGCCCGGGGGCCAGAGCGCTTGTGCAGGTAGTCGCGTATCGCCTTGAGATAGGGCTTCAGGTCAGCCTTGGTGATGCCCCTTTGAAGAGGATCGCCGTGAACGCGAGCGACATTGCGGTGCCGTTCGCACAGGTGACTAAACTTCGTTGCAGGTCTGAAACAGCCGTCAACACGGCACATGGATACTCCTAACTATCTGGTTGGTTTTGACTTTCGGGCCGACGAGGTTGGGGCTTGCTTCGGGATCACTGGACCCACTCGACCCCGGACTTTCACGGAGTTAGTCATCTTGCTTGGGGTTGTCCCCGATGCTGCTGCCCCGGCTGGTCACCGGCCCGACCGTCAGGACGCACTTCTCCGTTCCCGGGGGCGGTGCCTTCCGGGTGACTGACAGGTGTTCTCTGCGGTGGTCAGAAGATGGCTATAGAAGCCGCCGCCGTCAAGGCAAAAAACCTTTGAAATTCAACACGATAAGAAAACGGTAGACGCAGGGGATCATAAATCCCTTGAGGCGCCAATCTTTTCAGGAACTTGCGAGGCCCGTGTGGGAAATTTCCTCCCACATGTGACAAAACTTTTTTTCGGACGCGCCCCGTTTCGCAGTTTGTTGAGGCAAATCGACCCTATAACCAGAGACACGGACACGCTCATGTATGGACAGCATCCGTCCGGGAGCGCGTCCTACCGCGCCTCCTCAATCACCTTCTGAACCGCAGACTTGCTGAACCCGACCTCTGCAGCAATCTTACGAACGCTCGCCCCGCCGTTCTTCATAGCCGCGATCTGGGCCTTGATCTCTGCGGTGATGAGCGCCGGTCGGCCACCGGTCTTACCCTCAGCCTTCGCCTTGGCAATTCCATCCAACTGCCGCTCACGCCGCAACGCGGTCTCGAACTCGGCAAACGACGCGAGGATACCAAAGAGCAGCTTGCCCGACCGGGTCGTGGTATCGATGCCGCTGTCGTCAAGCACCTTGAAGCCGACACCCTTGGCCGTCAGCCCATCGACGATCTGGTGGAGGTGGGAGGCGCTACGGGCTAACCGGTCCAGCTTTGTGATGATCAACACATCACCCTCTCGGACGAACTCTAGCGCCTTCTGCAGTTCAGGCCGATCTCGATCGAGGCCGCTGAGCTTCTCACTGTAGACCTTCTCGCAGCCAGATTCCTTCAAGCGATCGATCTGTGTCTGGTGGTCTTGGCCGGTGGAGCTAACTCGGGCGTAGCCGACGATCATGCGATGTCCTCACTCTAAGAGAAATGTGGACATATGGTTAGTGGACGCGAAGTGTACGGTCAAGTGACCTCTGTCCAGAAAGTAAACTTAGTGGACGTGCAGCGGCGACTATCAATTCGATCCGGCGTCACCCGGCCCGCACAGAAGCATTGGGATGCTCGTATGCCCAGCTAACTCTATCGCAAACCGAGACCGACAAGAAAGTGAGGCGTTCAGGAGGGACGAAGGGTATTGGAGGATAGCTGCGGCTGGCCACTTCTCAGATGGGCTGCGCATTTCCACCGAAAGATCCGGCATTCACCCCACTGGGAGCCCCGGTCCGATTAACAAGGTCCGGCAGTCATCGGTCTATTTGCGTTGTCGATCATCCATTGTCGAACTAGTGCAAGCCGGTTATCCAAAGTCACACCCCAATGAGGCCACCTCGCCGTGACTGCGAGTTGCATCGTTCGATGAGTTGCTGTGGCACTCTTTGACGATGTCACATAGGCAGGGTTCAATGACACGATCGGGATCTGGAAAAATTCTGAAGATGGGCGGTCCACAGTGAGCGCCCCTTTTGACATTAGAAGTAAGATCATTGCCGAGCCAGCGCTTACCCCATTAGGTCAGAAGAGGGCGCCTTTATTCGCTTCCCTCTTCTGAAAACTCGGCTCGATTATAAGGATATCGTATATTACGCAGCAACAGCTCTTTCCAAGCGTGCGGGACGCCCTGCCTTTCGGACGACATCCGCGATATGGCTGGTCAGCCCGATGTCCCCGACGATGATCAATCCGGATCCATCTTCAAGTTGCTCTACTGCGCTCCGTATTTCTTCAAGCGGTAGTGCCGCCTCAATTCGCTGCCACCTCTCGGCGTCTCCCGGTACCAAAACACCAGTTATTGTTTCGGTGGCGCCCCTGTGCAACTGCACCACCCAAACGCGCGAGCCGTCGTACACCCACTCGAAACGCACGGGGCCAAATGCTGAGGTCAGTTCGTTGAACGTAGATTCAACTTTCTCGATAACGTCGCCCGGAAGTTCCTGAGGCAAATCCAGCCCGAGCATGAACCGGTCACCCTCTCCCTTCGTGCCCTCAATAATGAAACTTCCGTTACCGCCCCTTATTGCCGCGCCGGAAAACTCGGCGGGTATGGCTGCTTGGCAGAGCACCGATGAGATGAATTCGCCGTTAGGATCCTCCCTAGTTAACAACGCGAACGGGTCAACCCAGCCTTTAACAGTACTGAAACGACCCGGTTGAGGCACCGAGGGGGCAGTTCTAACCCATACTTCGGTACTGCCAGTTTCCCGTCCGAAACTGAAAGGTGCGACCCGACGACCGATAACAACCGTGCGCGGAACAGGAAGTCCTAGGTCGTCCGCCATCAATAGGCCGAACGCTTTATCACCGATGTGTTTACTGAACCGGTTCGGCCATGAGTTTTTGGCTGAAGCTGTTCCCATCGCGCCCCGCTCGCGCTCCCACACCAGAGTATGCGTCCTCATCCACCCCTGAGCACGGGGATGGATACTGAACTCAATACGCTCCTCTTTGGCAGGATGCAGATCGGGCCGGAAGCCGTAGACTGTTTCCAAAAGGCGCATTCCCAATGCAAACGGGAGAGAAGCAGTGCCTGGCTTCTCCACGCAGCGGGGAGTGTCGTCCGGAGCGAACTCGATGACGCCGCCCTGAACAACCCCAGAAACGCCCCGTCCATAACGTCGATCGTCTCGTTCACAATGAGAAAAAGACCAGACTTCGCCAATCTCCGGAGATTACCAATGATGTCATTCAGTTGCGTTAGGCCGTAAAGAAACTCTTTGCTTCGAGGATCGTTCGGGAGGAAGCTGCGAATGTTTACGGAGAGGGCAGCGCTTTCTTTAAGGAGTGCGCTTACAGCTTCCTCTGGCGCTGCAAATTGGTGATTGGATGGATAACCAGCTATGCGGCAAAAGCGCTGCGTGAGCCCTCCACCAGCTTTTGGCTCAAAGCTGACGAACTGAGCAACATTCCTGTCACCCGCCAACTCGTTGAGCGACTCATCCTTGTAAAATCCCATAACACCCTCGTCGCGTAGCCGTCGCATTATCCCTACGATCAAGGGATCGGTCGAGCCCCTTCAAATCACCCTCGTCGCAGCTACCTTAGGTAGTTCCAATCGCCTTGATTGTCTCGATAGTGGACTCGATGGCTTCATAAAGCCGCCTCAATCGAGGATGATGTCTGTCTGGATATATATTCTTGCTTGCGATGCTCAGAATTTTGACCGCGTCGTCCGTATGAAGGGGGATCCCATCGTACGTCTCGGTTGGTACACCTCGTGCCTTCGCCATCGCGTACTCTGTCACGCATCCAATGCTATACTCCCAGTCTGGCACAAAGACGACGAGGCGTGCGTGGCGGGCAATAAGCGCCTCCCAGAGCACCAAGTAATCATGCTGGGTCCATCCAGCTATTTTCAGGCTTGCGGGCTCTACCACTACGTCGCCGCGCTTATTCCGCAGTCGATTGGCAACTCCGACTAAGTAAGCGGTATTCTCGGCTATAATAGCATCGTCACCGGATACTTCGCCGATTCGGATGTTATCAACCATGCGACGACCCGTTGTGATGGGTCCACTCAAGTAAATAATCTTTTTTTCGCCAAAAGCGCATTCCCAAGCTTGAAGAATTGCTGCATGGATCGAGGTCAGCTTACTCGCTTGCAGTTCCGCAGCGGAAACGTTACCCAGATCCTCTGGGGTCCTTAGTGGCTTAGCCTTTCCTGAACCTTCTTCCAACGTTCGTCTTCCTTCAGTTTATCGAGTTCATCACAGCCGCCAGCATCTCCTGAAAGACGGATTAGGTCGTTGAGCTCTGCGATCGGTAGATCTGCCGGCTCTGCCCCATGACGCCTTAAATATGCATCGAAACTGGTTGCGCGTGGGGCCCTCTTCAGGGCCTCGATGATCGCGGCGGGATCACCTTTGGCAGCCTTGGCGGCCTTGACTAGATCGCCGAATCCAAACAATACGGACGCTCTCCGCAATTCGTGAGTGTATTGCCCGTCCGGCAAGCCCGCGCTCTCAAGTATTTTCTTCCGCCGTGCAGAGTCTGGTAATGGTAACAGGTAGCTTTGATCAATGCGCCCGGTTCGCTTAATCGCGGGATCAATTCGATTTTCATAGTTCGTCGCAATAATAAAGATACACCTCTTCGCCTTCCTGAGATTATTGAACTTTGTTAGCATCCCTGGCGTAAGGAATTGGAAAAGGCTATCTTGATCTCGATAGAATTTACTGTCGCGATCTAGCAAGAAACTGTCGATCTCATCGAACAAGATTATAACGTCGCGCTGGTGCTCTAGCGTTTGGAAAATTGCTTTCGCGCGGTTCTCGACATTGGCCCCGCCTCTCCCAAGAAAGTCACTGACCGTTACAGTGATCAGGGGCATTCCAAGCTGTTCTGATAAATTATCAGCGACGCTCGTCTTTCCTGTACCGGGCGGGCCGTACAAGAGCATGGAGTAGTTTCCGGGCTTTCCTGAGGCCCAGCCTTTAACAAAATCCTCGCCGATGCGCCAATAAACTTGCTCCTCTTGTGCGCGGCCAAGAGATGGCTCCATTTTCGCGACAACTTCAGCCCACCGCTTTTCTATGGTGCCAGGATCGATGCGTCCGGACCGAGCCCACTGGAGACCTGACAGCTGAAGTGTGCTTGTCTGAATCTCGCGTTCCAGCAGCTCGTGGTAACCGATCATAAACTCGACAACCAAGCTGGTGTCCCAAGGGTGAACGAGGTCAGGAGCGTTGATGTGCTCCGAATGCCAGCCCAAGCAATTAACGCCATCAAGCAACAAGCGGACAGCCCTTGCTTGCAGCCAACTCCAGAAGCGCTTTAACAGCGGGATACTCTTTGATGTGTACGTATCGTGCGTCCGCCCCTGATCCATGATGGCTATAGAGCGCATCAGAGAATTCGCCACTTCCACGCTTAGGGGCAAAAAGATTGCCCCGGTTGATGCAGCAAGAAACGGTTTGCTCGGCCGCCAGTGGGCACTCGTGTTCTGCTTTTCTTCGAGAACTTCCAAAACTCGACAGAAGAGAGTGGAATCAACCGCCTCCTTGGCGCATAGCACGAGCCCTTCGAGGCTGAACACTAGTTCGGCCGCGTCGAAGCGACTGTCTGGAATCGCGCTGAAAGATAATTGTTCATGCAGCGTCGCCTCAAAGAAGGGCCTGTGAGTAATTAACCTTGCATACAGGTCTGGACCACTGCCTATCTTCACAAGATCTCTAGCAGCTCTAACCGCGCGCAAGGGAATAAATGCGTTTCGATAATACTTTTCACTCGGAGAGGCGGTTACCAATAAATCCTGAGAATCAAATGATCCGCTGACAATTTTCTCTAGACTTAAACCTGCGGCTTCAATGGACGAGGAGATGGTTTTACTTTGCAGCTCCACCTGTTTGCGCTTCGTGGCGTCAATTTCTGCAACCGCTCGCTGGGCATCTAACGACACAAGCAAATCAACAATATGGCTCACTGTGAGTGGGTTTCCGTGGCCGAAAGAGGCAGATAGGGGCAGTAGATCAGTCTTCCCGGATGAACCATGGGCAACCATGTCGTCAGCGAGCGCCTTTAAGCTACTCAGGACCAGACTGTTAAATTTTGGGTTCTCTACGAACCGGCTAAAGGCGCCTGAAGTGGTGGAACAAAAACCGGTTGCTCTTCCAATAGCCGTTAGCACCATCGCCATGGTCCCATGGGAGATGGCCTCGGGCTCACCGCTATCTCCTGAGCTCTTGCATACGTATGGCCAACCCTTTGACGTGCTCGTGCGAAGGAACATCTCCATCGAGTCGGAGATCGACCGTGCGAGCGCGGTCATGTCCTGACGATACGTGAGGTATTCAGATGCCAGATAGTCTTCGAGCAAGCCCATATCATCTCCCAATTGTTCAGCCGATGCGTGGCGCCCCGCGCATATTGTCTTCGGCACGTTACCAGCCAATTACGATCTGACGCAGATAGCCCTTCTGGACCGAAATCTCCACAGGAAAGAGGCACAAGGCAGAGCGGACCGCGAACGATGGCGGCACGGGGGGCACGGGGGTCTCTGCGCGTTCATTCAATCCGATGGGCGTCTCAGAAATTTTCGCCAAACATTTTGGGGCGGCCCTCATTTGGATTGACTACACCTCGCGTTGAAGTTTTCTTCATGGGCAACTTGGGCGCCCAACTCTCGGACAGGTAAGTGTGGCCTCGACTCTCATGGCGCGGGGCGGCCAGAGACTTACATGATCAGATTGCTACACCTACTTTCTAATCCGACTTTTGGATCGGTCGCCTTCGCCCTGTAGGGTTGAAAACAAGCTGAGATAACAGAAAAGTCTGGAACAGCATTCAGACGATGATTCGTGCCTCGGGATTGACCTGTTATTGGCCAACTGAAGCACTGACAGAGGGGGCACGATGCTGGAGCGCATCACACAGGATACCATTAACAAGGCGGCTTGGGCTGCCTGTGACACGTTCCGGGGTACCGTCGATGCCTCGATCTACAAGGACTACGTGCTCACCATGCTGTTCCTGAAATACATCTCCGATGTGTGGAAGGACCATTATGCCGCCTACAAGGAAAAGCACGGCGATCATCCCGAACTAATCGAAGCGGTGATGGCGCAGGAACAGTTCGTGCTGCCGCGTGGCAAGGACTTCGACGCCCTCTATCGCGACCGGCATAAGCCCGGCAACGGCGAGCGGATCGACAAGGCGCTCCATGCTATCGAAGAGGCGAATGGCGACAAGCTGCGAGACGTCTTTCAGGACATCTCCTTCAACGCGAACCGTTTGGGCGACGAAGAGCAGAAGAACGACATCCTGCGACTGCTGCTGGAGGATTTCGCCAAGCCTGAACTGGACATGCGTCCCAGCCGCGTCGGCAACCTCGACATCATCGGCGGCGCTTACGAATTCCTGATCTCCAAGTTTGCTGCCTCGGCGGGCAAGAAGGCGGGCGAGTTCTACACGCCAGCCGAAGTCTCAGCGCTTATGGCACGGCTGGTAGAACCGCAGGAGGGTGACGAAATCTGCGATCCGACATGCGGGTCAGGCTCCCTGTTGCTGAAATGCGCCCGTGAGGTACGGAAGAAGGCGAACGGCAAGGCTCACTATGCGCTGTTCGGTCAGGAGGCCATTGGCTCTACATGGGCGCTCGCGAAGATGAACATGTTCCTGCATGGCGAGGCTAACCACCAGATCGAATGGGGCGACACCATCGGCAACCCGAAGCTTCGTACAGGCGACGACATGCTGCGGCACTTCGATGTGGTCGTCGCCAACCCGCCCTTCAGTCTCGACAAATGGGGTGCGGAGAAAGCCTTGAAGGACCGCTTTGGTCGTTTCCGGCGAGGGATGCCACCTAAGACGAAGGGCGACTACGCTTTCGTCTTGCACATGATTGAGACGCTCAAGCCGAAGACAGGTCGGATGGCTGTCGTCGTTCCGCATGGCGTCCTGTTCCGTGGTTCCAGCGAGGGGGTTATCCGTCAGAAGCTGATCGAGGAGAACCTGCTCGATGCCGTCATCGGGCTACCGGAAAAGCTGTTCTTCGGCACTAGCATACCGGCAGCGATCCTCGTCTTCCGCAAGAAGAAAGCCGACACCAACGTCCTCTTCATCGATGCCAGCGGCGGTTATATCGAAGGCCCCAACCAGAACCGCCTGGGCGATGATCAGATCGACCGCATCTTCGCCGCCTATGACGATCGCACAAGCATCGAGAAATATGCCTACCTTGCTCGCCAAGAGGAAATTGCCGCAAACGACTTCAATCTCAACATTCCGCGCTATGTCGATACATCTGAGGAAGAGGCGGAAATCGACCTCATGGCCGTGCTGGCTGAACGCGACGCGCTGAAGGTCGAAATGGGCGGACTTGAAGCGAAGATGGCGGGATACCTGAAGGAGCTCGGCTATGGTTCCTGAGGGGTGGCAGGTTGGAGTGGTACTCGATTTCTTCAAGTTGCAGCGTGGCTTCGATTTGACGAAGGCCGAGGCTCGCGACGGGCCAATACCCGTCTATTCTTCGTCCGGCATAAGCTACTTTCACGATACAATGAGAGTTGCGCCTCCGGGAATAGTCACTGGGCGAAAGGGTGCGGTTGGCCCCGTGTATTTCGTGGAAACACCGTTCTGGCCCCATGACACCACGCTTTGGGTAACTGACTTCAAGAAAAGCAACCCCAAGTTTGTGTGGTATTTTCTCCAATGGATGGACCTTTCAAGGCTTGGTGAAGCATCCTCGGTTCCCACCCTGAACCGGAACAATGTCCATCGGCAGAAATGCGTCTTTCCTCCTCTTCCCGAACAAAAGAAGATCGCGGAAATCTTGTCCACATGGGACAAAGCTATCGAAACGACCGAAAAACGGCTGGCCAATGCCGAGGCGCAGAAACAGTCGCTCATGCAGCAATTACTCACCGGCAAGCGGCGGCTGAAGGGGTTTTCCGGCCCGTGGCTGCACAAACCTCTGGCTGAAATCTCTACTCGCATTCAGCGCAAAACTGACGGAGGGGATCATCCAATTCTTACGATCTCCTCCACCATCGGCTTTGTCAGACAGGACCAGAAGTACCGCCGATATATGGCGGGCAAGAGCGTTGAGAACTACATCCTGCTGCGGCAGGGTGAATTCGCCTACAACAAGGGCAATTCGAAGACGTTCGAATTTGGATGCGTTTTTGATCTGAATGAGTTCCCGACCGGTCTCGTTCCACATGTTTATGTTTGCTTTCGGCTAAGAGAAGGGTTAAGCCGCCGGTTTTTCAAGGCCCTATTTGCCGCTGATTACCTGCGACCGCAACTTGGTCGACTGGTGAATACGGGCGTGCGGAACAATGGCCTACTTAATATTAGCCCTTCTCAGTTTCTGACCACGCAGGTTCCAGTACCTGCATATGCCGAACAAGAGGCAATAGGGGCCGTCTTAGAAGAGGCGACCGCACTCGAAGTGAAACTCAAATCGGATCTAGAACTTCTCAGGCTAGAAAAGTCTGCCCTCATGCAGCAGCTTCTCAGCGGCAAGAGACGGGTGGTAATATGAGCGCTCCGCAGCGCCCGAGAACCGACGAGGAAAGCCAGGCAAAGGTTCCGGCGCTCGCGCTGCTGATGAAGCTGGGCTGGTCCTACCTCACGCCGAGTGCGTGTCTCAGCGCCCGTGGCAGCGAACGAGCGGTGCTCATGCAGGACGCCCTTAGGGGCTGGCTTTCCGCCTATCGCTTCACCTATCGCGGCAACGAGCATCCGCTTTCGTCCGGTGGCATCGCACAAGTCGTCAAGGCGATCACCGACACGGGGCTTGCCGAAGGACTGACGGCGGCAAACGAACGTGCGACCAAGCACCTGACGCTTGGCGTGACGGTCAGCGAGTTCATGCCGGACGGACACAAGCACTCCGTCACCGTGCCACTGATCGATTTCACCCACCCCAAGCGTAACCTGCTGCACGTAACCGAGGAACTATCGGTGGAACGTGAGGGAGCGCATGGGCACTTCCGCCCCGACATCTTGCTTTACGTTAACGGCATTCCGCTGGCCGTGATCGAGGCCAAACGCCCAGTCGGTTCGAACCCCGACAAGGATATGCTGAAAGAGGGCATTTCCCAGCATCTGCGCAACCAGAAACCAGACGGCATACGCCCGCTCTATGCCTATGCGCAGCTTCTGCTTTCCATCTCCGGCATCGATGCCCGCTACGGCACGACCGAAACCCCGATGAAGTTCTATGCCGCATGGCGCGAGGAAGAAATATCGGTCGATGCGCTAACGGCTCTCGTCAACACACCACTGACAACTGAGCAGCGCGAGGCTTTATTTGCCGAGCGTCCACCGTTCATGTACGGCCATTTCGAGGCACTATGGTCCTCGCCTGTACTAGCCACGGGGCAGGACACCGCAATCATCGGCTTGCTTTCCCCCTCCCGGCTTTTGGAGTTCATCCGGTATTTCACCCTATTTGACCGTAAGGTCGGCAAGATCGTGGCTCGCTACCAGCAGATTTCTGGCGTTAAGTCGATGCTGGCGCGGGTCTCCGAACGGGGCCGTGACGGTGGGCGCGAAGGCGGCGTCATCTGGCATACCACGGGCTCGGGCAAGTCCTACACTATGGTGTTCCTGCTAAAGGCGCTGCTCATTGACGACGAGCTTTCGCGTTGCCGCGTCATCGTTGTCACTGACAGGCTCGACCTTGAGCGCCAGCTTGCCGGGACTTTCGTTTCGGGCGGAGCCTTCGGGTCTCCCTTGGCGACAAAAAAGGAAGGGGATGACGCCCAGGCACAGAGCGGACGCGATCTAGCCCGCCGCATTGGGAGCGGCACAGAGCGTATCACCTTCACGCTGCTGCAAAAGTTCAATAGCGCCACCCGCCATGCCGAATGCCACAATGCCTCGTCCGACTTGATCGTTCTGGTCGATGAAGGGCATCGCAGCCAAGGCGGCGAGAACCACGAGCGAATGCGCAAGGCGCTGCCAAATGCGGCCTTTATCGCCTTCACCGGAACGCCACTATTGAAGGACGACAAAACGCAGAACAAGTTCGGCCCGATCCTTCACGCCTATACAATGCGACGCGCCGTGGAAGACGGTACCGTGACGCCACTGCTCTACGAAGAGCGGAGGCCGCTAGTTGATATCAACGAACAGGCCATCGACAAATGGTTCGAGAAGATCACAGCGAGCCTTTCCGACGAGCAGAAAGCCGACCTAAAAAAGAAGTTCGCAACACGCGGCAGCATATACCGTGCGAACAATCGCGTTGAACTCATTGCGATGGACATTGCGGAGGACTTCTCGCGTAACTGGAAAGGGCTTGGGCTCAAGGCCCAGTTGGCCACCGACAGCAAACTGTCAGCTATCCGGTACAAGGAAGCTCTCGACGCCACCGGTCTAGTGACCAGCGCCGTGATAATTTCCACCCCGGACACTCGCGAGGGCCACGAAGACACCAACGAGGCAAAAACGCCCGAGGTGCAAAAGTGGTGGGCGGCGAATGTCGGCGCAGATGCAGAAGCCTATGAGCGCCGGGTCATTGAGGATTTCGGCACGGAAGGTCCGCCCGATATTCTCATCGTGGTCGACAAACTGCTGACCGGCTTCGATGAGCCACGCAACACGGTGCTCTACATCGACAAGTACCTTCGCGAACATAACTTGCTACAGGCAATTGCACGGGTAAACCGTTTGCACGAACAGAAGCCTTATGGGCTTCTCATCGACTATCGGGGCATCCTGAAAGAACTCGATACGTCCCTTACCGCCTATCGGGACCTTGCCGAACGCACACAGGGCGGCTTCGACATTGACGACATCACCGGCATCTATGCGAATGTCTCAACCGAGTACAAAAGGCTTCCGGCCCTTCATGATGAAGTTTGGGCTATCTTTGCCGACGTGAAGAACAAGGGCGACCGGGAGCAGTTCAGACGCGTTCTAGTGCCCGACACCGTTCTCGGAGAAACCGGCATCGGCTACGACCGGAACCAAAAGGTTCGCGAGGACTTCTACGCCGCACTGACGGAATTTGGCATCTGCATGAAGCTCGCCCTGTCGTCACGCGCCTTCTTCGAGGACACGGCTTTCGATGAAGCAACCATCGCGACCTACAAAAGGGATCTGAAGTTCTTCACCGAATTGCGCATTCAAGCAAAGTTGGACGCGCAGGAGACGGTCGATTTCTCGGCTTACGAAAAGCAGATCAAGAACCTCGTCGATCGGCAGGTCGTCGGCGTAGACATCAAGCCTTCGGAAGGCGTCATCGATATTACCGGCATGGCCGAACGCGATCAGGCAGCATATTCGCTCGATGATCCGCAAACATGGGGAGACGAGAAGACCCGAGCGGAAACCGATGTTATCAAGACGCGCCTAACGAAGACCATCGAGCAGGACCTTGCAGACGATCCTTACGCCCAAGCAGTCTTCTCTGAACTGTTGCGCAATGCGATCCGCGAGGCAGAAGCCTTGTTCGACCATCCGCACAAACAGTTCCTGCTCTTCAAGGACCTTGAGCAAAAGGCCAAAGCCCGAGCGAACCCGAACGTGCCGGAACGCTTCGGCGATAATCGCCACGCAAAGGCTTACTATGGGCTCTTTCCCGTTGTTCTCGGCGAACCCGTGGCACAGGAACGTGGCGAGGATTGGCTGGTATCGGAAGCGATGCATATCGACAGCGTCGTCATCGGTGCCGTTGCCAAACATTCGATCAATCCCGCGAATGTGGAGGCGGAAATTCGCCGCGAACTCCTGCCCCGCTACTTCAAGGAACTGGGAGGGCTCGACCGAACAACCGCCCTCATCGATCGAGTCGTAGAGATCGTGCGTTTAGGGGTGAGCCGTGGGACACTTTGAACGATTGCTCCACTATGGTGGCGAAGTCATTCAGTATACCGTGAGGGTCGCCACCGGCCGCCATGAGCGGGTGCGCATTCATGTGCATCACGACGGCACGGTGGAGGTCGAAGCTCCGGAAGAGGCGACCGCAGAAGATATTGGGAAGGCTGTTCAAAAGCGAGCCCGATGGGTGCATGACCATGTACATGATGCGAAGCGCCGTTTCGAGCACGTCCTCCCGCGCGAGTATGTCAGCGGCGAGCAGGTCCTCTATCTCGGGCGACGATACAGCCTGAAAGTTCGCCATGTACCGCGCGACAAACGATCGGTGAAATTGAAGGGCGGACTGTTGGAGGTCGCGCACGATTACGTGTCAACCGAAGCGGTCAGGGCGAGGGTCCGGGCTTGGTATAAGGTGAAGGCACGGGATTATTTCGCCTACCGGCTCGGCGTTATCTCTAAGAGCTTGCCTTGGCCTCAAGAGATACCAAAATTCCAGCTGAAGGAAATGAGGACGCGCTGGGGCAGTTGCGCAGCTGGGGGCACGGTTACTCTGAACCCGTTCCTCGTCCGCGCGAACCGCGAGTGCATCGATTATGTCATCACCCATGAACTCTGCCATCTGCGTGAACATAACCACAGCCCGGAGTTCTTCCGCCTACTCAGCCATGCGATGCCTCAATGGGAAGCGGTTAAGCGGTCTCTGGATGAGAAAGCTGAGATCATCCTGAACGACTAAACAACGCCAGTAGACGACTAAAAGGACCGTACCAAATGAGGGTCACAAGGGTGGTACACACAGGCTTGACATGACGACCTAAAAACCCCACAAATGCGGGAGTTTTTAACCGATCTCGCCGAGTTCAAATCTCTCTAGCAGCACCAGTTTTTCGTTAGGCGTACTCTCGAAAAGCGTTCTCGCTAATTCGACCTTGAACCCCCAGCTTTCACGCACTTCAGTCGCTTGGAACACACGTTCCCTATCCGGCGTGGTTGCGGGCGACACATATCGGACGGTGTTGCCGGCTCGTAGTTTCGGCAGCAGAGACTCCATTGTCCATCCTTCGTGGTCGTTGATTCGATGGACCCAGGATCGCACAGAGCGAATCCGTCGGGTGGAGAAGCAGGCTAGCGGGTCGGTCACCGTCTCAGAGACTTCGGCAGTATCAAAGCTCGTCCCAGGCGGTGAGGATGGTACAGGCGTCAGCTTCGGTCGATCTGTCGCAAGGTCGCAATGGCGCAGCGTTTTGTTGGCGGCGCACTGCCTTCTTCAGAGTTGTGCTAATGCACTAGGCATCGTCAAGACAAGCAAGGGCCAAAAAGGGAACATGAAGATTACGTCGCGCGATGAGGGACTGGAAATCAGCGTTGCCAGTCTACCTCGAGTTTGGGTGCATGTCAGCCTGCCTGTTGTCGCGATCATGATCACGCTCCCGTTGTGGCACGGCTTTCATCCTCAAAAGCTTATAGCCGCCGCCATAATCGTCGTAGGAGTCATCGCATCGATATTCGCCCATGAGTTAGGCCATGCCTTGATGGCACGGCGCCTCGGACTGAAACCAGTGCTGATCAAGCTTCATTCGGGTGGTGGCGAAGCCATTTGGGAAGGCGAGAGTTGGACGCGAACACAAGATCGGCTGATTACAATAGCGGGGCCATTTGTAAACCTCATCCTCGGAGGAGCTTGCCTCGCCTCCTACGCGCTCTTTCTTCCTGACGCATCAAGCCCCTTCCAGCCCTCAGTGGAACGGTCTTGGATCACACCGCCGCCAATGGCCGATCCTCCGTTGTTTCGAGCTTTGAATTGGCTGGGTTGGATCAACATTATCCGGACGATTGTTGTCCAGCGTGATCGAGGGGCGTTGGGGACCTCAACGAGCTATGTTTTGGGTCGGACTTTTCGGCACGGCGTTGGCGCTCATTGCAAAGTTCGTGTTTTTTTGCGGCATTCTGATGGGGATGGTCATTTGGTCACCTCCCCATTTCGCACCAAACTGGAGAGCACTACGCCTCTCTCGGTTGCGAAAATCGAAGATCAGAGTTTCGCCAACCAGTGGACGAGGCACCGTGATCCGCCTCAGAGAAAGCAACCCTGAACAAAGAGATGGGTAGATATCATCCTCTCCTTGAAGGCGGCTTCGTCCGCATCGGAGGCGTTGTGCATTTCTTTCAAGCCGGGCTTTTTCACACACAATAGGCCCGAAGCGGTCACACAACTGTAGCTTGACGCTCTAGAGCACGGCGGCCCGGCAGAATTCCCTAGGTTGAAATAGCAATGTCGAAATTGTCCTCCTATCTCATCTGCACGTCTCCGCGCAGCGGCAGTACCCTTTCGAGCGCCGCGCCGGTGCTGCGCTCGACGACCAGCCGCAACAGGGCGACGAGGTCCGGCCGGCACTAGCTGCCATTGCGAAGGCTTTGGGGATCAAATGCGCCCGGGGTTTAGGCGGGGCGCCGAGTCCTCTCCAGACTCCTCGCTGCTGGTTGAGGCACTGGATGAGCGCAGCGATTCCAGTTAACTCATTGGCGCCCAAAAGGTTCCCGCCAAGTTCTTCAGTAATTCGCATGTGCCAAGAGGCACATTGAGCACCCCGCCAGATGTACCTTCCGCCGCCGATTTGGGAGATTTTCTCAAGGGATTCGGAGGAGCAAAATGCGCAGTTACCACGCCGGAGAATAATCCCCCTCCGGTGCGGGCCACGGGGGCCCAGAGCATCGCCGTATCCCCTCCGGCAGCTCTGGGACTCGGGTTACTTCCGCCCATCTGGGCCCGACCCCGTTTGAGCGGCGCTTTGTCCGCCGGCCTATTTTGTTGGCTTTTAGGAAGCCAATCCAGACGACCGCGTTGGATACGTCGCCTATGGCCTCGGCGACACGGTGGAGCGGCGTCTTCGACCCCTCAAAAGTCGCGGTTCTTCCTTCTGACGGTTCGCTAGCAGTGTCCGCTCCTCCTCTGCGGGCACTGTCCAGTTTTGCTAGCGCGCACGGGACTTTAGGACGTTAGTCTTACGAGACCGCGACAAAGGTCTTAGCCCAATTTTTCCAATGATTTAGCGGCATATTTTACCCCTTTGAAGGGGGCTGTAATCCTTGACTGTAACGTGTGCTGTGAGACCCTTTAGTCTGTGAGGTTGTAGTGAAAGGGGGCCGGCATGGCGACAATAGTTCACACCGAGAACGTGGGTAGACGAATACCCAATGACGATGACGTCGAGTTGGCGCTCGCCCTCGCCTGCGAATTGCTTGAGATGACGCGAGAAGCGATAATCCGCCTCATCATTCGCGAGTGGCTGGAGGAATACGGCTTTCTGCCAGTCCAGGAATTGGACGAGGCAAGCGACACAGAGGGTAGCGCATGAGGGGCTGCCTTTAGCGGCATCAACGAAGAACCTTCAGGCGCGGGACGTCGCACGCCCTTGAATCTCTACTTCTCGCACAACCTCCGCCCCCCGTAGTACGGCTGGAATGTGCAATCATCCGGCCGGAACGACCGATAGGCCCGTGCGCAAGCCCTGAAGTTGCAGGCGGGAGCGGAGCCCGCCGCTTGCGCGCCGCTCTCTTCCGGCGTGCCGGCGGCCAGCGCCGCGGTCATGAAGTTCTTCCAGATCCGTGCCGGCAGCTTGCCGCCGGTGACGTCCTTCATCGGTTTCTCGTCGTCGTTGCCGACCCAGACGCCGACGATCAGCGGTTCGGTGAAGCCGACGAACCAGGCGTCGCGGTGGTTCTGGCTGGTGCCGGTCTTGCCGGCGGCGAGCGTGCCGAGATCGGCTTCGCGGCCGGTGCCGCGCTGGACGACCAGCCGTAGCAGCGCAACGAGATCCGGCCGATACTGGCTGATATCGGTCACCGCCTCCCTGGAAGGGCCGACCCGGAAGGCTTGCGGCTGGCCTTCGGCATGGAGGGATTCGATTCCCCAGGGCTCGATCGGCGCCCGGCCGGCCCGGACCGAGGCGTAGGCGCCGGTGAGATCAAGCAGGTTCACCTCCGAGGAGCCGAGCGCGAGGCTCGGCGTATCGGTGAGCTTGGCGTCGATGCCGAGTTCCCGGGCCGCGGCGATCACCTCACCGATCCCGACCTCCATCGCCAGCGCCACCGTCGCGGCGTTCAGCGACCGCGCGAAGGCCTCGGCGATGCTGACCATGCCGCTATAGCCGCCGCCGAAATTCTCCGGGCGCCAGCCGTTGATCTCGATCGGCGCATCCTCGACCGGGTCGAACGGCGTCAGGCCCCTTTTCAGGGCGGCATAATAGACGAAGAGCTTGAACGCCGAGCCGGGCTGGCGCATCGCCGAGACGGCGCGGTTGAAGGTGCTCTTCGTATAGTCGCGGCCGCCGACCATGGCGACGACGGCGCCCTCCGGCGTCATCGCCACCAAAGCGGCCTGCGAGGCGCCGGCCTTGCTGCCTTCGCGGCGAAGCGCGTCGGCGACCACCTTTTCGGCGATCGCCTGCAGCCGCGGTGCCATGGTCGTCCTCACCTTGATCGTGCCGCGATAGGGACCGGCGAGTTCGCGGGCATCCTGCGTGATCCAGTCGGCGAACCAGCTTCCCGAGCGGATCGCCGGGCTGGTCGGCTGGAGCTTGCCGACATCAGCGCGGGCGACCTTGGCCTCTTCCGGGGTGATCCTGTCGCCCTTCACCATGGCATCGAGGACCAGTTCCGCCTGCTGGCGGGCGCCCTCCGGATTGGTGAGCGGATTGAGCTGCGAGGGGGCGCGGATGATCGCCGCGAGCATCGCCGACTCGCCGATATTGAGCTCCTGCACCTCCTTGTCGAAATAGATCCGCGCCGCCGCCGGCACGCCGGTGGCGCCGGCGCCGAGATAGATGTTGTTCAGATAGCGGGTGAGTATCTCGTCCTTGCCGAGCTTGCGCTCCAGCCAGAAGGCGATCACCGCCTCCTGGATCTTCCGCTTCCAGGTGCGGTCGCGCTCGAGATAGAGGATCTTGATCAACTGCTGGGTGATGGTGCTGCCGCCCTGCACCACCTCGCCCGCGCCGAGATTGGTGTAGACCGCACGGGCGATGCCCCTGAGGTCAATGCCGGAATGCTCATAGAAGCGCCGGTCCTCCCTGGCGAGCACCGCCTCGATGAGATGTGGCGGAAAATCCTTGCGTGCCGCATAGGATCCCTGAAACGGCCCCTGGCTCACCAGAGGCTTGCCGTCGGCGGTTTCCAGCACGACGACCGGCTTCAGCGACCCTTTGGCGATTTCGTTCCAGGGGACATCGCGGAGCGCCCAGGCGAAGACGACGGCGAGCAGGACGAACGACGCCAGGGCCGCCGCCGCTGCGCTGCGCAGCAGGATTGCGCGCCTGCCGGCCGGGCGCTTCGGTATGGCTTGCTGTTCTTCGCTTGCCGCGCCTCGGCGCGCCTTCAACCACCGGCTTGCCGCGCGCCCTGCCAAGGCGGCGGATCCGGCCTTGCCGTTCGAGGTCCGCCGCAGCCGCTCGATGGCGCCACGCGCCGCCGCGGCCGATCTCTCACCGGCCCGACGCGCTGCAACGGGCACTTCCGCGCGCAGCGCCCGGCCAAGTCTCGTCAGCGCACGGCCCAGTCCGGCAAGTGCTTTTCGGGTTTTTACAAATGCGGCGCCGTCCGAACGGCCCGGGTGATCGCGGCTCGGCTCGGCTTCTTCTGGCCCCTGGCTCTCCGGGCCAATCTTCGACGCGGCATCGCTTTGCGCCATCCGTGCTCTCGATCAGAATATTACTCATACGTTCGCACAGAACGCATCGGCCGGCGAGTGGTTGCCAGAAACATGTCCAAAACATGGTGGCGCCGCATCATTGTCTACGGGCCGGCTGCGGAACCCACGAAGATATTGTTAACCATATCCGACGTTACTCGGGGAACAGCCCGATCGCCGCCACAGGAATAACTCCATCTCACGCTTTTTTCAGCGGAGCGGCAAATCAGGCTTTCTTGGAGGACATGGGATGATCAAATCGGGTCTCGGCGCCACGATCGCCGTTCTCGTCGTGTCGATCGCGGTATCCGGGATCCTCCACGTCGCCCTGTCCCAGCATAGGACGCAGGCGAACGCCGCCGTCTCCGGCGAGATCACCTCGTCGATACCGCGGTAACCGTCGAGCGCCGACAGCATGCGTCGACCCGGCGCGCCGCTTGCCGGCCGGTTGACCGTCGAGGCAGGCGCCCGTCTCCGTCCACGCGGGAGCCCGTTGATACGGACCCGCCGCTCGGACGTCAAACGATGTTGTCGCTTGATTCAGAAAGCCCGCTGACGCGGTTCCGGTCTGAAGTCTCCGAGTTGAGCGAGAAGCTCGTCGGCGGAGCACTTCCTTCTGTCCATCAGGTCGAGGATGCGCCGAGCGGCTCTATCGGCCTCTGCTCCATCCTTGCCGACATTGTGCAGGGCGCACCAGACATCCAGTGCTCCGCGCATGACATCGACATCATCGGGTGAATAGGCTTGACGCACGAACCCCTCCCAAGGTGTACCTCAATTGGGGGCATCATGGGGCATTTCCGGGGAATTTCAAGAAAATAGTGAGGGACCCCAATAAGTCATATAATTGCGCCATTCGGAGCTGTTTTCTGATCGCCGAAGCCAGATCCTTCGGCGACGCGTCTGGTGCTAACGGAAGCTTAAGATTCAACCGTTAGTTTGATGGTGCGATGGTGGACACTCGCAATTCCCCTTTCTTTGAAACCGGCTCAGCCGGTTTCTTTTTTATGGGGACCACGCAGCGGAAGAGCCCTCATACCCGGACGTTCTGCTCGACGAAATCCTCCGATCCGAAGAACTTCAAATAACGCTCGACTTCGGCGGGATCGCCGGTCGCCTTGCGCGGATTGTCCGACAGCTTGACGGCCGGGCGGCCATTGGCTTCGCTGACCTTGCAGACGATCGAAATCGGGTTGAGGCCGCCGATCTCGGTCGGCGCGCAGCCGGCAAAATCATTGGTCAGGTTGGTGCCCCAGCCGAAGCTCATGCGCACGCGCCCTTCGAAATGGCGATAGGCCTTGATGATCGTGTCGACGTCGAGCCCGTCGGAGAAGATCAACAGCTTGTCGCGCGGGTCCCGGCCCATCTTCGTCCACCAGGCGATGATCTTCTCGCCGCCCTCAATCGGCGGGGCACTGTCCGGCCGGAAGCCGGTCCAGTCCGCCACCCAGTCGGGGGCATTGCGCAGGAAGGCGGCGGTGCCGAAGGAATCCGGCAGGACGATCAGCAGATTGCCGCCATAGAGCTGGTTCCAGTCCTGCAGGACCTTGTAGGGGGCGGCGGCAAGTTCCTTGTCATTGCGGGCAAGGGCGGCCGCCACCATCGGCAGTTCGTGGGCATTGGTGCCGAGCGCCTCCAGATCGTTGTCCATGGCGAGGAGCACGTTGCTCGAACCCGAGAAGGAGGCGCCGATGCCTTCCTTCAGCGCCTCGACGCACCAGCGCTGCCACAGGAAGCTGTGCCGGCGGCGCGTGCCGAAGTCGGAAATGCGCAGGTTCGGATATTGCCGCAGTTGCTCGACCTTCGACCACATCTTCGCCTTGGCGCGCGCATAGAGCACGTCGAGCGTGAAGGGGCCGAGGCCCTTCATCGCGGTGCGCGAGCGCAGCTCGTTGATGATCGCCAGCGCCGGGATCTCCCACATGGTCGTCTCGACCCAGCGACCGCGGAAGGTCAGCTCGAACTGGCCGTCGCGGCGCGACAGCTCGTATTCGGGCAGGCGGAACCTGGCAAGCCAGGAAAGGAATTCCGGCGAGAAGATCTGCTTGCGGCCGTAGAACGTGTTACCGGCGAGCCAGATCATCTCCTTCTTGGTGAAACGCAGGGTGCGCGCATGATCGAGCTGGTCGCGCAGTTCCTGTTCGTCGATCTCCTCGGCAAGGCGCACGGTCTTGGTGCGGTTAATCAGCGAGAAGGTCGCATCGACGTCCGGATAGAGCTGCCAGATCATCTGCAGCATCAGCAGCTTGTAGAAATCCGTATCCAACAGGCTGCGGATGATCGGATCCAGCTTCCAGGTATGGTTATAGACCCGCCGCGCGATATCGGTCTTTGGCATCTCGGACTACGCTCCTTCTGGATCGCCACCGGGCCGTGGCGATCGATTGATCCTGCTCCGGCGCGGCTAGATCAGTTCAACGCCCGCATCACGCATGCGCCGGGTCATCGCGGCAAGCGATCCGTTCAGATCGATGCCGCGACAGGCGCCAAGCACGACGGAAGTCGAAAAACCCTCAGCGACCGCATCGAGCGCCGAGAAGGCGACGCAGAAATCGGTCGCCAGGCCGCAGAGCGACACTTTGGATATTCCGCGTTCGCGCAGGTAGCCGGCGAGGCCGGTCGGGGTCCGGTGATCGTTCTCGAAGAAGGCGGAATAGCTGTCGATCCCGGTGCGGAACCCCTTGCGGATGACCAGTTCCGCAGTCGTCCATCGCAGAGCAGGATGAAAATCGGCGCCCGGACTTCCCTGGACGCAGTGATCGAGCCACAGCGTCTGCTCGCCATAGGGCATCGTTACCGTCTGGAAGGGCGCCTTGCCGGGGTGGCTCGACGCAAAGCTCGAATGCCCGGCCGGGTGCCAGTCCTGCGTCAGGATGACGTGCCGGGCCCCTTCGATCAGGCGGTTGACGATCGGCACGATTTCATCGCCGCCCGCCACCGCAAGCGCGCCGCCCGGGCAGAAGTCGTTCTGCATGTCGATGACGATCAGGGCATCTTCAGCCATGGCCACTCCTCGCGATCACCGACCAACATTGGCGACCGGCAAATCGATTTAACCGCAAGATCAATCACAGAACGCGCGAGGCGGCAAGCATGTTCGCCGGCTGCTCGCATTCCGGCGGAAATGAACGCAAGCCCATAAAGGCGATCGATTCTAGGATGTTAGCGGCGGAGCGGCCAAGCGCGGCTTCGTTCGGAGGGGCCTGGCCTGTGGGGGACGTGCCCCACACGACCGTCAGTTGTTGAGATCGTCGAGATTGTCGGCGATGTTGACGCCGGAGTTCGCAATGCCGATCGGCCGAGCGATGAAATCCATGAACTTCGTGATGTCGACCGAGGGGTGGCGCGAGGCGTAGATCACGTCGCGATTCTTGATCGGGAAGGTCTGTCCGACGATCAGGCTGTCCGGGTTCGTCATGTTGAAGCGGTAGACGATCGGGTAGCGGCCGACCCTGTCGGGCTGCATGCCCTTGCTCAGCATGGTGTTGAAACGCTCCCGGCCGAGCAGGCTCATGACGATGTCCGGCTCCTCGTAGCGGAAGACGAAGTAGCCCTTCGCATCGATGGTCCGATCCGCTCCGCCGCCGGCGAGCGCCACGGCTTCGAGCAGGTTCAGGTCGTTGGCGCCGAACTCGACGCGCTGATTGGCGCGCACCTGGCCGAGGATCGTGAAGGTGCGCGGATCGCGGGTGACGAAGATCTGGTCGCCCTGCTTGACATGGATGTTTTCCGACGGGCTCTCGATGATCGACTTCAGCAGAACCGTGCCGGTCTTCTTGCCGCGCACCAACGTGACATAGGTCTCGTACGGCTGCGCCGAGGGACCGCCGGCCTTGGCGATGACCTCGTTGATCGTTTCGCTGACGAGATTGAGCGGCACGACCGACGGGCGGCCGACGGCACCGGACACGGTGACGATGCGCGAAGCGGTCGACGTGCTGGTGACGATGACGTCCGGCTCGACGGCCTTCTGCTTCAGCGCGTCGAGGATCGCCTGGCGTGCCTGTTCCAGCGTCAAGCCGGCGAAGCGGACGGAGCCGACATAAGGGATCGCCGCCTTGCCGTCCGGCTGGACAACGAGGTCGATGCTCGTCTGCTTCGATTCCGTTGTGGAAAACAGGCCGTCACTGCCGGCCTCGAAAATGGTGACCTTCAGCTGGTCGCCGACGCCGATCACCACCTGACCGACCCCGCCGCCAATGCCGAAGCGGCGGCTCAGCGTCGTCGCCACATACTCGGAAACGAGCCGTGCGGACTGGCCGTCGATATCGATGATGTCGAAAACGGTGGCGTTCTTCCTGCCGATTTGCGATCCCGATTGGCCGGCCTCTGCGACGATATCGCTTGTCAGGGGCCCCTCGCCCGGTACAGCCTGACACCCCGCTAGCGCGGTACAAAGCAGAAGGGCAGTCACTCGTTTCACTACTTCACTCCGTATTCGGCACAGCGATGATTCCATTCAAACATCTGCGCCGCATCCTTCCCGGCAGGAATCCGCCGGTCACTGAAAAGCACAATCGCCGTCCCACAACAAGCCACCCGCCGTTAAGCGAGCCAAAATATTCGGAACTGCGCCTTTCCGGCCATACTGCCGTCGAAATCGGTTACGTGCTGTCGCCGTAATTGTGTTGGACGGGGATTGCAGGCCGTTTATCTAGTCCTTTGGGGTTGAAAGCTAGGCCCTATGAGTTAAAAGCTCCCTAATGCAAGCAGGGGGACAAAAAACGGGGAAAACCACTCAGCAAACGTATCGCCGGTTGCAATTTTCGTTTGACGTTGCAATTGGCTGGGACAATTTTAACGGCAGTTCTAGAGCGTTCGATCATACATGACTGTTGAAATCATAGGGCGTGCATGCCTGGCACCTGGAGCGCAATCGCCGCAGGCGCTCTTCAAAATCCTTCGTCAAGGCATGTGCACCGTCTCCAGCGTGCCGGGCGATCGTTGGGACTTGGCGCGCTTCTGGCACCCGGTGATGGGAACGCCGGGCAAGACCTATTCGTTCGCCGCCGGCGTTCTCGACACGATCTACGATTTCGACCCGGCCGTGTTCGGCATGTCGCAGCGCGAGGCCATGTATATGGACCCGCAGCAGCGGGTGCTGCTGCAGCTTGCCTGGCGCGCCCTCGAGGACGCAAATATCTCGGTCGCATCGCTGCACGGCGAGAATGTCGGCGTCTATATCGGCGCGTCGAGCCTCGATCACGCCAACCTGACGGTCGAAGACCCGGCAGCCGCCGGCCCCTATTTCATGACGGGCAACACGCTCTCGATCGTCTCCAACCGCATTTCGCACGTCTTCGGGCTGAGCGGCCCGAGCATGACCGTCGATACCGCCTGTTCTTCCTCGCTGGTCGCGCTCGACCAGGCTATGCGGGCACTCAATGCCGGCGAGATCGATACGGCGATCGTCGGCGGCGTCAACATTCTCGCCCATCCGCTTCCCTTCGTCGGCTTCGCCCAGGCACGCATGCTGTCGCCGGAGGGGCTCTGCCGCGCCTATGACAATGACGGCGCCGGCTATGTCCGGGCCGAGGGCGGCGTCGTCTTCGTCCTGCGGCGCTCGGACCGGGCGCGTCGGGAAAGGGACCGGAGCTACGCCAGGATCGTCGCTTCCGGCACCAACTCGGCCGGTCGTACCAACGGCATCTCGCTGCCTTCGCGCGAGGCACAGGCCAATCTGCTCAAGGCAATCTACGAGGGCAACGGCATCGACGCCAATCAGGTGGCCTTCGTCGAGGGCCACGGCACGGGCACCAAGGTCGGCGACCCGGCGGAAGTGTGGTCCATCGGCACGGTCATCGGCGCCAGGCGCCGGGCCCCGGTGCCGATCGGCTCCATCAAGTCGAATATTGGCCATACCGAGCCGGCCTCGGGCCTGTTCGGCATGATGAAGGCCGTGCTGGCGCTCGAGCACAACTATCTTCCGGCCTCGCTGCACTTCGACACGCCGAACGAGCACATCGACTTCGAGGGCCTCAATGTCCGCGTCACCGCCAATCCGATCGAACTCCTGAAGGGCAAGCGCGCGCGGCTCGCCGGCATCAATTCCTTCGGCTTCGGCGGCGCCAACGCGCATGTCGTCATCAGCGATCCCGATCCGGTCCAGCAGGAAAAGGCCTCGGCCGCATCGTCCGGACACGTGTTTCTCGCAAGCGCCCATACGCAGTCGAGCCTCGAAAACCTGCTCAAGGACTACAAAGGGTCCTTCGCGAACGCTTCGAAGGAAGAGACGCGCGCCATCATCGCCGCCTCGGGCGCGAACCGCACCCACATGCGCCACCGCTTTGCAGCGCGCAGCGATCATCCCGAAGACATCGTCCGTGCGATCGCCAGCCACCTCGACAATCCGGGTTCGGATATCGGCGAAGTCGGCGAAGCGCCGGTCAAGAATGCGCAGGTCGCGTTCGTCTTCTCCGGCAACGGCTCGCAATGGGCCGGCATGGGCGCCGATGCCTTCCGCGAAAACCTGCACTTCCGGCAGTCCTTCACCTCCGTCAGCGCACTCTTCAAGTTCCACTCCGATATCGATCTCAAGGATCTGCTGACCGATCCGGAACTGGACAAGAAGCTCGCCGACACCAAGATCGCCCAGCCGCTGCTGTTCGCGATCCAGGCTGCACTTTCCGACTCGCTCGTGGCGATGGGCGTCAAGCCGGCCGCCGTGTTCGGCCATTCGGTCGGCGAGATCGCCGCAGCCTACGCGGCCGGCGCCCTGACGCTGGTCGATGCCGTGTCGATCGTCGCAAAGCGCTCGCTGCACCAGGACCTGCTGGCGGGCCAGGGTACGATGGCAGCCGTGATGCTCGGCGAGGAGGCGGCGGCCGCCTTCGCTGAGGCGCGCGGCCTCGACGAAGTCTGCGTCGCAGCCGTGAATGCGCATAATTCGGTGACGATTTCCGGGCCGGCGCACGAGGTCACCGCCTTCCGCGACGCCGCCCGCAAGGCGAAGATCCCGGTCCAGATCCTCGACATCAACTACCCGTTCCACCATCCGATCATCGATCAGGCGAAAGAGGCGTTCCTTGCCGATATTCCCGATATCGCCCCGCGCCGGACGGAACTGACCTATCTCTCGACGGTCACCGGCAGCGCTCTCGACGGCACGGAGCTCGATCCGGACTATTGGTGGAAGAACGTCCGCGAGCCGGTGCGCTTCCAGGCGGCCACCGACGCGGCGCTCGCGCTCGGCTGCCGGTTGTTCATCGAAATCTCTCCGCGACCGATCCTCGCTTCTTACGTCAAGGAGACGATCAAGCAGGCGGCGGCTCCGGCAACGGTGGTTGCGACCTTGCTTCGCGATGCCGCGGAGAAGGGGCAGGACCCGATCTCGGCATCGATGGCGCGGGCTGTCGCACACGGTGCAGCGGTCGACCGGCCGCGCGTCTACGGCAAGCGCGACGCCTTCATCGAGCTGCCGAGCCTGCCGTTCGAGCCGGTCGAGCTGCGCCCGCAGGCCACCACGGACGCGACCGATCTCTTCGGTCGCTCCAGCAAGCCTTACCGCCTTACGGGCTGGCGCGGCGACCCCAACAGCGGCAGTTGGAAAAACCATGTCGACGCGCATCTTTTCCCGGATCTCGCCGAACACGTCGTCGACGGCAAGGCGATCCTGCCGGGCAGCGGTTTCATCGAGATCGCCGTCTCCGCGGCGCAACAATATTACGGCAGCGACGAGGTCGAGATCACCAATCTCGAGATCGTCCGGCCGCTCGAACTCAGCGACAGCCGGATCATGGAACTCTCGACCATCCTGTCGCCGGAGACGGGGGACATCGAGATCCGTTCGCGCGAGCGCCTGTCGGAGGACGACTGGACGGTCCATGCGGTGGCGAGAAGCCGCAAGCCGATAGCCGGCGCAAACGCAAGACACCCATCGATCAGCGGCCTTGCCAAAACAGGCATCGTCACGCCGGCAAAGGCCTATGACACGGCCAAGCAATTCGGGCTCGACTACGGCCCGCATTTCCAGTTGCTGGCCAAGGCGGTCGCATACGGGGACCGGCTGATCGAGGTCGAGCTGAAGGCCCCCACCGGATCAGGGCATCCGCTCGTCACCTATGCACTCCATCCGATCTCTGTCGACGCGACCTTCCACGGGCTGGTGGCGCTCTTCGACCGCTTCACCGGCGAAAAGGGCGGCGCGCCCTATATTCCGGTCCGCTTCGGTTCGGTGCGTGTCGTCAACGCAGGAAGGCCGATTGCCCGTGCGACGATCGAGATCGAGCGCGTCAGCGCCAATTCGATCAAGGCAAGGTTCCATTTCTACGATGCGGCCGGCGAGCCGATCGCGCATTTCGACGATTGCCGTTTCCGCCGGACCTATCTGCGCAAGCACAAGACGCTCGACGGGCTGTCCTTCCACTATGAGACCGTTCTGTCCGACGTGATCCTGCCCGGCGCGAAGCTTGCCGGGACTGTCCCGGCGAAGCTGTCGGAACCGGCCGACGCCGGCACCGGCGTCGACAATGCGACGCTGCTCTTCAATGCGGCCATCTATCGCGCCTGTCATGAGATCGCGCTCAAGCTGGCGCACGGGAAGAGCACGATCCAGGGCAATGGCTTGCCGGGCGATTTCGCGTTTCAATGCTTCCTGACGAACTGCCTCTATGCGCTCGAGGATGCCGGGCTCTGCGAACACCAGAACGGCAATTGGAAAGTCGCGCCGGAGTTCACGCTTCCGACCGTCGCAGAGATCCTTGGCGAGCTCTACGGCGAGCGTCCCGATCGCGCCGTGGAAGCGGTGTTGATCAACAACGCCCATGCGGAAGCACTGAGCCGTCTCGCCACGCTGTTGGCCGGAACAGCCGACGGGGAGGCCGCGGCCTTCAACGCCGGCTTCATCAGCGAGGCGACGCTCGATCACCAGGCCGTCCATTCGGTGTCGAGCCGTTCGCGCATGGATCAGGTCCTCGGCATGGTCGAACGCGCCTTGGCCGCACAGGTTCGTGGCGCTCGCCTGCGCATCGTCGAGTTGGGCAGTGTCTCGGCGGGCTTCACGCGGCGTCTGGCCGATCTGGCGGCCCGGCATGGGACGACCCTTTCCGTCGTCGAGCCGCGCGACAACGCCCAGCGCAATCTCGAGATCGCCTTCGAAGAAGAAGCGCATGTGCGCATTCTGAAGAAGAGCGAATTCGCCGCGATCGGGCCCTTCGACCTCGCCGTCAGCGCCTCGGACAACCTGTACCAACTGGTCGAAGAGGAAGCCGGCATCCGCACCGCGCTGCGGTCGACATTGCGGGAAAACGGCGCCCTGGTCGCTGCCGTCAGTGCGCCGTCGATCTTCAGTGACTTCGCCTTGGGCCTCTCCGAAGGCTGGTTCGAACGCAGCCAGACGGCGGAGTTCCCGATCGGCAAGCGCGCCGCGGTTTCGCACTGGCAGAAGTGTCTGGCCGATCTCGAGCTTAGCGACGTCAGCGTCAGCGATTGCGAGTGCCCGCACGGCAATGCGATCCTGATCGAGGCGCGCGGCACGGCCGGCGCGGCACGGCCGCCGGCAAGCCACGCTGGCGGAATCCCCTATCTGCTGATCGAAACGGACGTCCGGCGCAGTTCGGCTCCCGCTGGCGCCATCCCGGTTGCCGCCTCGGGCGACCTGGCTGCCGATATCGCCGTGCTCGGGACAGCGATCGACGGGCTCGGCGAAAAGCCGGTCCGCGCGGTTTTCGTCTCTGCGACGGCAGACCACATCGGCGACGACGATTCCGCCTTGCTGCAAACCCAGGTGCTGGCGCTCAGCGCCTTTGCCGAAGCGCTGAAGCAGCGCGCCGGGAACGCCGAACTCGTCGGAGAGGCGCGTCCCCGTCTGGTGCTGGTGGCGCCGGGCGGCGGTCCCGTCTCGGAATCGGCGAGCTCGGGCGTGAATTCCGGATTGTGGACATTCGTCCGCGTGTTGCAAAACGAGTACGAATTCCTCGACGTTCATTCGCTCGATCTCGCCGATCGAACCGCGAGCTATGAGGAGATGCTCGCCTCGGCATTGCCGCTGCTCGCCATCGAGGGTTCCAACCGTGAATGGCTGCTTGATCGGGCGACCGGCCTGGTCTCGGAAATCCGCGCCGTATCTGGCCCCGCCGCCAAGAGCGAAGGCAAGATCAGCGCTTTCTCGGCGGCTACAATTCGCCAGCGCGTCAGTTCACAGGTCAGCAGCATCACCTGGGAAGAAACCGATGTGCCACGGGCGGGACCCGGGGAGATCGTCGTCTCCGTCGCCGCCACCGGGCTCAACTTCCGCGACGTCATGTGGGCGATGGGCCTGCTGCCGGAAGAGGCGCTCGAAGACGGCTTCGCCGGCGCGACGATCGGCATGGAGCTTTCCGGCCATGTGGTCGAAGTCGGCGAAGGGGTTGACGATCTCGCCGTCGGCGACGCGGTGATGGCAATCGCGTCCGCCGCCTTCTCGACGCATGCGGTCGTCTCCCGGGCGGGCGTCGCCAAGCTGCCGCAGACAATCAGCCCGGTGGCGGCCGCCACCCTGCCGGTGGCGTTCCTCACCGCCTATTATGCGATGGTCGAGCTCGGACGTATCCGGTCGGGCGAGACGATCCTCATCCACGGCGCCGCCGGCGGCGTCGGCCTCGCCGCACTCCAGGTTGCCAAACTGAAGGGTGCCAAGGTCATCGCGACGGCCGGAACCCGCGAAAAACGGCGTTTCCTGACGATGCTCGGCGCCGATCACGTCTTCGATTCCCGGTCGCTCGGCTTCGTCAACGACGTTCGTGCCGTCACCGGCGGCGAAGGGGTGGACCTCGTTCTCAACTCGCTGTTCGCCGAAGCGATGGAGCAGAGCCTCGCGCTCGTCAAACCGTTCGGGCGGTTCCTGGAACTCGGCAAGCGCGACTATTACGCCGACAGCAAGATCGGCCTCAGGCCGTTCCGCCGCAACGTCAGCTATTTCGGCATCGACGCGGACCAGCTCCTCGTCAATCAGCCGGAGCTGACCAAGCGGATCTTCATGGAGATCGGCGAACTCTTCGACCAGGGCAGGCTGACGCCGCTTCCCTACCGCGCCTTCGATTTCGACGAAATCGGGAATGCGTTCCGGCTGATGCAGAATGCCGGCCATATCGGCAAGATCGTCGTGCTCCCGCCGGTCGCCGGCCAGCACGAGATTGCCGCGAAGCCGCGCCGGGGCATGAAGGTCGATCCGGATGGCATGCATCTCGTTGTCGGCGGTATCGGCGGCTTCGGCCTTGTCGCGGCGAACTGGCTCGTCGAGAAAGGGGCGCGCAACATCGCGCTCTGTTCACGCCGCGGCCAGCCGGATGCCGCAACCAGCGCGATGGTCGACCGCTGGAAGAAGGCCGGCGTGGCGGCGTCGCTCCACGCCTGCGATGTCACCGATGCCGCTGCGGTGGAAGCGCTTCTCGCTAGCCTGCGGGCGCAAGCGCCGCTGCGCTCGATCGTGCACGCGGCGATGGTGCTCGACGATGCGCTGATCAGCAACCTGACGCACGAGCGCAACAGACCGGTCATCGACGTCAAAGCGAAGGGCGCAGCGATCCTCGACCGCCTGACGCGCCAGGACGCGCTCGACAACTTCATCCTGTTCTCCTCGGCAACGACGCTCGTCGGCAATCCGGGCCAGGCAAACTATGTGGCCGCCAACGGTTATCTCGAGGGCCTCGCCCGCGCCCGTCGCGCGGCGGGGCTGGCAGGGCTGGCCGTCGGTTTCGGCGCCATCGCCGATGCAGGTTATCTGACGCAGAACGCCGACGTGAACGACCTGCTCGCAAAGCGCATCGGCAAGACGGCGCTCAAGGCCCATGTGGCGCTCGACATGGTGGAGAGCCATATCGCCGCCGATCCGGGCGGCGTCGACGCGGCCGTCGTCATGATCTCCGAAATCGACTGGGGTGCGGCGCGCAACCTGCCGGTTGCCAGAAATGCCCTCTTCGAGGTCATCCTGCGCAGTGCCGACCAGCACGCCTCCGGCACCGAGGGCACCAAGATGGACCTCGTGGCGATGATCGAGGGCAAGTCGCCGCAGGAGGCGGAGGATATCCTGTTCGACCTCGTCGCGGGCGAGATCGCCGCCATTCTTCGGGTGGCCAAGGATACGGTGACGCGCAGCAAAATCCTGAAGGAAATCGGTCTCGACAGCCTGATGGCGGTGGAACTCGGCATCAGCTTCCAGCAGAATACCGGGTTCGACATGCCGCTCAGCGGCGTCGCTGACAACACGACCGTTGGCGACGTCGCGCGCAAGCTTTATGAAAAGGTCAGCAAGCGCGATCAGAGCGACGATGGCGAAGCCGGCGACGACAAGCTCGTCACCGAACTGACGCAACGCCATGTCGGAGCAGCCAAGGAAAAAGCACTGAGCCAATGAGCAAGGACGGAAACGGCCAGACCTTCTCCAAGATGAACAGCAGCCTCAGGGAGAACCTGCTGGACAGGATGAGGAACACGCATCAATCCTCCGAGCGCAACCGTATGGCGCGCTCGGAACGGGACTTGCCGCCTGCGCCGCGCCGCCACCAGGCGCGCTTCGAGGATCTGCCGGAATACAAGCAGGTGCAGGCGCAGAAGTTCGCCAGCGAGCAGCTCGGCATCGCCAATCCGTTCTATCGGGCGCATCAGACGGCCGCCGGCGCGACGACGATGATCGACGGCCGCAAACTCATCAACTTCGCATCCTATGACTATCTCGGGCTGAACCGACACGCCCACGTGCTCGACAGGGCGCGCGAGACGATCGAAACCTTCGGAATTTCCGCCTCGGCAAGCAGGCTCGTGGCGGGCGAAAGACCGGTTCACGTCGAGCTCGAGGAGCGGATCGCCCGCTTCTACGGCGTCGACGCGGCCGTCTGTTTCGTCAGCGGCTACCTCACCAATGTCGCGGCCATAGGCTGCCTGTTGGGGCCGCAGGATCTCGTCATCCATGACGAATTCATCCACAACAGCGCCCTTGCCGGCATCAAGCTTTCGGGCGCCGCGCGCCGCCTCTTCAAGCACAACGATGCGGCCGACCTCGAACATGTGCTGCGCACCGTTTCCGGCGACTATCGCAATATCATGGTGATCGTCGAAGGCATCTATTCGATGGACGGCGATGTCGCCAACCTGCCGGCGCTCCTGAAGCTCAAGGCGGAGTTCGGCTTCTGGCTGATGGTGGACGAGGCCCATTCGCTGGGCGTGTTGGGCCGGCGGGGCAAGGGCCTTGCCGAGCATTTCGGCGTCGATCCTCACGAGGTCGACATCTGGATGGGGACCCTGTCGAAAACCACCTCGAGCTGCGGCGGTTATATCGCCGGCAGCGAGGCACTTGCGGCCGTGCTCAAGGCGTCGGCCGGCGGCTTCGTCTACAGCGTCGGCCTCGCGCCGGTTCTCGGCGCATCCGCAGTTGCGAGCCTTGACGTTCTCGAACGGGAGCCGGAGCGCACCGCAGCGCTGAGACGCAATGGCACCCTGTTCCTGAAGCTCGCCAAGGAGGCCGGTCTCGACACCGGCTTGAGCGGCGGTTACTCGGTCGTGCCGGTGATCGTCGGCGATTCGCTCAGAGCCGTACAGCTGTCGAACGACCTGCTCGCCGCCGGCATCAATGTGCTGCCGATCATCCATCCCGCCGTTCCGGAGGGCATGGCGCGGCTGCGCTTCTTCATCACCAGCGAGCATACGGAGGAACAGATCCGCCGTACCGTGACGCTGACGGCCGAGCGCCTGAAGGATCTCGTCGAACGGAATTTCGGCCTCGGCGGCGTCGATATCGACCAAATGCTGAAGACGCTCTCGGCACGCTAATGCATGTCGCCCAAAAGTGCGCAGCGGTTTTGGGCGACATGCATAAAAACAAGAACCTAAAGCGCGCCGCGTGAATACATTGAATGCGACGCGCTTTAGACATCGTGGCTGCGTCGTGCCCGCGGCGGCAAGCAGGTTACTGCATGACCCATGTGATCATCACCGGCGGCTCGAGCGGCATCGGCCTGGCACTCGCATCCCTCTATGCGGGCCGCGGCGCGCGGCTGTCGCTGATTGCGCGCTCGCGCGATCTCCTGGAACTGGCAGCGCAGACGCTTGCCTCCAAATACGGTGCGCGGGAAAGCGATATCCATATCGAAGCCGCCGACGTCGCGAACGAGGCAGAAATCGGCTCGGCGATTGGCCGCTGCATCGAGGCGCTTGGCCCCTGCGATATCCTCGTGACCTCCGCAGGCATCGTCGAACCGGCGCCGTTCCTCGATGCGTCGAGCGCCGCCTTCCGCCGCCAGATGGAAACGAACTTTTCCGGCACCGTGCATGCGGTGCGTGCCGTCTACCCGGACATGGTGCAGCGGCGCAGCGGACATATCGTGATGATTTCTTCGGGTTCCGGACTTATCGGCATATATGGCTACACGGCCTATTGCGCGTCGAAATTCGCCCTGCGCGGCTTTGCCGAGGCGCTGCGCAGCGAAGCGCGCTGCCACGGTGTCGGCGTATCGATCGGCTTTCCGCCAGATACGGAAACGCCGCAGTTCGAGCGGGAAATCGCAGAGCGTCCGCGCGAGGCAAGCGTGGTGATGGGCGTCGTCCGCCCCTGGAGCGCCGAGGCCGTTGCCCGGAAAATCGTCGACGGCATCGATCGGAAACGGTTCGAGGTCTATTTCGGCCTCACGCTTTTTCTGCTCGGCCGCTTCGGCCCCGCGGTTCGGCCGCTCATCAACTGGTGGTTCGACCGGGCGATCGCGCGCAGCCGGGGACGGTAACCGTGGAGGTCCCCGTCGCGCGCCTTGTGCCGGTGGACGTTAGCCTCTAAGTGGATGACGGCCTGCTGCCGAGGCGGTGTCGGCGGTGAAATTGCTTAAAGGTATCGGCTTGGCGCTTCCTCCCTTCCAGTTGCACGACTATCCAGCACCTTTGACGCTCGGCTGTTATCTGCTGTCCTGCGGTGTGATCTTCTTCACCGATCGCTTCGCCTTGCCGGCCCGCGAGCGCAGAAGGAACGCGTCTCCCTATGGCCGCAATCAGGACATCATCGATATCCTTGCCAGGCTGCCGGTGATAGCGCTCGTCTTCGCCGGCTTCTTCGCGATCTCCTGGCGACCGCTCTACGCGGCTGCCGGGGTTATGAGCTTCTTCATCATCTTCACGGGCATTTCCCGTGCGAAGTTCAAGTTCATCCGCGAGCCACTGGTCTTCTCGGATATCGCCCTCGTCACCGATGTGTTCAAATACAAGTCGATCTTCTACGCGACGTCGCTGAACATCGTGTTCTGGATCGTCGCCGTCCTCTACGTCTTCGGGGTCTCGGGCCTCTACATGTATTTCGAGCCCACGGTGCTCCCGGCACGCGACCAGATGTTTTGGATTCTGGTGATGATCGGGATCGCGGCAGGGCCCTGGCTCTCGCTGTTCTACGGTCCGGTCAACCGCCCCACCGCCGCCCTCGTGCAGCGGCTGATGGGGAAGAAGGTCAACGTCAAGATGAGTACGGTGCGCTTCGGCACCTTCGGCTCGGTGGTCTTCCACTTCATCGTCTGGCTGGGGGTCAAGCGCGAGAAGATCGTCGCCGAACTCTCGGTACGCCTGCGCGCCGCCGTCCATGATCTGATCGGCCACGAAGAGGCGCCGCTGATCGTCGTGTGGCAATCGGAATCCTTCATCGACATGCGCCATTTCGGCGTGGATACGATCAAGCTGCCGGCGATCGACAGGCTGCGCCAGCAGGCGGCGCAGTGGGGCCGGCTAAGCAATGTCTTCGAAGGCGGCTACACGCTGCGCACCGAATTCGCTGTCTTGAGCGGTCTGGTGCCGGACGATATCCATGTCGATGCGAGCTATCCCTATCTTCGCGCTTCCCACTATGCCGATGTCGTCTGGCCGGGAAAGTTGAAGCGCGCCGGCTGGCGCACACATTTCATTCATCCCTATGACCGGACCTTCTTCCTGCGCCACAAGGCGATGCCGGTATTGGGCTTCGACACGCTGACGATGCTCGACGCCTTCGACCATGATCCGTCCCAAGACGGTCTCTACGTCTCCGACGCCGTGTTGACCGCCAGAGTTCTGGAAGAGACGCAGAAGCTTCCCGACGACGAAAGCGGGCTCTTCTTCGTGGCCTCGATGGCCAATCACGGCCCTTGGGAGCCCGGTCGCGTTGACGCCCTCACCAATCCGGTCGAGATCTACCTGGCGATCCTTCAGCAATCGGATGCCGCACTGAGGAAGCTGGTCGACGGACTGAACAAACTGGATCGCCCTGTATGGCTCGTCTTCTACGGTGATCATGCGCCCCTCCTCAAATCCTTCGCCGACCCTTTTCCCGACCCGCGCACGGACTATTTCATCGTCCCGCTTGCCAAGGCGCGCCAGGCAAATCACCGTCCCAGACCTTCGCAGGACGAGGACCCGTGGAACCTTCTGCGCGCCCTGCTCAAGCACGCCAATCTGCACGAGGACGCGCTGCAATAGCGGCAGCGGGTGGGGAAACTTGCAGCGATGATGGCAGGCACGACGAACCAGCAGCGGCCACGGCGGACTTTCCTGTTCCTGCAAGGCCCCTCCTCACCGATCTTCGCCAAGATCGCCACGCGGCTCGAGGCATTCGGCCATAGGTGCCTGCGGATCAATCTCAACGTCGGTGACCAGATCTTCTGGCGGCGTGGCGGTGCGCACAACTATCGCGGCACGATCGACAATTGGGCGGCTTATGTGGAGGCATTCCTCCGCCGCCATTCCGTCAGCGACCTCGTCCTTCTCGGCGAGGAACGCCCCTACCATCGGGCGGCTGTCGCTGCCGCGCGCCGGGTCGGGGCCAAGGTCTTCGTCGTCGAGATGGGCTACCTGAGGCCCGACTGGCTGACGCTCGAGCGCGGCGGCATGTCGTCCAACTCGCATTTTCCTGCCGAATCGCAGCAGATCCTGCGAGCGGCGGCGGGGCTTCCCGAACCGGACTGGCGGCGGCGGCACACGCAGACCTTCCTTGCCGAAGCGGCCTATGACCTCCTCTACAATCTGCCGAATGTCTTCCTCTGGTTTCTTTTCCCCGGTTATCGCCGCCACGCGATCTTCCATCCGCTGGCGGAATATGCCGGCTGGGTAAGGCGCCTGGCTGCAGCCAAGCGCCAGCGAAGAGCGGCAGACAGGCTGATCGGCTCGCTCACGTCGGCAAGCGAGCCCTACTTCGTCTACCCGCTGCAGCTCGAGACCGACTTCCAATTGCGGGCGCATTCTCCCTTCAACAGCCAGAAAGAGGCGATTGCGGATATCCTCGCCTCCTTCGCACGCCATGCACCGGCCACCAGCAAGCTTGCCATCAAGGTGCACCCGCTCGACAACGGCCTGATCGCCTGGCGCAGGATCATTGCCCAGCAATCGGCGGCGCTCGGGATCGGCGAGCGGGTCATCTATCTCGACGGCGGAAATCTCGATCTGCTGACGCAGAAGAGCGCCGGCATGGTGACGGTCAATTCGACCGCCGGTCTGCAGCCTTGAAGCAAGGCAAGCCCGTGAAAGTTCTCGGCAGGGCCGTTTTCGACATCGCGGGGCTGACGGACCGGCAGCCGCTCGATGCGTTCTGGGCCGCGCCGCAGTTACCGGATGCGGAGCTGAGCACGGCGATGTTCCGGCTGATGGCGGCCTCGATCCAGGTTCGCGGCAACTTCTATTCCGTCGCCGGGACCGATGCCGGAGCCGGGGCTATCGCCGAGCGGCTGCATCGCAATACGGTCAACGAACCTGGTGCCTTCATCGACCCGCCGCCGCGGCGGAAACCGGAGAAGAGGACGATCTTCTCCGCTCAGGCAACGCCGGCGCGCAACAAGTCGTGAATATGCAGGATGCCTTCCGGCATCCCCGCCTCGTCGACGAGGAACAGCACGGTGACCTTGTGCTCCTGCATGAACTCCATGGCGGCGCTCGCCAGCACGTCTGCGTGGATCACCTTCGGGTGACACGACATGACCTCTTCGACCGGCTGGCCAAGCAGATCGCCGGCCATGTGCCGGCGCAAGTCGCCATCGGTGATGACGCCGACGAGCACACCGCTCCCGTCGACGATGCCGACGACGCCGAAACCCTTTGACGACATCTCGATGACAGCTTCGCTCATCGGCCGGCCGACGGCGAGCAGCGGCATCTGTTCCGCCACATGCGCCAGTTCGTGTACCAGTCGTAACTGCGCGCCGAGCTTGCCGCCCGGGTGGAAAGTCTTGAAATCCTCGGCGGAAAAACCGCGCCGTTCGAGAAGCGCGATGGCCAGCGCATCGCCGACGGCGAGCTGCAGCATGGCCGAGGTCGTCGGGGCCAACCCATGCGGACAGGCCTCCGGCACCTTTGGAAGCACGAGGGCGATCTCGGAATTGCGGGCCAGGATGCTGTCGCGGTTCGACGAGATCGATACGATCGGCACCTTGAAACGCTTGGCATAGGTGAGCATGTTGGCGAGCTCCGCCGTCTCCCCCGACCAGGACAACAGGATGAGCACGTCGTCGGAGGTGACCATGCCGAGGTCGCCGTGGCTCGCCTCGGTCGGATGGACGAAATAGGCGGAGGTGCCGGTGGAGGCCAAGGTCGCGGCGATCTTCCGACCGATATGCCCGCTCTTGCCGACGCCGGAAACGACGACGCGGCCATGCCCGTCGCCGACCAGTTCGACGGCCTCGACGAGGCTCCGCGCAAAACTTTCGTCCGTCGCCAAGTGCTCGGCCAGTGCCTTGATGCCGTTGGTCGCCGTCGCCAGCGTCCGGCCGATTGAGTCCAGAATGGCGCTGGGGGAATGCCCCTCACCCTTCACATGTCGCAAGCCCATCATCAATCCCGGGTTCGAAGGTCACCGCCAGCCGCCATATCCAGCCGCTGCGCGCAGAAACATAGAAGCCAGATAGGCCCTTTTTTCCCGCAAACCAAGCCTTCCAAGCCGCGTTTCGGCCAAACCAGCCAATTTTCGCAGCGTTCACCTCAGCGGATTCGATTTTCCACAGAAGTGCCTGCGGCAGAATGCTTCGGTCAGCAGGCGTCATCAAGCCAAGAAACGTGCCGGGCCGCACCGCGCACTGCACGCAAGCAGTGGCTTATTTTCGCTATCGGGATCCTGGCGGCCGCGGACGGTGCAGAAAATCACGCCGCCGCGCCAACCTCGTGCCTGGGCGCGCCCCGGTCGGCAAGCAGGTGCCGTATGGCCGCGCGGGCTTCATCGGCGGAGCCGAAACGCTGCGCGTCGAGATCCCAGACATGATACTTGACGGCCAGAAACTTCAACCGGTCCTGATCCGGGACGACGACGCCGACGGCTTCTCCGCCATATTCGATAACTTGCTTGCTCATGCGAATAACGCTCCTCCACGCCTGAGGCGCGGATCCTTCAATTCTCGGCAAAAGGTAAATTCGGTAAGTTCAGACGGTCACATTCGGCAAAGTTTGCGAATGCGACCTTTCACCGTTGCACGACAAAGGGAACGAGAGCCGCAGAAAGCGGCGGTCGAGACGATACGGGACATGTCACTCTCCTTCGGCTGAGCGCGGCACATAGCGCCGCGGCGGTTCATGAACAATGCGAAGCGGAGTCGTTCCGCGTCACGATTTGCAAACTAGAATAATCTACCAATTTAGTCAATTACAAAAACGAGAATACGAAAAATAATTCTCCTCGCCTTGTCACCTTACCGCGTAGACAACTCCGTTCTTCCCCTGCAGGGCACTCCCTATCTAGGTAACGCCGAATCGACCTGCAAGCGACGATTCGCATAAAGGCAGCACTTTCAGACGAAAAAGGGGCAGCCTTGCGAGGCTGCCCCTTGGTTAGGTCCGGCTTGCAGTTCCGTGACGCTTAGACTGCCGGCGTGCCGGGCTGCTGAGCGGCGGAACGGCCGGCCTCGCGATCCTTCCACCAACGGCTGAGGAACAGGAGGATCGGGCCGCCGATATAGATCGACGAGGTCGTCGCGACGATGACGCCGAAGATCATCGGCCAGGCGAAGCTGCGCACCGCCTCACCGCCCCAAATGGCCATCGGCACCAGCGAAAGCGCCGTCGCCATCGAGGTGAAGATGCATCGCGCGATCACCTGGTTGATGCTCATGTCGATGAGATCGGAGAACGGCATCGACTTGTACTTGCGCAGGTTCTCGCGCATGCGGTCGTAGACCACCACCTTGTCGTTCACCGAGTAGCCGATCATCGTCAGCAATGCGGCGATCGCCGTCAGGTTGAAGTCGATGCCCGTCAGCGCGAAGAAGCCAACGGTCTTGGTGATGTCGAGCAAAAGCACCGCGATCGCGCCGACAGCGAAGTGCCATTCGAAGCGGAACCAGATGTAGAGCAGGATCGCCACCATGGCGAGGCCGACGGCGAGGAAGCCCGATCGCGCAAGCTCGCCGCTGACCGTCGGACCGACAACCTCGGTCCGCTCCATGCTGGCGCCGGGGATGGCGGTCGTCACGGCATCCTTGATGCGGCTCAGCGCCGCCGTCTGCTCCTGCTCGCCGCCCGGCTGACGCTGGACGCGAACCAGCACCGACTGGCCGCCGCCGAAGTCCTGCAGCGCGACCTCGCCGAGATTGAGCTCTTCGAGGCTGTGTCGCAGCGTCGGCAGGTCGATCTTGTCCTTCGATACCGCCTCGACCTGGATACCGCCGATGAAGTCGATGCCGTAGTTGAGGCCCGGCGTGAAGAACAGGATGACCGAGCTGATCGACAGGAACGCCGAAAAGCCGATCGCCTGGAAGCGCCGCTTCATGAAGGAGAAGGTCGGCAGATGCGGGACGCGCCCGAAGAGCGACGGGATCTCCAACTTCTTCATCTTGCGGCGCACGACGACCTCGCGCATCAGCAGGCGCACGACGGTTACCGAAGTGAACATCGAGATGATGATGCCGAGCATCATTGTGACCGCGAAACCGCGGACCGGGCCGCTGCCGAGCCAGAACAAGAGCACCGTGCCGGCAAGCGTCGTGACGTTGGAATCGAGGATGGTCGCATAGGCTTTGTTGAAGCCCACATCGAGCGCCTTCATCGCACCGGCGCCCGCTTCCGTTTCTTCGCGGATACGCGCGTTGATCAGGATATTGGCATCGACCGCCATACCGATGCCGAGAATGATACCGGCGATGCCGGGCAGGGTCAGCGTCGACCCGATCAGGCCGAGAACGCCTATCGTCATGATGGTGTGGAGCACCAGGCCGACATTGGCGATCATGCCCCAGGCACCGTAAAGGACGACCATCAGCGTCACCACGAGACCGAAACCGGCAAGACCCGTGTAGAGACCCATGCGGATCGAGTCGCTGCCGAGGTTCGGTCCGACCGAGCGCTCTTCGATGATGGTAAGCGGCGCCGGCAGGGCGCCGGAGCGCAGCAGCGCCGAGAGAACCGTTGCCTCCTCGACGGTGAAGTTGCCGCTGATCTGACCGCGTCCGCCGAGAATCGGTTCGTTGATGACCGGAGCCGTCAGGACCTTGCCGTCGAGGACGATGGCAAAGGGACGGCCGACGTTTTCGCGGGTGATGTCGGCGAACTGGCGGGCACCGAGCGAGTCGAAGGCGAAATCCACCACCGGCTGGTTCGTGCGCTGGTCGAAGCCGACTTTCGCGTCTTCGAGCCGTTCGCCGGAAATAGCGATGCGGCTTTCGACCGGATATTTGTTGCCGTCATCGGCGCCCGGCAGGATATCGACGCCGCGCGGGGCAGGCTGCGTGATGTCGACGGTCTGGTCGAGCATGTGGAAGCTCATCTGCGCCGTCGAGCCGAGCAGCTCGCGAAGGCGCGTCGGATCCTGGAGGCCCGGCAGCTGCACGAGAATGCGGTCCGAGCCGATGCGCTGGATCAGCGGCTCGGCGACACCGACCTGGTCGACGCGGTTGCGGATGATTTCAAGGCTCTGCTCGACCGCCTTGGTCATGCGATCCGAAAGGCCTGCCTCCGTCATGGCGAGCGCGATAACGTCGCCGTTCGTCGCCACCTCGAGCTCAGCAGCGGAGCCGCCGAACCCGACCGTACCGACGGGTGCCGCGAGTTCCTGCAGCTTCGGCAGCACCTTTTCACGGTCGGCAGCGTCCGTGACGCTCACCGTCACGCTGTTGCCGCTGATGCGCGCCGAAGAGGCGGAGACGCGCTCGCCGCGCAGGACGCGCCGCGTGTCGTCGAGAAGCGAGTTGAGGCGAGCCTTCTGCAGCCCCGCCCCGTCGACCTCGAGCACGAGGTGCGAACCGCCGCGAAGGTCGAGGCCGAGGGTGACCGGCTTGAAAGGAAGGACGGAAGCGAATTGCTCCCGCATGGCCGGCGTCAGGACGCTCGGCACCGCCGCGAGGCATCCGAAGATAATGATCGCGACATAGGCGAGAACCGCCCATCTGGATGTACGCATGTGGAAATTCCAAAAACGCCTGAACGCGCCGTTCTGGCACTGCTCTGGCTAGGTTTCATCGAGGCCGGAGATGGACGCTCCGCTGAATTCTCAACCGCAACTCTAGACCGCGGGCGGTCCGCGGATACGCTCACTTTCGTGACGGGAGCCGATTGCGGCTTCTGCACGTGGGAAAATGAGGGGGCGAATGTCCTCATAAATCGGCAAGGTCGCCGCTTCGGCTGCGAGGACCGCGGCCGGATCGCCGCCGAGCGCCGGCTTTCCGTCGGGCCGCTCGCCGACGATGCGCAATTCGGGCAAGGCGACGGCGCGGGAGACCTGGCGGGCGGTGGGACGCTCGGGTGATCCGCCGTCGGGTGCGGAGACATTGCCTCCCTGTCCACCCACACGGCTCGAAACGCACTGCCCAACCGTGATGACCTGCATGGCGAAGGAAGCGCAAAACAGCCACAGCACGGCAAGGAGCCGGCCGGCCTGCATGTTTCTGCTGCCACCACCCAGAAGGTCCATTGAGGACGCGGTCCCTTTCTCTCGGCGCCTTGGCACCCGCAAGACGTAAGATTCAGCCCGATCCCATAACCTAATAAAAGAACATGGCGGGATTCGAGCAGGCGCCCTTAACACCATTCCGGACCGCAAAAGTCAAATGCGCGCCGGTCCGACGATCATCAGCCGCGAACGCCGGCGGTTTTCTCCTGATGGATCTCGACCAGCGACGGACCCGACCGCGAAGCGGCATCCGCCAGCGCGCGCGGCAGGTCCTGGATCTTCGCCAGCCGCTCGGCCGGGACGCCATAGGCCCCGGCGGTCATCAGGAAATCCGGCGCCGAAGGCTTCACGCCTTCCGGCGTTACCCCTGCATCGACCATGTGGGATTCGATCTCCTGATAGCCGTCATTGTTCCAGACAAGGAAGATCACCCTCGCTCCGGCGTCGACCGCGGAGCCGATCTCGGCCAGCGAAAACTGGAAGCCGCCGTCGCCGACAAGGCAGACGACCGGCCTCGCCCGGTCGGCAACCGCCGCGCCCACTGCCGCCGGAGGGGCATAGCCGAGCGACCCGTAGCCGGTGGCGGAGTTGAACCAGGCGCGCTGCCGCGGCGCATCGCAATAAAGGTTGCCGGCATAGATGGCCTGGGTCGAATCGCCGACGATCGTGCAGTCCGGTAGCGCCTTGTAGATCAGGTCGATGATACCGACTTCGGCGCGCATCTTCGGCGTCAATTCCTTCAGTGCCGCCTTTCGCGTCGCATCCGCCCGCGATGCGCCGTCCCTGGCCGCCGTATGGCCGGGCAGGAAGCCCAGAATGCCCGCCGTCGCGGCCCTTGCCCCCGAAAGAACCGACAGCGCCGCCTGCGGCCCGCGCGCCAATTGGGCGGCATCGATATCGGTGCGGATCAGGTTGCGGAGCATGGGAAAGCCGCCATCGGCATAAAGGTCGTAGTCGGTCTGGCCCATCTCTGTGCCGAGCGCCAGCACGAGATCGGCATCGCGTAGCAAGGCGCGGACCACCTTGAGGCTTGGGCTCGCCGGCACGCGCAGGGGATGTCCGGCCAGCATGCCGCGGGCATTGACGGTCGTGACCACCGGCGCGCCGATCTGCTCGGCAAGCCCGAGTACCTCGGCCTCGGCGGTCAGCGCGCCGCCGCCGCAGAGAATGACGGGGCGCGAGGCTTCGGCGCAGAGGATCGCCGCTCTCTGCAAGGTTTCGCTGTCTGAACGCGGCCGGGTCGCCGCCGCCGGCTTTGTCTGTCGGCTTTCGATCCGCTCGGCCATCACATCGGTCGGAATCTCGATATGCACAGGCCCGGGTCGGCCGGAAAGCAGCACCGCGAAGGCACGGTCGACGACCAGCGGCAGGTCGGCCGGATTGATCAGCGTGTGCGAATAGAGGGCCAGGGTCTTCATCATCCCCTGCTGGTCCGGCAATTCGTGCAGCAGGCCGCGGCCATGCCCCAACGAGTCGCGGCGGTTGACGCCGGATATGACCAGCATCGGGATCGAATCCTGCCGCGCCTGCGCCATTGCCGTGATCGTATTGGTAAGTCCCGGCCCGGTGATGACCAAGGCCACGCCCGGCTTGCCGCTGACGCGTGCATATCCGTCGGCCATGAATCCAGCACCCTGCTCGTGGCGTGGCGTGACGTGGCGGATCTTCGACGCCGAGAGCCCCCGGTAGAGCTCGACCGTGTGCACGCCGGGAATGCCGAACACGACTTCGACGCCATTGGCTTCGAGCAGATCGACGAGAGCTTCGCCGACGGTCTTCATTTCGGCGCTCATGCGCGGCGTTCCTTTCGGGCTCTGCATGATTCCTTAAATCGCAGCCGATTTAAGGACAAAATCATGCAGCGATTAAAAGTGCTACAGCGACCTTTGCGCGCCTGAATTGGCGCGCGGCGCTGTAGTGCAGCGTCCCGCCAGAGCGGCTATCCGGCGGCATGCCTCGTCTATATCCTGATCCGGTACGGTGAGGCTCACCCGGAGGAAGTCCTTGGCCTGTTCACCGAAGGACGAACCCGGCATCACCGCCACGCTTTCCTCTTCGAGCAGCGCCCAGGCAAAGGCTTCGCCCGAGAGACCCGTTCCGGAAACGTCGATCAAGGCGAACATGCCGGCCTCCGGCGGCAGAACCGAGACGCCCGGCGCCCGGGCCAGAGCGACGGCTATCAGGCCGGCGCGTCGCTTGTAAGCCTCGCGCATCTGCCTTGCGGTATCGATGTCATGCGTCAGAGCGTAGGCGGTCATGTCGGCTATGAATGGCTGCTGGCCGAAGAGCATCGTTTCCGAAACCGGCAGGAGACGCTCCTTGAACTCCGCCGGACCGACGGCCCATCCGCTGCGAAAGCCGGGGGCGGCATGCGACTTCGAAATGGACGAGACGACCACGGTGCGCTCGGCGAGATCCGGATTGTCGAAGGGCGACGCAAAGACCGCGTCGAAGACCAGCTCCTCATAGACCTCGTCGCAGACGATCCAGAGGTCGTGGCGGCGCGCAACGTCGCCGATTGCAGCGATCTCCGCCACCGTCAGCACGGCACCGGTCGGATTGTGCGGCGTGTTCAAGAGAAGGACGCGACAGTCGGGCGTGATCGCCCGCTCCAGGTCTTCCGCTTGCATGTGAAAGCCGTGTTCCGGCTTCAGCGGCACGAGCACGGGATGGGCGCCGGTCGAACGGATGACGCCCTCGTAGGTGGCATAGAGCGGATCGCCGACGAGCACGGCGTCGCCGGTCTCCGCCAGCCCCAGCATGACGGCGAAAAGTGCCGTCTGGGTGCCGGGGAAACAGAGAACGTTTTCCGCTGACACATCGGCGCGGCGGCGGCGGTATTTTTCCGCAAGCGCGGCGACAAGGGCCGGCTCGCCGCGGCCGTTCGAATAGCGATAGCGCCCGGCATACATGGCGCGCTGGCACTCGTCGAGAAGCGCGCGGTCGGGTGGCAAGTCAGGCTCGCCGATGGTGAGTTCGATGAGATCCGCGCCGCTTGCCTTCAACTGCCGCGCCCGAATGTGCAACGACCATTTGCCGGAACCAAGATCCGCCAGGCGCGAGGTGATCGACGCATAACGCATGGTGTTTTCTCCCGTCTCTTATTGTTCTATCGGCAGGCCGAGCAGCGCCTCGACGGACGCCATGGCAATGCTGACGAGCTCGCCGTCGCGGAAAAGATCGCCGGCAAGGCAGCCTTCCACCCACAAGCCGTCGACAAGGCCGTTGATCGCAATCGCATAGCGACGGCATTCCTCCGGACCGGCGGGCCTGCCCTTCGCCGCCAGGAAATCGCTCAGCAGGTCCTGCAGGGCGTTGCGAAAGGCGAGATAACCTTCTCGGTGGATTTCGGCGAGCACCGGATCGACGCGCACCTGGCTGATGAAGGCGGCCCAGAGCGAGACGCTGCGGCTGTCGGCCACCGGTTCGGTCAGGTTGATGGCGATGAAATCCTTGAGGCGCGTCGTCGGATCGCCTTCGACGTTCTTCGCCTTTTCGGTGAGCGAAGCGATGACGGCGCGATAGGCTTCCGCAACCATCTGGTCCTTCGAATCGAAATAGTGGCGCACGAGCCCGGCGGTGACGCCGGCGCGAACGGCGATCTGCCGGACCGTGGCGCCCTTCAGGCCGAATTCCGATATGCAATCAAGCGTCGCCTCGATCAGTTCCTGGCGGCGCTCGCCTTCCGGAGCACGGTGAAAGCTGCGGCGGTTCATGGCCGCCATCCGAAAGAAGAGCCACTCCGGTAGATCGTGATTGTCTGTGAACCGGTCGGGCTCATGACGTGCTCCACTGTAGGGACGGCGTTTGGGCGAGGTCCGCAAAAAATCAGCGGCAGAATTATTATACACTTGAATAATAGCGACACAAGTGCAACGATACCTCCGTGAAACAGCGTGACAAGCCGAAGATGCTGCACGAAAGAACGACCAGGGGAACTGTTTTCATGCCTGCAAAAGCTCTGCGCGCCAAGGGAGCCGCGTGTCGATGACGGACGCGGCCCAGGCAATTGCGGTCACTGACCTCCACAAGCGTTTCGGGCCATTGGAAGTGCTGAAGGGCGTCTCGCTGAACGCCCGGCAGGGCGACGTCATCGCCATCATCGGCGGCAGCGGCTCGGGGAAATCCACCTTTCTTCGCTGTATCAACATGCTGGAATTACCCTCGGCCGGGCGGGTTTCCGTCCACGGCGAAGAGATCCGCATGAAGCCGGACGGCAAGGGCGGGCTGATGCCTGCCGATCGCAAGCAGGTCCAGCGCATCCGCACCCAGCTCGGCATGGTCTTCCAGAGCTTCAATCTCTGGCAGCACATGACCATCCTCGAAAACGTGATCGAGGCTCCGGTCCACGTGCTTGGAAAATCCAAAGCCGAGGCGGTGGAAACGGCGGAAAAGCTGCTGCGCCGCGTCGGACTCTTTGAGAAGCGCGACGCCTATCCGGCCTTCCTCTCCGGCGGCCAGCAGCAACGCGCCGCGATCGCACGGGCTCTGGCAATCCAGCCGCTTGTCATGCTCTTCGATGAGCCCACCTCGGCGCTCGATCCGGAGCTCGTCGGCGAAGTTCTCTCGGTGATCGGCGACCTTGCGCGCGAGAAACGGACGATGATCCTCGTCACCCACGAGATGAAGTTCGCCCGTAGCGTCGCCAACCACATCGTCTTCCTGCACAACGGCCTCATCGAGGAACAGGGGCCGCCCGAGGCGATCTTCGGCGCACCAAAATCCGAAAGGCTGAAGAAGTTCATCAGTTCGATTCATTGAATTCCGCAGTGCTCAACAACCAAAAAAGGGAACAGCATGAAGAAGGCATTGAAGCTCGTGGCGCTCGCCGCCGCCCTGTCGCTTACCGGCGCCGTCGCCGCCTCGGCCGAACAGGTCAAGGTCGGCATTGCCGCCGAACCCTATCCGCCCTTCACCTCGCCGGACGCGAACGGCAACTGGGAAGGCTGGGAGGTCGAGTTCATGAAGGCGATGTGCGCCGAGGCGAAGCTTGACTGCGTCATCACCCCCGTCGCCTGGGACGGCATCATCCCGGCGCTGACCGCCAAGAAGATCGACATGATCGTCGGCTCCATGTCGATCACCGCGGAACGCCTGAAGACCATCGACTTCTCCGACAAGTACTACAACACGCCGACCGGCATCATCGGCACCAAGGGCGAGGACATCAAGCCGACGCCGGAAGGGCTCGCCGGAAAAGCGCTCGGCGTGCAGGTGTCGACCGTGCACCAGGCCTATGCGACCAAGCACTTCGCCCCGGCCGGCGTTGAGATCAAGGAATACCAGACGCAGGACGAGGCGAACCAGGATCTCGCTGCCGGACGTCTCGACGCCGTGCAGGCCGATGCGATCGCCCTCGACGCCTTCCTGAAGAGCGACCAGGGCAAGGAATGCTGCGACTACAAGGGCGAAGTCGCCCAGGACATCGACGTTCTCGGACCGGGCGTCGGCGTCGGGCTACGCAAGGGCGAGACGGAACTCAAGGACAAGATCAACGCGGCGATCAAGGCGATCCGCGCCAACGGCACCTACGACACCTTCTCGAAGAAGTACTTCGACTTCGACATCTACGGCGGCTGACCGCGGAAGGCCGGCGGTCTGATGATTGCCGGCCTTTGATTTCCGAAGAGCGGGGTGGTCATGGCTGCGGATTCCCTCATCAACTGGAGCCTACTCGCGCTCGCGGCGCCCGGCTGGGGCGGCGTGCTGTTGCAGGGCTTCCTGCATTCGGTGGAGATCGCCATCGGCGGCTATGCGCTCGGATTGCTGCTCGGAATCGGCGGCGCCTTCGGCAAGCTCTATGGCGGGCCGGTGCTGCGCGACCTGCTCGAGTGCTACACGACCATCGTCCGGGCCGTGCCCGAGCTCGTCCTCATCCTGCTTCTCTACTATGCCGGCACCGATCTCCTGAATCAGGTTCTCGGCGCCATGGGAATCGGGGCCGTCGATATCAGCGGCCTGACGGCGGGCATCTTCGTCATTGGAGTCGTGCAGGGCGCCTATTCGACCGAGGTGCTGCGCGGCGCGATCAAGGCGGTGCCTGCCGGGCAGATCGAGGCGGCGCGGGCCTATGGGATGTCGCCGACCAAGGTTCTCAGGCGCATCACCCTGCCCGCCATGCTGCCCTATGCTATCCCGGGCCTTGCCAATCTCTGGCTGATCGCCACGAAGGACACGGCGCTGCTTGCCGTCGTCGGCTTCAGCGAATTGACGCTCGTCACGCGCCAGGCGGCCGGCACCACCAAGGCGTATTTCCTGTTCTTCTGCGCGGCCGGCGCACTTTATCTCGTCCTGACTCTCGTCTCCAACCTGTTCATCGGTATCATCGAACGGCACGCCCGGCGCGGCTTCGCGGAGCAGCGATGACCGACGAAACGACCCACGCGCTCGCGCTCGTCCCCGAAGATCTTCCCAAGCCGGAAAACTTTCTCAAGCCGCATCGCATCGTTCTGATGCTGCTCTTCGCGGGCCTCGTCGTCGCAGTCGCCGTCTTCATGCGATGGGACTGGCTGCCGCGCTACCTGCCAAGGCTCGGCTCCGGAATCCTCGTCAGCCTGGCAATGCTGTTCAGCACCGCCATCCTTGGCTTTCTGCTGGCCGTTCCGCTTGGGCTCGTGCAGGTCACCGGTCCCTGGTTCCTCAGGGTCCCGGCCCGCCTGTTCTGCACTGTCATCCGTGGAACGCCGCTGCTGTTGCAGCTCTGGCTGCTCTATTACGGGCTCGGCTCGCTCTTTCCGCAATTCCCCTGGATCCGCCATTCCTTCCTCTGGCCCTATCTGCGCGAAGCATGGCCCTATGGGGTGGCGGCGCTGACGCTCTCCTTCGCGGCCTATGAGGGGGAAGTGATGCGCGGCGCCTTTGCGGGCGTGCCGCAGGGCGAGCTGGAGGCTGCTCGAGCCTACGGCATGGGACGCTGGACGACGTTCCGGCGCATCTGGCTGCCCCGCGCCGTCCACCGGGCGCTGCCGACGCTCAACGGCGAGACTGTGCTGCAACTCAAATCGACGCCACTCGTTGCGACTATCACCGTGGTCGACGTCTATGCGGTGATCTCCAAGGTGCGTCAGGAAACCTATCTCACCTACGAGCCACTGCTCTTGCTGGCGCTTATCTATATGTGCCTGACCGGCATTCTGGTCGTCGCCTTCCGCTATTTCGAAAACCGCATTCCCACCCGTGGTGCCTGACATGAAACTTTCCGCCACCATCGGCAACGCCTTGCCCGAGCTCGTCGCCATTCGCCGCGATCTGCACGCCCATCCGGAATTGGGGTTGGAAGAACGGCGCACCTCCGCCTACATCGCAGGCCATCTCGAAGCGCTCGGCTACACGGTGACGACGGGTCTGGCGAAGACCGGCGTCGTCGGCACGCTCCGGAACGGCACCGGCCCCCGTTCGATCGGCATCCGTGCCGACATCGACGCCTTGCCGATCCACGAGGAAACCGGTCTCGACTATGCCAGCAGAACGCCGGGACTGATGCATGCCTGCGGGCACGATGGCCACACGGCAATGCTGCTCGGCGCCGCCCGCGCGCTTGCCGAGCGGCGGAATTTCAACGGCACCGTCCACCTCATCTTCCAGCCCGCCGAGGAGAATTTCGGGGGCGCGAAGATCATGATCGACGAAGGCCTGTTCGACCAATTCCCCTGCGACGCCGTCTTCGCGCTCCACAACGAGCCGAACCTGCCCTTCGGCCAGTTCGCGCTGCGCGAGGGCCCGATCGGGGCCGCCGTCGACGAGGCGCGGATCACAGTGCACGGCCGCGGCGGCCACGGCGCCGAGCCGCAGGAGACGGCCGACCCGATCGTCTGCGGCGCCAGCATCGTCATGGCGCTGCAGACGATCGTGTCGCGCAACATCCATCCGATGGACCCGACGGTCGTCACCGTCGGCGCCTTTCATGCCGGCTCGGCGAGCAACATCATTCCGGAGCGGGCGGAGATCGTCGTCGGCATCCGCTCCTTCGATCCGGCCGTCCGCGACGAGCTCGAGCGTCGCATCCGGATGATCGCCGAGGCGCAAGCGGCGAGCTTCGGCATGCGAGCCACCGTCAACTACCAGCGAAGCTACGATGCGACGATCAACCACAAGGCGGAGACGGATTTCGTGCGCGATCTCGCCATCCGCTTTGCCGGCGTTGGCAAGGTCGTCGATCTTGCCCGGCCATACATGGGCAGCGAGGATTTCGCTTATATGCTCAAGGAGAGGCCCGGCACCTATTTCTTCCTGGGGTCGCGGGTAACCGGCGAGGAAAAGCCGCTCCACCATCCCGGCTACAACTTCAACGACGATCTTCTGCCGATCGGCGCCGCTTTCTGGACGGAACTCGCGGAGGCCTATCTGGCGCGGCAGTAGCCGACCAGTCAGTCCAAACGCCGCAGGCGAAACATTGCCGCAGTGTGACAACGTGGCGATCGGCCCGTCATTGACCTTTGGCAATTCTGCCTCAAATTCAATCACACGATGAGGTTGGGCCGACAACGCTCGACCAGCGCAATAGATTATCGGGCGGGATGCAAGGGCTCCTTTGCTCCGCCCCGACGGCTCCGGCTGAGAGGATCACGCCTTGTTTGAATCCTTCGACGCAACCATGCTTGCCCGCATACAGTTTGCCTTTACCGTCTCGTTCCACATCATCTTTCCGGCCTTCTCCATCGGGCTTGCCAGCTACCTCACCGTCCTCGAAGCCCTCTGGCTGTGGAAGAAGGACGAGGTCTATCTGGAACTTTTCAACTTCTGGAAGACGATCTTTGCCGTCGCGTTCGGCATGGGGGTCGTGTCCGGCATCGTCATGTCCTATCAGTTCGGCACCAATTGGAGCGTGTTCTCCGACAAGGCCGGCCCGATCATCGGACCACTGATGGGCTATGAGGTGCTGACGGCTTTCTTCCTCGAGGCGGGCTTCCTCGGCATCATGCTCTTCGGTCTGAACCGTGTCGGTCCGAGGCTGCATTTTCTGGCAACCGTCATGGTCGCCATCGGCACGCTGATCTCGGCCACCTGGATCTTGTCCGCGAACTCCTGGATGCAGACCCCGGCGGGCTTTGCCGTGAACGAAGCCGGCCAATTCATTCCGGTCGATTGGTGGGCGATCATCTTCAATCCGTCGTTCCCGTATCGGCTGGTTCATATGGTGCTTGCCGCCTATCTGACGACGGCGTTTGTCGTCGGGGCCTGCGGCGCCTGGCATCTCCTGCGCAACACGGCGCCGCGGCGTGCCCGCACCATGTTCTCGATGGCAATGTGGATGGCGGCGATCGTCGCCCCGATCCAGATCTTGGCCGGCGACCAGCACGGGCTCAACACGCTCGAACACCAGCCGGCCAAGGTGATGGCGATGGAGGGTCACTATCACAGCCATCCCGACGGTGCCCCGCTGGTGCTCTTCGGCATTCCGAATTCGGCCGAGAAGCGCATCGACTACGCGATCGAGGTGCCGAAACTCGGGAGCCTCATCCTGAAACACGATCTCGATGCGCCGCTCGCCGGATTGGATACGATCCCCGACGAATTGCATCCGCCGGTCGCCGTGGTCTTCTGGTCGTTCCGCGTGATGGTCGGCATGGGCTTGGCCATGCTCGGCATCGGGCTATGGTCGCTCTGGTGTCGATACCGTGGCACGCTCGACAGCGACATCTGGCTGCACCGCGCCGCCGTGCTGATGGGTCCTGCCGGCTTCGTCGCCGTTCTCGCGGGATGGATAACCACGGAGGTCGGCCGCCAGCCGTACACGGTCTACGGCCATCTGCTGACGACCAACTCGATTGCGCCGATCGAGGCTCCGGCCGTCGCCGCTTCACTCGTCGCTTTCATCGTCGTCTACTTCCTCGTCTTCGGCGCCGGCACCTTCTACATCCTGCGGCTCATGGCCCGCCTGCCGCGCGATACGATGCCGGAACTGGACGAGGGGCCGATCCGCACGGCCGGTGTCGCGCCTGGCCCGGCAAGCCCCAAATCTCATGGAGCGCATCATGGACTTTGATCTCCCGTTGATCTGGGCGGCCATCATTGCGTTCGCCGTTCTGGCCTATGTCGTCCTTGACGGCTTCGACCTCGGCGTCGGCATCCTCTTCCCGCTTTTCCCCGAAAAACATGATCGCGACGTGATGATGAACTCCGTGGCGCCGGTCTGGGACGGCAACGAGACCTGGCTGGTGCTTGGCGGCGGCGGTCTGATGGCCGTCTTCCCGCTCGCCTATGCGACAATCATGCCGGCCCTCTATGCGCCGATCATCGCCATGCTGATCGGCCTGATCTTCCGGGGCGTCGCGTTCGAATACCGCTGGCGAACGAAACGCGCCGAATACCTGTGGAACTGGGCCTTTGCCGGAGGATCGACGCTCGCAGCCTTCGCCCAGGGGCTGGCGCTCGGCGCGCTCGTCCAGGGAATCCCGATTGAAGACCGGGCCTATGCCGGCGGCTGGTGGGACTGGCTGACGCCCTTTTCCATCGTCACCGGCCTGGCGATCGTCGTCGGCTATGCCCTGCTCGGCGCAACCTGGCTGATTATGAAGACGCGTGGCGATCTCGCCGAGCGCGCCCGCTCGATCGCCCTCAAATGCGCTTTCGGCACCATCGCGGCGATGGGCATCGTCAGTCTCTGGACGCCGTTTCTCGAGCCGGTCTACCTTCAGCGCTGGTTCGGCTGGCCAACGGCAATCTTCAGCGTCATCGTGCCGCTGCTCGTGCTCGGCTGCCTGTACCTTCTGCTCAAGGGCATCCAGGAGCGTCGCGATGCGCAGCCCTTCATCGCCGCCCTCGGTCTCTTCGTGCTCGGTTACATCGGCATCGGCATCAGTTTCTATCCCTACATGGTGCCGCCATCGCTCACGATCTGGGACGCGGCAGCGCCGAACGAGAGCCTCGCTTTCCTGCTTGTCGGCGCGCTCGTGCTGGTGCCGATCATCCTTGGCTATACCGCCTATGCCTACTGGGTCTTCCGCGGCAAGGTCGATCCGGAAGAGGGCTATCATTGATGGGCGCACACAGGCTCGGCCGCAGGCTTCTCTGGTTCGTCGGTCTCTGGCTCGCCGGCGTCGCGGCCGTAAGTGTGGTCGGCCTCGCAATCAAGCTTGTGCTCGGCAGTTAGGGCCATGAACAGGAGAGAAAGCCCCGCTCAAGCTTGCGGCAATACCGTCTTCCTACACATCGGCAGGCAATCGTCGGACGGAGACAGGACCGCACCCTACTCCCCCAGCGATCGCCTGCCGAGGTGACCAGCTGGGGCTTGGGGTGGGCAGTCTACCACCCGCTGCGGCGGTTTTTCCCCTTCTCAGTCGGCATTCGCTTTGCTAGCAGTTCGGCGCGATGAAACGGGGCGCGAACCGCCCCGGCAGGAGCCGGATATGCCGAACACCCCCGCAGAATGCACGACGATGGCGGATGTGCGCACCGAGATCGATCGGCTCGACCGCGCCCTGATGGCGCTCTTTGCCGAGCGCTGGGGCTATATCGACCGCGCGGCCGAGATCAAGCGCCCGCTGAAGCTGAAGGCCGATATTCCGGCGCGCGTCGCCGAGGTCCGCGAGAATGCCCGCAGGCATGCGATCGCATTCGGGCTCGAGCCGGACTTCTATGAAGGCCTGTGGACGCAACTGATCGAGCATGCGATCGAGCATGAGCGCAAACTCCTCGGCGAAGACAAGGAATAAGCCCGCTTTCAGCGTCAGCCGTTGGCGACAAGGCGTCCGTCGTCGCCGCGACCATCGTCGAAACTGTTCTTGCGGCTCAGATACCCCTCCCAATCGAAGGCGCTCTGGACGATATGTTCGAGGCTCGCATGGGTCGGCACCCAGTCGAGCTTCAACCGAGCGACGGCCGGATCGGCGACGACCTGGGCCGCATCGCCCGGGCGGCGCGGCGCATAATCGACGCGGAAATCGCAGCCGGAAACCTGCCGCACCGTGTCGAGGACCTGCAGTACGGAAAAGCCTTCGCCATAGCCGCAATTGGTGACGAGCGGCTCACCGCCGCGCCGCAGATAGTCAAGCGCATTGCAATGGGCGGCAACCAGGTCGGTGACATGGATGTAGTCGCGAATGCCGGTGCCATCCGCCGTCGGATAGTCGGTGCCGAAAACATCGACCTTGCGGCGCTTGCCGAGCGCCGCTTCGCAGGCGACCTTGATGAGATGCGTGGCGCCGAAGGTCGATTGCCCCGCACGACCGAGTGGATCGGCCCCGGCCACATTGAAATAACGAAGCGCCACGTAGCTGAAATCATGCGCTGCCGCCGCGTCCTCAAGCATGATTTCCGACATCAGCTTGGAACGGCCATAGGGGCTTTCCGGACGCAGGGCCGCCGTTTCCTTGATCGGATCGGGCGTGTCCTGGGTGCCATAGACGGCGGCCGTCGAGGAGAAGACGAAGCGGCGCACGCCGGCCTCAATCGTGGCGGCGATGAGCGCGCGCGTCTTCGCCGTATTGTTCTCGTAGTAGGCGAGCGGTTTGGCAACCGATTCCGGCACGACGGCCGATCCGGCGAAATGGACGACCGCGTCGATCGCATTTTCGGCGAAGATCCGCGCCAGCACCGCCCGGTCGCTGACATCGCCGAAATAGAAACGCGCTTCCGGCGCCACCGCCCAGCGGAAGCCGGTTGTCAGGCTGTCAAGCACGACGACGGTCTCTCCCGCGTCGAGCAATGACCAAACCATATGGCTGCCGATATAGCCCGCACCGCCTGTCACCAATATGGCCATGGCTGCTTTCACCCCCGATAGAACCCGGGAACAGGAAAGACGGGCGATGCTTACGGAATTGGTAAATCGGGCCGCCGACGCCGCTCTTCTCCGACTATTCTCAACCGTGTGGTTAAGTGGCCGCCACGGCAATCATTCGGATTTTATCGATCGGCCAGGAATGGACGAAATCCCCGGATCAGCGGCCGAGGATGTAGGTGCGCAGCCGATCCGCCGCTTCGGCGATCTGGGCGGGATCGCGCAGGAAGCAGGCCCGCATGAAGAGCGATCCGCCTTCGCCGAAAGCCGTTCCGGGCGCCAACCCGACGCCGGTCTTGTCGACGATGTCGATCGCCGCCCGGCGTGCGTCCGTCACGCCATCGATCTTCAGGAAGGCGTAGAGCGCCCCGTCCGGCTTCAGCGTCTCGACGCGATTAGTGGCAATCAGCGCATCGCAGAGCATATCACGATTGCGCCTGGCCTTGGCGACGTTGTCGTCGACGAAACGGTCCCCTTCGTCCAGGGCAACGACGGCGCCGCGCTGCATGAATTGCGCGACCCCGGACGTCGAATACTGGATCAGGTTCTCGAGCACCTGTCCGATTGCCGGCGGCGCCACGATCCAGCCGACACGCCAGCCGGTCATCGACCAGTTCTTGGAGAAGGAATTGACGAAGAGGATGCGGTCGTCCTCCTCCATGATGTCGAGGAACGACGGCGCCCGGCCGCCGAGGTAATAGTAGAGTGCGTAGATCTCGTCGGCGATGATCCAGAGGCCGCGCTTGCGCGCCAGCGACAGGATCGCCCTGAGATCGTCCTGCGTCGCCGTCCACCCGGTCGGATTGGACGGCGTGTTGATGAAGAGCGCTCGAGTCCTCTCGCCGATTGCCGACTCGAGCCGGTCAAGATCGAGCTGCCATTTACCGTTCTCGAAACGCAGCGGCACCGAGACCGGCCGGACGCCGGAGAGGTCCGCGGCGGCCGCGAAATTCGGCCAGGCCGGGGTCAAGAGCACCATCTCGTCGCCGGGCGAGGCGATCGCCTCGATCGCAAGCTTGATCGCCTGCATTCCCGATCCGGTGACGTAGAAATTCTCGGGCGCGAGCGTCTTCTGGAAGCGGCGCTGGTAGTAGCGCGCCAAGGCTTCGCGCAGCGGCGGGATGCCGCGCTGCCAGGTGTAGAAAGTCTCGCCTGCCACCAGTGCTTCCGCCGCGGCCCGAGTGATGAAATCCGGCGTCGGAAGATCGCCCTCGCCCACCCAGAGCGGAATGAGGCCATCGCGACCGCGCGCATAGTTCACCACTTCGACGATGCCGCTTTCGGGCGCCGAAAGTGCGCGGGGGCTAAGGCTGGTCATGATCGTCATCGGCGGCGAGCTCCTGATTGCTCGCCGCTTCTAGACGCTTTGACATCGACGATCACGCGATTTTCTCTGACGGGTTTATCGATTTCTGTGATGTTTTGGCGGCCGCAGAAGCGTGGCCCGCGATGAACAGAGCGCACCAGTCAGGCGCGCTGCTTCAAGAGATCACGGATTTCCGCCAACAGAAGGATGTCCTGCGGGGGCGGCGCGTCCGGTGCCGGTGGCTTCTCCCGTTCGATCGACCTCCGCAGGCGATTTACGATCTTGATCAACAGGAAGATGATCCAGGCGAGGATCAGGAAGTTGATCAGCACCGTGATGAAGTTGCCATAGGCAAGGACGGCGCCCTGCTGGCGGGCGGCGGCCAGCGTCGGGGCGTTGACGTTGGCTGAGAGCGGCAGGAAATAATTGGAGAAATCGAAGCCGCCACCGGTAATCGCGCCGACGACCGGCATCACCAGGTCGTCGACGACCGAAGTGACGATCTTGGTGAAGGCGGCGCCGATGATCACGCCGACCGCCAGGTCCATCACATTGCCACGGGCGATAAACTCTTTGAATTCGTTCAGCATGCGTCTCTCCGTAAGATCCCCGTCCTGGAACGATCGCCCGCGCCTGTCCCGCGCGGCAACCGCTGGTAGGAATCTAGACCAAAGGCGGGTGTGAGGGAACCGCCCTTCGCGATCTAGGCGCGGCGGGACGGCTCGCGCAAGTGCAGCAAGGCTCAAGCTCGGCCCCGTCTTGGACTTAAGACGCATAAAGCAACCAATTCTCAATGGGATGGACTTGCCCTATGCTGCCCGTCGAGGAGTGAGGCATGCTTTCGGGTTCGGTCATTTTTGCCTCGGCCTTCGCCTATCTGCTGCTGCTCTTCGCAGTCGCAAGCTACGGCGACCGCCGCGCCAGCAAAAGCAAGATTGCCAGCAAGGGCAGGCCGCTGGTCTATGCGCTGAGCCTGGCGATCTACTGCACCTCCTGGACCTATTTCGGCGGCGTCGGGCTCGCCGCCGAGCATGGGCTCGAGTTCACCGGCATCTATATCGGGCCGATCCTGATGTTCACGCTCGGCATGCCGCTGATCCGCAGGATCGTGCGGCTCGCCAAGACCGAGAAGCTGACCTCGGTCGCCGATTTCGTAGCGGCGCGCTACGGCAAGAACCCGGCGGTGGCGGCGATCGTCGCGCTGATCTCGCTGGTCGGGGCCATTCCCTACATCGCCCTTCAGCTCAAGGCGGTTTCGAGTTCGGTCGCCGCGATGATCGACACCAGCGACTACGGCATCGGCGCGGGCGAAAACTTCATCGACCTGCCGCTGCTCGTCACGCTCTTTCTCGCCTGCTTCGCGATCGTCTTCGGCACGCGCCACACGGATGCGACCGAGCACCAGGACGGGCTGATTCTGGCGATTGCGATGGAATCGGTCGTCAAGCTTGTCGCGATGCTGACGGCGGGCATCTACATCGTCTTCGTGCTGTTCGACGGGCCGGCAAATCTGTTGGAAGCAGCCCAACAGAGCTCCGCGGTCCTTTCCACCCTCGAGTATCAGACGCCGACCGCGCGGTGGATCCTGCTGATCGTGCTCTCCGCCTTCGGGATCATCATGCTGCCGCGGCAGTTCCACGTCACCGTCGTCGAGAATCGCACCGAGAACGAGCTGCGCACCGCCGGGGTATTGTTTCCTCTCTACCTGATCGCCATCAACCTCTTCGTCCTGCCGATCGCCATTGCCGGTATCCTGACCTTCTCCGGCTCCGGCGACGCCGACCTCTATCTCCTGGCCCTGCCGCTTGCCGGCGATGTGCCGCTCATCACGCTCCTCACCTTCATCGGCGGATTTTCCGCCGCCACGGCCATGGTCATCGTCGCCTCGGTGGCGCTGTCGATCATGATCTCCAACGACATCGTGATGCCGGTCTTCCTGCGCCAGCGGCTCGGCACGCGCGGCACTCTGCAGGAGAGCGTGGCCGGCACGCTGCTCAACATTCGCCGCACGGCGATCTTCGTCGTCCTGCTGCTCGGCTACAGCTACTATCGCTCGGCCGACATAAGCGCCGGCCTCGCCTCACTCGGACTGCTCTCTTTCGTCGCCATCTCGCAGATGGCGCCGGCGCTGCTCGGAGGTCTCGTCTGGAGGCAGGCGAACGCCCGGGGCGCGATTGCGGGCATGGTCAGCGGCTTTCTCGTCTGGGCCTATATCCTGTTCCTGCCGAGCCTCGGCGGCCCCGACAATTCCCACGTCGCCTCGACGATCCTGAGCTTTCTCCTGCCGTTTACCGATCTCTTCTCGGGGCCGCAGTCCGACCCGCTCGTCAACGCATCGGCCCTCAGCTTGCTCGTCAACGTGTCCGCCTATGTGCTCGGCTCACTGACCCGCACGCCGAAGCCGCTCGAACGCTTCCAGGCCGGTGTTTTCATCACGCGCCGCTCGCGCACGGATCGGGCCTTCCGCGGACGCAAGACGAAGGTCACGGTGCGCGACCTCAAGACGACGATCGCCCGCTATATGGGCGAGGAGCGCATGCAGCGCTCCTTCCACACCTACGAGCAGCAGTCGGGGCGCTGGCTCGACGAGAATGCTTCCGCCGACATGGCCCTCGTTCATTTTTCCGAACAATTGCTCGGTAGCGCCATCGGCTCCTCTTCGGCCCGGCTGGTGTTTTCGCTGGCGCTGCAGCGCATGGACGACACCTCGTCGGATACGGCCTGGCTGCTCGACCAGGCGAGCGAGGCCTTGCAACATAACCAGGACATGCTGCAGACGGCGCTCTCACAGATGGACCAAGGCATCGCGGTCTTCGACAATGCCAGCAATCTGATCATCTGGAACCGCCGTTTCCGGGAACTGCTCGATCTGCCTGAGGCCGCCGGCCAGGTCGGCTTCCCACTCACGGATATCGTGGCGGTCCTCGCGCGCCGCGGCGACATCCGTAAGGACGAGGAAAAGGCGCTGGTCGCCAACTTCCTGGCGCTCGACAAGCCTTTCCTGCTGGAGCTCGGCAACGGCGCCCGGATCGTCGAGGTCCGGACCAACGCCATGCCCGACAAGGGCATCGTCACCACCTATACCGACATCACCCCGCGCGTTGCGGCCGACATGGCACTCAAGCAGGCGAACGAGACGCTGGAACTGCGCGTCGCCGAGCGGACGAGCGAATTGACGCGGGTCAACCGGGAACTCGGCGAGGCGCGCGCCGCCGCCGAAGACGCCAATATCGGCAAGACCCGCTTCTTCGCCGCCGCCGGACACGACATCCTGCAGCCGTTGAATGCGGCGCGGCTCTATTCCTCGTCGCTCGTCGAGCGGCTCGGCGATTCCGACAACAAGGCGCTGGTCCAGAACATCGACTCCTCGCTGGAATCGGTGGAGGCCATTCTCGGAGCAGTGCTGGACATCTCGCGGCTCGACACCGGCGCGATGAAACCGCGGCTGCAGGCGGTGCCGCTTGATGATCTGTTGAGGCGCATCGAGACGGACTTCGCCCCGATGGCGCGGGCGAAGGAAATCGAGTTCACGGTCATGCCGACCTCGATCGTGGTGCGCAGCGATCCGAACCTCCTACGACGCGTCGTCCAGAATCTCGTCTCGAATGCGATCAAATACACGCTCCAGGGCAAGGTGCTGGTCGGCGTCCGGCGGCACGGGCAGGCGGCGACGATCGAGGTGCTCGACTCCGGCATCGGCATTCCGGCGTCGAAGTTCCGGACCGTGTTCAAGGAATTCGCACGCCTCGACGAAGGGGCGCGTACGGCCTCCGGGCTCGGCCTCGGCCTCTCGATCGTCGACCGCATCTCGCGTGTGCTCAGCCATCCGGTCGGCCTGCGGTCGAAGCCGGGAAAGGGCACCGGTTTCAAGGTTAGCGTACCGCTCGATACAAGCGCCGCCGCGCCGGAAAGGCCGCAGCCGGTCGCCGCGACGAAGACGAGCGACGCGCTGACCGGGCTCAATATCGTCTGCGTCGATAACGAGCCGAAGATCCTCGAGGGCATGGCGCTGCTCTTGGGCGGCTGGGGCTGCGCCGTCACAACGGTGGAATCGGTGGCCGCCTGCGCTCAGATAGGCCCGGAAAACCTGCCGACGCGGCCCGACGCGATCGTCGCCGACTATCACCTCGACGACGGCACCGGCATCGAGGCGATCGCCTCGATCCGCGCGCTCTGGAAGGAAGGCATTCCAGCCCTGATGGTAACCGCTGACCGCACGCCGGAGGTCCGCGGCGCAGCGGAGCGTGATGGAGTTTCACTGCAGCACAAGCCGGTCCGCCCGGGCGCCTTGCGCGCCTGGCTGACCCAGCTCGCCGCAGCGGGACGCGCGGCTGCGGAGTAGAGGCAGTTTCATCCGGTGGATTTGCCCCTCATCCGCCTGCCGGCACCTTCTCCCCGCAAGCGGGGCGAAGGGACACGCGGCAAGCTCCCAGTCCCCTCAATATCGGTCGGCGAAAGGGGCAAGCCATCCGCCATTGCTGCCGCCTAGGCCGCTGCCACGCTTCCGAGCTTCGAAAGCTGGATGACCGCCTGAGTGCGGCTGTCGACATTGAGCTTCAGGAGGATCGCCGAGACGTGCGCCTTGATGGTCGCCTCGGAGACGCCGAGCTCGTAGGCGATCTGCTTGTTCAGCAGGCCCTCGGCGAGCATCGACAGGACGCGCGACTGCTGCGGCGTCAGGGTCTGCAGGCGATGCAGGAGGTCGGCCACTTCCGGCTCGTATTCCTGGTTCTGGTCGTAGCCGGCCGGGACGAAGATTTCACCCGCCATGACCTTCTCGATGCCGTCGCGGATTTCCTCGATGCCGGCCGATTTCGACAGGAAGCCCGCCGCGCCGAGATCGATGGCGCGGTGAATGGTCGCCGGATCGTCATGGGCCGAGACGATCATCACCGGCAGGCTGGGGAATTCGGCGCGCAGCGCGATAAGGCCGGAGAGACCGCTGACCCCCGGCATGGTGAGATCGAGAAGCATCAGATCGGCATCCGGATTGTCCGCCGCGGCCTTGCGAGCGGCTGCGAAATCGCCGGCCTCGACAATGGCGGGCGCGCCGTCCATGCCGCTCAGCGCCTGGCGCATCGCACCGCGGAACAGCGGATGGTCGTCAGCAATGATGATGGTCATGTCGGGCATGATGACGCTCCCTCCCAAGAGCCTCGGATGCAGCATTCAGAATGCCGCATGGTCCTCACCGATCGGCTTCGTCCTCCACGCGCCGCTCGGTGTCCGCTCAGGACGATCAGGTCTTGTCAGGCACCGGTCCACCTTGCTCGGTGGTATCGCGGCCTTCGAGATCCTTCACGATATCCATGAACTTGCGCATCATTCTTTCCATGATGCTCATGGTCCGGTCAATCTCTTCGTCGGTCGGGAGATCCGGTTTCACGGCGGTCGCCCCGCCCTGCACAGCCTTTTCCAGGGCTTCGACCCGTTTGGTGAGCAGGTCGAGCTCCCGCTCGAAGGCGGCGCGCTCGTCAGCGGCCATCCGGCAGATGAGTTCGCCGTTCTTCTCCCGGCAGAGGGTAACCTCGCCGGTCTCCGTGTCGAGCCGCGCGAACCCTGTCTCCGACTTCTGCATGCTGAAGCGGCCCGGCGCCGGCTGCTGGGCCCCGGCCGGGAGGGCCAATCCGAGTCCCAGGCCGAAGGCGAGCGCTGCAGTTGACTTCCTCATGACATCCTCTCCCTTGGAGACTGGCGGAAATCCGCGTTCAATCAGGTGCACCGCGGTGGACATGCGCCGATATTTGCGGCAAGGCCATGGCTCGGATTCATGACGGACGAGCGGACAAAGATGAACGCTACCATATACAAGATCGTTCCGGCGCTTCTATGGCAGGAAGCCCGGCGTGCCGGACAATTCGCCGGCGCGCCCGTCGACCTCGCCGACGGCTTCATTCATTTCTCGACGGGCGATCAGGTCGGCGAGACCGCAGCGCGACATTTCGAGGGCCAGACGGATCTGCTGCTCGTCGCCGTCGACGCAGGCGCGCTCGGCGACAAGCTCGTCTACGAGCCCTCGCGCGGCGGAGCGCTGTTTCCGCATCTCTATGGACCGCTGACGCTCGACGCGGTGCTGTGGGAAAAGCCCCTGCCGCTCGGTTCCGACGGCAAGCATATCTTCCCCGAGCTAGCACCATGACCGGACCTCTCGAACGCCTCGCCCGCCGCGGCCTGTTCCTTCTGGACCCGGAAACCGCCCATGGGATTTCGATCAAGGCGCTGAAGAGCGGCCTCGCGCCGAGCTGTGCCGCTCCGGCCGATACCAGGCTCGAGCAGACCATTGCAGGCCTTGTCTTTCCGAATCCGGTCGGCATGGCCGCCGGCTACGACAAGAATGCCGAAGTGCCGGAGGCTCTGTTGCGGCTCGGCTTCGGCTTCACCGAGATCGGCACGGTGACGCCGCGACCGCAGCAGGGCAATGACAAGCCCCGGATTTTCCGGCTGGTCGAGGACGAGGCGGTGATCAACCGGCTCGGCTTCAACAATGATGGACACGGGGCGGCGCTGGCGCGCCTTCAGGCCTGCGCGCGCCAGGCGCTGATCGGCGTCAATATCGGCGCCAACAAGGACAGCGCCGACCGGATTGCCGACTATGTTGCGGGAATCCGCACCTTCTATGCGGTGGCTCGCTACTTCACCGCCAATATCTCCTCGCCCAACACGCCGGGCCTGCGCGACCTGCAGGCCCGCGAGAGCCTGGCGGCGCTGCTTTCGGCCGTCCTCGCCGCTCGCGACGAGGAAGTGGGGAAAGGCGGCAGGCGGGTTCCGGTGTTCCTGAAGATCGCCCCGGATCTCACCGAAGCAGGCATGGACGACATCGCGGCGGAAGTGTTGGCCCATAATCTCGACGGCCTGATCGTCTCCAACACGACGCTCGCGCGCGAAGGCCTCAGGGATCAGCGACAGGCCAAGGAGGCTGGCGGGCTTTCCGGCAAGCCGCTCTTCGAGAAATCGACGGCGGTGCTCGCCCGGATGCGCAAACGACTTGGGCCAAACGTGCCGATCATCGGTGTCGGCGGGGTCAGTTCGGCGGAGACCGCGGCGGAAAAGATCCGCGCCGGCGCCGACCTCGTCCAGCTTTATTCCTGCATGGTCTACGAGGGGCCGGGGCTGCCCGGCCGGATCGTCCGGGGCCTCTCTGGGCTTTGCGATCGCGACAAGCTGACCACCATCCGCGAAATCCGCGACAGCCGTCTCGACTACTGGGCCGGGCGGAACGTCTGAGCGGCGCGCCGCGGCAGCAGCAGTACCAGGAACAGGCCGCGCAGCAGCAGGAACAGGTTGAGCCCCGCCCATAGGCCGTGATTGCCGAAGGTGGGCACGAGAAATGCGAGTGCCGCGCCGTAAACGACGAAGGCGGCGAGCATCATGTTGCGCATGTCGCGCGACCAGGTGGCGCCGATGAAGACGCCGTCCATCAGGAAGGCCATCGCGCCGGTGAGCGCCGTCACCGCCGCCCAGGGCATATATTCATAGGCGAGCGCCCGCACCTCCGGCGCCGTGGTCAGCAGATCGACGAGCGCATTGCCGAAGGCGAGGAAAGCGATCGTCGTCAGCAGGGCGAGGCCCAGAGCCCAGAGAGCCGTCATGCGCAGGGCACGATCGAAGGCGGGGCGATAGGCAGCGCCGATCGAGCGTCCGGTCAGTTGCTCGGCCGCATTGGCAAGGCCATCGAGATAATAGCCGGCGACAAGGAAAATGGTCATCAGCACGGCATTGGCCGCGAGCGTCACCGGCCCCAGGGACGAGCCGATACGGGTCATCAGCGTGAAGGCGGCGAGCAGCACGAAGGAACGGATCATGATGTCGCGGTTGAGCCCGAACAGCGCCTTGAGCCGGTCGCCGGCGAAGATCGTTGCCCAGCCCGGCGCGTCCCGCTTGTCGAAACGTCCGTAGACGATGGCGAAGCCTGCCACGGCGCCGGCCACCTCCCCCGTCACCGTAGCGATCGCGACACCGGCAACGCCCCATCCGAGGACAAGGCCGAAGAGGATGGCAAGCACGATGTTGATGCCGTTGATGAGCGTTTGCAGCAGCAGCCCGAGCGTGCCTTCGCCACGGCCGAGAACAAAGCCGAGGATCGCATAGTTGGCGAGCGCCGCCGGGCCGGAGAGCATGCGGTAAAGGAAATAGGTGCGCGTCACTGTGGCGACTTCCGCCTCCGGCGCCATCAGCCACAGGCCGAGTGCCAGCAGAAGCGGCGACAGGAGGACGATGGCGACCCCGCAGAAGAGCGCGATCACGAGCGAGCGCCAGAACACCGCCTGCTGCTCGCGCCGGTCGCCGCGGCCATAGGCCTGTGCGACGAGGCCGGTGGTCGAAGCGCGCAGGAAATTGAAGGTGGTGAAGATCAGATCGAACAGGACGGCGCCGATGGCGAGGCCGGCCAGCATCTCGGCCCGGCCGAGCCTGCCGACGACGCCGGTGTCGACGAGGCCGAGCAGCGGCGTCGTCAAAAACCCGAGCGTCATCGGCAGGGCGATCGAGAGGATCAGCCGGTTGGTGACGTCAAAAGGACCCGCTTCGCGGGCAAGCCTTTCGCGCTCAAGGCCTTCCATGGCAGTCATCTTCAGTGCCCTGCGGCCGTTTCCGCAAGGCCATCTTGGGAATCAACTCAGCCGGAGAGCACCATGGCCCAAAACGGCCGATTTCCGGAAGCGGTATTTTGCGCCACCGCCACGCCAAGGCCGCGATAGCGGCCGAGCATGTTTTCGAGGTGCTTCGGCGAATTGAACCAGGCTTCATAGGCCCGCTCGGCGTTATCCTGGCCCATGGCGATGTTCTCGGCAGCCGGAAGGGTAACGCCGTCGCCCTTCATCCGATCGGCGAAATCGTCGCGCCAGCCGATGTTGTGCTTCATCTTGCCGACGCGCGCCATGCGGGCGGCCTGATGCATCGCGGCAACCGACGCGGCGGGGTCGCGCTCGAGGGTCGCAAGCCCCTTGCCCTTGCGCAGCGTGTTGACATAGCCGAGCGTCGCCTCGGTCTGGTCGCTCCCCGTGCCGTCGTCGGGAGAAAGGAGGCCGGACGTCGAGCAGCCGGCGATAAGCCCGAGGGAAATCACGGCACCGGCGGACAGAACAAGCCGTCTGCGGGGAAGAAAGAACTGGTCCTGCATGCTTACCGTCGATAGCTGAGGAGACGTAGGATGATGAAGGCAGGAATGACCACGGCAGCGCCGAGCAGCAGGTAATCGCCGACGCGCCCAAGCGCCGCAAAGCCGGTGCGCCAGAGGTCGACGACAAAGTCGCGGATACCGTCGAGAAGGTCCAAGGGACGCCAGTCGAAGACGGTCATGACGAAGCCGACGAGGATCGACACGACAACGAGCTTGACGAGCACGCGCAGCGGTGAATCGCCGAGAAATTTGTTTACGCCGTCCGACATCAGCGAATAATTCTCCTGTTTCCCATCACATAAGCCGCTCCGCCAGGGGCCGCAAGCCGCGCGAAATGCAGTCTTTCAGATTCCGCTTGTGTTTTGCCGCGTCCGGCGCCAGAAGCGTCCGTCGCAACCCAACCTGCCGCCCCTATGACCACTCACCAGCTCTCCTCCGGCGATCTGATCGCCGATCGCCGCGCCGATTACGCCAAGATGCTCGCCGAAAGCGGCGACCACCAGGGCGCCGCCGAACTCATGGCCCAGGCGCTGGAGCTCGTGCCGAACTGGGCAGCCGGCTGGTTCCGGCTGGCGGACTATGAGGAGAAATCAGGCCGAAAAGAGGCGGCCGTCGCGGCCTTGCGCAACACGCTTCGCCTCAACCCCGAGGATATTTTCGGGGCCAGCCTGAAACTGGCGCTGCTCGGCGCCAGCGCCATGCCGGAGCAGCCGCCGAGCACCTATGTGGCGCGGCTCTTCGACGACTATGCCGAGCGCTTCGATCAGGCCCTCGTCGAGAAGCTCGACTACAGCGTCCCGGAAAAGCTGGCGGCGCTGATCGACCGGGCGACCGGTGGTCAAGATTTTCGCCATGTCACCGATCTCGGCTGCGGCACCGGGCTCTTCGGCGAGCGCATTCGCCACAGGGCGGATTTCCTCGAGGGCTTCGATCTCTCGGCCAACATGCTGGCCAAGGCGGAAGGCAAAGCGCTCTACGATAGGCTGGGCCAGGCGGACCTGTCGTTGTCGCCGGACGATTGCGGCATCTTCGGCGAACTCGCGGAGCGACGCGCCGATCTCGTCAGCGCTGCGGACGTGCTGATGTATCTCGGCGGTCTCGAAAGCGCCTTCGTCATCGCAGACCGGCTTCTGGCGCCGGGCGGGCTGTTCGCCTTCTCCGTCGAGGACGCGGCGGATACGGACGGTTTCGTACTCCGTCCGTCGCTGCGCTACGCGCATTCGGAATCCTATGTCGCGTCGCTCTGTGCTGAGTTCGGGCTGTCGGCGATCGCCATCGAACGGACCATCATTCGCATGGATGCCGGGATGCCGATTGCGGGCATCCTGTTTCTCGCCCGCAAGCCTGCGTGAAACGCAATTCTGACATGCGAAAATAGGTCAGTATTGCTTACATATTTTCCTTGATTCTGTTTGTGCGCCGCAGCAAATGGTGGAGCTCTTCACGGGAGTTCGCCATGGCACAGACGAGCAGCGTTTTCGGTCTCTGGAATACCAGCCCCAATCGGCATACGCCGATCGAGGATGTGCAGGGCGTCTTTTCCGGCAGCCTCGTCGCAGCCCTCGGGCTCTACTTCCTCGCCAGCGCCGGACTGCTGACCGGAAGCACCGCCGGCGTCGCCTTCCTGCTGCACTATGCGACCGGTGTGAATTTCGGCCTCGCCTTCTTCCTGCTGAACCTGCCGTTCTTCTACCTGTCGCTGAAGCGGCTGGGTCGCGCCTTCACCATCAAGACCTTCATTGCCATCGGCCTCACCTCGTTCCTGACCGACGTGCAGTCGCGACTGTTCGAGATCGAACAGATTCATCCCGGCTGGGCTGCCCTTCTCGGCGGATTGTTGCTGGGATACGGCGTTCTGGCGCTCTACCGCCACCGCGCCAGCCTCGGCGGCGTCGGCATTCTGGGCGTCTATCTGCAGGAGCGCTTCGGCATCCGTGCCGGCCTCGTGCAGCTCGCGATCGACATGGTGGTCCTTGCCGTTGCGTTTGCGGTCACGACGCCCCGGGTCGTTCTCTGGTCGGTGCTCGGCGCGCTCGTCCTCAACCTCTTCGTGGCAATCAACCACCGCGCCGACCGTTACATTGCATTCTAACGTTTCGCCGGGGAGCGGCACAGTACGAAAGCGACCCCCCGCTCATCCCGCTGCCGCGACCTTCTCCCCGCAAGCGGGGCGAAGGGGTGTGCCGCGCCGCCCTGTCCCTCTCCCCGCTTGCTTCGACAGGCCCAGCGTGAGGGCAATTGCGAGCATGAGACCTGCGGGCTTCTCTTTTGCAACGTTTGATCTACCTTTGTTCCCCGTGGACAGGATCGATTCCCCATTGCCGGAAAGCGACGCCCTGACGTTGCCGGCGCCCTTTCTGCGATGGTTCGCCGAAAAGGGCTGGCGGCCGCGCGCCCACCAGCTGGAACTCCTGTCACGGGCCGAAGCCGGGCAAAGCACCTTGCTGATCGCGCCGACGGGGGCGGGCAAGACGCTTGCCGGCTTCCTGCCGTCGCTGGTCGATGTCACCCGGCGCGGCAGGATCCCGCCCGGCTCCGCCTTCGTCGGCATTCACACGCTCTATATTTCGCCGCTCAAGGCGCTCGCCGTCGATATCGAGCGCAACCTGACGAAACCGGTCAATGAAATGGGCCTGCCGGTGCGGATCGAAAACCGCACCGGCGACACGCCGCAGGGCAAGAGGCAACGCCAGAAGCTAAGCCCGCCCGACCTGCTGCTGACCACGCCTGAGCAGCTTGCGCTGCTCGTCGCCGATGGCGAGACGGAGCGCTTCTTCAAGGATCTGCGCTATGTCGTGCTCGACGAGCTGCATTCGCTCGTCACCTCGAAGCGCGGCCATCTGCTCGCCCTCGGGTTGGCGCGGCTGCGCCGCCTGGCGCCGGGCCTGCAGACGATCGGCCTTTCGGCGACGGTATCCGAGCCGATGGAGCTGCAGCGCTGGCTGGTTGGCCAGCCCCCGGACGAGGAGAGCCATGCCGGATTGATCACCGTATCCGGCGGGGCAAAACCCGAAATCTCCATTCTGCGCGCCGAGAGCCACGTGCCCTGGGCCGGGCACTCGGCCCGTTATGCGATCCCGGATATCTATGCGGCAATCAAGGCGCACGGCACGACGCTGCTCTTCGTCAACACGCGCAGCCAGGCGGAGATGCTCTTCCAGGCGCTCTGGACGATCAATGACGACAACTTGCCGATCGCGCTGCACCATGGCTCGCTCGACGTCGCCCAGCGCCGCAAGGTCGAGGCCGCGATGGCCGACAACCGGCTGCGCGCCGTCGTCGCCACCTCGACGCTCGATCTCGGTATCGACTGGGGCGACGTCGACCTGGTCGTCCATGTCGGCGCCCCGAAAGGGGCAAGCCGGCTCGCGCAGCGCATCGGCCGCGCCAACCACCGCATGGACGAGCCGAGCCGGGCGATCCTCGTTCCGGCCAACCGTTTTGAGGTGATGGAATGCCAGGCGGCGCTCGACGCCAATTATGTCGGCGCGCAGGATACGCCGCCGGTCGGCAAGGGTGCGCTCGACGTACTGGCGCAGCACGTGCTCGGCATGGCCTGCGCGAAGCCCTTCGACGCGCTGCAGCTTTATGACGAGATCACCAGCGCGGCTCCCTATGCCGATCTCACCTGGGAGACGTTCGAGCGGGTCATCGACCTCGTCGCGACCGGCGGCTACGCGCTTCGCACCTATGAGCGCTACGCCCGCATCCGCAAGACCAAGGAAGGGCTGTGGCGGGTTTCGAATCCGATGGTCGCGCAGCAATACCGGCTGAATGTCGGCACGATCGTCGAATCGCCGATGCTGAACGTGCGCATGGTGAAGCGGAACGCACGTGGCTCGCTCGGCCGCGGCGGCATGTCGCTCGGCAAGGTGGAGGAGTACTTCCTCGAAATGCTGTCGCCGGGCGACACGTTTCTTTTTTCCGGCAAGGTGCTGCGCTTCGAGGGCATCCGCGAAAGCGAGTGTCTCGTTTCGCAGGCCTTTTCCTTCGACCCCAAGGTGCCGAGCTATGCCGGCGGCAAGTTTCCGCTCTCCACCTATCTGGCCGCGCAGGTCAGAAAGATGCTAGCCGACCCGGCGCGCCGTGCCTCGCTGCCGGACCAGGTGCGCGACTGGCTGGCGCTGCAGGGCGACGTCTCGATGCTGCCGCGCGAGGACGAGCTGCTGATCGAGACCTTCCCGCGCGGCAGCCGCCACTACATGGTCACCTATGCCTTCGAGGGGCGGCTCGCCCACCAGACGCTCGGCAGCTGCTCACCCGCCGCCTCGACCGGGCCGGCCTGAAGCCGCTCGGCTTCGTCGCGACCGACTATTCGCTCGGCATCTGGGCGCTCGACGACATGGGCGCAGCATTCCGGGCGCGGACCCCATCGCTTGCGCAGCTTTTCGACGAGGACATGCTCGGCGATGACCTGGAGGCCTGGCTGAACGAATCCTTCCTGCTGAAGCGGACCTTTCGGACCTGCGCAGTGATTGCCGGATTGATTGACCAGCGCCACCCGGGCAAGGAAAAAACCGGTCGACAGGTCACGGTTTCCGCCGACCTCATTTACGACGTATTGCGGATGCACGAGCCCGACCACATCCTCCTGGAAGCAACGCGCCACGACGCGGCGACAGGACTTTTGGACATTGGCCGCCTCGGTTCTATGCTCAAGCGAATCAAGGGACACATCACCCATCGCCGGCTCGATCGTATCTCGCCGCTCGCCGTTCCGGTCATGCTGGAGATCGGCCGGGAATCGGTTCATGGAGAGGCCCACGACTTCCTGCTGACAGAAGCCGCCGATGAACTGATCATTGAGGCGATGGGGATCGGGCATACTGCGGGTGAATAGGAGAGCGGTGTGAGAGAGATTGTGGACGTTCCGGGCGGGATGCCGCCGCTCTACCCCCCTCTGGCCTACCGGCCATCTCCCCCACAAGGGGGGAGAACACATGCGGCACGCGCGACGCACTCCTCGGAACGTGTCCAGAGTATGCGACGATTTCTATTGGAGCGTTGGGCTCGCCGCGGGCCGATCTCCCCCCTTGTGGGGGGCAGGCCAGAGGGGGGTGCAGGGCTGGGCGCGTCGCCCCTGAGAATATCCGTGTGACCATGCACCGGCTCATTCACGCGACATCGGCTACCGCGACAAGCGCCTTCTTCCAGGCGCACACGACGGTCAACGGTGTGGCCGCCATCTGTGATGCGCTCGGCGGTCTCTTTCTGCCCGAGACCCGGACGCTGGTGGTGTCCGACCTCCACCTCGAAAAAGGCTCCGCCTTCGCCCGGCGCGGCATGATGCTGCCGCCCTATGACACGCTGGCGACCTTGCGCATCCTCGAGGCGATCGTCGCGCGGCACGATCCCGCAACGGTGATCAGCCTTGGCGACAATTTTCATGACCGGCGCGGCTCAGCGGCGATGCCTGAGACCTTCCGCCAGATGATCGCCTTGATGGCCCGCGGCCGCGACTGGATCTGGATCAACGGCAACCATGACCCGGATGGCGCCCCGAGTCTGCCCGGCGCATCGATGGACGAACTCCGACATGCGGGGCTGGTCTTTCGCCATGAGCCGTCCATGGCGGACGGCCTCGGCGAAATCGCCGGCCATCTGCATCCGTCGGCAACGGTCCGGCGCCGGGAAAGGTCCATCCGGCGCGCCTGTTTCGCAACGGACGGCAAACGGCTGCTGATGCCGGCCTTCGGCGTCACCACCGGCGGGCTCGATCTCCGGCACCGCGCCATGAGCGGCCTTTTCGAGCGCGAGCGGCTCGTCGCCCATATGCTCGGCCGCGACCGCATCTATTCGGTGCGCTTCGCCAACCTGTTGGGTTAGAACGCGTTGAAGGTGAGCGTCGTCAGCGAACGGGAAATGCCCGGCACGCTGGCGATATTGTCGTTGATGAACTTGCCGATGTCCTGGCCTTCCTCGACATAGATCTTCAGAAGCAGGTCGTAGTCACCGCTCGTCGAATACATCTCCGAGACGATTTCCTTGCGGTAGATCTCGTCGGCAACCTCGTAGGTCCGGCCGGGAGCGCATTGCAATTGCACGAAAATCGGTTTCATGGGCTTTCCTCTGCTTCCGGGAGGCGGCCTCCCGAAGTTGTCGTCGCCCTTTCAGCGCAGGACAGAAGGGGCATTGCTGATCTTCAGCCTCTCTTAAACCCCAACGGCACAAAAGGGAACGCGCCAACACCGACGAAGACCGGTTACAGGCGCAACTCAGTTCCGCCCTCACTCCTTGCGGAAAAGCAGGCTGGCGCCCCAGCCGGTGATCACCGCCAGTGTCACGGCAAGAAAGCCGTAGATGAGCGGCTGCTCGTGTGCGGCGCGGGTGATCGCCTGTTCGAGGCCGGTTTTCACCACCCTGAGCGGCAGGGCCTTGGCGGCGACGAAGAGGCCGTCGCGGAACAGATAGGCGCGCACCACATGAATGCCGTTCGGGACATTGGCCGGCAGGCGGACCGATGCCTTGAACAGGCTCGAACTGATGAACTGCACGCCGCCCGGATCGCGCTGGTAGACGCCGCTTTCCTCGCGGATGCGGCGAAACGCGTTGCGGAACTCGCCGAGGCTGCTGCCGTCGCCGATGAAGCCGAGCGGCACCAGCCGCATGTGATCGACGCCAATGCCCATATTGGCGATGTCGCGCGGCGGAGCGATCGTCGCGATGTCACGCGTGCTCGACAGCGAATAGGCTTCCGGCACCAGCTCGAAGGTCATCGACTGGGTGTTGACCCAGATCCCGAAGACACGCTGCTTCTTGCGCACCGTCGCGTTGTCCTTCGGCCCTTCGAGCACGACGATGATGTTGTACTTGCCCTGGGCGAGAAGGTCGGCGTCGAAGCCGTCGATGGCGCCGAAGATCGTCAGGTCGGCGCCGCGGAAGTCGGAGGTGATGGAAATCTCGTCCGTCGAGATGCCGATCTCGAGCTTTTCGGTGAAGTCGCCGACTTCCCGCTCGAGCGACTGCGCCGCCACCGGCCCGCAGACCGTCAAGGCGACAGCAAACAGGACGAGGCGGGCGAGCGCGCGCATCAGAAGCCGAACCCCGCTGAAACCACCGAATAGATGTCCTTCGGCGGAATGATGAGCTCGATCGACAGCCGGATGCCGACCGCAAGCACGAGCAACGCCAGAAGGGCCCGCAACTGCTCGCCGCGCAGCCGCTGGCCGACGCGCACGCCATATTGCGCACCGATGACGCCGGCGATCATCAGGACGAAGGCCAGCACGATGTCGACCGTATAGTTGGTCGAGGCCTGGACGATCACCGTATAGGCCGAGACGAAGACGATCTGAAACAGCGAGGTTCCGACGACGACGCTGGTCGGGATGCGCAGGAGATAGATCATCGCCGGCACCATGATGAAGCCGCCGCCGACACCCATGATCGACGTCAGGATGCCGATTGAGAAGCCGAGCGTGGCGACCGGGATGACGCTCAGATAGATCTTCGACTTCTTGAAGCGCATCTTCAGCGGCAGGCCGTGGATCCAGTTGTGCTGGCCGGGCCGGCGCAACTGCGTCGGCTGGTTCCTGGCCGCCTTGCGCATCGCGCCGATGCTCTCCCAGAGCATCAGGCCGCCGACCGAACCGAGCAAGACGACGTAAAGCAGCGAAATGACGAGGTCGAGCTGGCCGATGCTGCGCAGCAGCGAAAACAGCCAGACGCCCAAGGTCGCGCCGACGAGGCCGCCGCAGAGCAACACCGTTCCGAGCTTGATGTCGATCGTGCCGCGCCGGAAATGGGTGATGGCGCCTGAGATCGACGAGGCGACCACCTGGTTCGCCCCGGTCGCCACCGCCACCACCGGCGGGATGTTATAGAAGATCAGCAGTGGCGTGATCAGGAAGCCGCCGCCCACGCCGAACATGCCCGACAGAAAACCGACGGCCGCGCCCATGCCGAGAATGATGAATATGTTCACCGACAATTCTGCAATAGGCAGATAGACCGTCACGGCCAAACCTCGATGTAACAACGAACCCGCGATGCGGGTGAAAATTGCACCTGCACAACTCCTAACCGGAAACGATTTAGGAATCGTGCAATGCTTTGAATTATTCGCACCCCGCTTCGGGGCGAGGCGTGGCGGGATGCTTCGAAGTGGCGGAAATTCACCACGAGCAGGGGCATTTCGACCGACCGCCTGCGTCCAACCGGACGCCCGACGGCGCCTCCGCTCATGCGCCCTCAGGCGGGAGCTGTCAACCTTTTCAGGGACATGGAGCCGCAGTTTCGGCGCCGCCGCCCGGTCATCCGCGGTATGCGGCTTTCTGCCGCGCCGGGGGAGCGCCGGAAGCGCGGTGACGAACCCACAGGCGTTTGAGGGAACGGTCGCCCCGCCCTCATGAATTGCGCTTCAAAAGTTCCTTCACCAATCCGTCGGTGACTTCACCGGTCGGCTCGTGGCCGATCGACTTCTGGAACGCCTTGATCGCGGCGATCGTCTTCTTGCCCATCTGCCCGTCGGGCGCACCGGCATCGAAGCCATTGTTGTTGAGAATAGCCTGGATGTTGCGCACGGCCTTCGTCATGTCGACCGAAGCCGTCTTCGTCGAGGGACCGACCCAGGCGTCCGGGACATCCACCGTATTTGCGCCGGCGTCGACCGGCTGGACTTTCCAGGCCTCGACTTTCGCCTTGGCGCTCGCAAATTCCTCGGGCTTCAGCGCCTTGGCGATCTCGTCGCGCTTTTCGCCGGCGTCCTTGTCGCCTTCGCGCGCAGCGATGGCGAACCACTTGTAGGAATCCTCGAGACTCTGAGCGACGCCGTTGCCGCGGGCATAGAGCACGGCAAGATTGAACTGGCTGTCGCGAACGCCGAGATTGGCGGCCTTTTCGAACCATTTCACGGCTGCGGCCAGATCGGGCGCACCGTCGCGGCCGCTGGCAAGCATGACGGCGAGATTGTGGGCCGCACTGGCGTTACCCGCCTCGGCGGCCTTCTGGTAGAGAGCCTTGGCCTTGGCCGCGTCCCGGGTGACACCCGCCCCCTTCTCGTAGAGATTGGCGAGCCGGTAGGCGGCCGGCACGACGCCGGCATTGGCGGCGCGTTGATACCATTTTGCAGCTTCGACAAGATCTTCCTTGACGCCGCGTCCCTCGGTGAAGCGGGTGCCGATCTCGTAATAGGCGAGCGGATCGCCGCCCTTCGCCGCCGTCAACAGCGCCGGCGGACCAAAGCCTTCGGGCAGGACGATTTCGCTCGCCTTGACCGGCGCAAAATTCGCGGCCGTGGGTACGCCTGGGATCGTCGGCTGGAATGTCGAGACTGGGCCCGACTTTGCCGGCTCGGCCACTGGCTGCAACAGGGGCGCCTGGCCAGCCTCGGCGGCCGAAACGACTGCGGCAGGCTTGTCGACGCCCGTCGCGGCTGTCTTTGTCGCGATGGGTGGCGTGCCGGTCATCACGACCGGAGCCTCAGCCTTCGGCGGCTCGGCGGGCTTTGCCGCGACCGCGGCGGAAGCCGGCTTCGCCGCTTCCTCGCCGACGGCCTTCGGTGCAATGTCGGCTTCTGCCTTGCGTTCGATCGCCGCGGCGGGCCGGACGCTCTCTGCGTCCCTGCCCTTCAGCATCGTGCTGACCAGCGGATAGGACATGATCGCCAGCAGCACGGCGCCGACCGCCATCAGGATCGGGCGGCGATGGCGGGCGAAGGCACCACCTGCGACGGACGGTCCCTTGTCTTTGGCGCTCTTCAGCGAATCGGCTTCCTCTACGGCCATTTGCGCCGCACGGCGCGCCGCAGCGATGAAGTCCGCCTTTTCGCCGCCGTCCGCCGGCTGGCTGCCGCGGGCCATTTGCCCGGCCCGCACACGCTCGAGAATCTTCTTGACGTCCGGTACGCCGGAGCCCGGCTCGAGCAACTGGTTGGCGTCCTCCGGGGCGAGCATTTCGGACGGGTCGATCGAGGGGGTGGGCTCGACCATCTGGCGCGCCTGCGCGGGCGCCATCTCGTTGCGCTTGGCGGAGAAGCGCCTTGTCAGGCCGGCAAGCAGGCCCGCTTTTGCTGACGGGACCTCGACCTGCGGTTCTTCCAGCTCGACCGTCGAAGCAGCGACTGAGGGAGACAGGTCGGCGGCGACCGGGCTCGCGACCGTGACTTCGGCGTCGGCATCGACTGCCGATCCAATCCGCTGAATCTCTCCTTGCCGCTCGGGATAGGCTTCGTTGAAAGCACCTGCAAATTCAGGCTCTACCGCTTTCGGCATTGCCGGCGCGTTGCGCGAGGCGACTCCGGCTCCCGGCTCCCGCTCTTCGAGCCGTTCCAATTTCTCGGCGATGTGGACGAGCGTGTCGTGCAGAGCCTCGAAGGTGCGCGCCGTGCGATCTTCGCTCGAACGGCTAAGGTCTTCGAGCGCCCTAAGGTCGTCGGCAAGTGCCGAGATCGCCGCCATGTCGGCACCAGACGCGGTCTGCGGCATTCCGTTCCGGGCATAGGATTCCATGACCGCTTCAGCGGCCTGTCGGGCGGCTTCGATGATGTATTCGTCGCTGGTCGCCAGATAGTCTTCGAGCGCTGTCATGCGGCTTTCGAACTCGACCGGCGCGCTGCCGGGCGGCTGCTGATGCGACTGGCTCACCAGCGCCGAAAGATTGCCGATCTGCGCTTCGAGATTGCGCAGCGCCTCGCGATCGTCGAAGGGCGCGGCTTGTGTTTCCTCCAGGCGCTGCGCGATATCGGCTAGCCGGTCTTCGAGCCGATCGAAGCGCATGTCCGGCGCCGGCGATTCGCCATGGCCGTCCAGTTCGTCGATTCGGCGGGCGAGATAATCGAGCCGTTCTGCCAGGGCATCGTTGACGCTGCCCTGGTCGAGTGCCTCGATCTTGCGCGAAATATCGGCGAGATAGTCCGCCAGTTCCGGCGCCACAGTGCGCTGGCTGCGCTCTAGCAGCGCGGAAAGCTGATCGAGCCGCTCCTCGAGGCGGGCCGCCGCCCTCTCGCCGGCAAGGTCTTCGACGCGCGCGGCCAGGGCCTCGATCCGTGCGCCCAGGCCAGCGTCCGCCGGGCGGGCAAGATTGTCGATCTGGTGCGAGAGATCGCCCAGGCGGTTTTCCAGCCGGTTGACGAAGGCGCTGTCGAGGCTGGCGGCATTGCGGCCGACGGCGACCGCCCGGCTGATTTCGTCGAGCCGCTGATCGAGTTCGGCGAACTGCGAGACGAGGCGCCTGTCGTCCGGCTCCATTTGGCGCCCGAGCGTCTCGATCGCCCGCGCCACGGCGACGAGCTTGTCCTCCAGCATGTCGACCGGCGAGGCCTGGTTCAGCGTGCCGATCTGCGACTTGATTTCGTCAAGACGGTAGGCAAGCGCCACGAGCTCGTCATCGCGGTTCTGGTCGAAGGCGTTCAGCCGATCCTCGACGCCGCTCCAGCGGCTTTCCATGCGGCGCATGCTGTCTTCGCGCGCCAGGCCGTCGATCATCGTCCGGAGGTCGTCGAATTCGACGCGAAGCGCGTCGGCCTGCGCGGACGGCGCCTGCCGGCCGAGCTGGTTGATGTTGTCGGCGAGCCGCTGCAGGTCGGCCCTGATATCGGCGGCGTAGCCGCGGTCTTCGGAAGCCTCGGCCTTGATGCCGCGGATTTCCGAACGAAGGGCATGCATTTCGCGGGCAAACCCGTCGCTGATATCGCGCTTCAGATCCTGTCTCAGGCCGACGAGAGCCTCTGCGATATCGGCTGCCGCGGAGGGACGCGGCGGCTGAGCCGGCACCGGCTGGGTGGGCTGGTATCGCGGCGCTTCCGCAAGACGCGCGGGAGCGGGAGCGGGGCGATCGGATTGACGCGCCACAATGCGCTCGCGCAACGGCAGTTGTTCCCGTGCCGCGCTCAGGGCGCGCTGGCGTTCGAGTATTTCGGAAACGGCGTGGTTCGCCGGTGCTGCCGGGCGGTCCGGTTGGCGTTGCTCGCGGCCGACGCTGCTCATCAGGCCCTCGATGCGTGCCTCGAGGCCTTCGATTGTCCGGTTCAGGGCATCAAGCGACGGCCTGTCGCCATAGGACGGGTTGGCTGTGCGCTGAGGATTGGATCGCGATCCGTTCATTGTCTCTTCGCCCCTGTCGTCGACTATCGTGGAAGCCGCGGAAGGGCGTTAAGGTCCGTTCCTCTTCAGCAGCCCAGCCGATGCGGGCAAAGCCACAACAACGCGAGCTTTCCGGTTGCAGCTTTGCCCATCTCACAGCCCACAATTCATTAAACGTGGTAAACAACCCGTTAATCGGCGCGGTTTTTTAACGATTTATCCATCTGCGCAGGTCCTAATCTTCATTCAAAGGTCCTTGCGGGTCCGGCAGTAACCTTCCGCCAAATTTTTGCAATGCGGCATTTTTTGACGTTTACGCAAACGTCAAAGTTTTGTAGCATCCTGCCAACGGTGCGACACCGACCACATCGGCGCGCGCTCAAGACAGATCAAGTCGGGTAAGCCGTCGCGCGGCCCGAGGGGACATCAAGGCGAGGAAGAAATGCCCATCTACAAGGCTCCGGTCGACGACACCCTGTTCATCCTCAACGACGTGCTCGGCCTCGAGCGCTACCACAACCTGCCGGGCTTTGCGGATGCGACACCGGACACGGTGGCGGCGATCCTCGGCGAGGCTGCCAGACTTGCGGAGGAAGAACTCTTCCCGATCAATCTTTCCGGCGATCAGGAAGGCTGCGAGCGCCACGACGACGGCTCGGTCACCACGCCGTCCGGCTTCAAGCAGGCCTTCGATCTCTATCGCGAGGGTGGCTGGCTGGGCCTCGCCGCGCCGGAGGAGTTCGGGGGGCAGGGTCTGCCCTACGCGCTTCATACCGCTGTCGGCGAATTCCTGTCCGCCGCGAACATGTCGCTGATGATGTATCCCGGCCTGACGCAGGGCGCCATCGCCGCCATCCTCGTGCACGGCTCCGAGGAGCAGAAGCGCGCCTACCTGCCGAAGATGGTCGACGGCACCTGGACCGGCACGATGAACCTGACGGAACCGCATTGCGGTACCGATCTCGGCCTGCTTCGCACCAAGGCCGTACCGAACGGGGACGGATCTTACAGGATCTCCGGCCAGAAGATCTTCATCTCCGCCGGTGAGCACGACATGGCGGAGAACATCATCCATCTGGTGCTTGCCCGTATCGAGGGCGCGCCGGAAGGCGTCAAGGGTATCTCGCTCTTCATCGTGCCGAAGTTCAAGCTGAACGACGATGGCCAACCGGGTGAGCGCAACGGCGTTTCCTGCGGCGCGATCGAACACAAGATGGGCATTCACGGCAACTCCACCTGCGTCATGAACTATGACGAGGCGACCGGTTATCTAATCGGCACGGAGAACAAGGGCCTCAACGCCATGTTCGTGATGATGAACGAGGCCCGCCTTGCCGTCGGCATGCAGGGGCTGGCGATCGCCGAGATCGCCTATCAGAATGCCGCCAATTACGCCCGCGAACGCCTCCAGGGCCGCTCGCTTTCCGGTACCAAGGCGCCCGACCAGAAGGCGGACCCGATCATCGTTCATCCGGACGTGCGCCGCTCGCTGATGACGATCAAGGCCTTCAACGAAGCCGGCCGCGCCTTCACCCTCTGGACGGCGCTGAAGTCGGACATCGCCCACCGTTCCGACAACGAAGCCGAGCGCCAGGCCGCTGACGACATCCTCGGCCTGATGACGCCGATCCTGAAAGGCGTGCTGACCGACAAGGGCTTCGATCATGCGGTCGTGGCGCAGCAACTGTTCGGTGGCCATGGCTATATCGAAGAGCACGGCATGAGCCAGTATGTGCGCGACGCCCGCATTGCGATGATCTACGAAGGCGCGAACGGCATCCAGGCGCTCGACCTCGTCGGCCGCAAGCTGGCGATGAATGGCGGCCGCGCCGTCATGGCGCTGTTCAAGGAAATCGGCGATTTCTGCGAGGAGAACCGCGGCGACGAAAGTCTTTCCGGCTACACCAAGGCGCTGAAGAAGGGCCTCAACGACCTGCAGGCGGCAACCATGTGGTTCATGCAGAACGCCATGGCCAAGCCCGACAATGCCGGCGCAGGCTCGACCGACTACATGCATCTCTTCGGTCTCGTCGTACTCGGCTACATGTGGGCGAGGATCGCCAAGACGGCGCAGGAGAAGCTTGCCGCGGGGGAAACCGCGCAGGCGGACTATCTGAAGAACAAGCTGGTTACCGCCAAGTTCTTCATGGAGCGCATTCTGCCGGAGACGGCGCTGCGCAAGGCACGCATTGAAACCGGCGCCGACACGCTGATGGCGCTGGACGCCGCCGCGTTCTGATTTCAGAGTGGAACTGGATGAGGAACGGTCCGCGAGGCGGTTTTCCGCCCGCGTGCCGATCTAACCAATGATGCGCGGCCCGACAAGGTGCCGACGAAAGGGAGATGAGACATGACGAAAGTCTTCGTTTACGACCACGTGCGCACGCCGCGCGGCCGTGGCAAGAAGGACGGCTCGCTGCATGAAGTGCCGTCCGTCCGGCTCGCCGCCAAGGTGCTCGAGGCGGTCCGCGACCGCAATGGGCTCGACACCTCGAGCGTCGACGACATCGTCATGGGCTGCGTCGATCCGGTCATGGATGCCGGCTCGGTGATCCCGAAGGCGGCGGCCTTCGAAGCGGGCTACTCGACACGGGCGCCGGGCATGCAGATCTCCCGCTTCTGCGCCTCCGGCCTCGACGCCGTCAATTTCGGCGCTGCCAAGATCGCCCAAGGGGCGGACGACATCGTCATTGCCGGCGGCGTCGAGTCGATGTCGCGCGTCGGCCTCGGCATGTCGGGCGGCTCCTGGTTCATGGATCCCTCCGTCAGCCTCCCGGCCTATTTCATGCCGCAGGGCGTCTCGGCCGATCTGATCGCCACCAAATACGGCTTCTCGCGTGACGACGTCGATGCCTATGCGGTGGAGAGCCAGAAACGCGCCGCCCATGCCTGGGAAAAGGGCTATTTCGCGAATTCGGTCGTGCCGGTCAAGGACCAGAACGGCCTGACGATCCTCGACCGCGACGAGCATATGCGCCCCGGCACCGACATGCAGGCGCTCGCCTCGCTCAACCCCTCCTTCCAGATGCCGGGCGAGATGGGCGGCTTCGAGGCCGTCGCCATCCAGGCGCATCCGGAAATCGAGCGGATCAACTATGTCCACCACGCCGGCAATTCGTCCGGCATCGTTGATGGCGCCGCGGCGGTGCTGCTCGGCTCGAAGGCCGGCGGCGAAGCCATGGGGCTGAAGCCGCGTGCCCGCATCCGGGCTTTCGCCAATATCGGTTCCGATCCGGCGCTGATGCTGACCGGCCCGGTCGACGTCACCGAGAAGCTGCTGAAGCGCGCCGACATGAAGCTTTCGGACATCGATCTCTTCGAGCTCAACGAGGCCTTCGCCGCCGTGGTGCTGCGCTACATGCAGGCCTTCGACATTCCGCACGACCAGATCAACGTCAATGGCGGCGCGATCGCCATGGGCCATCCGCTCGGTGCGACCGGCGCGATGATCCTCGGAACCGTCCTCGACGAGCTCGAACGACGCGACCTCAACACGGCGCTGGTGACGCTTTGCATCGGCGCCGGCATGGGCACCGCCACGATCATCGAACGCGTCTGATCCGATCCCGGGAGAGAGAATATGTCTTACACGAACTTCAAGATCGAAACCGACGCCGACGGCATCGCACTCGTCACCTGGGACATGCCCGACAAGTCGATGAACGTCTTCACGCAGGAAGTGATGGACGAACTCGATGCGATCGTCGATCAGACGACCGCCGATGCCAACGTCAAGGGCGTCGTCTTCACCTCCGGCAAGTCGTCCTTCTCCGGCGGCGCCGACCTGTCGATGATCAAGTCGATGTTCACGCTGCAGGCCGAGGAGAGGAAGAAGGATCCGGCCAACGCCGCGCAGAAGCTCTTCAACCTCGTCGGTCGCATGACCGGGCTGTTCCGCAAGCTCGAAACCTGCGGCAAGCCCTGGGTCTCGGCAATCAACGGCACCTGCATGGGCGGCGCCTTCGAATTGTCGCTCGCCTGCCACGGCCGCGTCGCTTCCAATTCGAAAGCGGTGAAGATCGCCCTCCCCGAGGTCAAGGTCGGCATCTTCCCGGGCGCCGGCGGCACGCAGCGCGTGCCGCGGCTCACCAACACGCAGGACGCCCTGCAGATGATGACCACCGGCTCGTCGCTGACCGCGGCGCGAGCCAAGGCGATGGGCCTCGTGCATGAGGTGGTCGAACCGGAGAAGCTGGTCGAAGCCGCCAAGGCGATGATCAAGAACGGGCTGAAGCCCGTGCAGCCCTGGGACGAGAAGGGCTTCAAGCTTCCGGGCGGCGGCGTCTGGACGCCTGCCTCCGCGCAGCTCTGGCCGGCAGCGTCCGGCATTCTGCGCCGCGAAACCTACGGCAACTATCCGGGCGCCATCGCCATCCTGAAATGCGTCTATGAGGGCCTGCAGGTGCCGTTCGACACCGGCTTGAAGATCGAGCAACGCTATTTCACCGAGATTCTGCAGACCACCGAAGCCTTCTCGATGATCCGCTCGCTCTTCGTCTCGATGCAGGAGCTCGGCAAAGGCGCACGCCGTCCGGCCGGCGTACCGAAGACGGAGTTTAAGACGGTCGGCGTCATCGGCGCCGGCTTCATGGGCGCCTCGATTGCCTATGTGACGGCCGCCGCCGGCATCCCGGTCACCCTCATCGACCGCGACATGGAAGCGGCCGAAAAGGGCAAGGCGCATTCGGAAGGGCTGGTCAAGGATTCGGTCGGCAAGGGACGGCTGACCAAGGAAGAGGGCGAGGCGCTGCTTTCCCGCATCACGCCGTCGGCCGACTATGGCGATCTCAAGGACGCCGGCCTCGTCGTCGAGGCGGTGTTCGAGGACCGGCAGGTCAAGAAGGACGTGATCGAGAAGGTCGAGGCGGTCATCGCCCCGGACGCCATCTTCGCCTCCAACACCTCGACGCTGCCGATCACCGGCCTTGCCAAGAATTCGAAACGGCCGGAGCAGTTCATCGGCGTCCATTTCTTCTCGCCGGTCGAGAAGATGATGCTGACGGAAGTGATCGTCGGCAAGGAGACCGGCGACAAGGCGCTCGCCACGGCGCTCGACTATGTCGCGGCGATCAAGAAGACGCCGATCGTCGTCAACGACACCCGCGGCTTCTACGTCAACCGCTGTGTCTTCCGCTATATCCACGAAGCCTATGACATGCTGATCGAGGGCGTGCCGCCGGCGATGATCGAGAATGCCGCCAAGATGGCCGGCATGCCGGTCGGTCCGTTGTCGCTCAACGACGAGGTGGCGATCGACCTCAGCCAGAAGATCCTCAAGGCGACGGTAGCCGATCTCGGCGAAAAGGCCGTCGATCCGCGCCACATGGCACTGGTCAACAAGATGGTCGACGAACTCGACCGGCGCGGCCGCAAGAACGGCAAGGGCTTCTACGAATACCCGGCGAAACCGGCGAAGAAGTATCTGTGGCCGGAGCTGAAGACGCTCTATCCGCAGAAGGCGGCCGACAAGATCGACGTCGAGGTGGTGAAGCAGCGCTTCCTCGCGACGATCGCGCTCGAAGCGGCCCGCACTATCGAGGAAGGCATCGTCACCGACCCGCGCGAGGCGGATGTCGGCTCGATCCTCGGCTTCGGCTTCGCTCCCTACACCGGCGGCACGCTCTCCTATATCGACGGCATGGGCACCAAGGCTTTCGTCGCGATGTGCAACAAGCTAGCCAAGGCTTATGGCGACCACTTCAAGCCGACGCCGCTTCTGAAGGAGATGGCAGAGAAGGGCGAGACCTTCTACGGTCGGTTCGACCCCTACGGGGAGGCGCCGAAGGCGGCTTAGCCGCCTGCCCTACAGCGCCGCGCGTCTTATCAGACGCGCAAAGGTCGCTGTAGCACTTTGATTTGCTGCATGTCTTTGTCCTTAAGTCGAGGTCGATTTAAGGAGACATGCAGTAGCCGACGAAATATGCGAGGGCCGCACCGAGGGGCCAGCCCCTAACTGAAATGTGGAATACTTTCTGTAGCAAGTATCTGTCGCGAAACTCCAACTTTTGCGAGTGAGTTTCGCGGCAAACCATCCTCGTGGAAGGCAACACCGGCCTACAGTGGCTTTCGGAAGAACACGACGCGCTGTGTCTCCTCAAATCCTAAAGCGGTATGGAGCGCATGGCTGGCTGAATTCTCAAGCAGCGCGTCAGAGCCAAACTCAACACACCCAAGCGACTTCCCCCAATCGGCAACGGTATTGCAAAGCAATCGTGCGATACCCTTTCGCCTGTCAACGGGCCGGACATAAATCCCTTCGAGGAATAGAACGGGCGAGCTGCTGCATCCATTCACATAATCATGTCGCAAAGTGGCCTCAGCAAACCCGACAGCTTCATTCGCAGCATTTCGAGCGATGAACGCGACGGCTTCTCCACTTTCTGAAAGAAACGCCCGGCCCAACTCAGCTCGATGATCTTCAAGCGAGTGATGCGGCCATAGCGCAACGCGAAGCTGCGCCCATGACTCAACATCTTTTATAGTCCCAATCTCAATAATCGATTCCATATGCGGTTCCCTTCTTGTCGCAAAAAAATCCCAATTAAAGCGACGGTTTTGCGACAGGCGAGTGCGCAGAATGCTTCACGAAGATATTTCCAGCAAGATAAACCGCCCCAAACACCCATGCCACAAGGGGATTCGGCACCAGTATCTACTTGGATTCCACATTTCGGTTAGGGGCTGGCACCGAGGGGTGCGGCCTTTTTTCGTTGGGGTGTACGATTGGAAATGGCCCCGCGTCGGCAGCCGCCTCGCTCGATCGTCCTTGGGACGCGAACTGGAGGAGCAACCATGTCGAAGCCCAACAGGATTGTTGTCGAAAACGTCATCCGACCCGGCAAGACCACTTCGGTCGACGCCGATATGTATGCGGCGATGAAAATCGCCCTGCTCGCGGTGATTCCCTCGCAAGCGCCCGGGCTGACGCTGGCCGATATTCGCGAGCGGATCTTCGCTCATCTGCCGGAACAGCGATTTCCGGGCGGCAAGGGCGTCTCCTGGTGGTCGAAAACCGTGCAGCTCGACCTCGAGGCAAAGGGAGAGATCGTGCGGGAGAAGACACGGCCGATCCGGCTGCACAGGGGCTGACGTCGCCTTTCGTCCCTCCCGGGCGAGAGTGGTTGACCAAGATCAAGTCCGCGCGCTAACCGGTGAGCTAAGAGGATGAGAAGAGACAGCAACGACAGCACCAATCATGCAGCCGCTCACCTTCGCCCTTGCCATCCTGCTTCTGCTCGCAACCCCCGGCCCGACCAACACGCTGTTGTGGCTTTCCGGCGCGGCGGTCGGCATGCGCCGCTCCTTGCCTCTGCTTCTCGGCGAACTCGCCGGCTATCTGACGGTGATCGTTCCGGTGGCAGTTCTGGCGGCGCCGCTGCTTTCCGCGCATCCCTCGATTGGCCTCGTGCTGAAGCTCGCCGCTGCCGGCTGGATCCTCTTCATGGCGCATGCGCTCTGGACGATGAAGGCGCATGGCGCAAGCGAGCGGCCGATCGCCCCCGGCCAGATCTTCGTCACCACTCTCCTCAACCCGAAGGCGCTGATCATTGCGCTCGTCATCATGCCCCAGGTCGGGCTTCAAGCTATGCTGCCCTGGCTTCTCGGCTTTGCGGCGCTGACGCTTGGTGCCGGCTCGCTGTGGATTGCCACCGGCACCCTTCTGGCGCTACTGCCGAGGCGGCCGGTCGGCCCACGCCTGCCGCGGCGCATCGCCGCCGCCTGCCTTGTCGCCTTCTCCTTCGGCATCGCCGGCAGCGCGCTTGCGTCGATGATCTGAAGCGAGGCCTTTGCCCGCTCAGGCGGCGTCGGCCTTCTCGCCAAGCTCGGCCGCGAGGGCCCCGATCAGTTGCTCCCAGCCGCTGCGGCGATATTCGACCTGGTCGAGCCCATCGAGAAAGGCGGCCTGCTCCGTAAAGACGACGCGTGTGCCGCTGCCTTCCGGCACCAGCTCGACGGTGGCGATCGAAGCGGAAATCGGCCGGTCATCCTTGGCCATCGTATAGGCCGAGATGACACGGCGGTTCTCGACGATGTCGAGATAGACGGTCTCGTTGAAATAGAAGGTCTTGCCGTCTTGGCTGAAGCGTCCGGCTTCCCGGCCGCCGACGCGGAAGTCGTGGCTGTATTCCGCCACCGGCCAATTGTCGGCCTTGACGAACCAGCGGTCATGCGCGCCGGGGTCGGCAAAGGCGCCGAACACCCGTTCCGGGGACGCCTTGAAGCGGCGCTCGATCGTAAAACTTGCATGCTCGACGGAAGTCGTGGTCATGGCGTGGTCCTCCTTGACATTCCCCGTTGATGGGCGGCCGATGACTGCGCCGCGCCGCAATTACTGATATCATTTTGAAAGCAGTTGCACTGTAATGTTACTGCTGCAATAATGCAAGCAGTTTTGAAGGATGAGGAAATTGCCTGTCCGCATCCGGCTCCCGATACAGAGACCAGAATGATTGACGATCACCGCTCCGCCTGCCCCATCAATCTCTCGCTCGAAGTCTTCGGCGACAAATGGAGCCTCCTGATCATTCGCGACATGATCTTCGGCGGCAAACGCCACTTCCGCGAGCTCTTGCGATCACAGGAAGGCATTTCCTCCAACATCCTCGCCGACCGTCTGAAGACGCTCCTCGAAATCGGCATGCTGACGAAGCGCGACGATCCGAGCCACAAGCAGAAGGCGATCTACAGCCTGACCGAGATGGCGATCGCGCTGGTGCCGATCATGGCGCATCTTGGCGCCTGGGGCCGACGTTATCTGCCGGTCAGCGAGGAATTGAGCATCCGCGCCCAGCTCATGGAGGAGGGCGGCCCGGTTCTTTGGGAACGCTTCATGGACGAGCTCAGGGCCGAACATCTCGGCGTGTCCCGTGCATCGGACGGTCCATCCGTGCGCCAGACGCTGCAGGCGGCCTATGAAGAGGTCATGACCCGCAAGGCCAAGGAACGGGAACCCGCCAACGCCGGTTCATGAGCCCGTCGTGGGCGTCACTTATCGCAAACACAGGACTATTTTCCTGCCTGTTCTTTACGGCGGTTCCCCGCCTCGTTAAGGTACGATGAGGCGGAAGCGGGTGCGACGTCGCCTGCAGTTGGTCCGCGGCGCCGCACTGTGGCAGGGTCGAACGACATGCTTTCACATAACAGCATCTGGCGGGCGATCGACGCGCTGGCGGAGCGCCATCAGCTCTCGCCGTCCGGCCTTGCACGCCGCGCCGGCCTCGATCCGACCTCCTTCAACAAGTCGAAGCGCCAGTCGCCTGACGGTCGCGACCGCTGGCCGTCGACGGAATCGATTTCGAAGATCCTCGAGGCGACCGGCGCGACGATCGACCAGTTCATGGCGCTCCTGCAATCCGGAGGCGGAACATCGTCGCGCGCCGGCCCGCCGGCTGCCGGTATTCCGCTCATCGGCTTCGCGCAGGCCGGCGCGGGCGGCTTTTTCGACGATGGCGGGTTTCCCGTCGGCCAGGGTTGGGACGAGGTCGAATTTCCGGTCGCGCCGCAGAGCAAGTCCAGCGTCTATGCCTTGGAGGTCCAGGGCGACAGCATGCTGCCGCTTTACCGCGACGGGGACGTGCTGATCGTCGATCCGGGAGCGCAGGTGCGCCGCGGCGACCGCGTTGTGCTCAAGAGCCGCGAGGGCGAGGTGATGGCGAAGATCCTGGCACGGCAGACGTCGCGCGGCGTCGAGCTTCTGTCGCTCAATCCCGACCACCCGAACCGCAGTTTCGAGATGAAAGACGTCGAATGGATTGCCCGGATCGTCTGGGCCAGCCAATAGGATAGCGTCAAGATGCGGCCGCAGTTCATCTCCATCGCTGGCGGGCTCGCCGCCCTCGTCCTTTACGCCGCCATCCTGCTCGGCGGGGCCGCTTCCATCCGCGGCCGCGAGAGCGCCGCCACGCCCGATTTCGTGCTCGAGACGCCGGACGCCGCCGCGATCGAAGAACCGGCCGAGGAGCCCGTTCCGGCGGAGGAGCCTCCAGCCGAGCCGGCGCCGCCGCCCGCCGAAGCGGAGGCTGCCGCCAAGACCTCCAGGACGCCGGTGCGGCCGGTCGACCCCAACCTTTTCGCTATCCCGGAAGAAGGTGTTGCCAAACCGCTTGAACGGATTGCGCCGCGGCCGCCTCTCTCCGCGCCGTCCGAGAAGAAGGCGACGCCCCTCGTGTTGAACCGAGCCGTCGCACTTGCCGCCGGCGTCGTCCAGAACGGCGACACGACGCTGCAGATCAAGGACATCAAGCCGGAGAAGGCGGATAGGGTCTGCGAGGGGGCCGGCAAGAGCTGGCCCTGCGGCATGGTCGCGCGCACGGCCTTCCGCAATTTCCTGAGGGGGCGGGCTCTCGTCTGCGATCAGATCGACGAGAAGACCGAAGGCTCGCCCGCCGCAAGCTGCACGGTCGGCAACATGAATGTGGCCGAATGGTTGGTCACGAACGGCTGGGCCACGCCCCTGCCCGGCACCCCGCTCGAAGCGAAAGCCGAAGACGCACGAAACGCCAGGCGCGGTTTCTACGGCGATGACCCGCGTGACTTGCGCCGCAGGCCTCCGGTGATCGAGGAGCCCGCAGGCGGCATGGACTTCGGCGAGCCCGCGCCGGACTTGTAAGCCCGGCCGCAAATCCCTAACTCAGCGCCACCAGTCCCGGGAGAACCGATGTCCGCAAGCCTCAGCCAGCACGAAGCCCTTGTCTATGTCATGGTCATGATGTCGGCCGTGGACAGGAGCATGAGCGATGACGAATTCGCGCGGATCGGCGGGCTGGTGCGTTTCCTGCCGGCCTTCGACGGTTTCGACGAGGATCGGCTGATCCATATCGGCCGCGAGTGCGCGGCCCAGCTTGCCGCTCCCGAGGGGCTCGACGTCACGCTCGAAATGGTTCGCGAATCGCTGCCGCAGCGGCACTACGAAACCGCCTATGCGCTTGCCGTCGAGATCGCCGCCGCCGACCAGCGCATCCGCACCGAGGAAATCCGGCTGCTGCAGCTGTTGCGCGACCGCCTCGCCCTCGACAAGCTCACCTGCGCGGCGATCGAACGGGGCGCCCTCGCCCGCTTTCGCAAGTAGCCGCTACTGCATGTTTCCTTAAATCGTTTTCGATTTAAGGACAAAAACATGCAGCAATTCAAAGTGCTACAGCGACCTTTGTGCGTCTGAAAAAGACGCACGGCGCTGTAGCGGCGACGGCATCCCTCCGGTCAATAAATGCCGTTCGGAAAATAGCGCAGGTAGATCTCCTCGAGCCTGCCGCTGCGCGACAGCGCCAGCAGCGCATGGTCGATCGCCTGGGTCAAAGCCGGTTCGGTCGTGCGGTTCATGATCGTCAGCCCCTCGCCCAGGAAGCGCTCAGAGAAATAGGCGCCGTCCATCAAAGTGCAGCATCCCGCGGCGACGCTGCCGGAGACCCAGAAGGAGAGCTGCATGGCATCGGAGAAGGCGGCCGTCACGGCGCCCTCCCGCAAGGCGTTCAGCAAGGCAGCGCGGTCGGGATAGGCCTTGGCTTCGAGCTTCGGAAAGAAGGCTTTCAGCATCGCCTCGTGCGTCGTCCCGGCGACGGCCCCGATGGGCTTGCCGACGAGATCGGCGGGGCTCTTGACGCCGTCGGCCGCCTTCCTGTTGAGGGCGAAGCGTGCCGGCATTTGCATGAAGGCCCTGGAGAAGGCGAAACGTCGCCGCAGTTCCGGCGTCACGGCGATGCCGGCGACGATTGCTTCGCCCTGGCCCTGTTCAAGGGCCGGCATCAGTTCGGGATAGGTCACCGCCTGGATCTGGCATTTCGCCTCGATCTCCAGCTCGCGGCAGATTTCGCGGGCGAGGTCGACATGGAAGCCCGAAAGCTTGCCCGACTGATCGATGAAATTGTAGGGCGGAAAATCGACCGTGGTGAGGAAACGCAGCCGCGCCAGGGCGGTCAGATCGGGCTTGGCGATGCGCTCGCGTGCATCGAACAGCAACGGCAGGTCGTTCGGCGCAGCGCTCGCCCCGGAGGCGACGAGCAGGGCCGCGACGGCGAACAGTCCGATAGTTTTCTGAAAGAAGGCGCGCGTCATTGTGATCCGATTCCCGAACAGTGACCGGACCTTAGCGGGGCGTTGCAGGGCTGACCATAGGCAGGACCCGCGTAGAAGCGGCGGCCCCCAAGCGGCTGGCGGACGGGAGGAAAAATGGAGCGGGTGATCGGGATCGAACCGACGACATCAAGCTTGGGAAGCTGGCGTTCTACCACTGAACTACACCCGCGTCAGAAGCGGAAATTTCCCCAACCGCCGCGATCTGTCAAGCGCTCATGCTCACTCGGCGCGAAAATGCTTGGAGAGCTTGAGGCCCTGCGCCTGATAGTTCGAGCCGAGATCGATGCCGTAGAGCCCTTCCGGGCGCTCCAGCATGTGCTCGTAGATCAGCCGGCCGACGATCTGCCCGTGCTCCAGGATGAAGGGCACCTCGTGGCTGCGAACTTCGAGGACGGCGCGGCTGCCGCTGCCGCCGGCCGAGGCGTGGCCGAAGCCGGGATCGAAGAAGCCGGCATAGTGGACGCGGAACTCGCCGACCAGCGGATCGAAGGGCGTCATCTCGGCGGCGTAGAGCGGCGGCACATGCACCGCTTCGCGCGAGACGAGGATATAGAACTCGTCCGGATCGAGGATCAGGTCGTCGCGCCCGCGGCTATAGAGCGGCTCCCAGAAATCGAAGACGGCGTGCTCCGCCTTCTTGTCGACGTCGACCACCGAGGTGTGGTGCTTGCCGCGATAGCCGATCAGGCCGTCTGGGCCGGTGCCCTTGAGGTCGATCGACAGTGCGATGCCGCCGCCGCTGATGTTGGGCCGCTCGCTGGCGACGAGCACGTCGCTTTCGTGCAGGCCGAGCAGTTCCTGTTCGGAGAGAACCGAGTGCCCGACGCGAAAACGGATCTGCGACAGCCGCGAGCCGCGGCGGACGACGATCGGGAAAGTTCTCGGGCTGATCTCGAGGTAAAGCGGCCCGCTATAGCCGGCCGGGATCTTGTCGAACTCCTGTGCCCGATCGGTGATGACGCGCGTGAAGATATCGAGGCGGCCGGTCGAGCTCTTCGGATTGGCGGAGGCGGACATGCCCTCCGGCAGTGAAAGGCTCTCCATCAGCGGCACGATGTAGACGCAGCCGGTCTCCAGCACCGCGCCTGCGCTGAGATCGATGACATGCAGCTTCAGGCGGTCGAGCTTGTCGGCAACGAGATGGGCCGGTCCCGGCATGAAGCTCGCCCGGACGCGAAACGCCTTGGATCCGAGGCGAAGATCGAGGCTGGCCGGCTGAATCTGATCATCATCCAGCGCCTTCTCGCTCTTCAGACGTCCGGAGGCGTACAGCGCGGCAATCGCGCGGTCGGCCAAAATCCCTGTTTCGCGGCCCATTCCGATCCTCATTCTCAGTTGCCAGACAAAACCAAACTCCGGGAATTGACGCAAGCGCGCCCAGGCAGTATTGGAGCTTTATCCCGTGGTGATTTGGCCGGTCGGCTTGCAGCCACGTTAAACAAGTAGCTAAAAAGGCCGGGTGTCAAACCGGTCGTTTCGCGGCCGGTTTTTTTGTTTTTGAAGGTGATCGTCGCATGAGCAAGACTTGGCGCCCGGCAACCCAACTCGTCCACGGCGGAACCACCCGCTCGCAGCACGGTGAGACCTCCGAAGCGATCTTCCTGACACAGGGCTTCGTCTATGACAGCTCGGAAGCCGCGGAGGCCCGCTTCAAGGGCGAGACCGACGGCTTCATCTATGCCCGCTACGGCAGCCCGACCAACGACATGTTCGAGAAGCGCATGTGCATGCTCGAAGGCGCCGAAGACGCGCGCGCCACGGCGTCGGGCATGGCAGCCGTCTCGGCGGCGATCCTTTGCCAGGTGAAGGCAGGCGACCACATTGTCGCGGCACGCGCCCTGTTCGGCTCCTGCCGCTGGGTCGTGGAAACGCTCGCGCCGAAATACGGCGTCGAATGTACGCTGGTCGACGGCCGCGACCTTGCCAACTGGGAAAAGGCGGTGCGCCCGAACACCAAGGTCTTCTTCCTCGAGAGCCCGACCAACCCTACGCTCGAAGTGATCGACATCGCCGGCGTCGCCAAGCTCGCCAACCAGGTCGGCGCCAAGGTCGTCGTCGACAATGTCTTCGCGACACCGCTCTTCCAGAAGCCGCTGGACCTCGGCGCCCATATCGTCGTCTACTCCGCCACCAAGCATATCGACGGCCAGGGCCGCTGCCTTGGCGGCGTCGTGCTGGCCGACAAGGCGTGGATCGACGAGAACCTACACGACTATTTCCGCCACACCGGCCCGGCCATGTCGCCGTTCAACGCCTGGACGCTGCTGAAGGGCATCGAAACGCTGCCGCTGCGCGTCAAGCAGCAGACGGAAAATGCCCGCCGCATTGCCGACTTCCTCGCCGAGCAGCCACAGGTGGCGCGCGTGATTTATCCGGGTCGCAAGGACCATCCGCAGGCCGACGTCATCGCCAAGCAGATGAGCGGCGGCTCGACGCTGGTCGCCTTCGAACTGAAGGGCGGCAAGGAAGCGGCCTTCGCGCTGCAGAACGCGCTCGACATCGTCAGGATTTCCAACAATCTCGGCGATTCCAAGAGCCTCATCACGCATCCGGCGACGACGACTCACAAGAACCTCTCCGACGAGGCCCGTACCGAACTCGGTATCTCGGCCGGCACGGTGCGCTTCTCGGCCGGCATCGAGGACAGCGACGACCTAGTCGAGGATTTCGCGAAGGCGCTGAAGTCGATCCGGGCCTGATCACGTCGCCGCTTCGGTGATTTTCTAACCGCCCGGGTCCCACGGGCGGTTTTTCATTGCCCGTCGCGAAAGGTGAGGCGCGCCAGAACGATCCGCGACAGGGCGGTGTAGAGGCAGATGACGGCGAAGATCACCGCCAGCACGGGGAACCAGCCCGGAAACAGGCAGCAGGCCAGAAAGAAGGCGATCGTCTCGGTCGCCTCTGCAAGTCCGGTCGTGAAATAGATCGACTTTGCACCGCGGATTTCGGTCGACAGCGCCCGCTTCTCGGCGATCACGGCGAAGGCGAGGAAGCTCGAGCCGTTGACATAGAAGGCAAAGAGCAAGAGCCCGCCGGCAAGGCCGTTCATCGCCGGATCTGCGATGATGAAGGCGAGCGGGATCGCGCCATAGAAGGCGAAGTCGAGGACGATGTCGAGAAAACCGCCGAAATCGGTCTTGCGGCTGGCGCGCGCCACCGCCCCGTCGAGGCCGTCGCAGAGCCGGCTCAACAGGATGAGAACCGCACCCGCGGGATAGGAGTGCAGGGCGATGAGGACGGCCGCGGCGAGCCCCAGACAAAGGCCGCAGACCGTGATCGCATCGGCGCTCAAGCCCCGCTCGGCGAGCGCCACGCCAAGCCGGTTCAGGATAGGATCGAGCTGCCTGCGCACCGCGCCGTCGAGCATGTTCACCCGCCTTGCGTGAAATTCGAAACGACTCGTATAATCTTGCCGTTATTCTTCACGAAACCTTATCGCTGTATGATACTCGAGCAAATTTGAAACAGGATGTCGAACATGTACCGTGCGCTGACTCGCGACATAGAAGTCACGGTGGAGCCGTACTTTCTCGAAGAGCAGTCGGATCCGGACGATAGCCGCTATGTCTGGGGCTACCGCATCGTCATATCGAACCATTCCGAGATCGCGGTTCGGCTGATGACCCGCTATTGGCACATCACCGACGAGAACGGCCAGGTGGACGAGGTGAGCGGTCCAGGCGTCATCGGCGAGCAGCCGCTGCTCAACCCCGGCGACACCTACGAATATTCCTCCGGCTGCCCGCTCGACACGCCATCCGGCGTGATGTTCGGCCACTACAGCATGGAGGCCGAAGACGGGCAGACCTTCAATGTGGCCATCCCCGCCTTCTCGCTCGATTCTCCCGGATTGGTGCGGACGCTGAACTAGCGCGTCTGCCTCCTATTGCGAGCGCACTTCGCTCGCCTCGAAGCGATAGTTCGTGGAGCAGAACTCGCAAGTCACCTTGATCTGGCCGTCCTCGATGCTGTGCTCGATGTCCTCGTCGCTCAATCCCTCCAGAACCTCGCGTATCTTGTCGCGCGAGCAGCTGCAGCGATCATAGACCGCCTGGGGCTGGTAGACCCGCACGCCCCGTTCGTGGAACAGCCGATACAGCAGCCGCTCCGTGCCGACCGTCGGGTCGGTCAGCTCGTCGATATCGATGGTCTCGACCATCACCTTGGCTTCGGCCCAGAGATCGTCCTCGTCGAAGAGCAGGCCGGCGTCGCCGTCATCGCCATCGCCGCCCGGCAGATCCGGCTGGCGCATGCGCTCGGGAGCCTCGGGCAGGAACTGCGCCACCATGCCGCCGGCGCGCCAGCGATGCCGCGGCTTGCCGTTTTCGTCGCGGTCGAGCAGTTCGGCGACGGCGAGACGGACCTTGGTCGGTATCTGTTCCGACTGGCGAAAATAGACCGCTGCGATCTCCTCCAGCGTCGCGCCGTCGAGTGCAACGATGCCCTGGTAGCGCTGCGTGTAGGCGCCCTGGTCGATCGTGAAGGCAAGGATGCCGTTGCCGAGCAGTTCGTGCGGCTGCGTGCGCCCGCCCTTCTCGGCGGCTGCAAGCGCCTCTTCGTCGTAGCGCGCATAGGCGCGAACCCGGTCCGGGGTGGAGAAATCGGCAACGACGAGGTCGACCGGCCCATCGCCCTGGGTCTGGACGATCAGCTTGCCCTCGAACTTGAGCGAGGTTCCGAGCAGGACGGTGAGAACGACCGTCTCGGCGACGAGCCGTGCCACCGGCAGCGGATAACTGTGCCGCTCGAGGATCGCGTCGAGCATCGGGCCGAGCTGCACGGCTCGCCCGCGCACGTCGAGACCTTCGACCTGAAAGGGAACGACGTGATCGTCACCGGCAAAATCGAACTCGCCAAGTCCCGGTGCTGTCTCTGTCATCGTTTGCTCCTTTCTCGCGAACAATGGCCGCAGTGAGGGCGTTGTCTACCCCCGCGCAACCTGCCCGTTGTCCTACTTGATCCCGCCGTGAACGGATTTGTCCAGAAGTCACGTGCTTTTGCCGGCACGCTTTTCCAGCGTACTTCGGCTGGTGGCTCCACGAGCGGCGATGGCCGGCACACCGTACCGGAGCCGCCCCGTATGCAGCCTAGATTGTGTCGAACCTCGCCGGTTTCAATGGTCTCGCTCCTGCGGTGGCTGGCGCCCCGACCAATTCAGCGGCACCTCAGACGACGCCCAGGCACCAGGCGAGGATCGATTTCTGCGCATGCAACCGGTTCTCGGCCGCGTCGAAAACGACGGACTGCGGCCCATCGATGACCTCGTCGGTGACTTCCTCGCCGCGATGCGCCGGCAGGCAATGCATGAACAAGGCTTCCGGCGACGCATGCTTCATCAGCGCCTCGTTGACCTGATAAGGCTGGAAGACATTGTGTCCGCGAGCGCGATGCTCCTGGTTCATCGACACCCAGGTGTCGGTGACGACGCAGTGAGCACCGGCAACCGCCTGCTCCGCCTCATGGCACAGCAGGATTTCACCGCCATTGTTTCGCGCCCAGTTCAGGAACTTGTCCTGCGGCTCGGAGCCGAGCGGCACCGCCATGTTCATCCGATAGCCGAAGCGCGCCGATCCTTCGATCAAGGAATGGAGCACGTTGTTGCCGTCGCCTGTCCAGGCGATCGTCTTGCCTTTGACCGGCCCGCGATGCTCCTCGAAGGTCATGATATCGGCCATGATCTGGCAGGGATGCGTGTCGTCGGTCAGGCCGTTGATAACCGGAACGGTGGCGCGCTCGGCCAATTCCAGCAGGCGGCGATGATCGGTCGTGCGGATCATGATCGCATCGACGTAGCGCGAGAGAACCTTGGCCGTGTCGCCGATCGTCTCGGCGCGGCCGAGCTGCATTTCGGTCCCGGACAGGAACAGCGTCTCGCCGCCAAGCTGCCGCATTCCGACATCGAAGGAGACACGGGTGCGGGTGGACGGCTTCTCGAAGATCATCGCCAGCATCTTGCCGGCAAGCGGCTTCTCTGCCGTTCCGACCTTGGTCGCCGTCTTGCGCAGTCGCGCGTCGTCAATGATCGTGCGCAGGTCGGCGCCCGTCATCGCCGAAAGATCGAGAAAATGTCTGGTGGCGGTCATCGTGCTGTATTTCCTGTCGTAAACCGGTAATCGACCATGCTTTCGGGCCGCGTGCAACCCGTCGCGATCTCAAGCCGCGGCCGTGCCGCTGGCGGCCCGGACCGCTTCGGCGGCGCGCTCAAGTCGTGCCAGCCCCTCTCGTGCCTCACCGGCAGTGGTGATCAACGGGGGCAACAGCCGCAACACGTTTTCGCCGGCCGGCACGGCAAGCAGCTTCTCGGCCCGGATCGCCTTGAGCACGTCGGCGCACGGCACCTTGGCCTTGATACCGAGCATCAGCCCGTCGCCGCGGATCTCCTCGATCACATCCGGGAAGCGGTCCTTGAGCGAGGCGAGCCCCTGCCGGAAGACGAGCGCCACGTCGCGGACATTCTCCAAGAAGCCTTCCGCGAGGACGACGTCGAGCACGGCATTGCCGACCGCCATCGCCAGCGGGTTGCCGCCATAGGTCGAGCCATGGGTGCCGGCCACCATCCCGGCGGCCGCCGCCTCCGTCGCCAGGCAGGCGCCGAGCGGGAAGCCGCCGCCAATGCCCTTGGCAACAGCCATGATATCCGGCCTGATGCCGGACCATTCATGGGCGAAGAGCTTGCCCGTGCGGCCGACGCCGCACTGGACCTCGTCGAGGATCAGCAGCAGGCCGTACTCGTCGCAAAGCGAGCGCAGTTCCTGCATGAACTCTTTCGTGGCCAGGCGAATGCCGCCTTCCCCCTGGATCGGCTCGATCAGGATCGCGGCGGTCTCGTCGTTGATAGCGTTCTTGACGGCGGCGATGTCGCCGAACGGCACCTGATAGAAGCCCGGAGCCTTCGGCCCGAATCCCTCGATATACTTCTGCTGGCCACCGGCGGCGATCGTCGCGATAGTACGGCCGTGGAAGGCACCTTCGAAGGTGATGACGTGGAACCGCTCCGGGTGCCCCTTGGCAAAATGATAGCGGCGTGCCGTCTTGATCGCGCATTCGAGCGCTTCGGCACCGGAGTTGGTGAAGAACACCCGGTCGGCGAAGGTCACGGCCGTCAGCCGCCGCGCCAGGCTCTCCTGGCCGGGAACGTCGTAGAGATTGGAGACGTGCCAGAGCTTCTCGGCCTGCCCCTTCAAAGCCTCGACGAGATGGGGATGGGCATGGCCGAGCGAATTGACTGCAACGCCGGCTGCGAAATCGAGATAGCGCGTGCCGTCTTCGGCGATCAGCCAGACGCCCTCGCCTCGCTCGAAACGCAACGGCGCACGCAGATAGGTGTCGTAGAGCGGCGTTGTCGCGGCCATGGTCAGCGTCTCCTTCGTCGTCGGCATCGCTACCGGACTATCAGCCCGATAAAAATCAAAAATGCCGCCTTTCGGCGGCGCAGGCACTATTCCCATTTCGCGGCGCCATGTCAACAAAACCAAGGCTTGCGAGGGGTTCCGCGAGACAGATTCCGCAATGCGAAAAAATCGCCCGGCGGGGCTTGCAAAAATGCAACTATCCGACAGCAAGTTGGGGAAAACTGCGAAATCGATTCGGCGCGATTCCGGCGACTCTTGCCACGGAGTCACCCTGCCGGTAGGTTAATATTCAATTACTAGACGCATGCGGCGGACCTAGTCACCAAAATAGTTATCGCGTTGCAACTCCGGGGCTTTTCCGGAGAACGGTGATGGATTCTGCCATCCCAACGCCGAGAACGGGGAGTGCAGAGATGAACTGGACTGACGAGCGGGTTGAAAAGCTGAAGAAGCTTTGGTCGGAAGGCCTGAGCGCGAGTCAAATCGCGGCGCAGCTGGGAGGCGTCAGTCGTAACGCAGTCATCGGCAAGGTTCATCGCTTGAGCCTGCCCGGCCGCGCCAAGGCGGGCGGAACGACCGCAGCGGCTCGTCCCAAGCGGGCGACTTCGGCGCCGCGTGCCCCGAATTACGCTACGCGCGCCGTCACCCGGACCGTCACCCGCACTGCCGGCGCGACCGTGCTCAAGGAAGAGGTCGCCGTCGACCTGGTGGCTGAGCGGGAGCTCTCCGTCGACACGAACATCATCGTGCCGATGTCGCGCCGGCTGGAGCTCACCCAGCTCACCGAGCGGACCTGCAAATGGCCGATCGGCGACCCGCTCAAGGAAGAATTCCACTTCTGCGGCAACGACTCGCCGGAATCCTCGCCCTATTGCAGCTACCACGCGCGGCTCGCCTACCAGCCCTCGGCCGAGCGGCGGCGGATGCGCTGACGGCTGGATCAGAGTTGAAGAAACCACGAAGGGGCCGAATAGGCCCCTTCTCTCTTTGGACATCCGACCGTAGCCAGCCGGACGACAGCGTAAGCCTCAGCTCTCCAGCGAATAGCCGGCGCCGCGCACAGTCCGGATCACGTCGGGCATATTGGAGAAGTTCAGGGCCTTGCGCAGCCGGCCGACATGGACGTCGACCGTACGCTCATCGACATAGATGTCGTGTCCCCAGACGCCGTCGAGCAGTTGCGAACGCGAGAACACACGGCCCGGCGAGGACATCAGGAACTCGAGGAGCCGGAACTCCGTCGGACCGAGCCGCACTTCGCGGCTGCGGCGATGCACGCGATGCGTCTCGCGGTCGAGCTCGATGTCGCCGCAGCGAAGCACCGTCGACAGCACCTCCGGCTTGGCGCGCCTGAGCATCGCCTTCACCCGCGCCATCAGTTCCGGCGTCGAGAACGGCTTGACGACATAGTCGTCGGCACCGGTCGCGAGCCCGCGCACCCGTTCGCTTTCCTCGCCGCGCGCCGTCAGCATGATGATCGGCAGCCGCTCGGTCTCCGGCCGCTGGCGCAGCCTGCGGCAAAGCTCGATGCCGGAGACGCCGGGCAGCATCCAGTCGAGGATCAGAAGGTCGGGCAGGCGTTCCTGCAGGCGGATCTCCGCCTCGTCGCCGCGAAGGATCGTATCGACCTCGAAGCCCTCGGCCTCGAGATTGTAGCGCAGCAATACGCTGAGCGCCTCCTCGTCCTCGACAACTGCTATCTTCGGCAACATGCAGTTACGACTCCTTGCCTAGATTCATGGATTGGAGGGCACCCGAGCCTCAGTCGGTGACGGAACCCAGCGTCGACGTCATGTCGTCTTTCGGCCGTTCGCCCTGCGGCTGGGCGCCCGTCGCCATGTAGTAGATCGTCTCGGCGATGTTGGTCGCGTGGTCGCCGATCCGCTCGATGTTCTTGGCGCAGAAGAGAAGATGCGTGCAGGGCGTGATGTTGCGCGGATCTTCCATCATGTAGGTCAAGAGTTCACGGAACAGCGACGTGTAGATCGCATCGATCTCTTCGTCGCGCTCGCGGATGCTGTTGGCCTTTTCCGGCGAGCGCGAGGCGTAGACGTCGAGGACTTCCTTGAGCTGCACCAGGGCGAGTTCGGCAAGATGCTCGAGGCCGCGCGCCAGCTTGCGTGGGATGCCGGAGCCGGCAACCGCAATGACGCGTTTGGCGGTGTTCTTGCCCAGATCGCCGACGCGCTCCAGATCGGCCGCGATCCGGATCGATCCCATGATCTCGCGGAGATCCGCGGCCATGGGCTGACGCTTGGCGATGGTGACGATCGCCTTTTCGCCGATCTGGCGCTCGGCGTCGTCAAGGATCGTGTCATCCGAAATGACCTTCTGGGCGAGCGCCAGGTCGGAGTTCACGAGAGCCCGGACGGAGTCCGCCACCATCTGTTCGGCGAGCCCTCCCATCTCGGAAATCCGGCGGGTGAGATATTTCAGCTCTTCATCATAGATGGAGGTGATATGGGTGGACATGATCGTCGATCCTTGCAGGCGCGTTCAGGGTTGGCGTTGGGACACGGCTTCCGGCATCAGCCGAAGCGGCCCATGATGTAGTCCTGGGTGCGCTGGTCATCCGGATTGGTGAACATCTTGTCGGTATCGTTCTCCTCGACAAGATTGCCGAGGTGGAACATGGCGGTGCGCTGGGAAACGCGGGCCGCCTGCTGCATCGAATGGGTCACGATGACGATGGTGAAATTGGCGCGCAGCTCGTGAATGAGCTCTTCGACCTTGGCCGTGGCGATCGGATCGAGCGCCGAACAGGGCTCGTCCATGAGGATCACTTCCGGGCTGACGGCGACGGCACGGGCGATGCAAAGGCGCTGCTGCTGGCCGCCGGAAAGACCGGTTCCCGGCTCCTGCAGGCGGTCCTTCACCTCGTTCCACAGACCCGCCTTCTGCAGGCTGGTTTCGACGACCTCGTCGAAATCGGCCTTCGAGCGGGCGAGACCGTGGATGCGCGGGCCGTAGGAAACGTTCTCATAGATCGACTTCGGGAACGGATTGGGCTTCTGAAAGACCATGCCGACGCGAGCGCGCAGTTCCACCACGTCGATAGACGGATCGTAGATGTCGTCCTCGTCGAGGGTGATCCGACCGGTGACGCGGCAATTCTCGATCGTGTCGTTCATGCGGTTCAGCGTGCGCAGGAAGGTCGACTTGCCGCAGCCCGACGGACCGATGAGCGCCGTCACGGTATTCTCGCGGATATTCAGGTTGACGTCGAAGAGCGCGCGCTTCTCGCCGTAATAAACCGACACATCCTTGCCGATCATCTTTAAGGGCACTGTGTTCATTTTCTGATCCAGAGCTTTCTCGACTGCAGCTTCCGACATGATGTTCATAGTCCTTACCCCACTACCAGCGACGCTCAAAGCGGCGCCGCAAGAGAATTGCGCCCAGGTTCATGAAGACGAGGAAGATCAGGAGAATGATGATCGCCCCGGATGTGCGCTCGACAAAGGCGCGCTCCGCCTCGTTCGCCCACATGTAGATTTGCACCGGCAGCGCCGTGGACGGCTCCAGCGGCGATCCCGGAAAATCGACGACGAAGGCGACCATGCCGATCAAGAGCAGGGGCGCGGTTTCGCCGAGGGCGTGCGCAAGGCCGATGATCGTTCCGGTCAGGATGCCGGGCATGGCAAGCGGCAGCACGTGGTGGAAAATCGTCTGCATCTTCGATGCGCCGAGACCGAGCGCAGCGGAACGGATTGACGGCGGCACGGCCTTCAGTGCCGCCCGCGTGGCGATGATGATCGTCGGCAACGTCATCAGCGTCAGCACGAAACCGCCGACCAGCGCGGCCGAACGCGGCATGCCGGCAAAGTTTATAAAGACGGCGAGTCCGAGAAGGCCGTAGACGATCGAGGGCACGGCGGCGAGATTGTTGATGTTGACTTCGATCAGGTCGGTGAGCCGGTTCTTCGGTGCGAACTCCTCGAGATAGATCGAGGCGGCCACGCCGATCGGCAGCGACAGAACCAGAACGATCAGCATCATGTAGAGAGAGCCGATCAGGGCGACGCCAACGCCGGCAGCTTCCGGACGACTCGATGCGCCGAAGCTGAAGATGCCGGTGTTGAAGCTCTTCTTGAGTACGCCCGCATCAGCGAGCTGGTTCATCCAGGCAACCTGCTGGTCCTTGACCTTGCGGTTGGTCTCAGCGACCGACAGGTCGATCTGTCCCTTGAAGGCGGAATCGATGTTCGCCTCGGCAAGCAGCGTCACCGGCACCGTCTTGCCGATGATCGACGGATCGGCGACGACCATGTCGCGCAGCTGGGTGCGCGCGCTGGCGGAGACCATGTCGGTCGCCTGCTTGACCTGAGGCCGCTTCGTCGCATCGAGCCCGAGTTGCTTAACGAGCGCATCGCGGACGAGCAACGGATAGTTGGCGGTCATCAGCTGCTTGGCGTCGGTCGAGCGCTCGTTTTTAGGATCGATGACCTTCTCGGAAAACTCGATCGGCAGTGTGATCGTCGTCTGCAGGAAGGCCGTGTAGCCATTCGAGACGACCGTCGAGAGCAGGAGCGCGAGGAAGAGCAGACCGAGGGTGATGGCGCTGATGCCATAGACCCGGAAACGGCGCTCCGCAGCATAGCGGCGCTTGATACCGATGTCGCGGCGGGTTTCGGCAGGACGGGTGGAGACCCTTACCGTCGGGGAAGCAAGGTCGGTCATTCGTACTGTTCCCGATATTTGCGCACGATATAGAGCGCGTAGATGTTGAGGCAGAGCGTGATGACGAAGAGCGTGATGCCGAGCGCGAAGGCGACCAACGTCTGGGGCGAGGTGAACTCCAGGTCACCCGTCAGTTGGTGAACGATCTTCACCGTTACCGTCGTCATCGGCTCGAAAGGCGTCAGTTGCATGCGCGCCGCCACGCCCGCTGCAAGCACGACGATCATCGTCTCGCCAACCGCGCGGGATGCCGTCAGGAGCAGCGCACCGACAATGCCAGGCAGGGCTGCGGGCAGGATGACCTTCTTCACCGTCTCCGAGCGCGTCGCGCCGAGACCGAGCGAGCCGTCACGCAACGCGCGGGGGACCTGCGTGATGATATCATCCGAGAGCGACGATACGAAAGGGATCAGCATGATGCCCATGACGATACCAGCCGTCAGGACGCTCTGCGCCTGGATAAAGTTCTGGTAGTTGCCGGTGAGGAGGCCGTTCAGTTGCGTCGAGATATCGCGCAGGAACGGTCCGACCGTGACGAGCGCAAAGAAGCCATAGACGATCGTCGGGATGCCGGCGAGCACCTCGAGGAGCGGCTTCGCCGTCGAACGCAGCCGCGGGCTTGCGTATTCAGCCATGTAGATCGCCGCGAAAAGACCAATGGGCACGGCAAACAGCATGGCGACGAAGGCGATGTAAAGTGTACCGCCGAGCAGCGGCAGGAGACCGAACTGGCCCGAAGCGTCGCCGCTGCCGGCTGCCGCGAAACGCGGGTCCCATACCGTACCGAAGAAGAACTCGACCGGCGACACCATGCTGAAGAAGCGGCCCGCCTCCGACAACATCGAAGCGACGATACCGATGGTGGTGAGAATGGCGATCGACGAGGAACAATCAGCGAAGCGAGCATCACGCGTTCCACCTGATTGCGGGCGCGGAACCGGGTGGTGATGTTGCGGATGGCGTACAGGCCGCCAGCAACGGCAACGAGCAGCACGGCGGCGCTCATCAGCCAGCGACTATAGGTCCGCATGGCGTTGAACTGCTGGGCAGCCGCGATCATGTACGGTTCGCCTTCACCTGCCAGCGCTACACCCTTGGCGGCAAGCGTTTCGCGCAGGTTGGCCGAACCATTTTCAAGCGAAGCGAGTTCGGAGGCGTCCAGGCGAAGGAGACCGCCGGCAACTGACTTCACCTGACCGAGCGCGAGTTGAACCGTTGCCGCGCCCTGGCTCTTTACCGTCTCGGGAAGAGACGAACGGACACTGGAATCGATGTAAAGCGGCGATGCGACCAGCCATGCGCCAAGCACAAGGGCCGCCGGCAACATCGCCCATATGGCGACATAGCTGCCATGGTAGCCGGGCAAGGAGTGCAGGTCCGCGAATCTACCGGCGGACTGCGCGAGCGAGCGCGCACGGCCGGCAAAATAAGCAAAGAAACCAATCAAAGCTATGATCAAAAGAAGGAGCGAAGTACTCATCGGCACGTCTCCCCGGCAAAGACCGCCATGGCCACCGGCAAATCGGATGAATGCAGGCCCCGGCGCAACGCAAGGTCGCGCCGGGGCGTGTCTTTGATTAAAGCATGTTGCCGGCTTCGAAAGCCTTGCGGATTTCTTCGCGCTCGGCGTCCGGAGCAGCAACTAGGCCGTATTCGGCGAGCGGGCTGTCAGGGCCGATCATCTGGTCGTCGATGAAGAATTCGACATATTCCTTGAGGCCCGGAACAACGCCCATATGCGCCTTCTTGACGTAGAAGAACAGCGGGCGGGAAACCGGATATTCGCCGGAAGCGATCGTCTCGGTCGAGGGCACGATGCCGTTGACGGTCGCTACCTTCAGCTTGTCGGCGTTGTTTTCATAGAACGAAAGACCGAAGACGCCGATGCCGCTCTTGTTGGAGGCGATGCGGGCCAGCGTTTCGGTGTAGTCGCCATCGATGTCGACGGCGAGGCCGTCCTTGCGCACGGCAACGCACTTGCTGTGCTGCTGCTTTTCATCGCTGACGGCAGCCTTGATGACGTCCTGAGCGCCGGAGGCCTTGCAGCCTGCAGCGAGAATCTTCTCTTCGAAGACTTCACGCGTGCCGTGCTTTTGACCCGGGATGTAGGCGGCGATTTCGGCGTCCGGCAGCGAAGCGTCGACTTCCGACCACTTCTTGTAGGGGTTGGCGGCGAGCTTGCCGTCGACGACGACTTCAGCGGCGAGCGCCTTGTAGAGGTGTTCCGGCTTGAGGGCGAGGTCGGCATTGCCGGCGTCCGTCGCGAAGACGATGCCGTCATAACCGATCTTGACTTCCTGGATTTCGGTTACGCCGGCGGCCTTGCAGGCTTCGACTTCGCTGTCCTTGATCTTGCGCGAGGAGTTGGCGATGTCGATGGTGTCTTCGCCGACGCCCTTGCAGAATTCCTTTAGGCCGGCGGAAGAGCCGCCAGACTCGACGACCGGGGTCTTGAAGTCCGGGAACGTCTCGCCAAAGGTTTCGGCGACGATCTTTGCATAGGGAAGAACGGTCGAGGAGCCAGCGACCTGGATCTGGTCGCGAGCCGCTGCGGCACCGGCGAAAGCGGCGGATGCAACCAGCGCCGCTACAGTAAGCTTAAGGACTTTCATAGATGTTCTCCCGGAGTGGGCTCGTGTTGGTGCGCTAAGGATCCAGCGCTCTCATCGCCGTCTGATCGGCTGCCCTAGTTAGCCGCCGATGGCTACAGGTTTTATGTCAGTTCGATGAAACATTTATGACAGTCTATGCCGTTGAATATATTGTGATATTTCTGATAATCTCAGCCGTCGGATCGCTTTTGTGTCAGAAGCGGACCGTAAAGACCGTGCCTTTGCCGACCTCGGAATGAATGAGCAGGCGGGCGCGGTGGCGTGTCAGGATGTGCTTGACGATGGCAAGCCCAAGTCCGGTCCCCTTTTTCGAGCGACTCGCCTCCACATTGACCCGGTAAAAACGCTCGGTAATTCGCGGCACATGCTCGGCCGGGATGCCCGGACCGTAGTCGCTGACCGTGGCCTCCGCTTGCCCGCCTTTGCCGGTCAGCCGCACGTCGACCTTCTTGCCTTCCTGGCCATATTTGCAGGCGTTCTCGATGAGATTTTCGAAGACCTCGATCAGTTCGTCGCGGTCGCCCTGGACGAAGACCGGCTCCTCGGGCACGTCGAGGGAGATTGTCACGTCGAGATCGCTGGCCAGCGGCTGAAGGCTGTCGCGCACGTGCCCGAGCAGCGGCACCAGGTCGACCGAGTCTTCCGGGGCAATGTGCGACTTCAGTTCCAGCCGCGACAAAGACAGGAGATCGTCGACGAGGCGGCTCATGCGGGTGACCTGTTCGTGCATGATGCCGAAGAATTTCTGCTGCGCCTTCGTGTCGTTCTTCGCCGGCCCTTCCAGCGTCTCGATGAAGCCGCGCAGCGAAGCGAGCGGGGTGCGCAGCTCGTGGCTGGCATTGGCGACGAAGTCAGATCGCATCCGGTCGATGCGGCGGGTCTGCGAGATGTCGCGATAGGTCAGCAGGAAGACCCGTCCGCTTTGAACATCGCCGCCGATATCCGCCGGGGCGACGCGCACGACATAGACCGCATCCGAAGGCAGGCGTTCAGAATGCTCGATCTGATTGACCTTGCCCGTCGCGATGGTCTCACGCACCATGTCGAGTATTCCGGGAGAGCGGACGCGCGCTGAAAGATAGCTTTCCGGGGGGATTGTGCCGAAGACCTTCTCAGCGGCGGTGTTCTGGAAAAGCACGGTCTCGTCCGCGGCGATGACGAGCACCGGCATATCGAGCGCATTCAGCACGGGGATCAACGAGTCGGTTCGCGTCTCCGTTACCCTCGGCGCCGCCTCCGGCATCGGCTCTGCCGATGGGATACTTCGTTTGAGAAGGGCTGCCACGAGGACGATCCAGAAGGGAAGCACCGCCAGGATATGGATACCGGCGAGGGCGGCGAGGACGGCAAGCACGATGGAGAGGCCGAGAATCCCGCGCTCTGCCTTCAGTTTCGGCTTGAGGCCCTGCCAGAACACCTTCGCGCCATCCAAGACGATACCCTCGCTCTCCAATTTGCCGCCTCCTGAACCATGGGGAACGTCGCGCCACTTGATACAAGCGTGGCGGTACCCGCGAAGGTGGAGAGGTCCCGGCCGGAAATCGCCTCAAGCATTCCGGCCAACCACTCCGGCCACGAGGGCAGAGATAGCGGCGCTTCATGACATGATTTTCACGACATGCTTGAATCTGCAATGTAATTATGGCCTCCTCCACTGCATCCAAAATGCCAGCGACCTTTGCGGCCCTGAAACGCCGCACGGCGCTGTAGCGAAATCGACGTCAACGGGAGGAAGGCACATGGCCCTCGAACAGGCACCAGCTGCGGGCGCGCCGGGAAGCCGGGCGGTCGAGCTTGCGATCGGCGGCAAGGCGCGGGAGTTCGACATCGACAATCCGGACCTGCCGAAATGGATCGACGACGATGCCTTTTCCTCCGACGACTACCCTTACGACAAGAAGCTCAGCGAGGAGGAATACGAGGAAACGCTGACGAAACTGCAGATCGAGCTCGTCAAGGTCCAGTTCTGGATGCAGGAAACCGGCAAGCGCGTCATGGCCGTCTTCGAGGGGCGCGATGCAGCCGGCAAGGGCGGCGCGATCCATGCGACGACCGCCTATATGAACCCCCGTTCCGCGCGCGTCGTGGCACTCACCAAACCCACCGAGACCGAACGTGGACAATGGTATTTCCAGCGCTATGTCTCGACCTTTCCTACGGCCGGCGAATTCGTTCTCTTCGACCGTTCCTGGTACAACCGCGCCGGCGTGGAGCCGGTGATGGGCTTCTGCACGCCGGATCAATACGAACATTTCCTGAAGGAGACGCCGCGTTTCGAGAAAATGGTCGTCAACGAGGGCATCCAGCTCTTCAAGTTCTGGCTCAATATCGGCCGGGAGATGCAATTGAAGCGGTTTCACGACCGCCGGCACGATCCGCTGAAGATCTGGAAACTGTCGCCGATGGACATAGCGGCGCTGACGAAATGGGACGACTACACCGACAAGCGCGACCGGATGCTGAAGGCAACGCATACGGACCATGCACCCTGGACCGTCATCCGCGGCAACGACAAGCGCCGCGCCCGGATCAACCTGATCCGTCACATGCTCGTAAAGCTCGATTACGACGGCAAGGACAAGACGGCGATCGGCAAGGTGGACGACAAGATCATCGGCTCCGGACCCGGCTTCCTCAGGTGATCGCGCGACGCCGGCTCATTGTCCCGGCAGCACGCGGATGGCGAAGAGGTCCAGACTGTTGCCGGCGCCGCTGACGTCGCTGTTGATCAGCAATTTCCCGGAACTGCCCGGCGCAAGACCATCCTCGAAGCCGATCTTGAACAGCATGTCGACGCGCTCGTCATGCGCGGTGAAGCGATGACGACCGCAGGCGCCAAGCGCCGCGAAATCACACTCGACGGAGAACTCCGTCGTGTTGCCCGGAAGCGCCTGGACGCTCAGCGCCAGCGTCGACGACTTGCCCGAGAGCTTGGCAAGCACATCGGCGGGAATGTCGATCGCCACCTCGCCGTCCTTCGACGCAGCCGCCGACGTCAACCGGATCCGTTCGCCACCGTCGTCGTCGAAGGGCTCGGCCTTGGCGCGGGCGGCCGGTGTGACAGCCGCCGCATCCGTCGGCGCGAAGATCTCGATCCACTCGCCTGAGAAACCTTCTTGCGCGCCGAGGGTCGGCAACCCGGCCGCGCCGGGAAAGTCCTCGCTCTCCACGACGGCCGGCGGATTGGCGACGTTGGTGTCGCGCTCGGCGGGCGATTTCAAGAGGTCGTTGGTCTCTACCCACCAGACACCCGCCCCGACCGCCGCGGCAAGCGTGGCGACGACCATGAGGAAGGAGAGAAACCGGCCGCGCCGGCGCTTGCGGGGACGCTTGTCGGCAACACCCAGATCCGGCGCGATCGAGCCGGACCTTGCCACGTCGGCGGTTTTTTCGCCATCGGTCACGGGCTGTGCGGCAGGCGTCGGGCCGTCGCGCTCCGGGCGCAGGGCGCCAAGCGCGCCGAGACCGCCGTCCGCGGTCGACGCCGGCCGCGCCTCCGCCTGGAAGCCCGGCTCCTGCCGCGCCGCGGCGGCCGCGCCGGCAGGCGCCGAGCCCGCGACATCGCCCTTGGCTTTCACGTCTGCGAGGCTGACGACCGGGGAGGCGACCCGCGCCTTCAAGGCCGCACGCTCCTCCGTCTCGATCGCGTGAATGACCGCCTCCAACCGGTGGCGCTGCTTGGCGATGATTTCCGGGTCCTCGATTTCCTGCTTCTTCAGGCCATTTTCCAACGCCTGGCGGGCCGACTGATAGATCCGCGCGCGGACTTCCGCATTGCTCCGCTCCGAGCGTTCCAGTGCATTCCTGATCGCCGTCTCGAGTCCGCTCACATCCAATCCTTCTGCACACCGAAGCCTTACGCCGCCAAAGGGCAGACGCTTGGCGGGCCACGCCTCTTCCCGCGGCACGCCATTGGTTTTATTAACGATTGGGTAACCGCTGCTTGCGGAATCTGCAAGTCCGCCGGCGCTGCCGGCCGGTCTTGCCCCGGGGAAAAGGCGCTCGACCCGTCAAATTCCGCGGCGAAAGACCGCTCTTTGCAAGCGCGGCCATTGCTGCTATCTACATTGACGTTTACGCAAACGTCAAAAAAACTGGGATGGAGAGAGACCCGATGCCGTTGCCGCCCATTCTGTCCGGAACGACGAGACTGCCGGTCGTCGGCGCACCGCTTTTCATCGTCTCGCATCCCCGGCTGACGATTGCACAATGCAAGGCAGGCATCATCGGCGCATTTCCGGCCTTGAACGCCCGCCCGCAGGCGCAACTCGACGAATGGCTCGCCGAGATCACCGAAACGCTCGCCGACCACACCATCAAGCACCCCGACCGGCCGGCGGCACCCTTTGCCGTCAACCAGATCGTCCACAAGTCGAACACCCGGCTCGAGCAGGACCTGATGCTCTGCGTCAAATACAAGGTGCCGATCGTCATCTCCTCGCTTGGCGCCGTCCCGGAGGTCAACGCCGCGATCCACTCCTATGGCGGCATCGTGCTGCATGACGTCATCAACAACCGCCATGCGAACTCCGCGATCCGCAAGGGAGCCGACGGGCTGATTGCGGTTGCCGCGGGTGCCGGCGGCCATGCCGGGACGCTGTCGCCCTTCGCGCTCATCCAGGAAATCCGCGCCTGGTTCGATGGGCCGCTGCTGCTCTCCGGCGCGATCGCCACCGGCGACGCGATCCTCGGGGCGCAAGCGATGGGCGCCGACATGGCCTATATCGGCTCCCCCTTCATCGCCACCGAAGAGGCCCGCGCCAGCGATGCCTACAAGCAGATGATCGTCGACAGCAACGCCGCCGACATCGTCTATTCCAACTATTTCACCGGCATTCACGGCAACTACCTGAAGGCCTCGATCCGCGCCGCCGGCATGGATCCGGACGGCCTGCCGGAAGCCGACCCGTCAAAGATGGATTTCGGCAACGCCGTCGACGGGGCCAAGGCCTGGAAGGACATCTGGGGCTGCGGCCAGGGTATCGGCGCCATCCGCGAGATCAGCACGGTCGCGCAACTGGTCGACCGGCTGGAGCGCGAATACGACGCCGCCCGCGCCCGCCTCGGGCTCGCTTTCCCGCCCGCCCTCGACGCGCCGAAGGAATTTTCAAGTTCTCGAAACTGATGGCTTGAAATCTCGGCGCTTTGCGTTTATCAGCGCCTCACATTCGTTCCGCGGCCACCGCGGAATGTCTTTATGCCGCTTTAGCTCAGTCGGTAGAGCACATCATTCGTAATGATGGGGTCACGTGTTCGAGTCACGTAAGCGGCACCATTTTCCTATTTAATTTCAAGACGTTGTGCGCAATGCCTGTCGAGGCTTTCGGACCACCGCTCATCGTGGAACCACATTGGAACCAATGGAGCACCAAGGCATTTGCGCCGCAATCCCGGGTCATGACGCCAAGGCAATCAGTGGTTCTCGGCGAAATCGTCTGACCCATGTTAGCTAAATGCAAACATTTGATTGCGCAAATGTTTGCATTTAGCTAACATGTAAACATGAAAACGATCCGGTACACCCGTGAAGCGCTGAAAACCTTGACACAAATTCCCGCGAACGTTGCCAAGCGGATCCGCTCGAAAATCGAGCAATATGCATCGGACCCGGCAAGTCTCGCTAACAACATCAAGGCACTGAAAGGGTTGCAAGGTACACATCGGCTTCGGGTCGGAGACTGGCGCGTTATCTTTACGGAAGACGGCGAAATCATCGCCATCAAGAAGATCGCCCCGCGCGGCGGCGCATACGACTAGGAGGGCCTACCCCATGGTACTACAGTTCATCACTACCCCGGCCGGCGACCGAATGGTCGTCATGGCCGAGGACGAATACAAGATGCTTTTGCATGCCGCAGAGGCTGCCGAGGACGCCGAAGACGTCGCGGACGTAAAGCGGATCAATGAGCGCCTAGCTCGCGGCGAAGAAGAGTTGATCCCCGCCGATATCGTCAACCGCATCCTTGATGGCGAAAGCAAGGTGAAGGTCTGGCGCGAGTACAGGAAACTAACCCTCCGAGAACTCGCGGCCAAGGTCGATATCAGCCCGGCGTACCTTTCTCAAATCGAGGGCGGCAGCCGCGACGGCACCTTTGAGACGATGAAGAAGATAGCGGCCGCTCTCGGTATCACGGTGGACGAACTCGCATAAACGGGATGCAAGGGCTTGTGACTCGCGGAACTTCTGAAGCGCCTCAAGCTTGCTAGGAGCTTCACGTATAAAAATACCGCGTCAGATGAAAGAACACCGGCGCCGCGAAGCTCAGCGAATCCATGCGATCGAGCACGCCGCCATGGCCGGATATCGTCGTGCCCCAGTCCTTGACCCCCATCGAGCGCTTGACGGCCGACAGCGACAGGCCGCCGAGAAAGCCCATGGCGACGATGGCGAGCGCCATGGCCGCGGCCCCAAGCGGCGTGAACGGTGTTATCCACCAGAGGCCGGCCCCGGCGGCGACGGCGGTGAGGCCGCCGCCGACCAGGCCTTCGACGGTTTTCGAGGGGCTGACGACGGGCGCCACCTTCGTCCGGCCAAACAGCTTGCCGAAGACGTATTGCATCACGTCGCTGAACTGCGCGACGGTGATCAGGAAGAACAGCAGCAGAAAACCCTCGCGCGGACGGCCGGGGATGTCGAGCGTCAACAGGGCCGGCGCGTGGCTGATGCAGTAGACCGTCAGCATCAGGCCCCATTGGATGCGCGACACCCGGAGCAGGAACTGCTCGGCGTCGCCCTTCAGCGCCGCAAGGCTCGGAAGGAGAAGGAAACCATAGACGGGTATCAGGATCGTGAAGAGCGCGTACCAGTCGGTCCAGATCAGCCAGTACTGAAGCGGTAGCAGCACGTAGAAGGCGGCGACCAGCGGCAGGTGATCCGCACCGCGCGTCGGCGTCAGCGAAATGAATTCGCGCAGCGTATAGAAGGAGGTGAGCGCGAAAAGCACCACGGTGACGCCCCGGCCGAGGCCGAAGCTCAACGCGAAGATCGCCACCATCACCCACCAGGCCTTGATGCGGGCGTTGAGATTGTCGACCGTCGCCCGGCCGTTCTCGGAGGTCACCTTGCGTGACAATGCGAAGCCGATCGCCGAGGCGATGCCGAGCAGCGCGCAAATTCCGCCGAAGAGAATGAACAGCTTGTCGGTCAACGACATGGCAGCCTCATAGAACCGGATCCGAAGCCAACGCACCGACGGCGGCGCGGGCGCGTTCGAGGAACGCCTCCTTCTCTTCCCCGGGACGTCTGAGGAGCGGTGCGCCGAAGCGAACCGTGCAACTGATCGGAACCGGCAGGAAGGTTCCCTTGGGGAAGGCGCGCGAGGGATTGTCCAGATAGGTCGGGATCAGTTCGACCTCCGGGAATTCCTGCGACAGCCAGTAGAGACCGCTCTTGAACGGCCCCGGCAGACGCTCGGTGCCGCGCGTGCCCTCGGGAAAGAGAACGAGCGACTCGCCCTCGGCGAGCACGCCGCGCAAGGGGGCGAGCGCCGCGCCGGGCGGACCCTGCGTGGCACGATCGACAAGCACGGCATTCAACACCTTGAGCGCAATGTGGCGCCGGACCTTGCCCCTGCCCCAATAATCCGCGGCGGCGATCGGATGGGTTGTGCCGCGCAACGGTCGTGGCAGGGCCGACCAGATCAGCAGCGTGTCGAGATGGCTGGCGTGATTGGCGAAATAGATGCGCTGGCGCGTCTCCGGCGAGGCACCGATCCATTGCGCCTGCCCGCCGACGATGAACCGCGTGAGGCCAATCAACACCAGATCGATCACGGTTTTGCGGCTCCCGGGATGCGCGAGACGATCGCCCGGGTGCGGGTCCAGCAGGTAAAGAGCGCCCCGGCCAGGATGATCCACCCGGTGGAATAAAGCACGAAGCGCTCCGTCGTCAGCAGTGCCTCACCGAGCGCCAGAACGCAGGCAAGGCTCATCAGTGCCATGCGGTGCTGCTTGGCCATGGGACCGCGAAAGTCTTGGGCCTGGCCGAGCGATCCGCCGAAGACCCGCACATAGGCCGTCAGCGCCGCGGCAAGGGCACCCGCCCAGCCGAGCCAGCCGACGCCGGCGGCGTAGCCGAGCGCGACGATCAGCAGCGTGTCGGCAATGCGATCAGGAAACTCGTTGTAGAGCGCGCCGACCGGCGAGCCGCGGCCGCCCTCGACCGCCACCATGCCGTCAAGGAGATTGCAGAGCAGCCGCACCTGGATACCGGCGACGGCGACAAGATAAAGGAGCGGCCATCGCGTCGCGAAGACGAGAGCAGCGGCGCCGATCGCGGCGAAGCCGATGCTCAGCAGCGAAATCTCGTTCGGCGTGATCGACGTCTTGAGGAGCAGCCCCGTCAAGCGGCGTGCGAAGCCGCTGTCGCGCGCCGCAATGGGGCGCCGGTCCGCGCCCGGTCTGTCAGCCTCTCCGCCGTCCGAAGGGACACTCATGTTCGTTGAATCCGGCCCATACAAATCTATGATTGCAGTCCGTCATAAAACAACTTCACGGCAATGGCTATATGGCGGCCTCGCCTCAGTTCGAGGGCTCCGCTTCGGCAGCCGGGAAGCGCATGGAAATCCGCGTGCCGCGGCGGCGCAGCGCCGGGCTCTCCGCTTTGATGTGCCCGCCCATCGCCTCGACGAAGCCCTTGCTGATCGAAAGGCCGAGGCCCGTGCCGAGCGAGCGGCTGTCCGGCTTGCCCTTGCGGAAGAACTTGTCGAAGACGTGCTCGAGATCGGCGGGCGCGATGCCCTTGCCGAGATCGGTCACCGACAGCACGACCTCGTCGCCCTGCCGCCGGGCATAGATGCTGACGGGTTCGTCGCCGCCGAACCGGTCGGCATTGTCGAGCAGATTGAAGAGGACCTGCCCGAGCAAGACGCTGTCACCGCGCATCGATGGCAGGCCCGCGGCGATGCTGGTCTCGAAAACGCGGCCGGGAAAATATTTCCGCGCCCGTTCCACGGCGTCATGCACCACTTCCGCCACATCGACCCAATCGCGCCTGGCATTGATCGTCCCCGCCTCGAGCCGGGTCATGTCGAGCAGATTGGCGACGAAGTGCGTCAGCCTGCCGCTTTCCTCCTCGATCGAGTTCAGAAGGTCCTCCCGGTCTTCACATGGCATACCGTCGCCAAGCTGGCGGAGGTTCGTCACCGCGCCGCTGATCGTCGCCAAGGGCGTCGTGAGGTCGTGGGAGAGCGACGAAAGCAGGGCGGCACGGAACTTTTCGCCTTCGAGCTGGGCGGCCTGATCGAGGCTTTCACGCGACAGCCGCGCGCGATCGACGGCGATGGCGGTCTGGTCGAGGATCGCCGCAAGGGCCCGTTCCTCGTTGATGTCGAGGGGGCTGTCCTCCTGCAGGAAGCCACAAACGCCAACGACGCCATGCGGGCTCGTGAGCGGCCTGAACTGAAAGGGGATGTTCGGCAGCGTGCCGGTGTCGTTGCCGGCCGCCTCCTTCTTCTCGAAAGCCCAGCGCGCCGCCATCATGTCGCTGACGCTGAGTTCGGTGTCCGGCGGCCAGGCCACGCTCAAGACGAGATCCCCGTCCTCCGGCAGCAACATGACGGCGTTGCGCCTCAGCGTCGATTGCATGTGGGTGACGGCCGCCCACAGCACGTCTTCGGCGTTGGCGGTGCCGGAAAGCTTGCGGGAGAAGTCGTAGAGTGCCTGGGTTGCCGTCGCCCGGCCTCTGGCAGTTTTCGCCTGCTCGCGAATGCGCGAGGCAAGGCCGCCGGCGAGCGCCGCGGCAGCCAGGAAGACAAGAAGCGCGAAGACCTCGTGCGGCTCGGCCACCGTGAATGTGCCGACCGGCTCGATGAAAAAGAAGTTATAGGCGACAACGGAAAGCAGCGCGGCCGCCAGAGCCGCGAAGTAACCGGCATAGACTGCCGAGGCGAGCACTGCGAGAAGGTAGAGAAGCGAGATATTCTGCAGGATGATGAAGTGCTCGATCAGCACGCCGAGCACCGTCGCCAGCCCGACGGTGCCGCCGGCTATGCCAAGCGCTCGACCCAACCGTTCCGGCAGCCGCCGCTTGCCTCTCCACCTTGGCTTGGCGGCCGGCTCGATCTTGCCGGTAACGAGATGAATACCGATCCCCGCCACGCGCTTGGCCAGCGCATCGGGCAAGGAAGCGCGGAACAGGCTCAGCGGGAACCGGTGGCGCCGCGCGCCGATGACGATTTGCGTCGCATTCTCGCGCCGTGCAAGCTTCAGGATTTCTTCGACGAAATCGCTGCCGACGACCCGACGCGTTTCGGCCCCCAGTTGCTCGGCAAGGCGGAAGGTCTCGTCGAGGTGCCGCATCGCCTCGCCGTCGGCCGCCTCGCGATCCGCACGCTCGATGGAAACGACGATCCAATCGGCATTGAGGCCCGAGGCTAGCCGGCTTGCCGTCCTCACCACCTTTTCCGACAGCGGGTCCGGGCCGATGCAAACGAGGAGCCTTTCGCTGGCCGGCCAGGGACCCTCTATGGCGTTCTGCTTGAGGTAGTCGACCATCTGGTCGTCGACCCGGTCGGCGGTGCGCCTCAGCGCCAACTCGCGCAGCGCCGTCAGATTGCCGAGCCGGAAGAAATTGTCCACGGCCCGCTTGGCATTGTCGGGCAGGTAGACCTTGCCTTCCTTCAGCCGGTCGATCAGTTCGGCCGGCGGCAGGTCCACCAGCAGCACCTCGTCGGCACGGTTCAGAACCGTGTCCGGTATGCGCTCGCGCACGGGCACGCCGGCAATCTGGACGACGATGTCCGACAGGCTTTCGAGGTGCTGAATATTGAGCGCCGTCCAGACATCGATGCCGGCATCCACCAGTTCCTCGATATCCTGGTAGCGCTTGGGATGACGGCTCTCGCCGAAATTCGTGTGGGCGAGTTCATCGACGACAATGATCCGCGGATGGCGCGCCAATGCGGCATCGAGATCGAATTCGTGGAGGGTACGGCCGCCATGAGCGACTTCGCGGCGCGGCAAGACCTCGAGCCCTTCGAGCAGAACCGCGGTTTCGCTCCGTCCGTGGGTCTCGACAAGTCCGATGACGATGTCGGTGCCCTGTGCCTTGAGACGCTGCGCCCGCATCAGCATGGCGTAAGTCTTGCCGACGCCGGGGGCGGCGCCGAGGAATACCGTCAGCTTCCCTCGCCCGCCCTTTTCGGCCAGCGCAAGCAGGGCATCGGGATCGGGGCGGCTTGCCGGGTCACGATCAATCTCGGGCATGCAATCTCTCGAACTCGGTCCTTAGAGAAGTTTCACTCCTACGACGCTGGCATGCGGCCCGACGGTGCCTCCGAAGAGGCAGGATCGGCCCGCAGGCTGGCGATCCTATTTTGCGGCGATGTCGACCCTGGAGATCGGCTTTGCCGTCGGCTCCGGCTGGTTCGTTACCTCGTGCATCCACTCCCGCCAGATCGCGACGAGCAGCGCCATCAGCACCGGACCGACGAAAAGACCAAGAAAACCCATCGTCTTGACGCCGCCGACAAGGCCGAAAAAGGTCGGCAGGAAGGGCAGCTTGATCGGGCCGCCGACGAGCCTCGGACGCAGCGTCTTGTCGACGATGAAGAGCTCCGTCGTACCCCAGATGAAGAGCGCCACGCCTTGGAAGGGCGAGCCGCTTGCTACCAGATAGATCGACACGAGAGTGAAGCAGAGCGGTGCGCCGCCCGGAATGAGCGCCATCAGGCCGGTGATGATGCCGAGCGTCACGGGGGAAGGCACGCCGGCCAGCCAGTAGGCGACGCCGAGAACGATGCCTTCGCCGATCGCGATGATGCCCATGCCGGTCACGGTCGAGCTGATGGTGAGCGGCACGACACGCGACAGGCGTTCCCAGCGCATCGGGAAAATCTGCTCGCCGAGCCGATCGAGCTGCTTCGAGAAGGAATGGCCGTCACGATAGACGAAGAACAGCGTGATCAGCATGAAGAGCAGTGTCAGGAAGGACTGGAAGGCAGAGGCGCCGATCACCAGGACACCGCGGTAGATGTTGCCGATATTGGAGCCGCTGACAAGCTGGACCAGTTCGCCAAGCGCGCCCGGATGCCCGACATATTTCACCCATTGCTGACCAAGCCAGGCACCCGCCACCGGGATGGTCGTCAGCCAGGCCGGGACCGGCGCCCCGTTAACGTTGGTTTCCACCGCCCAGACGAGCCAGTCGCGCACCTCGTCCACCGCATAGGCCGCGGCGATCGAGATGGGCACGACGATAAAGGCGATAACGGAAACGATGGCAATGGTCGCCGCCAAGGTGCGATTGCCGTTCAGGGCCTGAAGCAGCCGACGGTAGATGGGCCAGCTCGCAAAGCCGATGACGACGGCGGCAAGCACCGGCACGACGAAGCCATGGAAGAAATAGACGCCAGCCAGCAGGATGAGGACGAGCATCCAGCGGGCCGCCGAGATCGGCAGGACGAGGGCCGAGCGCGAATGGGCAGGCTGCCCGAAGAGCCGCGGCTCCACCGGGGGATTTTCTCGCTCACGATTGCCCAATTGCACCTGTAGTCCTCCGTCTTTCAAGAACCTTACAACAATCCCGCAGCCTTGCCAGCCCGTCTCCCGCCTCGATGCGCGCTTTCGGCATAAAGAGGGCCGCGCCTCCAAATCATTGCGCTGGTTCGGGATCAATTCACAATTGCCGTGATCGTTTTCCACGGGTCTAGCGAACCGACATGACAGGGAGATTTCGATGCGCTTGTGCCTCCCTGCCCGGCAAAATCGGCCCCTGCATCTGCGTCGGCGTTATTGACGTTTACGTCAAAGTTATATAATTCCGATTAGTGCTTGAAGAGACGCTGGAAAAGCAGCATCTTCGAGCAGGAGGGAAGACCGCGAGGGAAGATCGGGAGGGATTTTTCTTCGCCGTGAGCAAGGCCGTTCGTTGCCACCAGAGGGAGAGAGATCATGGCGGAAGCAAGCATGCAGCAGGCGGGGTCCGGCGCGGGGAAGAACTGGGTCAAGTCCTATCCGCCGGGCGTGCCCGCCGAAATCGGACCGCTCCCCTACCGATCGCTCGGCGAGTTCTTCGACCATGCGGTCGCGCAGCATTCCTGGCGCCCCGCCTTCACCTGCATGGGCAAGGCGCTGACGTTTGCCGATCTCAACGTCTATTCGGGCCGAATCGGCGCCTGGCTGCAGTCGCTCGGTCTGGCGAAGGGCGATCGCGTCGCCGTGATGATGCCGAACATCCTGCAGAACCCGGTGATCGTCTACGGCATCCTCAGGGCCGGCTACACGGTCGTCAACGTCAATCCGCTCTACACGCCGCGCGAGCTCGAACACCAGCTGGTCGATGCCGGCGCCAAGGCGATCTTCGTCCTGGAAAATTTCGCCCATACGGTCGAGCAGGTCGTCGCCCGGACCAAGGTCAAGCACGTTGTGGTCGCGACGATGGGCGACATGCTCGGGGTGAAAGGGCTCGTCGTCAATCTCGTCGTGCGCCGCGTCAAGAAGCTCGTCCCCGCCTGGTCGCTGCCGGGCCACCTCTCCTTCCGAACGGTTCTTTCCAAGGGCGAGAAGCTTGCGCTTGCGAAGCCGAATGTCGGGCTTAGCGACGTCGCCTTCCTGCAATATACCGGCGGCACGACCGGCGTTTCCAAGGGCGCCACCCTCACCCATGCCAATCTGCTGTCCAACATGGCGCAGATGGAGATCTGGCTGAATACAGCCTTCCTGCGCAAGCCGCGCCCGGAAAACCTCACTTTCATGTGCGCCTTGCCGCTCTACCACATCTTCGCACTGACCGTGAACTCGCTGATGGGGCTCGCGACCGGCGGCAACAACATCCTGATCCCCAATCCGCGCGATATTCCCGCCTTCGTCCAGGAGTTGGGCAAGTACAAGACCAACATCTTCCCCGGGCTCAACACGCTGTTCAACGCGCTGATGAACAACCCGGAGTTTCAGAAGCTCGACTTCTCCTCGCTGATCCTGACATTCGGCGGCGGCATGGCGGTGCAGCGACCGGTGGCGGAGCGCTGGCTCGCCATGACGCACTGCCCCATCCATGAGGGCTACGGGCTCTCGGAAACCTCTCCGGTCGCCACCGCCAACCGGCTCGACACGGACGAGTTCACCGGCACGATCGGCATGCCGCTCCCCTCGACCGAAGTCGAAATCCGCGACGAAAACGGCAATGCGCTGCCGACCGGCGAAATCGGCGAGATCTGCATCCGGGGCCCGCAGGTCATGGCCGGCTACTGGCAACGCCCGGACGAGACGGCCAAGGCGATTTCGCCGGACGGCTTCTTCCGCACCGGCGACATCGGCTTCATGAACGCCGCCGGACTGACGAAGATCGTCGACCGCAAGAAGGACATGATCCTCGTTTCCGGCTTCAACGTCTTCCCGAACGAAATCGAAGAGGTTGTCGCAACCCACCCCGGCATCCTCGAATGCGCGGCGATCGGCATTGCCGATCCGCATTCCGGCGAGGCGGTGAAGCTCTTCGTGGTGCGCAAGGATCCGAACCTGACCGAAGAGGATGTCAAGCGCCACTGCGCCGAAAACCTCACGAACTACAAGCGGCCGAGACACGTCGAGTTCCGCGACGAACTGCCGAAGTCGAATGTCGGCAAGATCTTGCGCAAGGACCTGCGAGGTTAGCCAAGGGAAGGCCCCTCATCCGGCTGCCGCCACCTTCTCCCGCAGGCGGGGCGAAGGGGACTCGTCGCAGCGCCTCACTCCAAAGTCCCCTCTCCCCGCAGGCGGGGAGAGGGTTAGGGTGAGGGGCAGACCACTCCCAGGTCCCCTCACATTTGGGCGACATTAGATGCGAAGGCAGCGCGCAGCGGCCTCCTTTTTTCGCTGCAGTGCACACCTGCCCTTGATTTGCCCCGTCTAAACCGACTAGCTATCGCAGCCGATTTCCGATGCAAGGAGCCCTGCGATGAAAGCGCTTGTCGAAAACCTCAAAGCCACTGCACGCGAGACCAATGCAACCGATATCCGTGCCGCCTTCGCGGCCGATCCGAACCGCTTTTCGCGCTTCAGCACGAGGCTCAGCGATCTCCTCCTCGACTATTCGAAATGCGCCGTGAACGGCAAGATTCTCGACGGCCTCGAGGCGCTGGCGAAAGCCGCCAAGGTCGAGGAGAAGCGCGACGCGATGTTCCGTGGCGACATCATCAACATCACCGAGGGACGCGCCGTCCTGCATACCGCGCTCCGGAACCGGTCGAACCGGCCGATCCTCGTCGGCGGCAAGGACGTCATGCCTGATGTCAACGCCGTCTTGGCGGCGATGGGCGCCTTTGCCGACGACGTCCGTTCCGGCGCCTTGCGGGGTGCCACCGGCAAGAAGATCACCGATGTGGTCAATATCGGCATCGGCGGCTCCGATCTTGGCCCGGTGATGGCGACGCTGGCCCTCGCCCCCTTCCACGACGGTCCGCGGCTGCATTTCGTTTCCAATGTCGACGGCGCCCATATCGCCGATACGCTGAAGCTCCTCGACCCGGAAACCTCGCTGTTCATCGTCGCGTCGAAAACCTTCACGACGATCGAGACGATGACCAACGCGGCGACGGCGCGTGCCTTCATCGCCGGCAAGCTTGGCGAGGCGGCGGTCGGCAATCACTTCGCGGCGGTCTCCACCGCCCTCGACAAGGTCGCCGCCTTCGGCATCGACGCTGCCCGCGTCTTCGGCTTCTGGGACTGGGTCGGCGGACGCTATTCGATCTGGTCGGCGATCGGCCTGCCGCTGATGATCGCCGTCGGCAAGGAGAATTTCGGTCGCTTCCTCGACGGCGGACACGCGATCGACGAACATTTCCGCTCCGCTCCCATACGCGAGAACATTCCGATGCTGCTTGGGCTCATCGGCTTCTACCATCGCAACGTGCTCGGCTATCCGTCGCGGGCGATCCTGCCCTACGACCAGCGCCTGTCGCGCTTCCCCGCCTATCTGCAGCAGCTCGACATGGAATCGAATGGCAAGGCGGTCACGCTCGACAGCAAGCCGGTGGAATTCGCGACGGGTCCGGTCGTCTGGGGCGAGCCCGGCACCAATGGCCAGCACGCCTTCTACCAGCTCATCCACCAGGGCACCGACATCATTCCGGCCGAATTCATGATCGCCGCGAACGGCCACGAGAAGGACTTGCGCCACCAGCACCAGCTGCTGATCGCCAACTGCCTGGCGCAGTCGGAAGCGCTGACGAAGGGCCGCACGCTGGCCGAAGCCAAGGCACAGCTCACCTCGAAGGGCATGGACGAGGCGAAGGCGGACAGAATAGCGCCGCACCGCGTCTTCACCGGCAACCGGCCGTCGCTGACCTTCGTCTACGACCAGCTCGACCCCTTCGCGCTCGGCCGCCTGATCGCGCTCTACGAGCACCGCGTCTTCGTCGAAGGCGCTCTCTTCAACATCAACTCCTTCGACCAGTGGGGCGTCGAGCTCGGCAAGGAACTGGCGACCGGTCTGCTGCCTGTCGTCGAAGGCAAGGAGAGCGCCGAGGGTCACGATTCCTCGACCGCCGGCCTCGTTGCCGCGCTTCTGAAGGCGGCACGTTAAAGCCGAAAGCGATCAGATTGCAGCGGCAGGGCGGGCGGGGTAGCGAGTGTCGATACCCCCCTCTGCCCTGCCGGGCATCTCCCCCACAAGGGGGGAGATCGGCCAGACGTGGGCTCCTCGTTCACTCTTCGAGAAACAATGCCAATCTACCCAGGGAGCTGGCCTTGGTAGAAGGCGGCGCCTCTCGCGAATCTCCCTCCTTGTGGGGGAGATGACCGGCAGGGCAGAGGGGGGTGCATCGGCTTGCCGCTCGCAGAGCGCCCGCCGCGATACCTGTTGCGATCCAATCAATCGGATCTCACCCCTTGCCAACGAGCGCGCGGAAAACCACGCGTCGTTCCTCCGCTCTTGTTGAGAACCCTTCGCTTCGCAAAAAGGGGTTCATCCGGAATCAGAGCCCGATCTCGTATTTCCACGGCGGATTGGCGCCCGCCCGCGACACGGTGACGGCCGCTGCCTTCGCACCGAGCGCCAGCGCCTGGCGGACCGCTTCGTCGCTCAAGTCGGCCACCTGTTCCTTGGTCAGGAGATTGTCGAGCTTCAGCGAGGCCAGCACGCCGGCATCGAATGTGTCGCCGGCGCCGACCGTGTCGACGACCGTCACCCGCTCGCTTGCGACTTCGACCTTGTGGTTCCTCGTATAGCCGACGGCGCCGTCGGCGCCCCTGGTGATCACCACCAGCTTGGGACCACGCTTCAGCCATTCGGCCGCGAGCGTGTCATGGCTCCCCTTCATGCCGAACCAGGCGAGATCCTCGTCGGAGAACTTGATGATATCCGACATCGCCGCCATGCGGTTCATGCGGGCGAGATGGGCGTCGCGGTCCTTGATGAAACCGGGCCGGATATTCGGGTCGAAGGAGATCACCCGCTTTTCATGCTCCCGCGTCATCAGCGCTTCGTAGGTCGAGCCGCAGGGCTCGGGGATCAGGCTGATCGCACCGAAATGCAGCGCCTCGCAGAAATCGCCGAAGGCCGGCAGATGGTCCGTGGTGATCATCCGCCCGGCGGTATTCTCGTCGAAGAAGGCGTAGCTCGCATGTCCGTTGACGAGTTTCACGAAGGCCAGCGTCGTGTGCAGCGGCAGCGTGGCGCAAGGCCCGAAATCGACATTCGCCGCCTTCAGCGTCTCCCGCAGGATGTCGCCGAACATGTCGTCGGACAGACCGGTGAAAAAGCCGGTCGGAATGCCGAGCCTTCCAAGCGCGATCGCCGTGTTGAAGATGGCCCCCCCGGCATAGGGCGCAAAGGCGCTTTCCCCGGCCGCGGTCTCGCGCGGCAGCATGTCGATCAGGGCCTCTCCGCAGCAAACGATCATGAATGTTCTCCCATAGAAACTACCGACCAGAAAATCAGCGTCCCGGCGTCGCCGGGCTCACTGGGCGGCGAGCGTGCCGACGCCGCCGTTGCGGGCCGACCAGGCGAGCGGCGCATTGAGGAAGGCTTCCACCTCGTTCAGCGTCTTTTCGTCGAACAGCGCCTGCTCGCGGGCCACCGCCAGTACATTGCGCCAGGTGGCGATGTAATGCAGGTCGACGCCCTTGGATTTCATGTTGCCCCGCGCTTCCGGGAAAATGTCGTAGTAGAAGAGCGCTATGCCGTGCTCGACAACACCGCCGGCGGCGCGGATAGCATCGATGAACTTGAACATCGAGCCGCCGGCGGTCGTCAGGTCCTCGATCACCAGCACACGCGCGCCCTCCGGCATATGTCCTTCGATCTGGGCATTGCGGCCATGTCCCTTCGGCGCCTTGCGCACATAGATCATCGGCAGGCCGAGCCGTTCGGCAAGCATGGCCGCAAAGGGAATGCCGGCCGTCTCGCCGCCGGCGACAACGTCGAATTGCTCGAAGCCGGCGTCGCTGAGGATGGTCGCGGCGGCGAAGTCCATCACCGCCGAGCGGATGCGCGGATAGGAGATCAGCTTGCGGCAGTCGATATAGACCGGGCTCGCCATGCCGGAGGAGAGCTTGTAGGGCTGGTCGGCGCGAAAGTGCACCGCCTTGATCTCCCAGAGCATCTTCGCGACCAGCTCGGCCATCACCGTCTTGTCGGTGAATGCATTCGAAAACATGACCTCTCCTTCAAAATCAAACGACTAGACGACGGCCCAGTAGAGCGGGAACAGCGGGTCGAAAACCGTGATCAGACCGGCTTCGGTCTCGATCTTGGCGGGATGGCGGACCGGCTCGTTGGCCTTGCGCAGCGTGATCGTTTCCTCGTTCGCCGGAAGGCCGTACCAGGCCGGGCCGTTCAGCGAGGTGAAGGCCTCGAGCCGGTCGAGCGCGCCCTCCTCCTCGAACACATGGGCAAGGCAGCTCATCGTGTTGATGGAGGTGTAGATGCCGGCGCAGCCGCAGGCGCATTCCTTGAGCGGATCGACATGCGGGGCGGAGTCGGTGCCGAGAAAGAACCGCACGTCCCCTGAGACCGCAGCAGCGCGCAAGGCCAGACGGTGCGTCTCGCGCTTGGCGACCGGCAGGCAGTAGTAATGCGGCTTGATGCCGCCGACGAGGATGGCGTTGCGATTGATGATCAGGTGATGGGTGGTGATGGAGCCCGCCAGATTGGCCGCATGCTCCTTGATGTAATCGACGCCGTCCTTCGTCGTCACATGTTCCATGGTGATCCTGAGATCCGGCAACCGCCGGCGCAGCGGATCGAGGACCGTTTCGATGAACACCGCCTCGCGGTCGAAGATATCGACCTCCGGCGTCGTCACTTCGCCGTGGACGCAGAGCGGCATTCCGATCTCGGCCATGCGATCGAGAACCGGCATCGCCTTGGCGATATCGCGCACGCCGCTGTGCGAATTGGTGGTCGCGCCGGCCGGATAGAGCTTCACCGCCTTGACGAGGCCGCTCCTGTAACCGGCCTCGACATCGTCCGGATCCGTTCCTTCGGTGAGGTAGAGCGTCATCAACGGTTCGAACCGGTCGCCGGCCGGAATGGCGGCGAGGATGCGTTCGCGGTAGGCGGCCGCATCCGCGGAGGTTACCACCGGCGGGACCAGATTGGGCATGATAATGGCGCGAGCGAAATGGCGACTCGTGTCGCCGATGACGCCGCGCAGCATGCCGCCGTCGCGTAGGTGGAGATGCCAGTCGTCCGGGCGACGGATAACGAGCTCTTGCATGTCAGCTTTCTCCCGATGCTCGCGCGCCCGATCCGCGCGGGCGGCGTCGAAGCCGGCCGAAGCGCTTGAAAGGGCGGTAACTCATGTGGTGAAACCGCGCCTCGATACCATCATTGCGCCGCCGAAGACAATGGCGCACGCAGCCAAATCTCAGAAATCCCGGATCACCAGATCGCTGGCGCGGCGGCTGCCGACGACGCGGCGGGCGTTCGGGATGTCGTTGTCGAAGGCCTTCTTCCGAGCGGTCTCCCCATCATAGCCGTGATCGTGCCAGCGCTGCAGCAATCGCTGTTCGAGCACGTCGATCCCCGGATCGATGAAGATCGAATAGTCGAATGCCCCATCGAGCCTGCTCCACGGCAGCTCGTCGAGAAGCAGGTAATTGCCCTCGACCAACACGATGCGCGTTACCGGCGCGATGGCCCGTGCCGAGGCGATCGCCAGTTCGCGGGTCCGGTCGAACACCGGAACGAGCACTTCGCCGTCATTGGCGCGCACCGCGTCGAGCGTCGACAGGAAGGCCCGCACGTCGAAAGTCTCGGGCGCCCCCTTGCGCGGCAGCAGGCCCTTGTCGACGAGGACGGCGTTATCCATGTGGAAGCCGTCCATCGGCAGCACCGCCACGTTTTCCCCCGCCTCGGCAATCGCCTCGGCAAGAGATTCGGAAAGCGTCGACTTACCGGCGCCGGGCGGGCCGGCAATGGCGACGATGAAACGGCCGGCTCCCGCCGCCCGTTTCAGGATTTCGTCCCTCAAGGACCGCACATTCATGCGGCGATTGCCTCGCCGGGCGGCGCCTTGGCACCGGTCATGAAGGCGACCGCGTCCGACATGGTGTATTCCTTCGGATTGATGACGCAGAGCCGACGGCCGAGGCGGTGGATGTGGATCCGGTCGGCCACCTCGAAGACATGCGGCATGTTGTGCGAGATCAGCACGATCGGTAGGCCGCGACGACGCACGTCGAGGATCAGTTCCAGGACGCGCCGGCTTTCCTTGACGCCGAGCGCTGCGGTCGGCTCGTCCATGATGACGACCTTGGACCCGAAGGCGGCGGCACGCGCAACCGCCACGCCCTGGCGCTGGCCGCCGGAGAGCGTTTCCACCGCCTGGTTGATGTTCTGGATCGTCATCAGGCCGAGCTCGGAAAGCTTCTCCCGCGCCCTCTTTTCCATGGCGGAACGATCGAGCGTACGGAACAGCTTGCCCATGATGCCCGGCTTGCGGATTTCGCGGCCGAGGAACATGTTGTCGGCGATCGAAAGGGCCGGCGACAGAGCGAGGTTCTGATAGACGGTCTCGATGCCGGCGGCGCGCGCCTCCATCGGCGAGCGGAAGTGTATCGGCTGGCCTTCGAGGCGGATCTCGCCTTCGTCCGGGGTGACGGCACCGGAGATCGCCTTGATCATCGAGGACTTTCCGGCGCCGTTGTCGCCGATCACCGCGAGGATTTCACCCGGGTAGAGGTCGAAATCGGCATGATCGAGGGCAGTGACGCGGCCATAGCGCTTGACGAGACCGCGGGCGGTGAGAATGGGTTCCTGTGCCATTACGCTGCTACCTTTCTGATCCACTGGTCGATTGCGACGGCGGAAATGATGAGCACGCCGGTCAGGAAGACCTTCCATTGCGGGTCGGCGCCGAGCATGTTGAGGCCCATAGACACCACGCCGACGATCATCGCGCCGATCAGCGTCCCGAGGATCGAGCCACGGCCGCCAAAGAGCGAGATGCCGCCGATCACGGCCGCGGTAATGGCCTGCAGGTTGTAGTCTGTGACGGCCGCCGACGGAGAGATCGAGCCGTTTCGGCCGATCGAGACCCAGGCGGCCAATGCGGCGATCAAGCCGGCGAGTGTGTAGGCGCTCAACAACACCTTGCCGACGCGGATACCGGAGAGCTTGGCGGCTTCCGGATCGTCGCCGACCGCATAGAGATGGCGCCCCCAGGCGGTGTGGTTCAGCGCGTACCAGAGGCCGAAGACCAGCGCGACCATGGCGACGACGCCGAGAGTCAACACCGCAGTGCCGACCTTGAAGGTCACGCCGAAGACATGCAACCACTGGGTCACCGCGGTCACGTCCGCCTCGCGGATGGTCGCGTTCTCCGAGTAGATGAAGTTCGTCGACATGACCACGTACCAGGTGCCGAGCGTGACGATGAAGGGCGGCAACTTGAGGCGCGACACCAAAAGACCGTTCAAAAGCCCGCAGGCGCCGCCGACCAGGAAGCCGGCCGCCACTGCAATCGGCGCCGGCAGGCCGTAGCTCACCGCGCAATTGCCCATGACGACCGCCGAGATGACCATGATGACGCCGATCGAGAGATCGATGCCGGCCGTCAGGATCACCAGCGTCTGCGCCGCGCCGAGCATGCCGACGACCGCGATCTGCTGCAGGATCAGCGTCAGCGTGTAGGACGAGAAGAACCTGCCGCCGATCGCCAGCCCGAAGACAAGGATCGACGCAATGAGCACGACGAACGGCACGGCGGCCGGCGTCGAATGCAGGAAATGCTGGATTTTCTGAAGCGGCGTCTTGTCATGCGTGTCGAAGGACGCCACATCCGTCGAACTGTTGACCAGGACCTTTTCGAACTCCTGGGATGGTTGTGCGGCTGTATTTGGCTCGCCCATGGAGACTCCTCCCGTAAACCCCACTCAAGGGATTGCATTGCTGCCAGATGCGCGGCCCGCCGATCGTCGAGCGGGTTCCGGAACTTTTCTCGATCGCGGCAAGTCCGGACTATCCTTATCCAGATCGCAACCGTGATCGGTTCCGAGAAGCCAGAGCGGGACGCGCGCGGAAGCGCATCACAACTTTTGTTTATCCCGCTCTAAAGGTTGCGCAGGTTTCGCGCCTTGTCAAAGACCCCGGCGCGCTTACGCGAAGGGCGGCCGGGGCCGCCCTTGCCTTGTCGGTTCGATTCGGACAGGCGGGCAATCAGCCCCAGCACTTCTCCGTGCCGACCTTGGTGTCGATCGACTCGACGCCGGCGGCCGGCTTGTCGGTGACGAGCGCAACGCCTGTATCGAAGAAGTCCTTGCCTTCGGTCGGCTTCGGCTTCTCGCCGGTGTCGGCGAATTTCTTGATCGCCTCGATGCCGAGTGCGGCCATCATCAGCGGATATTGCTGCGACGTGGCCCCGATGACGCCTTCGGTAACGGACTTGACGCCGGGGCAACCACCGTCGACCGACACGATCAGCACGTCGTTCTCCTTGCCGACGGCTTTCAGCGCCTGGTAGGCGCCGACCGCGGCCGGCTCGTTGATCGTATGAATGACGTTGATGTCCGGATCCTTCTGCAGAAGGTTTTCCATCGCCGTGCGGCCACCTTCCTCATTGCCGTTCGTCACGTCATGGCCGACGATGCGCGGATCGTCCTCGTCGCCGATCTTGTTCGGATCCTTGGGATCGATACCGAAGCCGATCATGAAGCCCTGGTCGCGCAGCACGTCGACGGTCGGCTGCGACGGGATAAGGTCGAGGAAGCCGATTTTTGCGGTCTTGGCGTTTTCGCCCATCGTCGCGGCGGCCCACTGGCCGATGAGCTTGCCTGCCAGCAGGTTGTCGGTCGCGAATGTCGCGTCGGCAGCCGTCGCCGGATCGAGAGGCGTATCGAGGGCGATCACGAGAATGCCCGCGGCCTGCGCCTTCTTGACCTGATCGACGATCGCCTTGGTGTCGGACGCAGCGATGAGAATGCCCTTCGCCCCATCGGCAATGCAGGACTCGACGGCGGCAACCTGGCTGTCGTGATCACCGTCGACCTTGCCGGCATAGGCTTTCAGCGTGACGCCGAGTTCCTGGGCCTTGGCGCTCGCGCCTTCCTTCATCTTCACGAAGAAAGGGTTGGTGTCGGTCTTGGTGATGAGGCAGGCAGAGACATCGGCCGCCTGCGACGGCGACGCGAAGGCAACGCCGAGAGCGAGCGCGCCGAATGCGGTGGAAAGAACAGTTTTCTTCATCAAACCCTCCCAAGGTTTAAACAGTGCCGGAACCGGCCTTCAGGCTTCACCCCCGCAGCATTCTCCTCCTGCGGGCGGCGCTTCCGAGCGTCAATCAAACACCAAAATTCCGAGGTGTCAATAAATAAATCAAATTGAATTATTATCTGGATATGGCATTCTGCGTGCAGCAGGTCCGGCGCGAGCCACCGCTGCCGAATCGACGTAAGCGGCGAGAAGGAATCGGCAGATCTCGCATGAAGGGATGCCAACGGGAGGAGACGGTGGCATGTCACTGATAGGGAACCCCCACCGGGGAGAGGCGCAACCGGATGTGATCGACCCGAGCGGTGGGGCGAACCAGACGCGCGTGCGCGCCTATAACGAGCGGCTGGTCATGTCTCTGGTGCGTCGCCACGGCAGCCTGTCCAAGGCGGAGATCGCCCGCCGCTCCGGACTTTCCGCACAGACCGTCTCGGTCATCATGCGCGCGCTCGAGGCCGACGGGCTGCTCGTCCGCGGTGACCCGGTGCGCGGCCGCGTCGGTCAACCCTCGATCCCGATGCGGCTCAACCCGGATGCGGTCTATTCCTTCGGGGTCAAGATCGGCCGTCGCAGCGCCGACCTGGTGCTGATGGATTTCCTCGGCAACATCCGCCTGCATCTCCACCAGATCCATACCTACCCGCTGCCCGACGACCTCGTCACCTTCATCGTCGAGGGCATCGAAAAGCTCGAGCGGCAGCTCAGTCCCGAAGATCGCAAGCACATCGCCGGCGTGGGCATCGCGACGCCTTTCGAACTGTGGAACTGGGCCGAAGAAGTCGGCGCGCCGCGCGAGGAAATGGACAGATGGCGCAATTTCGACCTGCAAGCGGCGGTCGCGGCGCGGACGCCGCACCCCGTTTTCCTGCAGAACGACGGCACCAGTGCCTGCGGGGCAGAGCTCGCCTTCGGCGTCGGCGCCAACTATCCTGATTTCGTCTATTTCTACATCGGCTCGTTCATCGGCGGCGGCGTCGTCATCAACTCCGCGCTGTTCTCGGGCCGCACCGGCACTGCCGGCGCCGTCGGTCCGCTGCCGGTGTCGGGCAGGGACGGCAAGACGACGCAGTTGCTGAAGATCGCCTCGGTCTTCGTCCTCGAGAAGCTGCTGCGCGAACGCGGCATGGATCCGAGGCCGCTCTGGTATTCGGCCGACGACTGGATCGATTTCGGCGAACCCCTCGAAGTCTGGATCCAGGATTCGGCGGCAGCACTCGCCCAGGCCATCGTCTCGGCCGTCTCCATCGTCGACTTTTCCGCCGCGGTCATCGACGGCGGCTTCCCGCCCTGGGTACGGGCCCGCCTCCTCGCCGCAACCCGCAAGGCGCTTCAGGAACTCGACCTCCAGGGCGTCACGCTCCCGGACCTCGTCGAAGGCGCAGTGGGCAGCCACGCCCGGGCGATCGGCGGTGCGAGCCTGCCGCTCTTTTCCCGCTATCTGCTGGACACCAATGTCCTCTTCAAGGAGCTTTGAGAATGCTGAAAGGAATAGATCCCATCCTGAGCCCGGAATTGCTTGCCGCGCTCAGGGCGATGGGGCATGGCGACGAGATCGCCCTCGTCGACGGGAACTATCCGGGCCAGGAGCATGCGCGCCGGCTGGTGCGCCTCGACGGCCACCACTTGATCCCCGTGCTCGACGCTATCCTCAGCGTGCTGCCGATCGACGATTTCGTACCGGAGGCGATCTTCCGCGCCACGGTCAAACAGGACAAGGACGCGCTGGATCCGGTGCACCGGGAGATCATCGAATGCTGCCGCAAGCGCGAGCCGGGGCAGCCGGTCGTTCCGCTTCTCGGCGCGGAGTTCTATCCGCGCGTCAAAGCCGCCCATACGGTCGTTCAGACCAGCGAGCCGCGCCTCTACGGCAATGTCATCCTGCGCAAGGGCGTGATCTACCCCTGAGACTGCACCACGATGCAAAGGACCCGCCGGTCATGCCGGCGGGTCCTTGCTTTCATCCAAATGACGACTTGCGCCTCAGGCGGCGACGGGCCTGCCGAGGCGGGCGTCAAGCGAGAGCGCACCCGGGCCGAAGGAGCCAAGCACCAGGAAGGCGCCGGCAATGGTGATGTTCTTCATCATCATGATCTGGTTGAACACGGACAGAAGACCGTTTGCCGCTTCCGGGAAGTCGGGAATGTTGATCGGGCCGCTATGGAAGACGAAAGCGGTGACAAGGCAGAAGGCCGCCAGCAGGTACGACGCAATGCGCGTCTGGAAGCCGACGAGGACGGCGAGGCCCGCTACGAGTTCGAAAAGACCGGCGAGATAAGCAAGCGCGGTTGCCGCCGGCCAGCCGGCATTGGTGATCATGCCGGCCGTGCCCGCCGGATCGCTGAGCTTGCCGAAGCCGGAGACGATGAAAATGATTGAGAGAAGAACACGCCCGACGAGGACGATGACATTCTGAGGCATGCGCGAGGCTCCTGTTGGAAACTGATTTGCCAACAGGAATATCAGCATTTTCTGGATCGACTAGCCGTCCTGAAGGAAACGGATCGTTCACAATTTCGAGACGACTGCGTGATATCGTCAATGCATTGGCCACGACGCCGCAAAGCTCCGATCGGCCAAGCGCTTTTCTGTTGCAAGAGGCCGCATCTGCGTAAAGAATTCGCACGCGCAAGGGCACGCGGGGAAATCTTATGACCGACATCAACCGGAGTCCCGCCTTTTGGCGGTCCTTTCCGATTTTCGAAGAGTTCGACAAGGAAACGCTTTGCGAACTCGCCGACATCGCCAGCTACCGCAGGTGGCCGGCAGGCACGGTCATCTTCCAGCGCGGCGACGAAGGCAACTACATGATTGTCGTGGTTTCCGGGCGCATCAAGCTGTCGCTGTTCACGCCGCAGGGCCGCGAGCTGATGCTGCGTCAGCACGAGGCCGGGGCGCTGTTCGGCGAAATGGCGCTGCTCGACGATCAGCCGCGCTCGGCCGACGCGACTGCGGTCACCGCCGCGGAGGGCTATGTGATCGGCAAGAAGGCCTTTCTCGATCTCATCACCCAGAAGCCGAGCATTGCCGAGGCGGTCATCCGCTTCCTCTGCGCGCAGCTGCGCGACACGACCGACCGGCTGGAGACGATCGCGCTCTACGACCTCAACGCCCGCGTCGCACGCTTCTTCCTGGCGACGCTCCGGCAGATCCACGGCAACGAGCTGCCGGCAAGCGCCAATCTTCGCCTGACGCTGAGCCAGACCGATATCGCCGCGATTCTCGGTGCCAGCCGACCGAAGGTGAACCGCGCCATACTCTGGCTCGAGGAACATGGCGCTCTCAAGCGGACGGACGGCATCGTCTCGTGTAATGTGGGACGACTGTTGATGATAGCCGATCCACCGGAGGACTAGGCCGATTGAGCCTGACGCCATGGCCGCATCGCCGCATCAGCCCGCTTGCCGGCGGGATCATCGCGAGCCTGGCCACGGCGCTCGTTCTCTACCTTTATGCCGAGACGGTCTTCCGGACGCCGCGCGAACTCTTCTTCGACAATCTTACCCAATGGGTCTCCTCCCCGCGCTCGGCGGATATCGTCGTGGTCGACATCGATCGGGTGGCCTACGAGGCAAGGTCCGAAAACTGGGATCGGGGTGCGACGGCTGAGCTGATCGCGCGGCTTGCAGCCGCCCGACCGAAGGCGATCGCCGTCGACTTCGTCTTCAGTTCCGACTGCGATCCGGCCTCGCCGGCAAATTCGGCGCTTGCTTCAGCGATCGGCGAAGCGCCGGTTGTCCTGGGATTTCTGGCTGCCGAGCGCTCCCCCGAACGTCCGCGTCCCGTTCCGCCACTGGCGTTGCGACGTCAGCTTGCCGTCCCCGAACAATGGTTCATCCAAGGCGCGGAAACCGCCTGCCCGATGTTCATGGACCGGTCGAAGGCGGCGACGGCGGCGATTCTTGTCGGAGACAAGGATGCACGCGTCCGGCGCGCGCAGGCTTTCGCCATCGTCGGTAACGACGCCTTTCCGGCGCTCGGCATCGAAGCGGGCCGGCTGGGCGCGGCAAGCAGCACGCCGGTGCTTGGCGGAGCGCCTGCCTGGTTGAGACTCGACCATGCGATCATCCCGCTCGATGCGGATGGCAATCTTCGTTTCGTGGCGAGTTCGCCAGCGGCGCTCGCCGCCCGGACGGTTTCGGCGGCCGACGTCCTGGCGGGCAGGATCGACAGGGCCAGGATCGCCGGCAAGCTGGTCTTCCTCGGCAGCAGCATGCCGAGCCTCGGCGGCCTGAGACCGACCGCCTCCATGCCGCTCGAGCCCTCGGTGCAGATCCATGCCGACATAGCCAATGCGGTTGTCACCGGGTTCGTGCCCTATCGCGACGGCGATCTGCCCCTGATCGAGGCAATATTCAGTCTCGCCGTGGGCGTCGCCGCCGCCTATGGCGCGACCAAACTGCGGCCCATGATGTCACTGACACTCGGCGCGGCGGCGGTGCTTGCCGTCAGTGCTTTCGCAGGCGCGATCTATGCCACGACCGGCTGGCTCTTCGACGCCATTGGCATCTCGGTCGCACTGGTGGCGATCCTCATCGTGACGAGCGCGCTGCAATTGGCCCGGGCGCGCCGCGCCGAAGCGACCGCCCGGCAGAAATTCTCGCAATATCTGCCGCAGTCGGTAGTGGCACGCTACATAGACGATCCTGACCGCGGCGATACGACGGGCGAAGAGCGGCCGGTAACCGCGCTGTTCACCGATATCGAAGGCTTCTCAAAGCTTTCCCAGCAACTCGGACCCCGCGACCTCGTGGCCCTGCTCGACATTTATTTCGCGGAGGTGAACGCGCTCGTCGCTCGCCATGGCGGCATGGTCGATAAGGTGGTCGGCGATGCGGTCCATTCGCTTTTCAACGCGCCGGAGGATCTCGCCGACCATGTCGACAAGGCCATCCAATGCGCCATGTCGATCCACGCCTTGACCGAAGAAATGCGGCAGCGACCGCAATTTGCCAAGCATGATTTCGGCAGGACGCGGATCGGCATCGAGACCGGACCGGCGGTCCTGGGGGAGGTCGGTGCCGGCGGCAAGCTCGACTACACCGCCCACGGCGACGCGGTGAGCCTCGCCGCGCGCCTCCAGGAGGCGAACAAGTTCCTCGGGACGGCAATCTGCATCGGCCCGGCAGCCGCCGCTGAGTGCACGATCGGGCTTCGCGCGCTCGGCCAGCATGACATCCGCAGCTTCGGATCGATGGAGCTCTTCACCGTCGCCAATGCTGGCGGACTTCGGACTTCAACGTAGACCGACGCTCGCATAGGCCTCGCGGATGCGCGCCTGCCCCCATCGCGTCACCTCACCTGGAGCTGCGCCGGGCCGGTCGAAGTCCACTCCCTCGCCGGCAGTCAGCCTCCGCGCGATGCCGCCGCCTTCGACGCTGACGGCACCGTGCTCGACGAAGACGGCGAAGGCTGCCGCCCGGCTGGGTCCGCAGAAAAACTTCGTGCCGCGAACGCCGATCATTCCGAAGGCCGTGCGGATCGCCACGTCCACCTTCGGCAGTCCCTGCGGCCGGTCAAAAACCATTCGTCCGACGCCGAGCTCGAGCGTGCCCCCCTCGCCGGCGATGAAGCTGTCGATCAACAGCTCCGTCTGGGGTCCGAGAAGAATGCGTGTTTCGCTGAGGGCGAGATCGGCAAAGCTGTTGGTGCTCGTCGTGACGTAGTCCCGGTCGAGTACCGCGCCGCCAGCGGCAAGCCGCTCCTCCGCATCTCCCTGCCGGCGGCGGACATTGCCGCGGATCGTCTGCGCCTTGCCGACGACTGCTCCGGTCGCGGCCGTCGCCGCCCGGCAGCCGACCGCCGCCAAGATCAGGCTGCCAAGCAGCATTCTTCTGTTGATATTTAGCTGCGGCATCGGCCGCTCCCCGCTGCGATTGCAGCGCTCCCTGTTCAAGCCCTGGTTCGAGGATAGACCGACGCATCGAGGATGCAAGGCGCCGCTTGCGCCCTGCCCAGTTCAACGGCCCTCCGGCTCCTGGCTGTTTCGCTCGGAACAGGCGCCGCCTCACGCCAGTTCTAGGATAGCGGCCGGACAAGGGAGAGTGTCATGGATACCCGGATCAACCCGACCATCCGCAGTGCAAATGCCGTTCTGCTTGCAACTGCGATGCTTCTGTCATTCGCGGCGATTGCGGCGCCTTCGGCGCATGCCGGCGATCTCACCGCCGCCGAACAGTGCGACCGGGAAGCCGGCAGCGAACTCGATCTCGAGCGCAACAGGGCGTTTCCGGCCGTCGCCACCGAGGATATCCGCATCGGCGTCGCGCTATCGGCCTGCCGCGAGGCCTATAACCAGAATGGCGATGCGCGGACGCAGTTCCAGCTTGCCCGCGTCCTCGACCGGGCCGGCGAGAAATTGAAATCGCTTCAGATCCTCGGCGAAGCGGCGCAAAACGGCCACGCTCTGGCGATGGCGATGTACGGCACCCGGCTCGTGGAACGTGGTGAGGCCGAAGCGGCTTTCGACCTCTACCAACGCGCTGCGGCCGCGGGCAATGTCGTCGCAGCCCGCAATCTCGCCGTCGCCTACCGGGACGGCGTCGGCACTCGGGCAGATGGCGCCCTCGCGGCACAATGGTCCGAGCGTGCGAAGACGAGCAAGCTCCAGTGAGGATTGTGTCTGTGCGTCACGCACCTAATGCATGTCGCCCAAAAGTGCGCAGCGGTTTTGGGGTAACGACATGCATAAAAACAAGAAGCTAAAGCGGGCCGCGTGAATACGTTGCAACGCGCTTTAGGCCCGAGCAGCCCGGGCTCTAGCGGATCTCGCCCGCCTGCGGCCCCCAGGTATCGGTCAGCGCGAATCCATCGGCGAGCGGATCGAACGGGTCGAGCGCCACCTGATGCAGACCGAAGGTCCAGCCCCGGCCTGAAATGGTCGGAATGATCGCCTCTCGCCCGGCCACCGTCGTCACGGCTTCGAGGCCGACTTCGAATTCCGAGCCGATGATCGAGCGGGATTTCAAGACGTCGCCCGGCTTGACCTTGCCGCGCGCATGGAGCGTGGCGAGATTGGCCGAGCTGCCCGTGCCGCAGGGCGAGCGGTCGACGCGGCCCGGCCACATGGTGGTGCAGGTCCTGACCGCTCCGTCCGCCTCGGTGTCGCGGAACATCACATAGGCGACGCCCTTGATTTCCGGGATTTCCGGATGCACGACCGGCAGCGTGCGGTTGACGAGGTCCTTCAGGGCCATGCCGGCCTCGACGATCCGGCGCGCATTCGCCTTGTCGATCGTCGTGCCGATCTGGTTGACGTCGACCAGCGCATAGAAGACGCCGCCGAAGCAGAGATCGAGCTTGATGCGGCCCCATTCGGGCGTATCCACCTCGACATCCAGTTCCTGGACGAAGGACGGCACCATGGTGAGCTTCACCCGCTCGCAGCGGCCGTCCCGGCAGGTGGCCTCGCCTTCACCAGGCCCGCCGCCGTGTCGAGCATCACCACGGTTTCCGGCTCCTTCATCTCGATCATGCCGGATTCGAGCAGCGCCGTCGTGACGCAGATCGAATTGGAACCGGACATGGCATGGGCCTGGTCGGCCTGCAGGATGATGAAGCCGGCGTCCGCCTCCGGCCGCTTTGGGGGAAGCAGCAGGTTGACGGAGCCTATCGAGGCGGCGCGCGGCTCGAGGCAGAGGAAACGGCGCAGGCCGTCATCCACCGTGTTGATGTGGTTCAGCTGCTCGGCGATCGAGTTGCCCGGGATCTTCGGCACGCCACCGATCGCCACCTTGCCGATCTCGCCCTCGCAATGAACGTCCAGCAACTGAATCGTGCGTTTCCATCTCATGGCCGTGTCTCCGGAACAGCGTCAGTGTCATCTGATATATCAGGCATACCGCTTTCATGGTCCAGCCGCAAGTGCGCCGCGTGCCAAGGCGCGTTGCCTCCCCCACGCACCCAAAGTTGCCGCTTGACGCCCAGACACAGGCGCGGGAGCGTGAAAAGAAAACGCATCGCGCCGGGCCGATCCATGACGAAGTTCATCATCTTCACCGATTTGCACATGGTTCCCGAGGGCATGTCGATCATAGGGATCGATCCCTATCGGCGGCTGGCCGCCGGCATCGCGCATGTCAATCGCTACCATGCCGACGCGGATCGCGTGATCTTCGCGGGTGATCTGGCGCATGGAGCGGACCGCGCCTCCTACGAGCGGCTGAAAGCCCTTCTCGGCGAACTCAATCCGCCGGCGGCGGTCATGATAGGCAATCACGACCGCCGCGAGGCGTTTCTGGACGTCTTCGACGAGGCGCCAACGGATGACAACGGCTTCGTCCAGCAGGTGATCGATTTTGCCGACTGCCGCGCCATTCTCCTCGACACGCTGTTTGCGCCGCCCTACGACTATCCAGTCAGCCATGCCGGCTATCTTTGCGACAGGCGCCTCGGCTGGCTCGACCGGCAACTCGCAAGCGCCGGCGACCGGCCGGTGCTGATCTTCATGCATCACCCGCCGCACGTCACCGGCTTTGTCGGCATCGATATGTTCCGCCTCATCAACGAGGAGGATTTCTATGGACTGGTTCGGCGGCACGGCAATGTCCGCCACATCTTCGCCGGCCATGTGCACCGCACCATAAGCGGCTCCAGCCGCGGCATCCCCTTCTCCGTCTTCAAGAGTACGGTGCATCAGCAGCCTATGCCCTTCGACATTCCGGACGCCTCGCTGTCGGTGGACGAGCCGGCGGCCTACGGTATTGCGCTCGTCACGCGCGACGGGGTGCTCGTCCACACGGAAGACTACGAGATCGCCAAGCGCGATGCCGCAGTGGCGTGAAGCATGCGGCAAATCAAAGTGCTGCGTCTGCAAAGACGCACAACGCTGTAGGCCATTTCGACACTTCCGGCTTCGTGCTAGGCTGGCGCCATGACCTCTGCCCTTTCCCCCCATTACGATTTCGATTGCCAGAGCTGTGGCGCCTGTTGCGCCTATTCGGCCGAATGGCCGCGCTTTTCGCTGGAGACGGAAGAGGAGCTGGAACAAATACCGGCGGACCATGTCGCAGCCGACCTTGGCGGCATGCGCTGCGAAAACGACCGCTGCACGGCGCTCGAAGGCGCGCTCGGCAAGTTTGTCGCCTGCAAGGTCTACGCCGTAAGACCCATTGTCTGCCGGACGTGCATGCCCGGTGACGACGAATGCCTGATGGCCCGCCAACGCCTTTTCGGCGCCGCCGCCTGAACATGGAAACATTCGGATCAGTCCTGCCAGATCCGCATGTTTCTCCAAAATAGTCAACCCGCTTAGAGAAACATCCTGAGCCTGAGCAAAATTGCCGGATGGATGTTCGGCGGCAAGAAGCGTATTTTCGGCCCCGAATTGAAGGGCGCCAGGGCGCCCCGCTACCCCGCGTGGAGGACCGCGTTCGATGAGCCAGACCCAGCTTCAAAAACCAACCATCACCACCGACGCCGCACCCGCGCCCTTTGCCGACTTTGCGCCGCCGATCCGGACGCAGAGCACGCTGCGCCAGGCGATCACCGCCGCCTATCGCCGGCCCGAGACGGAATGCCTGCCGCCGCTCGTCGAAGCCGCGACACTGCCGCGGGGAACGCGGGACGCCGCCGCCGGGACCGCCCGCAAGCTGGTCGCGGCGCTGCGCGCCAAGCACAAGGGTTCGGGCGTCGAGGGGCTGGTGCAGGAATACTCGCTTTCGAGCCAGGAGGGCGTGGCACTCATGTGCCTTGCGGAGGCGCTGCTGCGCATTCCCGACACGGCAACCCGCGACGCGCTGATCCGCGACAAGATCTCCGAAGGCAACTGGAAGTCCCATCTCGGCGGCGGCCGGTCGCTGTTCGTCAACGCCGCCACCTGGGGTCTGGTCGTCACGGGCAAGCTGACCTCGACGGTCAACGACCGCAGCCTCGCCGCGGCGCTGACGCGGCTGATCTCGCGCTGCGGCGAGCCGGTGATCCGCCGCGGCGTCGACATGGCCATGCGGATGATGGGCGAGCAATTCGTGACCGGCGAGACGATCGACGAGGCGCTGCGCCGCTCCCGCGCGCTCGAGCAGAAGGGGTTTCGCTATTCCTACGACATGCTCGGCGAAGCGGCGACGACCGCCGCCGACGCGGAGCGCTACTACAAGGACTATGAGGCGGCCATCCACGCGATCGGCAAGGCCTCTGCCGGACGCGGCATTTACGAAGGCCCCGGCATCTCGATCAAGCTCTCCGCGCTGCATCCGCGCTATACGCGGGCGCAGGCCTCGCGGGTGATGGACGAATTGCTGCCGAAGGTGAAGTCGCTCGCCCTCCTTGCCAAGAAATACGATATCGGCTTCAACATCGACGCCGAAGAGGCCGACCGGCTGGAACTGTCGCTCGACCTTCTGGAAGAGCTTTGCCTCGATGCCGATCTTGCCGACTGGAACGGCATGGGCTTCGTCGTGCAGGCCTATGGCAAGCGCTGCCCCTTCGTGCTCGATTTCCTCATCGATCTGGCCCGGCGCGCCGGCCGGCGCATCATGGTCAGGCTCGTCAAGGGCGCCTATTGGGACGCCGAAATCAAGCGGGCGCAACTCGACGGGCTCGAGGATTTCCCGGTCTTCACCCGCAAGATCCATACAGACGTTTCCTACATCGCCTGCGCCCGCAAGCTGCTTTCGGCGACGGATGCGGTTTTCCCGCAATTCGCCACGCACAACGCCCAGACGCTCGCCACCATCCACCACATGGCCGGCAAGGACTTTCACGTCGGCAAGTACGAGTTCCAGTGCCTGCACGGCATGGGCGAGCCGCTCTATGAAGAGGTGGTCGGACGGGAGAATCTCGGCCGGCCCTGCCGCATCTATGCGCCGGTCGGCACGCACGAAACACTGCTTGCCTATCTCGTCCGCCGCCTGCTCGAGAACGGCGCCAACTCCTCCTTCGTGCATCGCATCGCCGATCCGGGCGTTTCGATCGACGAGTTGATCGCCGATCCGGTAGAAATCGTCCGCGCCATGCCGCTCGTCGGTGCGAAGCACGAGAAGATAGCGCTGCCGGCCGAGCTGTTTGCAACGCGGCCGAATTCCGCCGGCCTCGACATATCCAATGAAGCGACCCTTGCCGCCTTGACCGAGACGCTCAAGGCAAGCGCCGCGATCGGTTGGACCGCGGCACCGCAACTTGCAAGCGGCGCGGCTTCGGGCGAGACGCGCCCTGTTGTCAATCCCGGCGACCACCGTGACCGCGTCGGCTCGGTCACGGAGACTTCCGAGGAAGACGCGAAGCGGGCCGTGCGCCTTGCCGCCGACGCGGCCCCGAGTTGGGCTGCGGTTTCCCCGGCCGAACGGGCGGCCTGCCTCGACCGCGCCGCCGATTTGATGCAGGCACGCATGCCGACGCTCCTCGGGCTGATCGTGCGCGAGGCAGGCAAGTCGTTGCTGAATGCGATTGCCGAGGTGCGCGAGGCGATCGATTTCCTGCGCTATTACGCCGAACAGACGCGCCGGACCCTTGGCCAGGCCCACCGGCCGCTCGGTGCGGTCGTCTGCATCAGCCCGTGGAACTTTCCGCTGGCAATCTTCACCGGGCAGATCGCCGCCGCTCTCGTCGCCGGCAACCCGGTGCTGGCCAAGCCGGCGGAAGAAACGCCGCTGATCGCCGCCGAAGGGGTGCGCATCCTGCATGAGGCCGGCGTGCCGGCCAGCGCGCTGCAGCTCCTGCCGGGCGACGGCCGCGTCGGCGCCGCCCTGGTTGCCGCACCCGAGACCGCCGGCGTGATGTTCACCGGCTCGACGGAGGTGGCGCGGCTCATCCAGGCGCAGCTCGCCGATCGGCTCTCGGCGGCCGGCCGGCCGATCCCGCTCATTGCCGAAACCGGCGGCCAGAACGCGATGATCGTCGATTCCTCGGCGCTTGCCGAACAGGTCGTCGGCGATGTCATCGCCTCGGCCTTCGACAGTGCCGGCCAGCGCTGCTCGGCGCTGCGCGTGCTCTGCCTGCAGGAGGACGTCGCCGATCGCACGCTGACCATGCTGAAAGGCGCGCTTCACGAATTGAACATCGGCCGCACCGACCGTCTTTCCGTGGATGTCGGCCCGGTGATCTCCGCCGAGGCCAAGGACATCATCGAGACGCACATCGAGCGGATGCGCGGGCTCGGCCGCAAGGTGGAGCAGATCGGGCTGGCCGCCGCGACGGAAAAGGGCACCTTCGTGCCGCCGACGATCATCGAGCTGGAGAAGCTTTCCGATTTGAAGCGCGAGGTCTTCGGGCCGGTGCTGCACGTCATCCGCTACCGCCGCGACAATCTCGACCGGCTGATCGACGATATCAACGCCACCGGCTATGGGCTGACCTTCGGCCTGCACACGCGCCTCGACGAGACGATCGCCCATGTGACGAGCCGCATCAAGGCCGGCAATCTCTATGTCAACCGCAACATCATCGGCGCAGTCGTCGGCGTGCAGCCCTTCGGCGGTCGCGGCCTTTCCGGCACCGGGCCGAAGGCCGGCGGGCCGCTCTATCTCGGCCGGCTGGTGACGCCGGCTCCGGTGCCGCCGCAGCACAGCTCCGTGCATATTGACCCGACGCTGCTCGATTTCGCCAAGTGGCTCGACAGCAAGGGTGCAACGGCGGAGGCCGAGGCGGCCCGCAATGCCGGCAGCACCTCGGCGCTCGGCCTGGATCTGGAACTCCCCGGCCCGGTCGGCGAACGCAATCTCTATGCACTGCATCCGCGCGGCCGCGTTCTGCTTGTGCCGGCCACCGAGGGCGGGCTCTACCACCAGCTCGCCGCGGCGCTAGCGACCGGAAACAGCGTCGTCGTCGACGCCGCATCCGGCCTGCAGGCCTCGCTCAAGTCCCTGCCGCACAGCGTCGCGCTGCGCGTTTCCTGGTCGAAGGACTGGTCCGCCGACGGTCCGTTTGCCGGCGCGCTGGTCGAAGGCGACGCCGAACGTATCCGCCAGGTCATCAAGGTGATCGCCGGCCTGCCGGGTCCGCTCGTGCTGGTCCAGGCCGCCTCGGGCGAGGAGATCGCCCGCAATCCGGATGCCTATTGCCTGAACTGGCTGGTCGAGGAGGTTTCCGCCTCGATCAACACGGCTGCCGCCGGCGGCAATGCCAGCCTGATGGCGATCGGCTGAGCGACCAAAACTTCCCCTCCCCAACCCCTCCCCACAAGGGCGAGGGGCTTGAGATGCCGCACACTTCCACGCCTTTTTTGACCGTTGCAACGAGGCCGAAATCTTCAGGCACGGCGCTCGGCCGCAGCGGGCGCCAGAGCCCCTCCCACCTGTGGGAAGGGGTTGGGGAGGGGTAATGCTGCGCAGGCAGTCCATCGAGGATGACGCAACGCCAACATTCCGCTATGAGCGCTCCCAAACGGAAACAGCGGATGTTCACGCTCCAGCGCATCGAGACCTCGACACAGGAAATCAAGAAGAGCCGCTTTCTGGCGATCGCCGGCCCGATCGACGACGAGGCGTCGGCCAAGGCCTTTCTCGCCGCCCATTCCGAGCCGGCCGCCAACCACAATTGCTGGGCCTGGCGGATCGGCCAGACCTATCGCTTCAACGATGACGGCGAGCCGAGCGGCACGGCGGGCAAGCCGATCCTGTCGGCGATCGACGGCCAGTCGCTCGACCGGGTCGCGGTCGTCGTGACGCGCTGGTTCGGCGGTGTCCTGCTCGGCAGCGGCGGGCTGATCCGCGCCTATGGCGGCACCGCCGCACTCTGCCTGAGGGCTGCGGAAAAGGTCGAACGGATCGAGACGCTCCGTGCCACGGTCGCCTGCGACTTTGTCGATCTCGCCCTGATCAAGGCGCGGCTCACCGCCCGCGGCGTTGCGATCGCCGGCGAAAGCTTCACCGACACAGGTGCAGTGTTGGTGATTGAACTGCGGAAGGACACGGCGGAAGCGACACGCGACCTCGTCAGTGACCTCAGCCGCGGCAAGGCGATCGTATCGCTCGAGAATTGACGCCCTTTTTCCTCGGTCTCACAATCATCATACAAATGACCGATAAACATGCGTGGCGCCGCTGCGAGATGGGTAAAGCGAGGAGACATTCAGATGAAGACGAGGACTTTGGGACGGACGAGCGCAACGATTTCGGAGATCGGCTTCGGCGCCTGGCAGATCGGCGGCTCCTGGGGCGATGTCAGCGAGGCAGACGGCAAGCGCGCCCTTCACGCCGCGCTCGACAATGGCGTCACCTTCATCGACACCGCCGACGTCTATGGCGACGGGCGCTCGGAAAAGATCATCGCAGCGGTGCTGAAGGAGCGCGGAGGTGAGAAGCCCTTTGTCGCGACCAAGGCCGGGCGACGGCTCAATCCGCATGTTGCCGAGGCCTATACCGGCGCCAATATCGAAGCCTTCATCGACCGGAGCCTTAAGAATCTCGGCGTAGAGACACTCGATCTCGTCCAGCTCCATTGCCCGCCGACGGACGTCTACTACCACCCGGAGCTCTTCGGCGCGCTCGACCAGCTTGTGACCAAGGGCAAGATCCGCCACTACGGCGTCTCGGTCGAAAGGGTCGAGGAGGCCCTGAAGGCGATCGAATATCCCGGCGTCGCCACGGTGCAGATCATCTACAATATCTTCCGCCAGCGGCCGCATGACCTCTTCTTTGCCGAGGCAAGGAAAAAGAATGTCGGCATCATCGTGCGCGTGCCGCTCGCCTCCGGCCTGCTTTCCGGCAAGATCGGCAGGGACACGGTCTTCGCCGCCGATGACCACCGCAACTTCAACCGCCACGGCGAAGCCTTCGACGTCGGCGAGACCTTCGCCGGCGTGCCGTTCGAGGTTGCGCTGGAAGCCGTGGATGAGTTGCGCAGGCTGGTGCCGGCCAATGTGCCGATGGCGCAATTCGCGCTCCGCTGGATCCTCGCGCAGGAGGCAGTTTCCGTCGTCATTCCCGGCGCCCGAAATGCCGAACAGGCGCAATCGAACGCGGCGGCGAGCGCTCTTGCCTCGATCGACGGAGCGACGATGGAGGCGATCGCCGCACTTTACGAGCGGCTGATCAAGGTTCATGTTCATCAGCGATGGTAAGGGCGGGCACGGACCTCCTCCCGGTATTCAGCCAAGGCAAACAAAGATGAGCGAAGCCTTCAGTCTCGAGCGCTTCGTCGAGGCCCAGCAAGGCGTCTATGAAACCGCATTGGCGGAGCTTCGCGCCGGCGCCAAGCGGACCCACTGGATGTGGTTCATCTTCCCGCAGATCCGGGGCCTCGGCCACTCCTCGATGGCGCAATATTATGCGCTGGCGGATCTCGACGAGGCGCGGGCCTATCTCGGACACCCGCTGCTCGGCCGGCGCCTTGTCGAATGTACGGAAGCCGTGAATGCGGTAGCCGGACGCAGCACTCTGGCCATCTTCGGACGGCCGGACGATCTGAAGTTCCGCTCGTCGATGACGCTCTTCGAGGCCGCCGACCCGACCGTCGACGCATTCGCAAAAGCGCTCGACCACTACTACAATGGCGTCAGGGATCCCCGAACGATGGAAAGTCTGGGCAGGGTCTGAATGGCGGCCAACCTCAGAGCGATGCGACTGGCATCTGGGTGACGAGCAGGATCAGAAGGGCGCAGATCATCAGGCCGGCAATGATCAGCATCAACTCTTTCATCATGTAACGATACATTAACGCCCTCCTTGTCCTGGATGGCATGCCAACGGAAGTCATGTAGGAATCCGCCGCAGCGGTTTTGAGGCGCGCCGAGGCACAACATCGTGAACGCGCCGAAAAAAGGAGGCCAACCTGCCGCAAACGTGCCCCACTGCGCCGCTAGCTTCGGGAGCGCCGGGGCAGCATAGTACTACTGCAAGGAGCTCACCGATGGTCGTCAGACTGATCGTCCAGACCGTCGTCTGGTTCGGCATCATGGGAGCTGTTCTCTTCGCTTCAGCCGGAACCTTCGCCTGGCTGGCCGCGTGGATTTACCTCGCCATTATGCTGGCGCTTTCGCTCACCACCGGCCTGCTGCTCGCCTGGCACGATCCGGCGCTGCTCAGGGAGCGATTGGCCGCACCCATCCAGAAAGACCAGCCGAAGGCCGACAAGGTGCTCCTTTCCGTGCTTCTCCCGTTCCTGTTCGGCGCCTTCGCCTTCATGGCGCTCGATGCCGCACGTTTCAGATGGTCGACAGTGCCGCCATGGGTACAGGCGGCGGGTGCGCTGCTGCTCGTTCTCTCCATCGTCTTCAGCTACCGTGTGATGCGGGAAAACAGCTTCGCCGCACCCGTCGTGAAGGTGCAGAGCGAGCGGGGACAAAGGGTGGTCACGACAGGCCCCTATCGCTATGTCCGCCACCCGCTCTACAGCGGCAGCCTGCTTTTCGTCGCCGGCACCTCGCTGCTGCTCGGCTCCTGGTGGGGGCTGCTGGCCGCATTGGGGCTCGCAGCCCTGCTCGCCATCCGCATCGGCATTGAAGAAAAGGCTCTTCGCGCCGGCCTCGCCGGATACGACGCCTATGCGGAACGGGTGCCCTATCGGCTCGTTCCGTTCGTGTGGTGATCGCAGTTGGGCGCGTTCCGTCCGGCAAGTGGCTTCCCGCAGGCCGTGCCTTCATCGTTGACTCCGCAGACGATCAGAGCAGAATGATCTTTTTCCGCGTCACCGCTTAACAGAAGGGACGCCTACGATGACGATCGCAAGGAAACTCCAGCACTATATCGAGACCGAGGGGATCGACTACGATACCGTCCCTCACCACCGTACCGCAACGACCAGCCAGACCGCAGAGGCCGCCCACGTTCCGGGCAACAGGCTGGCCAAATCCGTGGTCGTGCACCACGAGATGGGCTACGTGCTTGCCGTCGTGCCGGCCACACACCGGGTCGAGCTCTCGACGCTGCAGGATGTCATGAACAGGCGTCTGGGCCTTGCCTCCGAGGAAGAGGTCAGCACGCTCTTTTCCGATTGCGAGATCGGCGCGGTGCCGCCTATCGGATCGGCCTATGGTGTGCCGGTCATCCTCGACGAGAGCCTCGACAAGGCCAACGACGTCTACTTCGAGGGCGGCGACCACCGAACGCTGGTGCATATGAGCGGAACCAGCTTCCGCAACCTGACGAGGGATGCGAAAGTGGCCCGCTTCAGCCATCCCGGCTGAGGACGCGCAGGGCGCTTGACCGGCATGCCGGTGTTGTAGGTGCGCGGCTTTAATTGGAAAGAAGTGGCGCACCCGAAGAGATTCGAACTCCTGACCCCCAGATTCGTAGTCTGGTGCTCTATCCAGCTGAGCTACGGGTGCGTGCCTGAAGCGGTGACCACCGCTTGCGTGGCGATCCTCTAAAGGGTCCTTTCGGCGATTGCAAGCGCCTTTCGGCAAAAAACTTCATTTTTGCGACGACGGAGGCGAGCCGAAACGCGCGTCCCGGCACGGCGCCGCTGCTACTGCATGTCTCTTTACATCGACCTCGATCTAAGGACAAAGACATGCAGCAATTCAAAGTGCTACAGCGACCTTTGCGCGCCTGATAGGGCGCGCGGCGCTGTAGCGAGGATTCACGAGCGGCCCTTGGCGCGGAAGGCGTCGAGCCGCACCGGGCGGTCAGGAAGCTCGATGCGAAACAGCGTGCCGGGCGTCGGCTTTTCGACGAGCGCGATCGTGCCACCATGGGCGAGCACCAGTTCGCGAGCGATCGCGAGGCCAAGCCCGGTGCCGCCGGAGCGCGCCGAGCCGCGGAAAGCGGCGAAGAGGTTTTCGCGTGCCTTGGCCGGCATGCCCGGGCCGGTATCCTCGATCGAAATCGTCACGACGCTGCCCGTCCGGACGGCCGCTACGGAAATCATCGCCGGGCGGCCGTCGTCGGGCTGGTGGTTCGTCAGTGCCTGGACGGCATTGCGGCAGATATTGTGCACGACGCGGAAAAGCTGCTCGCTGTCCGCATCGACCATGATGTCGTCGCGGACCTGGACGTCGAATTCTATGCCGCTCTGGCGATCGACCGCCAGGAGCTCGCCGACGTCCTGGACAAGCGGGCGAAGCGCCACGAAGCGGCGGTGCGGTTCGGCCTCGGCGGTGCGCCCATAGGAGAGGACCTCCTGCGTATAGCCGACGGCGCGGTCGATGGTCCTGAGCAGCGTCGGCGCGAAGCGCTTGACCACCGGATCGTCGACATCGGCCAGCCGGTCCGAGATAAGCTGCGCCGAGGACAGGATGTTGCGCATGTCGTGGTTGATCTTCGAAACGGCAAGGCCGAGTTCGGCGAGGCTCTTCTGCTGCTTCAAGGTCTTCTGCAACTCGCGCTGCATGCTGGCGAGGTGCTGGCCGGCGACCGCCAGCTCGTCCCCGCCATCTGGCGGCACGAGGACCCGTTCCGGACTGGACGGCTCGTCGGAAAATTCCTGCATGCTCGCCGTCAGGCGCTTGATCGGCACGATCAGCATGCGGTTGATGGCGAGGAAGATCAGCGCCGCCGTGATCAGCGAAATGACGATCGACAGCAGGAAGACATTGCGCGAATAGACGAGCATGGCCTTGCGCAGGCTGGCATCCTTCATCACCAGTTCGATCGTCGCTTCGCTCTCGCCGAGCGGCCCATAGACGCGCATGACGCGGTTGCCGCCGAACAGCAGCGTATCGAAGGCGTCGCGGATCGCGCTGAGGGCGGTGAAATTGGCGATGTCGTATTCGCCGTCGATCGCCGGCGGCATGTCGACGGTCGCGATCATCCGCGACGCATCCTTGCGGCGGATGACGATCGCCTTGGTGCCGGTCGCCATCAGCGTCTCGCGCTGCACGGCGCGCGGCAGCTCGATATTCTGCAGCCCGTCGACGACGACGGCGGCGGCGGCCACGGTGTTCAGCCGGTCCTCGAGCCAGCGGATCCGCATGTTGGCGACGGAGGGCACGAAGATCAGCACCTCCGCCAGCATGACGAAGGCGATCGTCAGCACCAGGAGCTTGCCGGAGAGCCCGCGCAGAAATCCGACGGCCGCTCGCGGCGGCGCACTCTCATTGGCCGGACGTGCGTCTTCTACCATAACCTGTGATATTCCCTGCCCTCAGCCGAAACGCCGTAGGATGCGGATCGCAGCGCGAACGTAGCGATTTCGCGCCATTGGTGAATAATAGGAGATCGCCGCCTGTTTTCCAATCTCGGAAAGGGTGGGATAGGGCGCGACGTAATCGCGAAAATTCTTGAGCGTCAGCCGGTTGGCAATGGCAAAGGCCCAGAGATTGATCATCTCGCCCGCCGCGGCACCGGCGATACCGGCGCCCAGAATGCGCCCACCGCGGCCGACCACGATCTTGACCATTCCCCGGTCCAGCCCATCCGTTCGAGCCCGATCGCTTCCCGACAGATCCGAGCGAACCACTTCGACCGTGCCGAAGCTTGCGCGCGCTTCTTCCTCCGTTGCCCCGACCTGGGCAATCTCCGGGTCCGTAAAGATGACGCGGGGGACGATCCTCCGGGTTTCGTGGCCCGGCAGACGGAAGAGAATCTGCTGCAGGACGAGCCGCGCGTGATAGTTCGCCGCATGCGTGAACTGCAGACCGCCCGCCGCGTCGCCGATCGCATAGACGCGGCGGTTGCTCGTACGCAGGTCGGCGCCGACGTGAATCCGCTCCGCGTCGTGACGAATGCCCGCGGCGCCAAGGTCCAGCGCTGCATGATTCGCGGTACGGCCCGTGGCGAGCAACAGGTCGCTGCCTTCGATATCGAATCCTCCGTTCTTACCCTCGCAGTGCAGACGGACCCCGTCGCCATCGCGCTCGATCGAGCGAATGGTGGTCCGTTCGTGGAGAGCCGTGCCTTCGGTTCGGACGGCATCGAGCACGATCGCCTTCAGTTCCCGGTCCTCGTTGGAAAGCGCATCGGCCCTTTCGACGACAGTCACCCGGGCTCCCAGCCGGCAATGGGCCTGCGCCATCTCGAGACCGAACGGCCCGGCGCCGACGACGACGAGATGGCGCGGCAGGGGCGTGAACTCGAACAGCGATTCGTTGGTCAGATACGGCACCTCCGCCAATCCCGCGATCGGCGGAATGGCCGGCGAGGAGCCCGTGGCGATGACGAAACGCCGGGCGCGAATGAGATGATCGCCGGCGGCAACCGTCCGGTCATCAAGGAAGCGGGCCGTTTCCTGGATCACCTCGACGCCGAGGCTCGAGAAGCGCTCGACGGAATCATGCGGCGCGATGCCCTCGATCACCGAGCGGATGCGAGACTGCAGCCTTTCGCCATCGATGAACGGCTCCGCCGCCACCAGGCCGAACGCGCCGGCCTGGCGCATCGCCTGCGCCTGCCTTGCCGCCGCGATCAGCGCCTTCGACGGCACGCAGCCGTAGTTCAGGCAATCGCCGCCCATCCTGCCCTGTTCGACGAGGACGACGGGAACACCGAAGGCGGCCGCACCGGCGGCGATCGACAGGCCGGCCGCCCCGCCGCCGATCACGCAAATATCCGGATTGAGTATCTTCCCCACGCGGCGCGCCCTTTCGCGTCAGCCTTGTCGACGTGACTTTATTAGCCTGTAGGCCAGAGGCAATGCCGCAAACAGCGCCAGCGCGAGAAGGGCGAGCGAAATTTCCTTGGTGGCAAAATCCGAAGGCGACAGCGCGTGGCCGCTCTGACCTGCGTGCGCGATCACGTCATCGAGGCCGCAGCCCAGCCACGCATAGGCAAAGGTTGCCGGAACGATGCCGATAAGAGTGGCAGTGACGAAGGTGCGCAGCTTCACGTCGAAGAAAGCGGGCGCGATATTGACGATGAAGAACGGAAAGATCGGCGCCAATCGTAGGACCAGCAGATAAAGGAACGCATTGCGCCGAAACCCTTCCGCGAGACGCTCCACGAAGCGTCCGGCACGCCGTCGCAGGAGATCGCCGAGCACGCCGCGTGCCGCGAGAAACAGGAGGCTCGACCCCAAGGTAGCGGCAAGCACCGTGATCGTGCCGCCGAGGAAAGGACCGAATAGAAATCCGGCGGAAATCGTCAGCACCGATGCCGCGGGGATCGAAAAGACCACCGCCGCGACATAGAAAAAGAAGAAAGCCAGGCCGGAGCGGACGGGATGGGCATCGACATGGAGGCTCAGCGCTTCCTGATGGCGGACGAGCGCCGACAGCGAAACATGGTCCTGCAGCCCGAGGGCGTAGAAGGCTATTCCGCCTGCGATGAGCAGCGCAAGCGGCACGGCCCGCCAGAGCGACCGGCCACCTCCGGATACGCGCTCGTCCCGGCCCAGGCGGGCGCGCAGGGCCGTTTTTTCTTCCGCCCTGTTGCTGGCACCATGGCTCATGAACTTTGCTTTCGGCGTGACTTACTCCTTGATTTAGAAGGACTCCTGACCGCCGACCAGTAAAGAATGGTCGCGCCCTTAAACGACAGCGTGAACGGACGGCAATGGCAACTCACGTTGCCGTGAGACAGGAAAGCCCGCCGGCGGCGGCCGGCGGGCTCCTTAACGGCGCCTGGCTCTTGCCAAGCTGGCGTCTCAGAACTCTTCCCATTCGCTGCGGGCGGCGGCTGTGGCTGCCGAACCGCCCCCGAAGGCGCGGGCGACCGTTCCCATCATGCGGCGGGCGGGCGATGTGACCGGGCGGCTCGTCTCCCTGGCGGGCGTGATCGCCCGGGCCGGCTCGCGATCGACCTTGAAATAGGTGATGAGGGTGGCGAGCCCATTGGCTTCGGCGGAGAGCTTGTGCGTAGCCGCATTCGCTTCCTCGACCATGGCGGCGTTGCGCTGCGTCACCTGATCCATCTGGTTGATGGCGGTGCTCACCTCGCCGAGCCCCGTCGACTGCTCGCGCGCCGCGGTGGCGATCGAATGGATGTGGTCGTTGATCTTCAGCACCCGCGTCTCGATCTCGCCGAGCGCGGCGCCCGTCGCCTGCACCAGCTTGACGCCGGTCGCCACCTCGCCGCCGGATTTCGAGATCAGCGCCTTGATGTCCTTGGCGGCGCTGGCGGCGCGTTGGGCGAGTTCGCGGACCTCCTGCGCGACGACCGCAAAACCCTTGCCCGCGTCGCCGGCCCGTGCCGCCTCGACGCCCGCGTTCAGCGCCAGCAGGTTGGTCTGGAAGGCTATCTCGTCGATGACGTTGGTGATCTGGCCGATTTCGCTCGAGGCCTGCTCGATGCGCCCCATGGCGTCGATCGCGTTGCGGACGACGGAGGCGGATTCGGCGGCGTTTTCCTTCGCTTCCGTCACCATGATAGTCGCCTCGTGGGCCCGCTCGGTCGAGCTGCGCACCGCCGCGGTGATCTCGTCGAGGGCGGCGGAGGTTTCCTCGAGCGCGGCGGCCTGCTGCTCGGTACGCTTCGACAGGTCGTCGGCGGCCGAACGCAATTCCGATGCATTGCCGTTGATCGAATCCGTCGCCGAGCGCACCTCGCGCATGGTCTTCTGCAGGGTCGAGAACGTCTCGTTGACATTCTTCTGCAGTTCGGCGAAGGCGCCCTGGAAGCGGCCTTCCATGCTCTCCGTCAGGTCGCCTGCTGCCAGGCTCGCGATCACCCGCCGTGTTTCGGCGATGCCGCTGTCGACGCTGCCGACGAGCTCGTTGACGCTCGCCGCGAAGCGGTTCAGATCGTCGTTGTCGTAGTCCTTGCCGATACGTTGGGCGAAGTCGCCGGCGGCGGCGGCCGCGACGACGATGCCGATGCTCGACTGCAGGTCGGCGCTCTTTTCGCGCAGTGCCGCTTCCTGGGCATTGAGCTCGCGCACCGCAAGCCCGTTCTGCTTGAAGATTTCGACCGCCGCCGCCATGTCGCCGATCTCGTCCTTGCGTCCGGCAAAGGGCACGTCGACGGAGAGTTCGCCGCCGGCCAGCAGCTTCATCCTGCCAGTCAGATCGACGATCGGCCGGCTGAGATGGTTGGTGCCGATATAGAAGGCCGCGCCGATACCGGCAGCCATGCCGAGGCCGGCAATGCCGAGGACGACGAGGACGACCGCGCCTTCGAAAGCGGCGATGCCATCCGTGATGGCCTGGAGGGACTCGCGGTCGGCATCGACGACCACGTCGATCTCCGCCTGGAAGGCCTTTCGGTTGGCGCGATTGGCCTCATTGTTGCCCTGCTCGTTGGCGGCCTGCGGCGAGACCTCGCGGCCGAGCCGGGCGGTTTCCGTGCGGAACGCCTTGAATTCCTCGGCGCGTTCGGCCACCGCGTCGAAGGCCGGCAGCCTGTCGGCCGGTACCAGTGGACGCCACTCCTCCAACAGCGCGTCGATCTTGCCGAGGTTCTTGATGATGCCCTCGGCGAAGGGGGTCGCCTTTTCGATCGTCGGCGCGGCGTAGACCCCGCGCGATTCCATCACGACGGCCGTGACCAGACGATTGAGGCGCTCGCCCTTGAAGCTTCGTTCGGAGGCGTTCTGGAATTGGCCGAGCTCGTCGTTGTACTCGGATACGATCAGCAGCGACATGCCGGTGATGGCGACCGCCAGCAGGCTCATGATGCCAACGATCAGGTAGATCTTTCCGCGAATTCTCATTTCCTGCTCCCCCCTGGGCCACTCGCCCTTAGCGGGCAGAAGCGCATGGCCTACACGTATTATTAAATGCTAAAGTACATGTGGTTAAGAAACCGCTCATGGGCCGCATCAGATTTGATAGAGACGTCCGGGAGGTGGGGCACCCGATCGGGGGGGAGAGGCGGGATGCCGTTCGACGGGAATTGACTTTCTCGGGCATTTGTCCTTATAAGCCGCGCACGTCCGGTCAAGTCGCCCGAAGGCGAAGCTGTGCCCGGTAACGTAAACGCTCTTGCAATTTGCAAACCCAAGAAGGGCCGCACACCGCGGTATTTAAAAAAATGAAGCGTACCTACCAACCGTCCAAGCTTGTTCGCAAGCGCCGTCACGGCTTCCGTGCACGCATGTCCACCAAGGGTGGCCAGAAGGTCCTCGCAGCCCGTCGGGCTCGTGGCCGCAAGCGTCTCTCGGCTTGAGCCGAAGCTGCCCGAAAGCATTGTTTGGGCACATGACGTCAGAAAAAGACAAGACCACTGTCGGACGGCTGAAAAGCCGTCCGCAGTTTTTGGCGGTCAGGGCGGGAGAAGCCCGAAAAGGGCCGCACTTTCTCCTTGAAGTGCTTGACCGGAACGATCCGGAAAGCGAAGCCCGCGTCGGCTTCACTGTTACCAAGAAACACGGCAATGCCGTCGAGCGAAACCGGATGCGCCGACGCCTCAAAGAAGCCGTGCGGCTTTCCGCCGGGTTTGCAATGAAACCCGGACACGACTATGTGATTGTCGCCCGACGCGATCTCCTGAACGCGCCTTTTGACGCATTGACCCGGGGCCTGCAGGATCGCATCGAAAACAAGCCGAAACCGAAGCGGCCGCCGGCCGGTTCCAGGAAACCATGATGGAAAACAATCGCAATTATTTCGTGGCGATAGCGCTCTCGGTGCTGATCCTCGTCGCTTGGCAGTACTTCTATGTCAATCCAAGGATGGAAAAGGACCGGATCGCTGCGGAAAAGGCCCAGCAGACACAGCAGGTGCAGCCGCAACAGGGCGGCCAGCAGGCCGCACCCGGCCAGGCACTTCCCGGTGGCGCCGTTCCCGGCGAAAGCCGCGACCAGGCCGTCGCCAAGTCTGCACGCGTCGCGATCGACACGCCGGCGCTGTCCGGCTCCATCAACCTGACCGGCGCACGTTTCGACGACCTGAAGCTCAAGGGCTACCACGAGACGGTCGACCCGAAGAGCCCGGTCATCACCCTCTTCAGCCCGGCAGAAACCGCGGATGGCTATTTCACCGAGATCGGCTATATCGGCAGCGACGCGACCGGCTCCGTACCTGGTCCACAGACTGTCTGGACACTTTCCGGCGGCGACAAGCTGACGCCGGCGACGCCTGTTACCCTCACCTACACGAACGACAAGGGCGTCACCTTCGCCCGGACGATCTCGGTCGACGAGAACTACATGTTCCAGGTCGTCGACAGCATCAAGAACGACAGCGCCGCGCCGGTCTCGCTTTCCTCCTATGGCCGCGTCACGCGCTTCAACAAGCCGACGACGCCGAGCATCTACGTCCTGCACGAGGGCTTCATCGGCGTTGCCGGCGACAACGGCCTGCAGGAGGTCGGCTATTCGAAGGTCGAAGACAGCCCGCCGGTCGAACCGGGCAAATCGACGGGCGGCTGGCTGGGCATCACCGACAAATATTGGGCCGCGACGATCGTGCCGCCGCAGGAAACGCCCTTCGACATCCGCTTCTCCCACTTCGCCGACGGCCGTCCGCGTTACCAGAGCGACTACAAGAGTGACGCGATCACGGTCGCTCCCGGCCAATCCGCCGAGGTCAAGAACCTCGTCTTCGCGGGCGCCAAGGAAGTCCCGGTCGTCGACAATTATGAAGTGGCCTACTCGATCCCCAACTTCGACAAGCTGATCGACTGGGGCTGGTTCTACTTCATCACCAAGCCGATGTTCAAAATGATGGATTTCTTCTTCCGTCTGTTCGGCAATTTCGGCATCGCGATCCTGATCACCACGATCGTCGTCAAGCTGATCTTCTTCCCGCTCGCCAACAAGCAGTATGCCTCGATGGCGAACATGAAGAAGGTCCAGCCGAAGATGGAGGAGCTGAAGAAGAAGTTCGGCGACGACCGCATGGGGCTGCAGCAGGCAATGATGCAGCTCTACAAGGACGAGAAGATCAATCCGCTTGCAGGCTGCTGGCCGATTGTCATCCAGATTCCGGTGTTCTTCGCGCTCTACAAGGTGATCTACATCACCATCGAGATGCGCCACGCGCCGTTCTTCGGCTGGATCAGGGATCTCTCCGCTCCCGATCCGACGACGATCGTCAACCTCTTCGGCCTGCTGCCCTTCGACGGACCGGCCTTCCTGCATCTCGGTGTCTGGCCGATCATCATGGGCGTCACCATGTTCCTGCAGATGCGCATGAACCCGACGCCGCCGGATCCGACCCAGGCTATGCTGTTCACCTGGATGCCGCTGGTCTTCACCTTCATGCTGGCGTCCTTCCCGGCGGGTCTGGTGATCTACTGGGCCTGGAACAACACCCTGTCGATCGCCCAGCAGTCGATCATCATGAAGCGCCAGGGCGTGAAGATCGAGCTCTTCGACAATCTGAAGGGACTGTTCACGAAGAGACCGAAGCCGGCGGAATAGCCGGCACCGCCTTCGCTCCTGCAGCGCCATTGGGCCCCGGATCAAGAGTAATCCGGGGCTTTCTCTTTCATGCAGCGGGAATCGGCACCTGTGGGCAGCCAAAGCTGCGCTTGACAAGCGACGCCAAAAGCCTGATGCCGGCCCGGCTAAGAGGATCGCAGGACATGTCCGGTCAGAACAATCAGAACGCCTCCAGTGTTTTCGGTCGCCCGTGGATCTTCATCCGCGGCGTCCCGGCGATGAAGTTCCTGCCGCCCGAGGGGCCGACGGAGATCGCCTTTGCCGGACGCTCCAATGTCGGCAAGTCCTCGCTGATCAATGCGCTCGTCGGCCACAAGGGCCTCGCCCGCACCTCAAACACGCCCGGGCGCACCCAGGAACTCAACTATTTCGTGCCGGACGGTTATTCCGGCGAGGCCGATGACCTGCCGCCGATGGCGCTCGTCGACATGCCCGGCTATGGCTATGCCCAGGCGCCGAAGGAACAGGTGGATGCCTGGACGAAGCTCGTCTTCGATTATCTGCGCGGCCGCTCGACGCTGAAGCGCGTCTATGTGCTGATCGACGCTCGCCACGGCATCAAGAAGAACGACGAGGAGGTGCTGTCGCTCCTCGACAAGGCGGCGGTCTCCTATCAGATCGTGCTGACGAAGACCGACAAGATCAAGGCGGCCGGCGTGCCGCGGCTGATCGCCGAAACGCTCGACAAGATCAAGAAGCGGCCGGCCGCCTATCCGGAGATCCTATCGACGTCATCGGAAAAGGGCGATGGGATCGAAGACCTGCGCGCTGCGATCGAACACGCCGTCGTGCGCTGAAGGCGGCGTGAGCAGCCCGGCGGCTCCTCGAAAAGAGTCTGTCGCAACTCTTTGAACCCGTCACTACCCGGACGCGCCCGCCGCACTATCTCCTGGCTGGCGACGACAGGTTTTCGTCGCCTCAAGGTCAGAGGAGAGAGAGATGTCCGACTTGATTGTCATCGGTTTCGACGCGCCGGAGGAAGCCGACCGGGTCCTCCTGAAGCTCCACAGCCTGAAGAAGGAATATCTGATCGATCTGGAAGACGCGGTCGTCGTGGTGCGCGACGCCGAAGGCAAGGTGCATCTGAAACAGAGTATCAATCTCCCCACGGTCGGGGCAGCCTCGGGCCTGCTGTCAGGCTCGCTCTGGGGCGGACTGGTCGGCTTGCTTTTCCTGAACCCGCTCGCCGGCTTCGCGATCGGCGGTGCGATCGGCGCAGGTGCCGGGGCGCTTTCCGGTTCGCTTGCCGACTACGGTATCGACGACGATTTCATCAAGTCGCTCGGTAGTACGATCCCGAACAACTCCTCCGCCCTTTTCATCCTGGTGCGCAAGGTGCAGCCGGAAAAGGTTCTGGCCGAACTTTCGGGGCTTCGCGGCCGCGTGCTCAAGACCTCGCTCTCACCGGAGCAGGAGCAGAAACTGCAGGCCGCCCTCTCCGATGCGCAGACGCCGTCACCGCAGGCCGGGACGTTCTGATCGCCGAGTTTCAGCGATAGCCCCTCATGCGGCCTGCCGGCCACCTTCTTCCCGCAGGCGGGCCGAGAATTCGCCCGCGCCGCATTTGCCCCCTCTCCCCGTCAGAACAGGGAGGGGGTCACGCTGAGGGCTTTTTCCTCACACGTCCGCCGGCGCAAAGGTCAGCGCGAGCCCGTTGATGCAGTGCCGCTTTCCGGTCGGCGGCGGTCCGTCGTCGAAGATATGGCCGAAATGGCCGCCGCAACGCCGGCAATGGCATTCGGTCCTGGTCATGAACAGCGAATTGTCGTCACGCATGCCGATAGCGCCCGGGAGCGACTGCCAGAAGCTCGGCCAACCCGTGCCGCTGTCGTATTTCGCCTCGGAGGAATAGACCGGCAGGTCGCATCCGGCGCAATGAAAGATGCCCTTGCGCTTCTCGTCGTTGAGCGCGCTGCTGAAGGGCCGTTCGGTGTCCTCCTGCCTGAGGATGCGGTACTGTGCCTCGCCGAGGGCCGTTCGCCACTCTTCATCCGTTCTGGTGATTTCGAAGGTCTCGCCGCTCTCGGAAGCTTGCGCAGGCGGGGCGAACTTGCCTGAGGCGACCCAGGCGGCGAGTGCCACGCCCAATGTGAGGAAATTGCGTCGACTCGTCATCGGAACCTCCCGTCGGCGGCGTCGCAGCCGATCCGCTTGAAGTATAGAGGGCCCGCGCCCGAAGCGGCAAAGCAATGCGAATCAAACCGCCGTGAACCGCTGGCCCGATGGAATGCCACCGGCCCGTGCAAGGCCGCACGAACCGGTGACGGGGCGCTCAACCCTTCGGCAGCAGCACCTTGTTGATCACGTGGATCACGCCGTTCGACTGCTTCACGTCGGCAATGGTAACCCAGGCGGTGCTGCCGGTCTCATCGGTCAGGCCGATCTTGCCGCCGTCGGCCCTGGCCTTCAGGATGCACCCTCCGACCGTCTTGACGTCGTGTGCGCCGCCATCATCGGCGATCATCTTGGCGATCGTCGACGACATCGCATCGGCCGCCACGACATGACAGGTCAGGACCTTGGCGAGTTTGTCCTTGTTCTCGGGCTTCAAGAGCATGTCGACCGTCCCGGTCGGCAACGCACCGAATGCATCGTTGGTGGGCGCGAAGACGGTGAACGGCCCCTTGCCCTGCAACGTCTCGACAAGGCCGGCCGCTTTCACAGCCGCGACCAACGTGGTGTGGTCCTTCGAGTTGACGGCATTCTCGACGATATTCTTCTCGGCATACATCGGCGCGCCGCCGACCATCGGGTTTTCCGCATGAGCGAAGGTTGCGCCGGCGGCGAGAATGGAGGCGACAGCCGTCGAATGGAGCACGGACCTGAACATCTTCTCTTTCCTTCCTGTTGCGTTTGTTACCGGGGCGCTTCGGAGGCACCCCGCCCAAGTCGTCCGTTCCCTCTTTGGGAACATGGCGAGCAACGGAAGGCGTGGAAAAAGAGTTTCAAGCCACGCGCCTGATCTCTCTATCCGGTTGACAAACAAGACGAACTGGCCCCGCCATTTCAGGCCGGTGGAGCTTCACCGGCGTGTGGTGCCGAGTGCGATGACAGGCCCGGTGGCCGAGCCGGTCGGCGAGCCGCCAAGCGGTTCGAGGCTGACGGCGAGCGTCGAGCCTTCGGTGATCTTCGAGCGGACAGCAGGCCGAACGAGGATCTCGCCCTCGCCGGACTGCGGCAGCACGCCGAGCGAGATGGCGGGGTCGCTGCCCTTGATCAGCCAGAGTTCCAGGGATTTCTCCTCCGTCTGCCGGGCAGCGACCGGCGTCACCCTCAGCCGCCCGGATCCGGTGTCGAACTGTGCAACGAGGGCGAGGCCGAGGCCATTGCCTTGCCCCTGGAGTTCTGCGACAAGCGGCTTGCCGCCCTGGCCGGCGCTGAAGAGCTCCAGCATGGAGATCCCGAGGACGGCGACGGCGGCAAGCGAGGCAAAGGCCAGACTGCGCCAGAACGACAGCGAGTTCCACAGGCTGGCGGACCTGCCGGTACTTGCCGGGCTCTCGAAGACTCTGCTCTCGATCGCAGCGAAGACATGCGGCGGCGGCGCGACCGGTTCATAGGCCAGGTCGATGGAGGCGAGGTTGCTTTGCCAGCGAACGACCATGGCGGCGAAGTTGCGATCGGTTGCCATACGCGCCTCGACCTGGCGGCGGTCCTCGGCAGACAGAACACCCAGCACGTATTCCCCCGCGATCACTTCGTCGCTGCGAGAATCCCCGCTCTCGGGCTTCTGGGTCGTCATCGTTCCATGCACTCTCTCAACTTCAGGAGGCTTCGCCTCAACCAGGTCCGCATCGTGTTGAGCGGTACCGCGAATATCTCGGCCAGTTCCTGGTAGCTCAATCCCTCGACATAGGCCCGACGAACCGCCTCGGCACGGTCCGCCTCAAGCTCTTCGAGACAGGCCTCGATGCGCCTCCCCTCCGACCGGATCATCGCTGATCTCTCCGGATCCAGTGCAGGATCAGCCAAATCATAGGCCTCGTCAATCGCATTGGCGACGGGTTTGCGCGCCCGTAGGCGATCGATCGCCTGATTGCGGGCTATTGCGGCGAGCCATGACATCGGAGCAGCTTCGCCGGCCAGAAAGCGGTCGGCGCGGTACCAGATCTTGACGTAGACTTCCTGCAGCGCCTCTTCGGCTTCACCGCGATCCTTGAGGATACGCACGCAGATGCCGAAGAGTTTCGGGCTTGTCTGGCGATAGAGTGAGGCGAATGCGTCGCGGTCTGCCAGAGCCACGCGCCCCAGCAGCGCGGAAATCTCCTTGTCGGCCATGCCATATGCCCCTCGGCTTCATCCCGGACACCTTAGGCCAGAAAACTCCGCGCAACCACCCTGCGGCAGCACCCGTCTCTCCAGACGCGCAAAGGTCGCTGTCGCCGTCATTGCGGGCAATGTTGCGCTCGGATCATTCCATCCGGCGGAAACATGCGCTAAACAGCAGCCGGTATTTTTCGAGGGTCCGCTATGTCCGCATCAGAGAGTGAAATCCAGGCACGCCTGCTCGCCCAGGCGCTACCCTACATGCAGCGCTACGAGAACAAGACGATCGTCGTCAAATATGGCGGCCACGCGATGGGCAATCCCGAACTCGGGCGCGCCTTCGCCAGCGATATCGCGCTCCTGAAGCAGTCCGGCGTCAATCCGATCGTCGTGCATGGCGGAGGCCCGCAGATCGGCGCCATGCTCAACAAGATGGGCATCGAATCAAAGTTCGAAGGCGGGCTGCGCGTCACCGACGAGAAGACCGTCGAGATCGTCGAGATGGTCCTTGCCGGTTCGATCAACAAGGAGATCGTCGCTCTGATCAACCAGACCGGCGAATGGGCGATCGGCCTTTGCGGCAAGGATGGCAACATGGTCTTCGCGGAAAAGGCGCGCAAGACCATCAAGGACCCGGATTCCAATATCGAGCGCATCCTCGATCTCGGCTTCGTCGGCGAGGTGGTCGAGGTAGACCGTACGCTTCTCGACCTGTTGGCGCGCTCGGAGATGATCCCGGTGATCGCCCCTGTCGCTCCCGGCCGCGACGGTCATACCTACAACATCAACGCCGATACCTTCGCAGGCGCCATTGCCGGCGCGCTCAATGCGACGCGCCTCCTGTTCCTGACCGACGTTCCGGGCGTTCTCGACAAAGAGGGCAATCTCATCAAGGAGCTTTCGGTCGCGCAGGCACGCGCGCTGATCGCCGACGGCACGATTTCCGGCGGCATGATCCCGAAGGTCGAGACCTGCATGGAGGCGATCAAGGCGGGCGTGCAGGGCGTGGTCATCCTCAACGGCAAGACCGCCCATTCGGTACTGCTCGAGATCTTCACCGAACGCGGCGCCGGTACGCTGATCGTGCCTTAACGGAACGGCCCCACGTCGCTCTCCTGCTCAAGTTGCCCCTCACCCTAACCCTCTCCCCGCGCGCGGGGAGAGGGTTAGGGTGAGGCGGCGCGGCATACGCCTTCTCCCCGCCTGCGGGGAGAAGGTCGCGGCAGCGGGATGAGCAAACTCTCCCGCCAGTTACTTCCCGTAAACCTTCTCCGCCTCGCCCTTGAGCCACGCGGTCATTGCCCGATAGGGGAACGGGCCGTAGCTGACGCGGCCGACGCCGGCGGCGGCAAGCGTAGCCAGATCCGGCGCACCCGGCTTCATCATCACGTTCACCGGCAAAGGCGATGCGGCACAGAGCTTGCCGATCAGTTCGGCATCGGCGAGCCCCGGCGCGAAGAAACCGCTTGCCCCGGCTCCCGCATAGGCCTTGGCGCGGGCGAGCGCATCGTGCAGCAGACCCTGATGGCGTGCCGCGTCGCTTTCCTGCAGGAACAGGTCGGTACGGGCATTGATGAAGAGCGGCACGTTCTGGCGTTCCGCCATCTCGCGGATCGCCCGGATGCGGGCCGCCTGCTTGCCGACCGGGTGGACGCCGCCCTTGCCGACGACCTGATCCTCGAAGTTGATGCCGATCGCGCCGGCATCGATCAGCTGCGCCACATTGGCCGCTCCCTGGGCCGGGTCCTCCGAATAGGCGCCCTCGAAATCGACCGATAGCGGCAGGTCGGTCGACGCGGCGATCTCGCGGGCGACCTCGACCAGCACTTGCAGCGGGATCTTCTGCCCATCGCCAAAGCCGTGCGCGGCCGCCACCGACCAGCTTCCGGTGGCGAGCGCCTTGGCGCCGGCCTCGGCCACGCAGCGAGCGCTGCCGGCGTCCCAGATATTGTAAAGCACGATCGGGTCGCCCTTGCGGTGCAGCGCCTCAAAGGCGCGCGCCCTTTCCTCCTGGTTCATCGCATCTCCTCCGTAAACAGGCCGACAGGTCTCATCTTGCCCTCGTGCCGAAGCAGCCATTGCTTTCGCTCCAGGCCGCCGCCATACCCCGTCAACGATCCGTCCGCCCCGATGCAGCGGTGACACGGGACGACGATCGCAATGCGGTTGGCGCCATTCGCCCTGGCAACGGCACGCACCGTGCCGATGGTAGCGACTTCTCGCGCGATGTCGCTATAGGATCGCGTCTCGCCGATCGGTATTTGCATGAGCCTTGCCCATACCTGCCGCTCGAAGGCGCTGCCATCGAGAGCAAGGGGCGTCAGAAATTCAACGGGCTGGCCGGCGAAATAGGCTTTGAGTTCGGCGTCGATCTGCTCGATCGGCGGGGTCCTGCCCGGCACGACGGCCGATCGCGCCGTTTGTTTCAGCCTCTCCAATTCGGCCGGCAGCGCCTTGCGATCATGGAACTCGAGCAAGTGCAGATGCGTCTGGTCGGCAACCGCGACCATCGGCCCGAGCGGCGTGTCGATCCAGTCGGCAAAGAGCAGTTCTCGGCCTTGCGCCTTCACCGGCGCCGCGCCGATCAGCCGCGCGAAAGCGGCGCGGAAGCCGCTTGGCGATTCGTAGCCCGCGTCGACCTGCGCCGCGATGACGCTCGCGCCGGCCGAAAGCTGCCGGGCCGCCTCTCCCATGCGCCGCTGCCGGGCCAGGTCGAGAAAGGTGAGGCCGAGGCTCCGCTTGAAGGCGCGGCGCACGGTCGACGGATCGAGCCCGCGCCGCACCAGGTCGTCTTCGGTCCAGCGCCGATCCGGATCGCGATCGAGGAGCTTCAGCAGTTGGTCGACAAGCGGCTCCTTGCCGGAAACCTGGGCCAGCGGCCGGCATCGCTGGCAGGGCCTAAAGCCGGAATTGATGCAAGCTGCGATGCTGTCGAAGAACAGGGTGTTTTCCCGTTTCGGCTTGCGCGCCGGACAGGAGAGCCGGCAGAAGATGCCCGTGCTCTTGACGCAGACGAAGGCCTGGCCCTCATAGTCGGAACTGCGGGCCAGAAGCGCATCGTAAAGGATCTCGTCGTTCGGCAAATCGAAAAGCATGCCAACTTGTAGCACCCGGTGATTGAATCGTCCGCCGAAATTCGGGCGCCTATTTTTGGAATCCGCCGTCTAGAGGACAAGCAGCATCACGACGCCGAGCACGATCAGCAGGCAGCCGAACAATTCCAGACGATTGATCCATTCGCGGAACACGAAGAAGGACGAGGCGAAGGTGAAGAGCATCTCTACCTGCGCCACCACCTTGACGATCGCCGCCTGCTGCAGCGTCATTGCCATGAACCAGCCGAAGGACGCGGACGAACCGACGAAGCCGACAATGAAAGCGGGCTTCCAGGCCGCACCGATGCGCTTCAGCTCATCGGGTTCGCGTGCGACGATCCAAAGGAGCATGACTGCGGTCTGGAGCAGGATGACGAATCCGAGCGTGAAGCTCGCCTGCATCATGTAGTCCGGCGTCGGCAGGCTGGATGCCAGCGCCAGCGAGGCGGAACGGTAGGAAACCGCGGAGAGCCCGAAGAAGGTGCCGGAGAGCAGGCCGATCGCGGCCGTCCGGCTGAAGACCGAGGTCAGCAGCGAGCGGGGGCTGAGCGTCGTGCGGGCAACGGAAATCAGCATGACCCCGACGACCGAGATGGCGATCGCCACGAGCGTCCCCTGGCTTGCTTTTTCACCGAGGAAGATCAGCCCGAAGAGCGCCGCCTGGGCAGGTTCGGTGCGGGAATAGGCGGTACCGACGGCGAAGTTGCGGAAGGAGAACAGGTGCACGAGCAGGAATGTCGCGGCGATCTGCGCCATGCCGCCGACGGCAGCCCAGAGGAAGAAGGTCGCGTTCGGCACCGGCAGCGGATGACCGGCCACGCGCCAGAGCAGCAGGAGATAGAGGAGCGCGAAGGGCAGTCCGAAGCCGAAGCGCACGAAGGTGGCGCCGGTCGTCCCCATGGCACCCTTCAGGTGCTTCTGCATGGAGGAGCGGATATTCTGCAGAAAGGCGGCCGCGACGGTGATGAGAACCCAGGTTTCCATCCTTGCCGGCTAGCACGCGCCGGGGCGACAATCCATCGGCACGCGGATGAGCGGTGAAATAAATCCGTTTTCCTCGCCGGCGCGCCATGTCATAAGGCGGCCATGAAAAAGCTCGACCGCCTGCCGACCCGCGAAGAATTTGCCCATGTCACCGACTGGGTCTTCGATCTCGACAACACGCTTTACCCGCATCACGTCAATCTCTTCGCGCAGATCGACAAAAACATGACGGCCTATGTGGCCGAACTCCTGTCGCTCGAGCCGGCGGAGGCGAAAAAGCTGCAGAAGGAATATTACCGCGATCACGGTACCACCCTGCAGGGCCTGATGATCCACCACGGCATCGACCCGAACGATTTTCTCGAAAGGGCGCATGCGATCGACTACAGCGTCGTGCCGGCCAATCCCGATCTCGGCGATGCGATCAGGGCCCTGCCCGGCCGCAAGTTCATTTTCACCAACGGCAGCGTCGCCCATGCGGAGATGACGGCGCGCGCGCTCGGCATTCTCGACCATTTCGACGACATCTTCGACATCGTCGCGGCCGACTATGTGCCGAAGCCGGCCGGCGACACCTATGACAAATTCATGAGCCTGCACCGCGTCGACACGCAGCATGCGGCGATGTTCGAGGACCTGCCGCGCAACCTGCTGGTGCCGAAGGCGCTCGGCATGAAGACGATCCTCCTGGTGCCGCGCAATCTCGAATATGAATTCGCGGAAGCCTGGGAGACGTCCAGCGACGCGGATGAGCAGATCGACTACGTCACCGAGGATCTGGCCGGCTTCCTGCGCCGCGTCGTGGCCCGGGTGTAACGGGCACGCCCGACAAGCCTACCGCCTGCCCGTGGCCATCGGTACGGCGCGCGGATCCACCGTTTCGTAGAAGCGGGCGATGATCTCCCATGCCTCTTCGGCGGTATCGACGAAATGCACGAGGTCGATATCGTTCGGCGCGATCGTGCCGAATTCGGCCAGCGCCTCAAAATTGATGATCGAGCGCCAGAACTTCTCGCCAAAGAGGACCAGCGGCACGAGCGCCAGGCGGCCGGTCTGCATCAGTGTCATGGTCTCGAACAGCTCATCGAGCGTCCCGAAGCCGCCCGGGAAGACCGCCACCGCCTTGGCGCGCAGCAGGAAATGCATCTTGCGGATCGCGAAATAGTGGAAGTTGAACGACAGTTCGGGCGTGACGTAGCTGTTCGGCGCCTGCTCGTGCGGCAGAACGATGTTGAGGCCGATCGACGGCGCGCCGACGTCCGCGGCGCCGCGGTTTCCCGCTTCCATGACGCCCGGCCCGCCGCCGGTGACAATCACATATTCCTTGTGGCCGAGCTTGGCGGATTGCTCGGAACAGAGCCGCGCGAACTTGCGGGCTTCGTCATAGTAGACCGAAGCGGCTTCCAGGTTCTTGCGCTGCGTCTCGTTCTTCGCCGCCCAGGCGTCGCCGCCCGGTTCGGGAATGCGCGCGCCGCCGAACATGACGACGGTCGAGTTGATGCCGCGCTCCTCGAGCATCATCTCCGTCTTCAGGAGTTCGAGCTGCAGGCGAACCGGCCGCAGTTCCTCGCGGCAGAGGAAATCGTCGTCGATATAGGCAAGCCGATAGGTTGGAGAGGCCGATTGGGGCGTCACAGGAACGGTCGAGGCGCGCTGCCTGCTTTGCGCGCTGTCTGCCAGCGGATCCCAGACCCCGCCCTTGCCGCGCAAGCTGCGCTTCTTCATGCGTCCCATATGCCTTCGTCCCGTCGCGTTCCGGACAGCCGGCATCTCGTCCGGACATGCCCATTCCTGTGCTCGTCAGTCATAAGTGCGTCTCTCTGCCGGAAACGGGAGGGCTTGCCAAGTCCCCCGTTTGGAGAGCGGGCCGAAAGGCCGTTCAACTTTCAGAGCCAGGCGCCGCGGCAACACGCCTCTTTCGGTCGCAAGCGGTCGCCGCGACCCACTGAAATGCCGGCCGATTCCGTCCTTTAATCGGTTCCGATTCGAGGAATTATGCAGTAGAGCTTGCTGGACAACGCGAACTTAAGGAAATCCGATGACGAACCACGACCTCGCCTCCCTGTCGCAGACGATCGAGACCGCCTTCGAAGATCGCGAGGCCGTCGGCACCAGCACACGCGGCGCGATTCGCGATGCGGTGGAGGCGGCGCTAAACCTGCTCGACAGCGGCAAGGTGCGCGTCGCCGAACGCGGTTCCGACGGCACCTGGACCGTCAACCAGTGGCTCAAGAAGGCCGTGCTTCTCTCCTTCCGGCTGAACCCGATGGAACTCGTCAAGGGCGGTCCGGGCGAGTCGGTCTGGTGGGACAAGGTCGCCTCCAAGTTCGACGGCTGGAGCGTCAACGAGTTCGAGAAGGCCGGCTTCCGCGCCGTGCCGAACTGCGTCGTGCGCCGTTCCGCCTATATCGCCCCCAACGCCATCCTGATGCCTTCCTTCGTCAATCTCGGCGCCTATGTCGGCGAGGGAACGATGGTCGACACCTGGGCAACCGTCGGTTCCTGCGCGCAGATCGGCAGGAACGTGCATCTTTCGGGCGGCGTCGGCATCGGCGGCGTCTTGGAGCCGATGCAGGCCGGCCCGACCATCATCGAGGACAATTGCTTCATCGGCGCCCGCTCCGAAGTGGTCGAGGGCTGCATCGTCCGCGAGGGCTCGGTCCTCGGCATGGGCGTCTTCATCGGCAAGTCGACGAAGATCGTCGACCGCTCCACCGGCGAAGTGACCTATGGCGAAGTGCCGCCCTATTCCGTCGTCGTCGCCGGCTCCATGCCGTCCGGCTCAACCATGGCCAACGGCCAGCCGGCGCCGAACCTCTATTGCGCCGTCATCGTCAAGCGGGTCGACGAGAAGACGCGTTCCAAGACGGGCATCAACGAACTGCTCCGGGATTGATCATGGCCGAGGAGGGGCGGCAGCCGAGCATGACCTGGCTGTTCTTCAGCCCCTCCGGCCGGATCGGTCGCCTGCCCTTCTTTCTCTCCTGGCTGCTCTGGCTTGTCCTCGGCGGCATCATCCTGATGCAGATGCTGAAATACGAGGATCAGGACGCGGCGCTAGCGCTCTGGACGCTGGCGATGATCGGCTCCGGCGTCGCCTCGACCGTCTCCATCGCCATGCTGGCGATCAAGCGCCTGCATGATATCGGCTATCCCGGCCCTCTCGCGCTCTGCCTCTTCATCCCGGTGCTGAGCCCCATCGTCTTCATCGCGCTCTGTCTGTGGCCCGGTGCGCCGGGTGCCAACGAGTTCGGCGGGCGCCGCAACGGTCCCAGGCGCTGAGACCGCCCCGCCCCTGTACATTCGCTCTGCTAGCGCGTATGTAGCGCCCAAAATGAACAGGGCCGCGACGTTGGCCGCGGCTATCGACGCCTGATGACGACCCGATCCATGATCCGCTCGTCTGCCGGTGCGACGACCGAAATCCGAAAGACAGGACATGACAGAGTTCGAAGGGATCGCGCCCTCGATCGCCGAGGCGTTGGCGAAGCGCGGTTACAACACCCTGACACCGGTTCAGCAGGCGATGCTCGACCCGGCGCTTGAAGGCGCCGACGCACTGGTTTCGGCGCAGACCGGCTCCGGCAAGACCGTCGCCTTCGGCCTGGCGCTCGGGCCGACATTGCTCGGCCCCGCAAGGCAATTCGATGCACCGGGCGCGCCGCTGGCGCTCGTCATCGCGCCGACGCGCGAACTGGCGCTGCAGGTCAAGCGCGAGCTCGAATGGCTCTACGAGATGACCGGGGCAACGATCGCGTCCTGCGTCGGCGGCATGGATATCCGCAGCGAGCGGCGCGCGCTGGAACGCGGCGCCCATATCGTCGTCGGCACGCCGGGCCGGCTCTGCGACCATATCCGCCGCGACTCGCTCGACATCTCGGCGCTCCGCGCGATCGTCCTCGACGAGGCCGACGAGATGCTCGATCTCGGCTTCCGCGAGGATCTGGAATTCATCCTCGAAGCGTCGCCGGACGACCGCCGGACGCTGATGTTCTCGGCAACCGTGCCGCGCTCGATCGCGACGCTCGCCAAGAACTACCAGCGCGACGCCGTCCGCATCGGGCTTGCCTCCGAACAGAAGCAGCACGGCGACATCGAATACCGGGCCCTTCTCGTCGCGCCGAGCGACCGGGAAAACGCCATCATCAACGTGCTGCGCTACTATGACGCCCGCAATGCGATCGTCTTCTGCTCGACCCGTGCCGCGGTGAACCACCTGACGGCCCGCTTCAACAACCGCGGCTTCTCGGTCGTAGCGCTCTCGGGCGAACTCAGCCAGAACGAACGCAATCATGCGCTGCAGGCGATGCGCGACGGCCGCGCTCGCGTCTGCATTGCCACCGACGTGGCGGCGCGCGGCATCGACCTGCCGGGCCTCGAGCTCGTCATCCATGCCGACCCGCCGACCAATCCGGACACGCTGCTGCATCGCAGCGGCCGCACCGGTCGCGCCGGCCAGAAGGGCGTCAGCGCGTTGATCGTGCCGGTCAATCAGCGGCGGAAAGCGGAGCGACTGCTTGATGGCGCCCGCATCACCGCTGCCTGGGCCAAGCCGCCGTCGGCAGAGGACGTGACAAGCCGCGACGACGAGCGTCTCATCGCCGATGCGGCCTTCGACGAGCCGTTGCGCGACGACGAGCAGGCGATCGTCCAGACGCTGATCGAGCGCCATGGCGCCGAGAAACTGGCCGCCGCCTTCGTGCGGCAGTTCCGGTCGCGCCGTTCCGCTCCCGAGGAGCTTTCCGACGTCCCCCTTTCCGACGACCGCAAGAAAGGCCGCCGCGACGGCCCGGCTTTCACCGGCGACAGCGGCCCGGCGCCGCGCGCGGACTTTACCGACGGCCAATGGTTCTCGCTCTCCGTCGGGCGCAAACAGAATGCCGAGCCGCGCTGGCTGATCCCGATGCTCTGCCGCCATGGCAAGCTCAGCAAACGCGACATCGGCGCGATTCGCATGCAGCCGGAGGAAACCTATGTCGAACTGACGGCCGACGGCGCCGAGCGCTTCCTCGCGGCGATCGGCCCGAACCGGACGCTGGAAAAGGGCATTCGCGTCAAGACGCTGCCAGGCACCCCGGACGGCTCGCAGCCGCGCGACGACAAGCAAGAATTCGCGAAAAAGCGGCCGCGGCCGGCAGAGACTGCGCCGGAGCGTGGCCAAAGAGATTTTCAGCCGAAACGCAAGTTCGAGAAGAAGCCTCCAGTCAGCCAGGACGCGCATCCGGAGAGGCGCGAGGAAAAGCCCTGGAGCCAGAAGAAGGGGAAGCCTGACGCACGGAAGACAGACGGCGACTTCAAGCCGAAAGCCAAGCGCAACAACGCCAAGAACCGGCAGGCTTAACCCATCATCCAGGCGAGTGAGCCCTCGAGCTACGCGCCATCGAGCTGCGACTGCGCGATCACCTTCACGACCCAGTCGGCAAAGACGCGCAGCCGGCTGCTCAAATGCCGGTTCGGCGGATAGACCAGGTAGACCGGCATCGGATCGACCTGCCAGTCGGGCAGCACTGGGACCATGGTGCCAGCGCGAAGGTCGTCGCGAACCATGAAGAACGGCGCCTGGATGACGCCCATTCCCGCCCGCGCGGCCGCGACATAGGTCGTCGCTTCGTTTGCCGCCACGGCATAGCGGCTATCGATCTCGATCTCCTCGTTCCCCCTTCGGAACTGGAAGCGCATCTGCTGACCCGACTTCGGCAGGAAGTAGCCGACGGCATGGCGATTCTTCTCAAGGTCGGATGGATGTTGCGGATAGGGTGCCTCTCGAGGAAGTCGCGCGAGGCACAGGTGATGAATTTCATCTCCGTGATGCGCCGGGCAATCAGCGACTGGTCCGTCAAGGTACCGCCACGGATGGCGCAATCGACGTTCTCGGCAAGATAGTCGATCGTGCGATCCGATACGCCGAGATCAATCTGTATATCCGGGTATTTCGCCTGAAATTCGGGCAATGCCGGAATGATGATCAGGTTGGCGAAGGCGCTCGCCGTCTCGACGCGCAGCCGACCCTTCGGCAGGCTCTGGGCGCTCGAGAGGCTGCCGTCTAGTTCGTCGATATCGGAAAGCAGGCGCGCGGCGCGTTCGTAGTAGAGCGCACCGTCCGGCGTCACCAGAACCCGCCGCGTCGTGCGGTTCAGCAGCTTGGTGCGAAGATGCGCCTCCAGCCCCTGGATGAGATTGGTGACGGTCGCCTTCGGCATGTTGAGCGAGACGGAGGCCCGGGTGAAGTTCCCGGTTTCCACCACCCGGAGGAACACGCGCATGGCCGTGAGCTGATCCATTTTCAATAGCCGATTGTTCGAAATATCGAATAGTGTAATCAAACCCGGCAGACTATTCCAAACGAAAGACAATGATATGCTGTGAACATCGCGGGTTGTCCCTCATCTAGGGATTCACCCATTGCCGAGGCAAGAGATGGGCACGCATTTTACCGAAGAGACGATGCAGACGGGCCAGGGCTCGTGCCGCGCGCGCGTCTACAAGGGTGCGTCGCTGCTCGCACCGCCGCCGGTCGTCTTGCATCTGCACGGTGGAAGCTTCACGGGAGATTCGGTTGCGGCCGGAGAGAAGGTCGCCAATGCACTTGCCGCTGCCGGTGCGGTCGTCATCTCGCCGGAATATCCGTCGGCCTGCCTGAACCCGTTTCCGGCGGCGCTCGACGCCGCCTATGCAATGCTTGCTTCGATGCGCAGCCGCTGCCCGCAGTTTGCGCACAAGAAGTCGCTGCTGTTCGTCGCCGGCGAAGAGGCGGGCGGCAACCTCGCCGCCGGCCTGGCGCTGATGGCGCGGGACCAGTTTCTGACCGACCTCAAGGGCCAGATCCTGCTGTCGCCGCTCCTCGACCCCTGCCTGGCGACGCCGTCGTTCCGCAAGTTCTGTCCGCAGGGCTCGGTGCAGTCGATCGCCGACGGCTGGCAGCAATATCTCGGCGAAGGCCGCGGCCTGACCCACCCTTACGCGGCGCCTGGCCATTGCACCCGGCTCGGCGGCCTCGTTCCGGCCCTGGTGATCACCAGCGAGGAATGTCCGATGCGCGACGAGGCCAAGGCCTATGCCGAGCGCCTGCGCGGTGCCGGCGTTCCGGTGGAGATGCACGTCCTGCCCGGCCGCGCCGCCTGGATCCCGGCCAATGCCGCGGCTCAGGAAAGCTGGCACGCGCCGGAAGAAACCATATCCGGCATTTTCTCCCGCTTCTTCCAGAAGGCGGGAGCGAGGGCCACACAGACGTAAGCATACATTAGGAGCCGGCTCCCGACCGGCAAGGAGAGACCATGACGTCGAGCGTTACTCGCCGCGCCCTTTGGGGCGCCGGCCTCAGCATTCTATTGTCAGTCGCCGGCGGAGGCGCCGTCCTACTCGGCCTCCCCGCTCACCTGCAGGCGGACGCGGCTACCGAAGCGTCACCTGCCGCACCGCCCGCCGTTCCGGTTTCCGTCGCCAAGGCGGAGACGCGCCGGATCACCACCTGGGAGAGTTTCTCGGGCCGACTGGAGGCGATCGAACGGGTCGAGGTTCGCCCCCGTGTCGGTGGCGCGATCCTCAGCGCCCATTTCCGCGAGGGTTCCCTCGTCGAGAAGGGTGCCCTACTGGTGACCATCGACCCCGAGCCCTATGCGGCCGCAGTCGAGCGGGCCGAAGCCGAGGTCGCCGCGGCAGAGGCGCGGGTGGCACTCGCCAAGACCGAGCTCGATCGCGCCCGCAAGCTGGTCAGTACCAGCGCCATCCCGCAGAGCGGGGTCGACCAGCGGCTCAGCGCCTATGACGAGGCGCAGGCGAATGTCCGTTCCGCCAAGGCGGCGCTGCGCTCCTCCCGCCTCGACCTGGGATATACCGAGGTGCGCGCTCCGATCGCCGGACGCGCCGGCAGGCTCGAGGTGACGGCCGGCAACCTTGTTTCCGCCGGTACGGCCTCGCCGGTGCTGACCACGCTCGTCTCGGTCGACCCGATCTATGCGAGCTTCAACGTCAACGAGGAAGTGGTCGCAGCGGCGCTCGCCAAGCTCTCCGCTTCGGCCGGCACCGATTCGATCGAGCGCATTCCCGTGCAGATCGGCACGGCCGCCGACGAGGGCACGCCGATCAGCGGCCATATCCAGCTGATCAACAACGAGGTGGATGCGGCAACCGGCACCATTCGTTTGCGGGCGGCGCTCGAAAACCCCGACGGCAGGCTAATCCCGGGCCAGTTTGTGCGGATCCGCATCGGCGATCCGGAGCCGGCAGAGAAGCTGGTGATCAGCGACCGTGCCATCGGCTCCGATCAGGATAAAAAATTCGTGCTGGTCGTCGGTTCGGACAACAAGGTCGAGTACCGGCAGGTGACGCTCGGGCCGACGTCAGACGGGATGCGGATCGTCGAAAGCGGCCTGAAGCCCGGCGAAAGCATCGTCGTGAACGGATTGCAGCGGGTGCGCCCCGGCGTCGTCGTCGCTCCGCAGCCGGCCGAGCAGGCGACTGCCTCGATCGCCAAACCATAGACAAGGCGCGCCCTGCCTCCCGTAGAGGCGGAGCGGCGGTAAGACATCCAACGGCATCAATCGGCTCGCGGCGGACATTTCCGCCGCAGACGCCCTTTGTTTGCCCGAAGTTCCCAAAGGGGGATCGTTATGAACTTCTCACGCTTTTTCGTCGACCGCCCGGTCTTCGCGGGCGTTCTCTCCGTGCTGATCTTCGTCGCCGGCCTGATCGGCATGACCGGCTTGCCGATCTCCGAGTACCCGGAGGTCGTGCCGCCGCAGATCGTCGTGCGCGCCCAATATCCGGGCGCCAACCCGTCCGTCATCGCCGAAACCGTCGCCACCCCGCTCGAGGAGCAGATCAACGGCGTCGAGGGCATGCTCTACATGCAGAGCCAGGCGACCGCCGACGGTTTGATGACGCTGACCGTCACCTTCGAGCTCGGCACCGATCCGGACCAGGCCCAGCAACTGGTGCAGAACCGCGTCGCACAGGCAGAACCGCGCCTGCCGGAAGAAGTGCGCCGCCTCGGCGTCACCACGGTGAAGAGTTCGCCGGACCTGACGCTCGTCGTGCACCTGATCTCGCCGAACGGCCAATATGACATCAACTATCTGCGCAACTACGGCGTCTTGAACGTCAAGGACCGGCTGGCCCGCGTCGAGGGCGTCGGCCAAGTACAGATCTTCGGCGGCGGCGACTATTCGATGCGCGTCTGGATCGACCCGGAAAAGGCCGCCGAACGGGGTCTCGCCGCAAGCGACATCGCCAACGCGATCCGCGGACAGAACGTCCAGGCCGCCGCCGGCGTCATCGGTGCGTCGCCCTCCGTGGCCGGCCTCGACCTGCAGCTCTCCGTCAATGCGCAAGGGCGGCTGAGGACGCCGGAGGATTTTGCCGAGATCGTCGTCAAGTCCGGCGAAAATGGTGAGATCACCCGCCTCGGCGACGTCGCGCGTGTCGAGATGGGCGCCGCGGACTATTCGCTGCGCTCGCTGCTCGACAACAAGGCCGCCGTCGGCATGGGCGTCTTCCAGGCGCCCGGCTCAAACGCCATCCAGATCTCCGAAAACGTCCACAAGGCGATGGCCGAGCTGAAGCAGACCATGCCGGAAGGAGTCGACTACGAGATCGTCTATGACACGACGCAATTCGTCAGGGCGTCGATCGAGTCGGTGGTTCACACGCTCCTCGAAGCGATCGCGCTGGTCGTCCTCGTCGTCATCGTCTTCCTGCAGACCTGGCGGGCCTCGATCATCCCGCTCGTCGCGGTTCCCGTCTCGATCGTCGGCACCTTCGCGGTGATGTATGTCTTCGGCTTCTCGATCAATGCGCTGAGCCTCTTCGGCCTGGTGCTGGCGATCGGCATCGTCGTCGACGACGCGATCGTCGTCGTGGAAAACGTCGAGCGCAACATCGCGCAGGGTCTCTCGCCGGTACAGGCGACCTATCGCGCCATGCAGGAGGTCTCCGGCCCGATCATCGCGATCGCGCTGGTGCTGGTCGCCGTCTTCGTGCCGCTTGCCTTCATCACCGGGCTGACCGGGCAGTTCTACCGCCAGTTCGCGCTCACCATCGCGATCTCCACGGTGATCTCCGCCCTCAACTCGCTGACGCTGTCGCCGGCGCTGGCCGCCCTTCTCCTCAAGGACCACCACGCGCCGAAGGATCGTCTGACGCGCATCATGGACGCGCTGTTCGGCTGGTTCTTCCGCGGCTTCAACCGCTTCTTCGGGGCAAGTTCGGCAGCCTATGGCCGCGGCGTCGGCGGCATCCTGACGCGCAAGTCGCTGATCATGGGCCTCTATGTCATCCTCCTCGGCGTCACCTTCGCGCTGTTCCGCGCTGTTCCCGGCGGCTTCGTGCCGGCCCAGGACAAGCAGTATCTGATCGGTTTCGCGCAATTGCCGGACGCGGCGACGCTCGACCGCTCGGAGGACGTCATCCGGCGGATGAGCGACATCGCGCTGAAGCATCCGGGCGTCGAGCACGCCATCGCCTTCCCGGGCCTGTCGATCAACGGCTTCACCAACTCCTCGAACTCGGGCATCGTCTTCGTGTCGCTGAAGCCGTTCGAGGAACGCACGACGCCGGAACTCTCCGGCGGCGCGATCGCCATGCAGCTGAACCAGGAGTTCGGTGCCATCCAGGATGCGTTCATCGCCATGTTCCCGCCGCCGCCCGTCCAGGGCCTCGGCACGACCGGCGGCTTCAAGCTGCAGATCGAAGACAAGAACGGCCTCGGCTACCGGGCGCTCGACGATGCGGCCAAGGCCTTCCTGGCGCAGGCTGCACAGACGCCGGAACTGGCCGGGCTCTATTCGAGCTACCAGATCAACGTGCCGCAGCTCTATGCGGATCTCGATCGCGTCAAGGCGCGTCAGCTCGGCGTCGCCGTCACCGACGTGTTCGAGACGCTGCAGATCTATCTCGGCTCGCTCTACGTCAACGACTTCAACGCCTTCGGCCGCACCTACAGCGTGCGCATCCAGGCCGACGCGAACTATCGCAGCCATGCCGACGACATCGGCAAGCTGAAGGTCCGTTCGCAGTCGGGCGAGATGATCCCGCTGTCGGCGCTCTTGAAGGTCGAGCAGACGGTCGGCGCCGAGCGGGCGATCCGCTACAACGGCTTCCTCGCCGCAGACATCAATGGTGGGCCGGCACCGGGCTTCTCGTCCGGCCAGGCGCAGGAGGCAATAGAGCGGATCGCCGCCGAGACGCTGCCGCCCGGCATCAGCTACGAATGGACGGACCTCACCTACCAGCAGATCCTTGCCGGCAATTCGGGCATCCTGATCTTCCCGCTGGCACTGCTGCTCGTCTATCTGGTGCTTGCCGCCCAGTATGAGAGCCTGCTCTTACCGATCTCGATCATCCTGATCGTGCCGATGGGCATCATGGCGGCGCTCACCGGCGTGTGGCTGACCGGCGGTGACAACAACGTCTTCACGCAGATCGGCCTGATCGTGCTCGTGGGGCTATCGGCGAAGAACGCCATCCTGATCGTCGAGTTCGCCCGCGAGCTCGAACTCTCCGGCAAGAGCGCCGTCAGCGCCGCGATCGAGGCGAGCCGGCTCAGGCTCCGGCCGATCCTGATGACCTCGATGGCCTTCATCATGGGCGTCGTGCCGCTCGTCACCTCCACTGGCGCCGGTGCGGAGATGCGCTCGGCCATGGGCATTGCGGTGTTTGCCGGGATGATCGGCGTCACCGCCTTCGGCATCTTCATGACGCCGGTCTTCTACGTGCTGATCCGCAAGCTCTCCGGCGAGCGGCCGCTGAAGCACGCGGGCGGCCAGATCGAAGCACCGCATCTCGCCCCCGGCGAATAGCGGGCTGGCCGAAGCCAACATCCCAGCGGGCCGGACCATCGTCCAGCCCGCTCTCGTTTCAACGTCACTCCTCATCGGACGTGACAGCCGGGGGCCGATCGGATAAACCAGCAATCTCAGTTCCTTGGCCCACCGGCTCCGCAGGCATTCCGCTCGATGTTCCCCACCGATCCGATCTCCAATCTCGCCGCCCTCATCCGTTGCCCATCGGTCACCCCGGCCGAAGGCGGGGCGCTCACCGCTGTGGAAACGATGCTGGCGCCGCTCGGCTTCACGGTCGATCGGGTCGTGGCGAAGGAGGCAGGCACGCCGGATATCGAGAACCTCTATGCCCGGCTCGGCACCGAAGGCCCGCATCTGATGTTCGCCGGCCACACCGATGTCGTGCCGGTCGGCGACGAAACCGCCTGGTCCCATCCGCCGTTCTCCGCCGCGATCGCCGGCGGCGAAATGTACGGGCGTGGCGCCGTCGACATGAAGGGCGGCATTGCCTGCTTCGTCGCAGCCGTGGCCCGACACATCGAGAAGCATGGCCGCCCGAAAGGCTCGATCTCCTTCCTGATCACCGGCGACGAGGAAGGCCCGGCGATCAACGGGACGGTGAAGCTTCTCGAATGGGCTGCCCAAAAAGGCGAACGCTGGGACGCCTGCCTCGTCGGCGAGCCGACCAATCCGGAGAGCCTCGGCGACATGATCAAGATCGGCCGGCGCGGCTCACTGTCCGGCCGGATCACCGTGCACGGCGTCCAGGGCCACGCCGCCTATCCGCACCTTGCCGACAATTCGGTGCGCGGCATTCTGCAGCTCACGCAAGCGCTGATGGACCCAGCCTTCGACAATGGCACCGAGGATTTCCAGCCGTCCAATCTGGAAGTGACGACGATCGACGTCGGCAATCCCGCCGTCAACGTCATTCCCGCGAAGGCGACTGCCGCCTTCAACATCCGCTTCAACGATAGCTGGACGGCCGAAAGCCTGAAGGCCGAGATCGTCGCCCGTCTCGACCGCGCCGCGAAGGACGAAACGCTCCGGCCCGGCCGGCAGCCGGTCAAATACGATATCGTCTGGAACGAGAGGCCGAGCCACGTCTTCCTGACGCGCAACAACGCGCTGATCGATTCGCTTTCCGGCGCGATCGAGGCGGTGACCGGGCGCCAGCCGAAGCTTTCGACGACGGGCGGCACGTCGGACGCCCGCTTCATCAAGGACTATTGCCCGGTGGTCGAGTTCGGCCTTGTCGGCCAGACCATGCACATGGTCGACGAACGGGTCGCCGTCGCCGATCTCGAGACCTTGACCGAGATCTACGAAACCTTCGTTGCCCGCTGGTTCGGCCATGCCGCTGCTTGACGAGGTTCTCGCCTATATCAAGGGGCTCTGGCTGCTGATCCAGGGCAACCGCGAAGGCTATAGCTGGCTGGACATCAGCGAAGGCGGGCTGTGGCGCTCCTTCACGGCGATCCTCTGGTCGCTGCCGGCCATGGCCGTGTCCTGGGCATCCTGGCGGCTCTATTATCTTTCGGCGATGCCGAGTGGCACGACCGTCGGCATCGGCTTTTTCCTCAAACTGCTCATTGTCGACCTCGTCAGCTGGCTGCTGCCGATCGTGCTGGTCGCCGCCCTTTCGCGCCCCCTCGGATTCGGCCCACTGGTCGTGCCGGTGATCGTCACCACCAACTGGCTCTCGGTGCCTCTTTCCTATGCCATGGCAATTCCGGCCGCGCTCCTCCTGCTGGCCCGTGGAGGCCATCAGCTTACGGCTCTTTTGTCGCTGATCGTCCTTGTTGCCGGCGTCGTCCTGTTATTCCGGCTGCTGCGCACGATAACCGGCAACCAGAACCTGCTCGCCTCGGCGCTGACGGCTCTTTACCTGCTACCGTCGATGATGCTCGCACAGTATCTACAGTACTTCTTCGGCTTGATCCCCGGCTGAGACAGCCGAGCGGTCAGTAATCCACCTGCATGAAGTAGAGACCTTCCGGCGGGGCGACCGGTCCGCAGGCCTTGCGGTCGCGCGCCTCGAGCGCCGCCTTGAGGTCGTCGGGTTTCCACTTGCCCTCACCAACGAGCTTCAGGGAGCCGGCAAAGGAGCGTATCTGGTTGTGCAGGAAGCTCTGCGCCGTCGCCCGGATCTCGATGAGTTCGCCGCTGCGGGTCACGTCCAGCCGATCGATGGTGCGCAGCGGGCTGTTCGCCTGGCAATGGGCGGAGCGGAACGTCGTGAAATCGTGGTGGCCGACGAGATGTTGCGCCGCGGCGTGCATCGCCTCGTGGTCGAGCGTCTTCGGCACCCACCAGGCACGCCTGGCCTCGAGCGCCAGCGGCGAGCGGCGGCATATGATCCGGTAGAGATAATGGCGGCGCAGGGCCGAGAAGCGCGCGTCGAATTCCGGCGGCACTTCCGCCGCATCGAGGATCGACACACGCTCGGCGGCAAGGGCCAGGTGGGCATTGAGCGCATTGCGCAGCGTGTGCGTCTTCCATTGGCGCGTCAGGTCGAGATGCGCCACCTGGCCCATCGCATGAACGCCGGAATCGGTACGGCCCGCACCGCGGATCGACACCGTCTCGCCGGTCAGGGACAGGACCGCTTTTTCGATCGCCCCCTGCACGGAGGGGCCATTCTCCTGCCGCTGCCAGCCGACATAGTCGAAGCCGTCATATTCGACGGTCAGGCGATAGCGCGGCATCAGGCAATCCTCGTGCCCGCGGCAATCGGTGTGCCGCGCAGGAACTCAAGCCTGGCGAGCGCCTTGCCGCCTGCCCGCTGCAACCGCGTCGCTCGAACCGCGCCGTCACCACAGGCGATCGTCAAACCATTATCCAGAACCCTACCGGGCGCACCAGCCCCTGCGGCAGGCTCCGAGCCGAGCACCTTGATCCGCTCCGTCCGCCCGGCGATCTCGAGTTCGAACCAGGCACCCGGAAAGGGCGAAAGACCGCGGATATGGTTATGCACCTCGGCCGCCGGCTTCGCGAAATCGATGCGCGTCTCGTCCTTGGCGATCTTGGCGGCGTAGACGACGCCGTCTTCGGGCTGCGGCGTCAGCGTCAGGTCGTCCGCCTCGAGCTTCGCCATCGCTTCCCTCATCAGCGCCGCGCCGACATGCATCAGCTTGTCGTGCAGTTCGCCGGCCGTCATCGTCTCACCGATCGGCACGGTCCTGGTCAGGGCGACGGGGCCGGTGTCGAGCCCCTTGTCCATCTTCATCACCATCATGCCGGTCTCGCGATCGCCGGCCATGATCGCCCGCTGGATCGGCGCGGCACCCCGCCAACGTGGCAGCAGCGAGGCATGGCCGTTATAGCAGCCGTAGCGGGTGCCCGAGAGGATCTCCTCCGGCAACAGCAGGCCATAGGCGACGACGACCGCGACATCGGCATCGAAATCGCGGAAGGCCTGCCGATCGACGGCGTTCTTGAAGTTGACGGGCGTCAACACCGGAACGCCGAGAAGTTCAGCCGCCTGATGCACCGGCGACTTCTTGAGATCGAGGCCGCGCCTGCCGCCGGGGCGCGGCGGCTGCGTGTAGACGGCAGCGATCTCATGGCCGGCCTCGACGAGAGCGGAGAGCGTCGGCACGGAGAATTCCGGTGTGCCCATGAAGATGATGCGAAGCGGCAAGGCGGTGAACTCCGTCTCTCTCAATTGCCCGAAACAGGGCAGCGGCTCCGGTTCAAGCGCCGCTCAAGGCGTAGCGACGATCAAATCGCCTTGGCACCGCGCGTCTTGGCTGCCTTAGTGAACTTGCGGATCACCATGTCGCGCTTGAGCTTGGAGATGTAGTCGATGAACAGGACGCCGTTCAGATGATCGATCTCGTGTTGCAGGCAGGTGGCGAGCAGGCCATCGGCCTCGACCGATTGCTCCTTGCCGTCGCGATCGCGATATTCGACGGTGATGCCCGCCGGCCGCTCGACCTCGGCATAGTAGTCCGGGATCGACAGGCAGCCTTCCTCGTAAACGGAGCGCTCCTCGGTGGATTTGACGATCTTCGGATTGATGAAGACCAGCGGCTTCTTCTCTTCGCCCTCCTTCGAAACGTCGAGAACGAGGAGGCGCTTCGAAACGCCGATCTGGATTGCCGCCAGACCGATGCCGGGGGCGTCATACATGGTTTCGAGCATATCGTCGGCAAGGCGACGAATGTCGGCGTCGATGGTCTCGACGGGCGTCGAAACCTGGCGGAGGATGGGATCGGGAAGGATGATGAGCGGCTTGATCGTCATGCTGCTCCCATAGCCGATCTTTTCCTCCGGGCGCAACAAATTTGCCGACCGGAGACAACCGAAAACCTTCGCGTCTAGCTTTGACCCAGCGAGTCAGCGCGAACCGATTGGCAAAACTCCGAAAATTCCTTGAGGAAGGTGTCGACGCGGCTTCGATTCTCAGCCCTCCCGACGATCTGTCGGATGGCTTCCGGTGTTTCCTTCATCAGCGGAAAACGCAGGAAAATCTCCCCGTTGAAGTTCGACGTGACCGTGGACATGACGATCCGAAGCGTCGCGAGCATATCGTCGCCTCGATGTGATGCATGTGCCAATACGACCGGTTTGTTGACGATGACCTCGGCGGATACCAGCCAATCGATGGCATTCTTCAGTCCGCCCGGAATTGTCCTGACATACTCCGGGCTGGAGACGATCAGCCCGTCACTCGCATCGATGGCCCCCATGAAATCGCGAACGATGCGAGGGGTGGCTTCCCCTTCGAGGTCCGGGGAGAACACGGGCAGCTCAGCAATGCCGTGGAAAACGCGTATGTCAAACCGCGGCGCTGCCACCTGCCTGATCGCCTCAAGCATCGCCGTGTTGGTGGAGTTCCTTCGGGCGCTGCCGGATATAGCCAGGACTTTCATGGTCGGCGCAACTCCTTGAACGAAGTCATTGTCCAGGGTCCGGAATTGGTCCGGGCGAAGGTGCCATAACCGCAAAAGCGACACGCCGCAAATGCTGGCGAAAGCGCCCGTCTTCGTCGCCTTCCCGGCGCCGATGTATTTGTTCTTGTTTTGATCTGGTTTTCGGACGCGAATCCGTTTAGGTTGCACTCATGGAGCTCAATGCCTTTGCCTTCGACCAGCCGCTGTTCCTCATCGGCACCTTCCCCGTAACCGCTGGCCACCTGGTCACCGTTGCCGCTTTCCTGTCCGTTCTGCTGGCGATTGCCGCGGCTCGCAGAGCCCGCTCGATTCGTGCCGACGACCGGGACCAGCAGCTCTCGGCGCTCTTGGCGGCGCAGACCGAAATGCAGGGACGCATCGCCGCGATGACCGATGTGTTCGGCACGCGGCAGGCGGAGCTCAACCAGTCGCTCAGTCAGCGCATCGACGGCATGACGCACCGGATCGGCGCCTCGATCAGCGAGCAGACGAAGGCGACGCATGAGAACCTCAGGCGGTTGCAGGAGCGGCTTGCGGTGATCGACAGCGCCCAGAACAACATCCAGTCGCTCGCCAAGGACATGGCCGGGCTGCAGAGCATTCTTTCAAACAAGCAGACGCGGGGCGCCTTCGGCCAGTCGCGCATGGAGGCGATCGTCGCCGACGGCCTGCCGATCGGCGCCTTCACCTTCCAGGCGACGCTCTCGAACGGCGCGCGGCCGGACTGCATCATCCGCATGCCGAACGGCCAGCCGCCGCTCGTCATCGACGCGAAGTTCCCGCTTGAAGCCTGGAACGCCATGCGCGATGCGGAGAGCGGCGAGCGGCGCCATCAGGCATCCCAGGCCTTCCGCCGCGACATGGAAGTGCATATCCGCGATATCGCTAGCAAATATCTGCTGGCCGGCGAGACCCAGGAAACGGCCTTCCTCTTCGTTCCATCCGAATCGATCTTCGCCGAGATCCACGAGCATTTCGAAGCGATCGTGCAGAAGGCGCACCGCCAACGCGTCGTCATCGTTTCGCCGTCGCTGCTGCTCCTCTCCATCCAGGTGATCCAGGCGATCCTGAAGGACGCCCGGATGCGCGAGCAGGCGCATCTGATCCAGGGCGAGGTGGTGCGGCTGATGGAGGATCTGACGCGCCTCGACGAGCGCGTCAGAAAGCTGCAGGGCCACTTCGCGATGACCCAGAAGGATGTCGAGGACATCTTGATCTCCTCGGACAAGCTGACGCGACGCGGCGCCAAGATCGAGGCGCTCGAATTGCAAGCGATCGCGCCGGCCAGCCATGCGGACAAGGCCATCGGCGACAAGGGCGACCGGACGGTCGACAACCGCGTCGGGCAATTGAAGCTCAGGGTGGTTGACGAGGACTGACCGCCTCGGGCACTCTCCGGCGAAATCAGCAACGCGACGGGACATCTCCACATGATCACTGTTTTTGGGTCCATCAACATGGACCTGATCGCCACGACCGCACGCCTGCCGAAGCCCGGCGAGACCGTCGCCGGGACCGGCTTTTCCACCGCCGCCGGCGGCAAGGGCGCGAACCAGGCCCTGGCGGCCCGTCGCGCCGGTGCTTCCGTGCGGATGGCAGGCGCCGTCGGCTCGGACAGCTTCGCCGAAGGTGCGCTCGCTTTGCTCAAGGAGGCCGGCACCGACCTCGGCCTCACCAAGACCGTCAACGAGCCGACCGGTACCGCCCATATCCTCGTCGGCGGCGATGGCGAGAACGTCATCGTCGTCGTGGCGAGCGCCAATGCGACGGTGAGCGAGGGCGATGCCAGCACTGCCGTCGGGAAAATGTCGGCCGGCGACACGTTGATGCTGCAGCTCGAGATTCCTGCGGCCTCGGTGGAAAAGGCACTCGTCGAGGCAAAGCGCCGCGGCATCCGCTCGGTCATCAATATCGCACCGCTGACGCCCGAGGCTGCCCGTCTCGGCCGCATGGCCGATATCGTGATTGCCAACGAGACCGAATTCGAACTCCTGGCCGGCAAGAGCGGCATCGCCGGCGCCGAACGGGAGGCGGCGATGAAGAGCCTTCACGACGAAACCGGGCAGACGGTGATCGTCACGCTCGGCGCCGAAGGGGTCGCCGCCGCTCATCAGGGCGAAATCCATCGCGCCCGGGGGCTGACCATCGAGCCGGTCGATACGGTCGGGGCGGGTGACACCTTTTGTGGTTATCTCGCTGCGAGCCTGGACGCGGGCCTCGCCTTCCCCGATGCGCTGCGCCGCGCCGCGGTCGCCGGGTCGCTGGCCTGCCTGAAGCCGGGCGCGCAACCGTCCATTCCGCTCGCCTCCGAGGTCGCCGCGCGTCTCTGACCGCGACAACCGATTTCGCCCGGTTTCGCAATCCGGATAGGTTTTGGCGCGGCAACGATGCTTGCCGCGCCGAATCCACTCTGGACAGCCAGGAATTGGCTTGGTTGTTGGCCGTATTTTAATCTTTGTTGATCTATCCAGATTGCGAGGCAGCCCGGTCGCATCGGGCCGGCTCCTGCATGCCGGTCGGCATCACGCGCTCCATGATGGAGATTCACCCCACTTTGGAATGTCATGCCGCGGGTACAAACCTGCGGACCTCTCAGTGCGTGAGGATTTCATGTTCAACTTCCATGCCAAATCGCTGGCCACCAAGCTGATCGCCGTCACGGGCGGCACGATCGCTCTCGTGTTGCTCGCGTCGAATTTCGTTCTCATCTCGCAGACCCAGGACCGTGTCGAGACGCTGGTCTTCGACGGCGCGAAGACGGAGGCCCGTGCAATTGCCGCCGATATCGCCGGCAGCGTCGGAGAGCTGGCCGCCGCTGCCCGCACCATGTCGGGCGTGCTCGGCCGCGGCCATGCCGGGAAGTCGACCGACCGTCCCGGCGCCATCAACCTGTTGAAGGCCAATCTCGACCAGCACGACTTCGCCTTCGGCAGCTGGTTCGCCGAAGAACCGAAAGCCTTCGACGGTAAGGACGTCGTCAACAACACCGACCTTGGCGGCAATGCCGAAGGTGCCTTCACGCCCTATTGGTCGAAGGATCGCAACGGCAAGGCGCAGCTCTCGACCTTCCGTGCGGACTATGCGGCCGAGTGGTACAGCCTTGCCGCCAAGAGCGGCAAGGGCGCCCTCACCCAGCCTTATCTCGCCGAGGGCACCGACGTTCCGACGACGATGACGTCGATCGCCTATCCGGTGATGTCCGAGGGCAGGATGGTCGGTGTCTCGGGCGTCGACATCTCGCTCGCCTCGCTTGCCGACCGGCTCGGGACGCTGAAGCCCTTCGGTTCGGGTCGGGTCTATCTTCTGTCGCAGGGTGGCAAGTGGCTCGCCGCGCCGATCCCCGATCTGCTGATGAAGGACTATGAAGGCGAGGGTGCGGACGTCATCAAGAAGGCTCTGTCATCCGATGCGTCGGGCATGATCAAGAACCTGACCTACGACGGAAACGCGCCCTTCGACCGCGTCGTCTATCCCTTCAAATTGCCCAATGTGAACGCGAGCTGGGTCATACTCGTCGACGTGCCGCGCACCGTCATCAATGCACCGGTCAACGATCAGACCTATATGATGATCATCGGCGGCATCGTCGTGCTCGCAGCCGTGCTCGCCGGCCTCTATCTTGCCGTCCGCCGCTTTGTCCAGAAGCCGCTCGCCGGGCTCGTCCACGACGTCGAGACGCTCAGCAATGGCGACTATGCCAAGCCGATCTCCGGGCAGGACCGCTCAGACGAGACCGGCTCGGTCGCCAAGGCACTCGAAGGCTTCCGTCACCAGCTCGCCGACACCAAGCGCCTCGAAGGCGAGGCCCGTCACGAACGTGAACAGGCGGAACTGGAACGCAGTCGTTCGGAAAGCGAGCGTGCTGAAACCGGCGCGCTGCAGCGCGACATCGTCGCGCGTCTCGGCAAGGGTCTCTCGCATCTTGCTTCCGGCGATCTTGCCTACCGGATCGCCGACGAGTTCCCGGGCGAATACGCCCAGCTGAAGCGCGACTTCAATGCGACGATGGAGAGCCTCGAGGAGACGATCCGCACCGTCAACCACTCGGTCGTCAACATCGGCAGCGGCACCGGCGAGATTTCAAGCGCCGCCAACGACCTCTCGCACCGGACCGAGCAGCAGGCCGCAAGCCTCGAGGAAACCGCCGCCGCCCTTGACGAGCTGACGTCGCAAGTCGATGCCAGCGCCGAAAATGCCAAGGTTGCGGCAAAGTCGGTTGAACTGGCGAGCAGCGATGCCGCCCAGTCCGGTGAGGTCGTCCAGCAGGCGATTGCGGCGATGCAGGGCATCGAGCAGTCCTCGAACGAGGTGAGCCGCATCATAGGGGTCATCGACGAGATCGCCTTCCAGACCAATCTGCTCGCCCTCAATGCGGGTGTCGAAGCCGCCCGCGCCGGCGAGGCCGGCAAGGGCTTCGCGGTCGTCGCACAGGAGGTCCGCGAGCTTGCCCAACGCTCGGCCAATGCCGCCAAGGAGATCAAGACCTTGATCAACACCTCGGCAGGCCAGGTGCGCGAGGGCGTCGATCTCGTCGGCAAGACGGGCGGCGCGCTCAAGAAGATCGCCGAGCAGGTGGTGCAGATCAACGGCCTCATCCGCCAGATCTCCAGTTCCGCCTCGGAGCAGGCCGTCGGCCTCAAGGAGATCAACGCGGCCGTCAACCAGATGGATCAGGTGACGCAGCAGAATGCCGCGATGGTCGAAGAGACGACGGCGGCCAGCATGACGCTGAACGAGGAGGCCCGCACGCTGAGCGGGCTGGTTGCGCGGTTCCGCGTCGTCCAGCGGGAGCCGGTGCAGTCCTCTGCCGACATGCTGCGCAGCGCCGCCTCGAAGATGCGAACGGCGGATGCTCACCTCCCGGCAGCGGAACAGCCGGCGGCACGTGGCTACTCGACATCGACGCAGCGCGTCCTCTCCCAGACGGCCGGCGCAAACGCGCTCGCCCAGGGCAACTGGGAAGAGTTCTGATCCGTTCCCATATGAACAAAAAACGGCTCCGCATGCGGCGCCGTTTTCTTTTGAGGCCACCCGCTGGGGTGAAGAAGGACCCCTCCCCAACCCCTCCCCACAGGTGGGAGGGGCTTTGGCGCCCGCGGCGCCCAACTGCCATTTTGCAGATTCGAGGTCTACCGCTACGCCAAGGGAGAGGCAATGCGGGCGCGGCAGGGTTAAGTCCCTCCCCCTTGTGGGGAGGGGTTGGGGAGGGGTCTTCTCGAGTATTGCAACAAGCGAACCTAAAGACGCGCCAGGCGGTCGGTGAGGAGCTCGAAGAAGCCCTCGTCGTCGACGTGGCGCATGACCCTGGCATTGTGCGCGCGGCCGGTGACCTGCCACCAGTCGACCACCGTCATGCCGGTCGTCAGCGCCGAGGTCGTCTCGATCTCGACATTGCAATCCCGGCCGGTGAAAAGCTCCGGTCGCAGCAGATAGGCGATCACCGTCGGGTCGTGCAGTGGACCGCCGTCGGTACCGTATTTCTCGATGTCGAAGCGTTCGAAGAATTCCAGCATTTCCGCGAGTGCGACCGCCGCCGGGCTGCCGATGGCGCGGATCTTCTGGACGCGAACCTTGTGGGTGAGTACGCGATGCGTCACGTCGAGCGGCATCATGACGATCGGGATGCCGGAGCGGAAGACGATCTCGGCGGCTTCCGGATCGACATAGACGTTGAATTCGGCGGCCGGCGTGATGTTGCCGCCTTCGAAGAAGCCGCCGCCCATCATCACCAGTTCCCGCACCCGCGGCGCAATCTCCGGCGCCTTGGTGAGCGCGAGGGCGATATTGGTCAGCGGACCCAGCGTGCAGAGCGTCACGGTACCGGGCGCTTCGGCAAGCAGCGTCTCGATAATGAAATCGACGGCGTGCTGCTCTTCAAGCTGCATCGTCGGTTCGCCGAGCTCAGGACCGTCGAGCCCGGTCTTGCCGTGCACATGCTCGGCGGTCACCAGCGGGCGCGCGACGGGACGTTCGGCGCCGGCGAAGACCTTGATGTCGGCTCTGTTGCAGAGCTCGCAAACGATCCGCGCATTGCGCGTCGTCAGCGTGAGCGGCACGTTGCCGGCGACCGCGGTGATGCCGAGCACGTCGATCTCTTCCGGACTGCCGAAGGCAAGCATGATCGCGGCGGCATCGTCCTGTCCAGGATCCGTGTCGATGATGATCTTTCTCGCGTTTGTCACTTTCTTCCTCCTGCGAGCCGGATGGTATCGGATGCCAGGCGATGACCTGGGTTCCGACGAGCTGGCGAAGGGAGACTACCATGCAGCAGCCTTCATTCGCGCCGGGATTCCGAGCCTTTGCACCGGACTATGATTTGCGCGCGCAGCCGAGGCAAGCCGCTTGCACTCGTTGCGCACAGCTACCATATTGCGTCCCAGGATGCTGCTTGGCAGGTCCGAGAAGATGGTCGCTTGAGCTGACAAGGACTTGGGGAATGAGCAGGATTACGCCTTTTACGAGCCCGCTCCTGGTGGGTTTCGACAGCATGGAAAAGACCCTCGAGCGGATCGCCAAGGCGAACGACGGATACCCACCCTACAATATCGAGCGCATTCGCGGCGATAGTGCCGCCGGCACGCCGGAACGGTTGCGGATCACGCTCGCCGTCGCCGGGTTTTCCGATGAGGATCTGGAGGTGACGACGGAGGAGAACCAGCTCGTCATTCGTGGCCGTCAGGTCGAGACCGGCGAAAGGGACTATCTGCATCGCGGCATCGCCGCCCGGCAATTCCAACGGACCTTCGTGCTCGCCGACGGCATGCGGGTGCTCGGCGCCGAGCTTCGAAACGGCCTGCTTTCGGTCGATCTGGTGCGCCCCGAGCCGGTCCGTATGGTAAAGAAAATTAACATTTCGGTCCCAGAATAGGATAACCGGCGGGATTTTCCTGTCGCGCCGGCGACCACGGAGCATCACCATGGGACTGAAAACCATCACCTCATCGCTGTCGAAGAACGACCTTGCGCATCTCGGCGCGGGCGAAGTCGGCTATATCCGCAAGATGCGATCGGAGGAGGTCTCCCGCTGCTTTCCGGAAGCGCCCGAGATGGGGCCGGGCATCGATCTCTGGGCGTTGTTTGCGGCGGATGGCACGCCGATCCTTTTGACCGACAACCGCTCGAGCACCTTCTTCAAGGCCGCCGAGGACGACCTTCGCACCGTCAGCCTGCACTGATCGACTGACAGCGCACCTCAATTCGCCGCCTGAACGGAAAGCGGAGAGACCCGCGTCTCCCCCTTATCCGCCTGCCGGCCTCCTTCTCCCCACAAGCGGGGCGAGGGAGAACTCGCGGCAAAAGTTTACCCTTAAGCGCGGCGGAACGTCAGATAGGCGGAACTGCGCCCTTCCCGACGCGCCTTGGCTTCGTAGCGCGTGCTTGGCCAGCCGGCGAAGGGGGTCAGCCAATCGGCCGAGCTTTCCGCCGTCCATTCGAAGGCCGCGTGATCGCGGCAATGGATGAGCGTCCAATTGACATAGCTGTCGATATCCGAGGCGAAGCAGAAGACGCCGCCCGACTTCAGGACGCGCGCGAACCGGTCGAGATTGACCTTCGAGACGAAGCGCCGCTTCCAATGCTTCCGCTTCGGCCAGGGATCGGGATAGAGCAGATCGACCTGGTCGACGGAGGCCGGCGGCAGCCAGTCCAATACCTGCGTCGCATCGTCATCGTAGAGCCGGACATTGTCGATCTCTCTCGCTTCGATCTGCCCAAGCAGCTTGGCCATGGAATTGACGAAGGGCTCCACGCCGATGAAGCCGGTCGATGGATCCTCCGCCGCCCGATGAATGAGATGCTCACCGCCGCCGAAGCCGATTTCCAGGCGAACCCGTTTTACCGCAGTCGGAAAGAGCGCCGACAGGTCAGCCGGCGCCGGCTCCTTGAGATCGAGCCTCAGGACTGGCAGCAAATTCTCGAGTTGCGCGGCCTGGCGTTCCCGCAACGGCTTGCCCTTGCGGCGGCCGAAGAAAGCCTCCGTTGCTCTGGCGCGGCGCGGTTCGGTCATATCGTTCTTCCTCGGATCAGGGCGGTTCCGGTCACATTCGATCGAAGACCACAAGCACGATCGGCTTCAGCATGTCCAGACGCAGGCTCCGGAACCTTCATACATTCCCGCACGAACAGAGGGGCGGAGGCTCCTTCCGAGCATCCGCCCCCGATCTGATTGGCGTGCGTTCCTTGACGCGGGAGGCTATCAGCCGCCCGTGTCAGTGATTTAAGCGGCGCGGCTGTTGATCGCCGTGGCGTCGAGCGAGATCGCTTCCTTCAGCGGCTTGACGAGGTCGAGCTTCTCCCAGGAGAAGGAACCATCGCGGCCGGCCTTGCGGCCGAAGTGGCCGTAGGCGGAGGTCTTCGCGTAGATCGGCCGGTTGAGGTCGAGATGGCGGCGGATCCCAGTCGGCGAAAGGTCCATCGTCTTGCGGATGGCCCTCTCGACCTGGTCTTCCGAAACCTTGCCGGTGCCGTGCAGATCGACATAGATCGACAGCGGCTGGGCGACGCCGATCGCGTAGGAGAGCTGGATCGTGCAGCGCTCGGCGAGGTTGGCGGCAACGACGTTCTTGGCGAGATAGCGGGCGGCATAGGCGGCCGAGCGATCGACCTTGGTCGTGTCCTTGCCGGAGAAGGCACCGCCACCATGCGGTGCAGCACCGCCATAAGTGTCGACGATGATCTTGCGGCCGGTGAGGCCGGCGTCGCCGTCCGGTCCGCCGATGACGAACTTGCCGGTCGGGTTGATATACCAGGTGCAGTCGTCGGCGATCTTCAGGTCATCCAATGCCTCGCGGATATAGGGCTCCACGACCTTGCGGACCTTGGCGGAATCCCAGCTGTCGTCAAGGTGCTGGGTCGAAAGGACGATGGAAACGACCTCGGTCGGCTTGCCATCGACATAGCGCACGGTCACCTGGCTCTTGGCATCCGGGCCGAGCCTGGCGACGTCGCCCTCGCCCTTCTTACGGGCCGCGGCGAGCAGATTGAGAATGCGGTGCGAGTAGTAGATCGGCGCCGGCATGAGTTCGGCGGTCTCGCGGCAGGCATAGCCGAACATGATGCCCTGGTCGCCGGCCCCTTCCTCGCCCTGCTTGTCGGCGGCATTGTCGACGCCCTGCGCGATATGCGCGGACTGGAAGTGCAGGAGCACGTCGATCTTCGCCGTCTTCCAGTGGAAGCCGTCCTGCTCATAGCCGATGTCGCGGATCGCCTTGCGGGCGGCGGCCTTGAACTTAGCCGGGTTGATGACGTCGTTGCCGTTCTTGTCCTTCTTCAGGAGGCTCGGCGGCAGGCGGACTTCACCGGCGATGACGACGCGGTTGGTCGTCGCCAGCGTTTCACAGGCAATGCGCACGGTCCACGGGTCGACACCGGATTTCGCCGCTTCGCGGTAGACCAGATCGACGATCTCATCGGAAATGCGGTCACACACTTTGTCCGGATGACCTTCGGCAACGGATTCGCTGGTGAACAGGTAATTTGCGCGCATACGGGAAGTCCCCTCAATGAAACAAGCGGGTTCACTGTTAGTGGTTTTGCCACCGAAAAACAAGCGCACAAGGACATAAATATATCTTTATATCAGTATCGCTGCGATCGATGGAACGGCATTGCGCGAACCCGCGCCAACGAACGAAAACTGTTTCGGGAGCGGCCGCTGCAAACGAAAAAAGCGGCCCTGGGCCGCTTTTTCGAAGGGTCGGAAACTTCCGCTATTCGCTCTCGGCCTCCGCCGCCAGCGCCTTCACAAGATCCACCAGCTTGCGCCGGACCTTCGGGTCGGAAATCTTCACGAATGCCCGATTGAGCTGCAGGCCTTCGGAAGAGGACAGGAAGTCCACCACATAGTTGGAACTCGGTGATTCCGCCATGCCTGAGCCGCCGTCGCCCGGAGCATCCTCGAAAAAGAACGAGACCGGGACGTTGAGGATGGAGGAAATGTTCTGCAGCCGGCTCGCGCCAACCCTGTTCGTCCCCTTTTCGTATTTCTGGATCTGCTGGAATGTGATCCCCAGACTCTCGCCGAGCTTCTCCTGGCTCATGCCAAGCATCGTCCGGCGAAGGCGAATCCTGCTACCGACATGAATGTCGATCGGGTTCGGCTTCTTCTTGTTTTCAACCATAGTCGCGTTCCTGAACACGCTGTTTCGACAAGTCACAACCAGTCATTGCCATGGCAAATGATGCACAGCCTGCCAGCGAAAACAGGGCTCCAGTGGCAGGCATGGGTTGATGACAAGAACCACTATGCAATTTTAGGGGTTTTAGGTCAATTCGTTCGAAAATTTAAACCCTTGCGCGAGATTCCCGCAACCAACAATAGAAAAACCGCCGTGAACCAGAAGATTCTGCCACGCAGCATACTGTCGGTCATGGTGGGCATTTTGCCCGGCAGAATTGCGTCCGTCACTCCCTTGTAATTGTATCCCAATCCTACCACTAAAACGCCACGTGCATCAACAATTGCTGATATACCGGTATTGGCGGCTCGAATCATCGGCATGCCGGTTTCGATGGTGCGCAGTTGTGCCTGATGAAAATGCTGGCGCGGCCCTGGCGTGTCGCCGAACCAGGCGTCATTGGTGACGTTCAAAAGCGCGTCGGACAGGCGCGCATTGCCGTCGATCTCGTCGGCGAAAATCGCTTCGTAACAGATCAGCGGATAGAATGTCCTGCCGCCGGGCAGGGTCAGGACCGAACGGTTCGACGCCGCCGAAAAGCCGCCGGGCATCGCGACGACGAGCGAATCCAACCCCCACGAGTTGAGTACGTCCTCGAAGGGCAGATACTCGCCGAACGGAACGAGATGGACCTTGTCCGCCGCGCCGACGATCTGGCCGCGATCGTCGATGACGTAAATCGAATTGTAGTAGCGCGGCGGCAGGCCCGCCCCCGCATCCTCGGCGCGCACGGCGCCGGCAACGAGGATCTGCCCTTGCTGCAGAACGGCGGCGATCCGGGTCAAAGCATCGGGATTGTCCGTCAGGATGAATGGGATCGAGGTTTCCGGCCAGACGACGATGTCCGGTCGCTTGCCGCCCACCGGCGGCGGTGCGGCCGTGAGGGCCAGATGCTCTTCGAAGATAACGGCGCGCTCACGATCATCCATCTTCTTCGCCTGGTCGATCACTGGCTGGACGAGGCGAACGGTGCGCTCCGGCGTCGACGGTTGCGGCGCCGGCAGGGACAGGCGGTAATAGCCGTAGCCGATATGCGCGGCGAAGAGCGCGGCGGCGACGGCAAGGCCGACCCGGGCGCCCTTGCCCGTGCCGATCAGGGCCGGAGCGGCGAACACGAAGACCGCCAGCATGTTGATCGTCGCCACATTCAAGACGCTCGCCGACTGCATCATCAGCGGCATCGGCATGGCCGCATAGCCGATCGCGTTCCAGGGAAAGCCGGTGAAGAGAAAGCTGCGCAGCCATTCGGCGACACCGAAGCCGACGGCGAGAGCAGCGATGCGACCGACGCCGTCGGACCAGAGGCAGCGGGCAATGAGCACTGCCAGGGCATAGAACAAGGCGAGGACGGCGGGAAGGCCAACGACGGCCAGCGGCAGGGCCCAGGCGAAGAGATCCGCTTCGACCAGGAAGGCGTTGCCGAGCCACCAGAGGCCGCCGAGGAAATAACCGAAGCCGAAACTCCAGCCGATCGAGGCAGCCGGCAGGAGCCGCCGAGCGACACCCTCGTCCGGATGGGTCGCGACCCCGTCGATCAGCCAGACGAGCATCGGGAAGGAGATGAAGGCCGCGGCGAAGATGCCGAAAGGCGGCTGGGCGAACATCGCCAAAAGACCGGCGAGGAAGCCGACGAATGCGCGAGACGCTCCAGAGAGCAAAATGATCTTGCCTGCCAGTCTTTCCATGCAGCCTCCAAGTCGCGCCGGCCGGATAGTGGCCCGGCACGTAAGATTTATCGAATCATTGCCGGCAGTTTTCCAAAAAACCGCCTGCTTGTCCCCTGGCCGCAGCTGCTCCCTTCTTTCAAAAGAGGCAAGCTGCAATCAGTCGCTTGCCCTGTCGCGATATCAGGATCGATTGCCCTTCGATCGTGGCAACATGAAGGGAGCGCAATGATCAGGATGACCTCTCCGAGCGGTTGAGATATGATCGAGGTGGATTAACCACAGTTGCCGTATTCTCAGCATTGGCCACTGCAGGTTGTTCCATTGCCGGTAGGATGCCGCTAATTTGGACGCGGCACTACACCCAAGCGACGCGTTCAGTGCAGGCGATCCAAAACAGAATCTCGGAAAAAAAGGGGTCACCATGTTCGATTCTCGCGAAAAGATCGCGCTTTTCATCGACGGCGCCAATCTCTACGCGACATCGAAGAGCCTGGGCTTCGACATCGATTACCGGAAGCTGTTGAACGCATTCCAGAAACGCGCCTATCTGGTGCGAGCCTATTATTACACTGCGCTTATCGAAGACCTGGAATTTTCCTCGATCCGGCCGCTGATCGACTGGCTCGACTACAATGGCTACACGGTGGTGACCAAACCTGCCAAGGAGTTCACGGACGCCTTGGGCCGGCGCAAGATCAAGGGCAGCATGGATGTCGAATTGGCGATCGATGCGCTGGAGCAGCGCCAGGTCGTCGACCACTACGTCCTCTTCTCCGGCGACGGCAATTTCACCACCCTCGTGGCAGCGCTGCAGCGCAACGGCCGGAAGGTCACCGTCGTGTCGACGCTTTCGACCCAGCCACCGATGATCGCCGACGAGCTGCGCCGCCAGGCAGACCACTTCATCGACCTCATCTCGCTGCGCAGCGAGATCGACCGTCATCCACAGGGAGCGCCGCAGACGGTCAAGCCGACCAACGAAAGCGTCAATCCCTGAGCGGATGTGCGCGGCGAAGCCGCGATCACTCTGCCGAGGTCGGAGGCGGGACGTTCGCCTGAGCGCCACCATTCGCCGGCAGCGCATCGGGCAAGGTCTCCTTTTCGGGCTTGACCACCCGCCGGCGCGCCGGCGGCCGCTTGCGCATGATGCGGACGCGCTTCACGCGACGCGGATCGGCGTCGAGGATCTGGAACTCGAAACCGGGAATGGCCTGCACCACCTCGCCGCGAACCGGAATGCGGCCGAGCGACGCGAAGACCAGGCCGCCGAGCGTGTCGACATCCTCGAGCTGTTCACGCACATCGAAATCCGGACCGATCGCCTCGGCGATCTCCTCGAGCTCGACGCGCGCGTCCGCCACGAATACGTCGTCCGACGTGCGGGCGAACATCACCTCGTCGTCGTCATGCTCGTCCTCGATGTCGCCGACAACCATCTCGACAATGTCCTCGAGCGAGACAAGGCCGTCCGTGCCGCCATACTCGTCGATGACCAGCGCCATCTGGATGCGGGCGGCCTGCATCCGCTGCATGAGATCGGAGGCCAGCATCGAAGGGGGAACGAAGAGGACCTGGCGAATGATACCCGCCTCCTCGACCGTCTTGTTCAAATCGACGCGCGACAGATCGAAGACCGGCTTCGGCTGGCGCGGTGACCTCTCCGCCTTGTCGGCGCCGACGGCGTGCGGCGCCTTGCCGTTGCGGCGGCGGTTGCGGGCCTGCCGGGTCACATAGGCAAGCAGGTCGCGGATATGGACCATGCCGCGCGGGTCGTCGAGGCCCTCATTGTAGACCGGCATGCGGGAGCGTCCGGATTCCTCGAAGAGAACCATGAGCTCTCCGAGCGTGATGCTTTGATCCACCGCCTCGATGTCGGCACGCGGCACCATCACATCCTCGACGCGGATTTCTCGGAAGCGGAGGATGTTGTTGAGCATCGCCCGCTCCTCGGGCGAAAAGGCGGTGTTGCTGTCGGCATCCGTCATCAGCGCGTCGGCGAGATCCTCGCGCAGGCTCGACGCACCCGCACCGCGCCACAGGCGGGCCGCACGGCTCCAGAAGGATGAGATGGGTTTGTTGCCCTCAGGTCGGGCGGCGGTACTACTACTGCCCGCGTCGGCGTCGCCGGAGGCATCGGCCTCCTCGCTGGCAACCGTTGCCGGCTGTGTCTTGAAGTCGCTCATTGTTCCAAACTGTCAATCCGGGGCTGGTCCCCGTAGGGATCAGATAGGCCAAGACGCGCCAAAATGCGAGTCTCCAACCCCTCCATTCTTTCCGCTTCGTCGTCTTCGATATGATCATAGCCGAAAAGATGGAGGAATCCATGGACGAGAAGATGCGTCAGATGCTCCTCGAAAGGCTTCTCCATTTCAGCCGCTTCGCGCTTAAGCGTCTCATAGGCGACGATGATGTCGCCGAGCATCGGCCCCGGCATCCTGCCGGGCGTTACCGGAAAGGCGGGAAAGGACAGCACATTGGTCGGCTTGTCCTGATTGCGCCATTCGGCATTGATCTCTCGCATCGACTGATCGTCGGTAAAGACCAGAGACAGTTCCGGCGGCTCATCCGGAAACGGCTGCTTCTCCTCCGCGGCGAGAAAATCCGCAGCCGCGCCGAGAATACGCGCGGAAAGGGCCCGCAGCTCGTCCTCCGACGGCCAGTCCCCCTCCTCGACGCTGATCTGAATGTCCAAAGCCGTCATGACCGCTGGCGATCGCCTCAGCGATCGCTCTGTTCGCTTTCATCGTGGACGGCCGTATGGCTTTCATAGGCCCTGACGATCCGCGCTACCATGGGATGGCGTACCACATCGACATCCTTGAAGCGGATGACCGACACGCCCTCCACGCCCTTCAGGATTTGCAGCGCTTCGACGAGGCCGGATTTCACGCCGCGCGGCAGGTCGACCTGGCTCGGGTCGCCGGTGACGATCATCCGGCCGTTTTCGCCGAGGCGGGTCAGGAACATCTTCATCTGCATCGATGTGGTGTTCTGCGCCTCGTCGAGAATGACGGCGGCATTGGCGAGGGTGCGACCGCGCATGAAGGCCAGCGGCGCGATCTCGATGACACCGGCCGAAATCGCCCGCTCCACCTTGTCGCCCGGCATCATGTCGTAGAGCGCATCGTAGAGAGGCCTGAGATAGGGATCGACCTTTTCCTTCATGTCGCCGGGCAGGAAGCCGAGCCGCTCGCCTGCCTCGACCGCCGGCCGCGACAGGATGATCCGGTCGACCGCGCCGCGTTCCAGAAGCTGAGCGGCGTGGGCGACGGCGAGGTAGGTCTTGCCGGTGCCGGCCGGCCCGACGCCGAAGACCAGCTCGGCCCGCTCCATGGCACGGATATAGGCATCCTGCATCGGCGTGCGCGCAGCGATTGTCTTCTTGCGCGTCGAAATCTGCGCCATCGTCAACTTGGCTTTGCGCTCCATGGTCGGCAACTGCAGCTGGTCGTCGGCGGCGACCGCCATGCGGATCGCCCCTTCGACGTCGGAGGTATCGATCGAGGCCCCACTTTGCAGCCTTCCATAGAGATAGTCGAGCGCACGCCGTGCCTGGTTGGTCGCCACGACATCGCCGGAAATCGCCACGGAATTGCCGCGCGGCCTGGCGTCGACGCGCAGCCGCTCCTCGAGCAATTTCAAATTCTGGTCGAACTGGCCGAAGAGTTCGCTGGCGAACCGGTTGTTCTCGAATGTGAGCACGAAGTGATTGGCGTCTGTCGCGGTCGTCTTCGAATGGCGCGATGAGGATGAAATCATTTCGTGTCCGTTCAAGCGGTTCAGGCTCCTCGCTCTCGATCTACAACGCAGCGCGTAAAATGACGCGCAGGGAACGTTCTAACATCTTAACTGCGCAAAAGCTCCCGAGAACGCGTCTCGTGCCTTCGCCTTATTCGATCATCTCGGCAAACAGGCTGTTCGAGCCGGCCTTGGTGATTCGTACCTTGATAATGTCACCGATTTGCGATCGTTTTGCATCAACATTCACGGGCTGCAGCCAGGGCGAGCGGCCGACCAGCTGGCCGGGCATGCGGCCGGGCTTCTCCAGAAGCAGATCGATTTCCCGCCCGACGCAGGCGGCGGCAAAGTCACGCTGCTGGTTGACGAGCAAACTCTGCAATCTTTCCAGTCGCTTGGCCTTCACGTCTTCGGGAACCTGATCTTTTAGATCGGCGCCCGGCGTGCCGGGACGGGTCGAATATTTGAAGGAGAATGCCTGTGCATAACCCACCGCCTCGACGAGACGCATAGTCTCCTCGAAATCCTTCTCCGTCTCGCCGGGGAAGCCGACGATGAAATCGCCGGAAAGCGCCAGATCGGGTTGGACGGCACGGATCCTTGCGACAAGGGCGAGATATTCGGCCGCCGTATGGCGCCGGTTCATCGCCTTCAGGATGCGATCGGACCCGGACTGGACCGGCAGATGCAGATAGGGCATCAGCTTGGCCATCGATCGGTGCGCCTCGATCAGGCTGTCGTCCATGTCGCGCGGATGGCTGGTGGTGTAGCGCAGGCGCGCCAGGCCAGCGATCTCGCCGAGACGCCGCAACAAATCTCCAAGGCCCCAGTCGCGGCCGTCCGGGCCCGTTCCGTGCCAGGCATTGACGTTCTGGCCGAGCAGCGTGATTTCGCGCACGCCGCCCTCGACCAGCTTTTCCGCCTCGGTGACGATCTGCGCCACTGGCCGCGAGACCTCGGCGCCGCGGGTGTAGGGCACCACGCAGAAGGTGCAGAACTTATCGCATCCCTCCTGCACGGTGAGGAAGGCGGTCACCCCGCGCGAACGGGTCTTCGCCTTGTCCGGTGCCGGCAGATGCTCGAACTTGTCCTCGATGGCGTAGTCCGTCTCGACGACGCGTTCGCCGCTCCTTGCACGCTTCAACGCCTCGGGCAGCCGATGGTAGGTTTGCGGGCCGATGACGAGATCAACGGCCGGAGCGCGGCGGAGGATTTCGTTGCCTTCGGCCTGGGCGACGCAGCCGGCGACGCCGATCACCATTTCGCGACCCTCGCTCGCCTTCGCCTTCTTCAGCTCACGCAGGCGGCCGAGTTCGGAATAGACCTTTTCGGCGGCCTTCTCGCGGATATGACAGGTGTTGAGCAGGACGAAGTCGGCATCTTCCAGCACGTCCGTCGCAACGTAGCCGTCCCGCGACAGAGCGTCGGACATGCGATCGGAATCGTAGACATTCATCTGGCAGCCATAGGTCTTGACGAAGACCTTGCGCGCCGGAACGTGTTCGTCGCCCGCCACGGGCGATTTCGGCAGAAGAGCGGTTTCCTGGGTCATGCGGGTTCTTTAGTGCAAAGCGGCCCAAAGTTGAAGTATTTTCGGGCGGCACCGAAGGCGGCGGCCGGCTTGCGACGGTCAGGCAGCGGTCTTCTGACGCATCGGAGCCCGTCCTCTCAGCCGGTCCGACAACATGCTGCGAATCCGCTGCTCGACAAGGCGGCTGACTTCCTTGCGGTTGGAGCGGTGGTGGTAATCCACCGCCTCGCCGAAATCGACCTCCACATCGAGCGCGCCCTCGCGAAGAACCCCCACCAGATGCGGCAGCAGCCCAATGTCGCCCGGCCAGGCAGCGATCGGCCGGTAGTAGCGGCCCATCGGCATGCCGTGGATGCGCGTATAGGAAATCGCCACCGGCTGGACATGCACGACGCCGGTCGGCGACTGCGGCACCGCCGAGGCGGCTGCGCCGAACAGCGACGTCTTGACCTCGAGCAGGCGGTTGCCATCCGAGGTCGTGCCCTCCGGAAAGAGGACGACGACCTCGCTATCGGCGAGCCGCCGGCCGATCTCGCTCACCTGGTCTCCGGTCTTGCGCTTCTCCTGGCGCTCGATGAAGACGGAAGCCTGCAGCCGGGCAAGGAGACCGAAGACGGGCCAATCCTTGACCTCCGACTTGGCGACGAACACGACATCGGCAACCGACGACAGGACCAGAATGTCCTTCCAGGAGACGTGATTGGCGCTGATGAGCAGCGGCCGCCGCCGATCCAATTGCCCATGGACCCGCACCCGAAGGCCGAGCAGGCGACAGGCGATGCGATGCCAGAATCGCGGCAGCAGGCGTCGTGGCTTCAGATCCAGCCACAGGCAAACAAGTTGGACCGGCATCAACAGCAGAGAGACGATCGCGAGCAAGATGACGTAGAGCGCGACCCGTATCCAGTTGATCATCCGGAAAGACTTTCTGATCCGACCACTACTGCATGTCTTTGTCGTTAAATCGACCTCGATTTAACGACAAAGACATGCAGCAATTCAAAATGCTACAGCGACCTTTGCGCGCCTGATAAGGCGCGCGGCGCTGTAGGATCGGACTAGCGAAGATCGAGCCGCATGACAAGCGCAGCGGTGCGCGCGCCGGTCGTTCCCTGATAGTAGGCCTTGCGTTCGCCGACCTTTGCGAAGCCAAGCTTGCCGTAGAGACCGATCGCCGCCAGGTTCGTCTCGTCGACTTCGAGGAACAGCGTCTCGGCGCCCTTGACGATTGCCTCGCGCATCACGGCCTGCATCAGCCGCCAGCCAAGCCCGGAGCGGGCAAAGCGCGATTCGACGCCGATCGTCAGGATCTCGGCCTCGCCCGCGGCGGCGCGCGACAGCACGAAGCCTCCGAATGCCGGGCGAAACGTGCCGTTCGTCTGGCGGGCGGCGAAGCCGAATACCGCCTCCTGCAGCAGGAGCGCGTGAATTTCGCCGTCGCTCCACGGCGTCGCGAAACGCTGGCTGTGCAGAGCAGCCGCTGCGAGGAGGTCAATCTCCTCCAGCGGGAAGATGTCGAATTCAGTGCGGCGTGTGAAATAGTCGGTGAAGCTCATTTCGGTCCTACGCATCCGGCTCGACGAGTGCCGCGCTCCTCTCCAGGGTGCCGGCCCGCTGTTTCGATTGACTGCACGGGTCTATCCTGCTGTTGCCCTCGTCACCGCAAAGCCGGATTGAGGCTTCGCGTCGGGGCCTCGCAGATAAAGCGGTTTCGGCTTGGCCGAGGCTGGATCGGCTGCAGCACCCAGCCGAGCGACGACGGCGATGTCGATCTCGTCCGGCTTGCCGGCCGGCTCGGCCGCGGCGACAAGAGGGGCGCCGGAGCCGCAGATGATGCCGTCGAAGCCGGAAAACCGGTCGCGAGCCTCGGCAACCGGCAGAATTTCGGGTTCGCCTTCCGCCTCGCCGCGCGCGGTAAAGGACTGGACATAGATCTCGTCGCGTTTCGCGTCGATGGCCGCAAGCACCGGCCGCCCCGGCTGCTTCTGCCTGGCGCTCTCGGCAACGACCTGAAGGGTGGTGATACCGAGGGCCGGCTTGCCAAGGGCAAGCGCCAAGCCGCGCGCCGCCGCGACGCCGACACGAATGCCGGTGAAGGACCCCGGCCCTATGGTCACGGCGATCCGGTCGATGTCCGCAAGCTGCCTGTCGGAGGCGAGCAACGCCTCATCGACGAAATCCATCAGACGCTCCGCATGACCGCGACCTATATCGGCGCCGGCGTGCGCCAGCACCTCGCCCGCCGCACTGTCATAGACCGCGGCCGCACAGCCGCTGCCCGATGTATCGATGGCAAGAACCAACATTGTGAGACGCCATGACCTCCCTGCGCTGCCTCGCCGGCGGCACGCCGCGAAGACGCTTCTTCCTCACTGCCGGGCGCGACTTTCGGAATCCGGCAGCTTCGCCTGCGATCGGCATCCGAAATCGTGCGGGGCTGCGATCAGCCTGAAATCGCTGTAATCCCTGTCGAGGCAGGAAGAGCGGCCCGCAAGCGGGACCGCTCCACACAATGCCTACTCGGCCGTCTCGAATCAGACCGATTCGACCGACTCGACCTCGGGCACGAAATGGCGCAGCAGATTCTGCACGCCGTGCCGAAGCGTCGCGGTCGACGACGGGCAGCCGGCGCAAGCCCCCTTCATGTTCAGGAACACGGTGCCGTCCTTGAAACCCCGGAAGGTGATGTCACCTCCATCCTGGGCGACGGCCGGCCGTACCCGCGTTTCGAGCAGTTCCTTGATCGTGGCGACGATCGCCTCGTCGCCCTCGTCGTAGAATTCGCCTTCCAGATCCGTTTCTTCGGCTCGGCCAGCGCCCGACATGATCGGCTGGCCGGACATGAAATGTTCCATGATCGAGCCAAGGACGGCGGGCTTCAGGTGCGGCCATTCCTGCCCTTCCTTGCTGACCGTGATGAAGTCGTAGCCGAAATAGACGCCGGTGACGCCGGGAATCGAAAAGAGCCGTGCCGCGAGCGGCGAACCGGCGCGCGCCTCTTCTTCGCTTCGGAATTCGGCGGTACCGTTCTCCATGACCACCTTGCCCGGCAGAAACTTCAAAGTGGCCGGATTCGGCGTGGCTTCGGTCTGGATGAACATGATTCTCTCCGTTGCGCCGGGAGCGCCTCTCAACCGGCTCTTTAGAATAATTCAAAAATATATAAGGGCGTCGCTTCGACGCCGCAAGGGCGCTTTCTGCCGCACCGTCAGCTCAGCGCGTCGATCTCCTCGTCAGTGAGAAGATCGGGAATGACGGTTACGGGAATGGGAAAAGCCGCCGCCTTCCCCGCGATCGAAGACACCAGCGGGCCGGGGCCTTCTTTCGCCGATCCGGCGGCAAGCACGAGGATGGCGATATCCCGGTCCTCCTCGATCAGTGCGTAAATCTGATCCGTGGCGATGCCTTCGCGAATGACGATCTCAGGTTCGATGCCGATCTGCTCGCGCACCGTCTGGGCGACCTTGGCGAGCGTCGCCTCGGCCTCTTCGCGCGCCTCCGCCCGCATGATCTCCTCCACCCCCAGCCATTGCTGGAAGTCGCCGTCGGCGATCACGTAGAGAAGCACGAGGCCGCCATTGGAGTTCTTCGCGCGCATGCCTGCATAATGCACGGCCCGGCCGCATTCGGGCGTGTCGTCGATCACCGCCATGAACTTGCGGCGATGACCTTCCATTCGTGAGAGTCGGGTGGAAACCATGCGGCGAACATTACATCGCCGCACGCGTCTCGCAAGATGTCATTTCGGCGGACTACTGCAAAAAGCCGATGATCTCCCGAACCTCGCGCATGGTCCTTTCCGCCCGCGCCCGCGCCCGCTCTCCGCCGCTCCTGAGGATCGCGTCGATATGCGCCGTGTCGTCCATCAGGCGGCGCATTTCACCGGTGATCGGCGACAGCACCTCGACGGCGAGATCGATGAGGGCGGGCTTGAAGACCGAAAATTGCTGGCCGCCGAATTCGGCAAGCACCTCTTCCTTGGTCCGGTCGGAAAGGGCGGCATAGATGCCGACGAGATTTTCCGCCTCCGGACGGCTCTTCAGCCCCTCGACTTCGCTCGGCAGCGCATCGGGATCGGTCTTCGCCTTGCGGATCTTCTTCGCGATCGTCTCCGCGTCGTCCATCAGATTGATGCGCGACAGGTCGGACGGATCGGATTTCGACATCTTCTTGGTGCCGTCGCGCAGCGACATGACGCGCGGCGCCGGCCCGCCGATCAACGGTTCGACCGGCGGAAAATAGGCATGGATCGGCTCTTCGCCGACGACGATGTCGACGCCACAGCCGCGCGCCCGGATGTGCTCCATGAAGTCGATGTTGAACTTCTGGGCGATGTCGCGGGTGAGCTCGAGGTGCTGTTTCTGGTCGTCGCCGACCGGAACATGGGTGGCGCGGTAGACGAGGATGTCGGCTGCCATCAGGCTCGGATAGGCGAGCAGGCCGAGCGAGGCGTTCTCGCGGTCCTTGCCCGCCTTGTCCTTGAACTGCGTCATCCGGTTCATCCAGCCGATGCGGGCGACGCAATTGAAGATCCAGGCCAGCTCCGCATGCTGCGGCACCGCCGACTGGTTGAAGACGATATGCTTCTCCGGGTCGATGCCGGAGGCGACGAAGGCCGCGGCGATCGAACGGATCTGGCCGGGCAGGTCCTCATGCACGAGCTGCGCGGTGATCGAGTGGAGGTCGACGACGCAGTAGATGCAGTCGTTGTTTTCCTGCAGGGCACGAACTTGCGGATCGCGCCGAGATAGTTGCCGAGATGCAGATTGCCGGTCGGTTGAACGCCGGAAAATACGAGCGGCTTGAATTCGTTCATGTCGTCCTCATCGGGCTTGTGGAGGGCCCACCAATTGTTATCCGCCGCGCTTATGCACGGCAGGCCAAATGCAATCAAGAGGCACATACAGCGCCGCGCGTCTAATCAGACGCGCGGCGCTGTAGCATTTTGAAGTGCTGCATGATCTCTTTCTTAAATCGATTCCGATTTAAGGAATCATGCAGTAGCGGTAGGCGGGTTGCAGGAGGTCCCAGCGATTGCCGAACGGATCGGTGAAGACCGCTACAGTTCCATAGGCTTCATGGCGCGGCGTCTCTAGAAATTCGACGCCAGTGGCAAGCATCGCCGCATGGTCGCGCGCGAAATCGTCCGTGAAGAGAAAGAAGCCGACGCGTCCGCCGGCCTGGTTGCCGATCGCCGTGTTCTGCCGTTCGCCCTCAGCCTTGGCGAGCAGAAGCGCCGTTTCGGTCGCGCCCTTCGGCCGCACCAGCACCCAGCGCTTGCCACCACCGAGATCGGTGTTCTCGATCAGCTCGAAGCCCAACCGGCCGCAATAGAAGGCAAGACCCTCATCATAGTCCGGCACAAGAATGGCGACCCGGGCGATCGTCTGCTTCACGGCAAATCCGGCCCCTCGCCCGCTGCCGGATCGGTCGCCGGCGCGGACTTGCGCTTCAAACTGCGCCGGATCATCCCCAGGCTGGCGCCGCCGAGGCTGAATGCCAAGGCAAAATAGATCGCCATGGCGGCCGCCACGAGGCCGCAGACCGTTGCGGCGCGGAGCGCGAGCGGCGCCGCCGAGGAAAGCGGGAAAGCCAGCCACTGAATGGCGTAATGGAGCGCACCCGCCATGATCGCAGCGGCGATAACGAGACGGGGAATGCGGGTCAGCAGCGGAATGTCGCGGCCCCAATGTCCGCGCCAGAGGAGGGTCGCGAAAAGGAGCAGCGTGTTGACCCAGCCCGCAACGATCTCGGCGGTGGCGATGCCGCTTGCCCCGAGCGACGGAAACAGCGTCAACGCCAGCGACACGTTCACCACGACGGAGATCGCGGCAAAGATCATCGGCGTGCGGGTATCCTCGCGCGCGAAGAAGCCCGGAATGAAGGCCTTGATCAGCACGAAGGCCGGCAGGCCCAGTCCGTAGATCGCCAGGATATGCCCGACGACGACGGTCGCTTCGGGCGAGAACTTGCCGCGCTCGAAGAGCAACCGGACGATCGGCTCCGACATGACGAGCAGCGCGGCCGCCGCCGGCAGGGTCAGGAACAGGGTGAATTCGACGGAACGGTTCTGCAGGTTTGCGGCTTCGTTGAGATTGCCTCCCCGAAGCGCGCGCGACAGTTCCGGCAAGAGCACCGTCGCAACCGCGATGCCGACGACGCCGAGGGGAAGCTGGTAGATGCGGTCCGCATAGACGAGCGAGGAGACCGCCCCTTCCTGCGCCGAGGCGATGTTGGTGTTGATCAACAGGTTGATCTGCGTGATGCCGCCGGTGATCGCCGCCGGCAGCGCCAGGACGAGCAGGCGCCGGACATTGGCAGTCAACCGCGGACGGCGGACACCGATCTTGATCCCGGCGTTGCGGACGGCGAGCCAGACGATGGCGAGTTGCACGAGGCCGGCCGCCATGACGCCCCAGGAGAGACCATAGCCGACCGCTACCGCGTCCTGGCCGTCATACCAGGCATAGGCAAGCACGCCGATCAGGATGACGTTCAGGAACACCGGCGCGATGGCCGCGGCGAAATAGCGATGCAGCGAATTGAGCATGCCCGCCATCATCGCCGCCAGCGACATGCAGGCGAGATAGGGGAACATGATCGTTGCGAAGGTGACGGTGCTGGCGAATTTCGCCGGATCGTCGGCGAAACCGGGGGCGATCAGTTCGCGCACGATGAACGGCATCGCCAGTTCCATGGCGATCGTCAGGAACAGAAGGACGGTGAACAGCACCCCGAAGACTTCTTCGGAAAAGCGGCGGGCACCCTCCATGCCACGCGCCTCGATCTCCTTGGCAAAGAGCGGCACGAAAGCGGCGTTGAACGCTCCCTCGGCGAAAAGCCGGCGGAAGGTATTGGGCAGCCGAAAGGCCGTGTTGAAGGCGTCGGCGACGGGTCCGGTGCCGAGTGCGGCCGCCATGAAGGTCTCGCGCACAAAGCCGAAGACGCGGCTTCCGAGCGTCGCGCCCCCGACCGTCGCAAATTTCTTGACCAGGCTCATGTTTCGACTTTTGTCGTTTTGGATGATTGTGACGACCGCGGCGGATGGGCCGGCGCGATGATGCCGGAGGGCATGCGCTCGCGCGCTTCATCGACCTCGCCCGCCAACACCGCTTTCAGGCGCGCCGCAATGTTGATCTGCCGGTTTTCGTTGGTGATCTTCGCACCGACGAGATCGGTGACATAGAAGGTGTCGATCACTTTCTCGCCGAAGGTGGTGATATGGGCCGAGGCGATGTCGAGCGACAGGTCGGAAAGCACGGCCGTCACCTCCGAAAGCAGGCCCGTCCGGTCGAGGCCTTCGACCTCGATGACCGTGAACTTGTTCGACAGCGTGTTGCTGAGCGTCACCTCCGGCGTCACGGTGAAGGCCTTGCTGCGCTTCTTCGCCCGGGTGCGGCTGGCGATCACCTCCGGCAAGCGCTTGCGGCCGGAAAGCACGTCCTCGATCAGCTTGCCGATGCTCGCCGCCCGCCGCATCTCGTCCTCGTCGACCGAGAACTCGCGGTTGACGAGGATCGTATCCAGCGCCCGTCCGTCCGAGGTCGTATGAATCTGCGCATCGACGATGTTGGCGCCCGCCGCTGCGCAGGCGCCGGCAATGACCGTCAGCAGGCGCGGATGGTCCGGCGAAAGCACGGTGATTTCGGTGATCGCGTGGAAATGATGAGTGCGCACCATCGTCGCCAGGGTCTTGCCGGCGCGGTCGGCGTCGCGGATGAATTCGGCGTGCCGCACCTGGTCCTCAAGCGCCACGGTGAGGAGATAGGGCTGGTAGTGCAGCCGGACATAGGCGTCCCGCTCCTTCTTCGGCCAGTCCTTGAGCGCGTCGCTCAGCATAAGGGCGGCGTGCTTCGCCCGCTCCTTGCGCGACAGTTCCGAGAAGCCGCCGGAGAGAAGCAGTTCCGTCTCGTAATAAAGCGTGCGCAGCAACTGGCCTTTCCAGCCGTTCCAGACGCCAGGCCCGACGGCCCGGATGTCGCAGACGGTCAGGATGAGCAGCATCTTCAGGCGATCGAGCGATTGCACCCGTTCGGCAAAATCGAGGATGGTCTTGCGATCGTTGAGGTCGCGGGTCTGCGCGACCATCGACATGGTCAGATGCTCCTCGACCAGCCAGACCACCGTTTCCGTCTGCTTGGGCGACAGGCCGAGACGCGGGCAGAGCTTGCGGGCCACCTTGGCGCCGGCAACCGAATGATCCTCGGGGCGACCCTTGGCGATGTCGTGCAGCAGCACCGCGACATAGAGCGCCGAGCGGTCCTCGATGCCGGGCATCAGCATCGCCGTCAGCGGGTGGGCCTCCTCCTCGAGGCCGCGATCAATCCGCGACAGAACGTCGACCGTACGCAGAAGATGCTCGTCCACGGTGTAGTGGTGATACATGTTGAACTGCATCATCGAGACGATCTTGCCGAAATCCGGAATGAAGCGGCCAAGCACGCCCGACTCGTTCATCCGTCTCAGGATCAGTTCCGGATTGCGCCGCGAAGTCAGGATCGACAGGAAAAGCCGGTTGGCCTCGTCGTTTTCACGCAAATGCGGCGTGATCAGGCCGAGCGAACGCGTCACCTGCTTCAGCGCGTTCGGATGAAACTCCAGCCCGTGGATATCGGCGATGTGGAACAGCCGCAGCAGGTTGATCGGATCACGCTTGAAGACGTCCGGGCTTGCGAGCGCGATGCGGCCGCCGTCGTCGACGAAGTCGAGAGTGCCGGCGATCTTGCGCGTGCGGTGCCTGAAGCGGCTGAAGACGCCCGAAATCCCCGGCGTGTCCTTCGCCTGCTGGTCTTCGAGCGCCGCACAGAAGATGCGGGTGAGATCGCCGACGTCCTTCGCGACGAGAAAGTAATGCTTCATAAAGCGTTCGACCGCCGAGAGGCCCGGATGGTCGTGGTAGCCGAGCGCTTCGGCAATCTCGCGCTGGATGTCGAAGGACAGCCGCTCCTCCGCCTTTCCGGTCAGGAAATGCATGTGGCAGCGCACCGCCCAGAGGAAATCGTCCGATTTCTCGAACAGCTTGTATTCCTGCCGCGACAGCACGGCGAGCTTGACGAGGTCGGCCGGATCCTTGACCCGGTAGAAATACTTGGCGATCCAGAACAGCGTGTGCAGATCGCGCAGGCCGCCCTTGCCTTCCTTGACGTTCGGCTCGACGAGGTAGCGGGTGTCGCCCGCCTTGCGGTGGCGGCCGTCGCGTTCGGCAAGCTTCGCAGCGATGAACTCGGGGCCGGTGTTGCGGACGATCTCGTGATCGAAACGCTGTTCCAGTTCGCCGGCCAGCGCCTCGGAGCCGCAAATGTAGCGGCATTCGAGGATAGCCGTGCGGATCGTCATGTCGGCACGCGACAGCCGGATGCACTCGTCGATGGTCCTGGTCGCATGGCCGACCTTGAAGCCGAGGTCCCACAGGACATAGAGCATGAATTCGATGGCAGGTTCCGACCAGACCGCCTTCTTGGGCGGCAGCAGGAACAGCAGATCGATGTCCGAGCCCGGCGCCAGCGTGCCGCGGCCGTAGCCGCCGACTGCGGTCACGGCGAGCCGGGCTGCCGGCGGCGCATGGGCCGCGTCGAACACCTCGTTCAGCACGAAATCATGCAGCACCGTGATGAGTTGATCCTGCAGCCAGGAGATGCGCTCGGCACATTTGATGCCGGCACCGTCGGCGGCAAGCAGTTCGCGCGCCTTGGCGCGCCCGGCATTGTTCGCCTCCTTGAAGCCGGCGAGAAGCGCGCGGCGCATCGGTTCGCGCTGCTCGGCATGGGCCGAGGCGATGAAGCCGCACTTCGCCCGAAGCGCGGCGACGTCGAGGATTTCGGGAAAGGAAGTTTTGTGTCTGGCCATATAGTGCCGGGAGGCGTCCTGTCCGACTGATCGTATGGTTCGCTGCCAGTGCAAGCGATCCTGCATGTCACTCGGATCGGCTTCTGTCTACTGCATGCTTCCTTAAATCCTAGCCGATTTAAGGATGAAACATGCAGCATTCAATGTGCTACAGCGACCGTTGCGCGTCTGGTAGACGGGCGGCGCTGTAGGGCCGGATTCATGCAGCATTTCAAGCACTACCGCATGCCCTGATGAAAAGGCACGCGGCGCTGTATAGCCGTTTTGCCGGTCGATTGACAGGAAAAATCGGTGCGCTGCAAAACGACGGCGCGCCGCCGAAGTCAGCGGCCGGCGAGGTCCTTTTTCAAGGTGTAGAGCGCATCCAGCGCCTCGCGCGGCGTCATGTCGTCAGGATTGATCGCCCTCAGCGCCTCTTCGACCTTGGAGGGGCCGGAAGCCCTTGCCACTTCCTCCCGCCGGACGGCCACCTGGAAAAGCGGCAGGTCGTCGATCAACTGGCTTGCCGGGTTCTTGCGGTCGGCATCTTCGAGCTTGGCAAGGACGTCCCTCGCCCGGGCGACGACCGAGGCGGGGAGACCCGCAAGTCGGGCGACCTGGATGCCATAGGAACGGTCGGCCGCACCCGGGCCGACCTCGTGCAGGAAGATCACGTCGCCGTCCCACTCCTTGACCCGCATGGTGGCGTTCGACAGGCGCCCGAGCTTTTCGGAGAGCACCGTCAATTCGTGGAAATGGGTGGCGAAGAGACCGCGGCAGCGATTGACCTCGTGCAGGTGCTCGACCGCCGCCCAAGCGATCGACAGGCCGTCGAAGGTCGCCGTGCCGCGGCCGATCTCGTCGAGGATGACGAGCGATCGGTCGGTCGCCTGATTGAGGATCGCCGCCGTCTCGACCATCTCGACCATAAAGGTCGAGCGGCCGCGGGCGAGATCGTCCGAGGCGCCGACACGCGAGAAGAGCCGGTCGACGATGCCGACATGGGCGGCATTGGCGGGCACGAAGGAGCCCATCTGCGCCATGATGGCGATCAGCGCATTCTGGCGCAGGAAGGTCGACTTGCCGCCCATATTGGGACCGGTGAGCAGCCAGATGGCACCGGCCTCCGGCCCGTCGGAAGGGGACAGGTCGCAGCCATTGGCGACGAATGGATTGGCCGCCTGGCGCCTCAACGCCTGCTCGACGACCGGGTGACGTCCACCGTCGATCAAGAACATCCGCGAGTGATCGACGACGGGCCGCGCATGGTTCTGCTCCTCGGCGAGGACGGCAAGCGCCGCCGAGACGTCGAGCGCTGCGAGCGCCAGCGCCGCCGCCTTGATCGCCTCGGCATCAGCGACCACCTCGCGCGCCATCGCCTCGAAGGCCTCGAGCTCGATCGCCAGCGCCCGGTCGGCGGCATTGGCGATCTTCGTTTCGAGCTCGGCAAGTTCCGTCGTGGTGAAGCGCATGGCGCTCGCCATGGTCTGGCGATGGATGAAACGGGCGCGCCCGGCGTCCGTGTCGGTCATCGCCCCGGCATTGCCGGCGGTGACCTCGATGAAGTAGCCGAGCACATTGTTGTGCTTGATCTTCAGCGACTTGATGCCCGTCTCTTCGCAATATTGGAGCTGCAAGCCGGCGATGACGCGACGCGACTGGTCGCGCAGCGCCCGCATCTCGTCGAGCTCGCCGCTTGCCCCTTCGCGCAGGAAGCCGCCGTCGCGCTTCAGAAGCGGCAGGTCCTCGGCAAGCATCGAATCGAGACGCGCCAGCAAGGATGCCGGCAGGGCGACGATCGCGGCATGCGCCTCGGTCAGCTCCTCCGAAAGCCGGGCACCGGAAAGCAGCGTCGCGGTCACGGTCGCAGCCCGAAGCCCCGCCTGAATGGCGCCGAGGTCGCGCGGCCCGCCGCGGCCGAGCGCGAGCCTGGACAGCGCCCGTGGCATGTCCGGCGCGCGCCGCAAGGTGTCACGGACATCCATGGCGAAACTTGGCTGGTCGAGCAGCACCTCGATCGAATCGAGCCGTTGATTGATCCGATCCGGGTCGGTCAGCGGCGACATCAGCCGTTCGGCGAGCAGACGCGCGCCGCCGCTGGTGACGGTCCGGTCGAGGGCCCTCAGCAGAGTTCCTTCACGGGCGCCGGAGAGCGTCTTGACGAGTTCGAGATTGGCGCGGGTTGCCGGGTCGATGAAGAGGGTCGAGGCGGCGCTCTCCCTCTCGGGGATACCGAGTGCCGGACGCTCCTGGATCTGGGTCTTCTCGACATAGGAGATCGCCGCGGAAGCGGCGGCAAGCTCGGCGCGCGAGAAGGTGCCGAAACCGTCGAGGGTCTTGACGTCGTAGTAGCGGGCAATCCGCCCCTCGGCCGTCGCGCTGTCGAACAGGACCGCGGGCTGCGGCACCGCCACCCGGCCGAGCACGTCGAAGACCGGGCGCAACTCCGGATCGTGAAAGACGGTGTCCGGCAGGATCAGCTCGCGCGGCTCGACGCGCAGGATGTCGGCGAGCAGGCGGCTCTCGGCCGTCTCTGCGAGGCGGAAGATGCCGGTCGAAATATCGATCCAGGCGAGCGCATAGGCGGGCTCCGAGCCGCTCCGGATGCGGGCGAGCGCCATCAGATAGTTGGTTTCCGAGGGTGAGAGCAGCTTGTCCTCGGTGATCGTGCCCGGCGTCACCAGACGCACGACGTCGCGGCGCACGACGGATTTGCTGCCGCGCTTCCTGGCCTCGGCCGGATCCTCCACCTGCTCGCAGACCGCGACCCGGAAGCCGAGCGCGATCAGCTTCTGCAGATAGTCGTCGGCGGCATGCACCGGCACCCCGCACATCGGGATATCCTGGCCGAGATGCTGGCCGCGTTTCGTGAGTGTAATGCCGAGCGCGCGGGAGGCCTCCACCGCATCCTGGAAGAACAGCTCGTAGAAATCGCCCATGCGGTAGAACAGGAGCGAATCCGGATTGTTCGCCTTGATCTCGATGAACTGCTCCATCATCGGCGTGGCGGTGGAGCGGCTCTCCTCGCTGGCCAGATCGGACACGGAAAGAACATCGCCCGTGCGGCTCGATGCGTCAGACACGAAATTCATGATTGTTCCAAAAAAAGAGATGTCACACTATCCGCAAGCATTTATAGACGACAACAACAAAGAGGCTGATCGAAAGGGTCGCCCACAGGAGGTTGAGGAAACATGCCGGCTACCGACAAGTCCGACCGCACAAGGACGAGCGTCACTGAACAGGAAGCACTCGACTTCCATTCCCAGGGTCGTCCCGGAAAGCTGGAGATCTCGCCGACCAAGCCGATGGCGACGCAGCGCGACCTGTCGCTCGCCTATTCGCCGGGCGTCGCCGTGCCGGTCAAGGCGATCGCCGAGGATCCGGCGACGGCCTACGACTACACGGCGCGCGGCAACATGGTGGCGGTGATTTCGAACGGAACGGCGATCCTCGGCCTCGGCAATCTCGGGGCGCTTGCCTCGAAACCGGTGATGGAGGGCAAGGCCGTGCTTTTCAAGCGCTTTGCCGACGTCGATTCGATCGATCTCGAAGTCGACACCGAGAATGTCGACGAATTCATCAACTGTGTGCGCTTCCTCGGCCCCTCCTTCGGCGGCATCAATCTCGAGGACATCAAGGCCCCGGACTGCTTCATCATCGAGCAGCGGCTGCGCGAGGTCATGGACATTCCGGTGTTCCATGACGACCAACACGGCACCGCGATCATCGCCGCCGCTGGCCTCGTCAATGCGCTGGCGCTGACCGGCCGCGACTTCAAGACGACGAAGCTCGTGTGCAACGGCGCGGGTGCTGCCGCCATCGCCTGCATCGAGCTCATCAAGGCGATGGGTTTCAACCCGGAGAACATCATCCTCTGCGACACCAAGGGGGTGATCTACCAGGGCCGCACCGAGGGCATGAACCAGTGGAAGTCGGCGCATGCCGTCAAGACCGACCGCCGGACGCTGGCCGAGGCGGTCGAAGGTTCCGACGTGTTCTTTGGCCTTTCGGCAAAGGGCGCGCTCTCGCCCGAAATGGTGCGCTCGATGGCGGCAAGGCCGGTCATCTTCGCCATGGCCAACCCGGATCCGGAAATCACCCCCGAAGAGGTCGCCCAGATCCGTGACGATGCGATCGTCGCGACCGGCCGCTCCGACTATCCGAACCAGGTCAACAATGTCCTCGGCTTCCCCTACATCTTCCGCGGCGCGCTCGACGTGCGCGCCTCGACGATCAACGACGCGATGAAGATCGCCGCGGCGGAAGCGCTGGCCAGCCTCGCCAAGGAAGACGTGCCGGATGACGTCGCCGCCGCCTACCAGGGCAACCGGCCGCGCTTCGGGCCGCAATACATCATTCCGGTGCCGTTCGATCCGCGGCTGATCTCGGCGATCCCGATGGCCGTCGCCAAAGCTGCTATGGAGACCGGCGTGGCGCGCAAGCCGATCGCCAATCTCAATGCCTATGGGCAGCAGCTTTCGGCGCGGCGCGATCCGATCGCCTCGACGCTGCAGCGCATCTTCGAGCGCGTCCGCCGCCAGCCGAAGCGCATCGTCTTCGCCGAGGGCGAGGAAGTGCAGATGATGCGCTCGGCGATTGCCTATGCGAACCAGCAGCTCGGCACGGCGATCCTGCTCGGGCGCGAGGAACAGATGCGCGAAACCGCCGAGCGGGAGGGCATCGACCTCGACCGGCCCGGCATCCAGATCGTCAATGCGCGTCTGTCGAAACGCGTCAGTGCCTATACCGACTTCCTCTATGCCCGGCTGCAGCGCAAGGGCTATCTCTTCCGCGACGTGCAGCGGCTGATCAACAACGACCGCAACCACTTCGCCGCCTCAATGGTCGCGCTCGGCGATGCCGACGGCATGGTCACCGGTCTGACGCGCAATTATTCGACGGCGCTCGAGGATGTCCGCCGTTGCATCGACGCAAAGCCCGGCCACCGGGTGATCGGCGTGTCTATCGCGCTCTGCCGCGGCCGCACCGTGCTCGTCGCCGACACCGCGGTGCACGACATGCCGTCGGCCGAGGAACTGGCCGATATCGCCGAGGAAGCCGCCGGGCTCGCCAAGCGGCTCGGCTACGTGCCGCGCGTCGCCATGCTTGCCTACTCGACCTTCGGCCATCCGTCCGGCGAGCGCTCCGAGCGGGTGCGCGAGGCGGTGAAGATCCTCGACCGCCGCCGTGTCGATTTCGAATATGACGGCGAAATGGCCGCCGACGTCGCGCTCAATCATCGGGTGCTCGAGCAATATCCGTTCTGCCGGCTTTCCGGCACCGCCAATGTGCTGGTGATGCCTGCCTTCCACTCGGCCTCGATCTCCACCAAGATGCTGCAGGAACTGGGCGGCTCGACGGTCATCGGCCCGCTGCTCGTCGGCTTCGACAAGTCGGTGCAGATCGCCTCGATGTCGGCCAAGGACTCCGACATCGTCAACCTGGCGGCAATCGCCGCCTACAACGCCGGGGCGTGAAGCGTCTGACGTGCCGTTTCGGCACAGCTCGCCCCGACGCGACAGAACGCATTTGCGAATCTGTACGGTAACGATACAAAGTCTCCAAATAAAACGAGAGCCCACTTCTTGGGAAAGGAAGTGGGCTCAATACGATGCGGCCGACCTACTTCTTACGTCATAAAAAAATCAGGAATTTACCGCGACCGCGACTCCCTCCAGTCGCATCGACGACCATCCTTTTTGTTTTCTACACTGCTTCGTGATGAAATTCAGATCCAACCACGAGGATAGACTTCCACCTTTTCAAATTAGAAGTCAAACATATACTTAATAATTGGTTAATACTTACACGGCTGAAAAATGGCATGGCTTTGCCGAGCCGGATCCGCTCCGACGATCGACTGGTGGAGAGATCAGGAGACAGACGAAGAAAAACGACCCGCGTCGGCGCCGTAGTAGTTGAGATAACGGCCGGATATATTGCTGATGGGAAGAACGATCAGCACGTCAGTGGTCCGGAAAGCGTGATCGACCACGGCACCTTCTCCGACCATGGCGCCGAGCCGCATATAGCCCTTGATGAGGGGAGGCAGCGCCGCGAGCGCCTTCTTCGGATTGATCGCTTCGGATGGCATCAGATCCATCGTGCGGTAGAGTTCCGGCCGGGCGGCGACCGCCCATTCGTCGCGGGCGAGGATATTGTGGTGCAGGAAGGAAAGCGCCAGCGCGTGCTCCTCGGGAACAACCCCGGAAAAGGACCCGCAGCCGAACATGGCATCGATGCCATGCTTCAGCGCATAGGCCCAATTGCCCTGCCAGAGCAGTTCCACCGTGCGCTTGGTTCTATATTCCGGCAGCACGCAGGAGCGGCCGAGTTCCATGAAGCGCTTGCCCGGATGACGGGCGAGAAGATCGTCAATGGCAAACTCGGAAGCCGAATAGAAGCCGCCCGCTCGCGCGGCAACCTCCTGGCGCAGCAGACGATAGGTGCCGACGATCTGCTCCTCCGCATCGCCTTCGATGGAGGTGTCGAGGACGAGCAGATGGTCGCAAATCGCGTCCCAGCCGTCGACATCGCGCTTGCGGCGTTCGGCTTCGGGGGTCACCTGCGCCTTCATCTCCTCGACGAAGACCCGGTAACGCACCGCCTGCGCCGCGTCGATCTCCGCGGCAGTACGGGCAAGCCGCGTTTCAAGATTGGCGATGCGGCCGAGAACATCGGTTGCCGGTGCCGCAGTCGTCCTGCGGACGCAAGCCTGTGAAGTGTCAACCACGCTTGTCGAATCCAGAAGGTCGATCGTCATGCCGTGTCATCCCGAATCGTCATTGTCCGTCGGGCTTAAACCACGTTTCTGCAACAACATAGTGACACGAGGGCGCGAGGCAACCCCGACCGGGGACAGATTAAGCTTGCCCGGCCTCGAGCAGCCGAGCGATTTCGCCGAGGAATTGCTCCGGTTCGGCCGGCTTTGTGAGGACGGCGTCCGCACCGGCCGCAAGCAGCAGCCGATGCAGATCGCTTCGCGTGTCCGATGTCAGAACGACGACCGGTACGCGACGCCCCGCTCCCGGCGCTTCGCCTCCGCGAAGGCGCCGAAGCAGGGCAAGCCCGTCACCGCCCGGCATATTGAAGTCCGTTACGATGAGCCGCGGCGCAGCCTTCTCGCACAAGACGGCTTCGAGCGCCGCGAAGTCGCCGACATGGTCGACGCTATGTCCGGCCCTCTCCAGCATCTTCCGCAGGACCAAGGCATTCACCGGATCGTCCTCGGCGAGCAGCACCCGGCGGCGGTCCTGCGAGATCGCGGCGGCCTTCGGCGGCTCCGCCCTGAGGATAGGCCTGTTGTCGTTGATCCCATCGCGTTTTTCGATGCCGGTCATGCGGCCGAGCAGCACCTCCACCAGGGATTTCTCCCGCAAGGGGCGGATCAGCCAGGCCTCGTAGCCGCCCATCCGGTTCACCGGGTGGCTGCTGCGCTCTTCGGGGCTGATCAAGCAGGTCTTGCGCAATCGCTGACGTTCGAGTCCCGGCTCCAGCAACAGGAGTTGGCGCAACTGCGCGGCATGGCGGTGATCGACGATGATATCCGTCAGCGGCAAGGCGCCGGCGAACGGCTTGGCCATGACCTCGCGCGCGGCCGACAGGGTTGGTGCGCGATGGCATTGGCCACCAAGCGTCCTTATGGTCGCAGCAAGCGCCGTCGAAGCGGGGCCATCGGGGGCGAGCAGAAGGACATGCGTGTCGGCGAGGACGCCGCGGCGGGGCTGAGCGGTTGAATCGACCCCGTCGACCGGAAAGCGAATCTCGAAGCGGCTCCCCTCTCCCGTGACGCTCGACGCGGTCAGGCTGCCGCCGAAGGCCTCCATGATGCGGCGAGAAATCGCCAGCCCGAGGCCTGTTCCCTTGGAGCGCTGGGCGTCGTCGCCAGCCTGCTCGAACTCCTCGAAGACGCGCGCCAGTTCGTCGGCGGACATGCCAGGGCCGCTGTCTTCAACACGGATACGGACATGTCCTTCGTCGCAATCGGCCGTGACGAGCACGCCGCCGGCTTCGGTGAACTTCACGGCATTGCCGATGACGTTGAACAGCACCTGCCTGAGACGCGCCGCATCGAACACGACGCGAGACGGCACGCTCACATCGATCGCGGCGCCGATTTCGATGCCTTTCTCGTGGGCGCGATGCGAAAGCATCTCCACGACATTCTCGATGACGAGGCGCAGTTCCTGCTCGGACGGATGCAACTGGAACCGCCCGGCCGAGAGCGAGGAGAAATCGATCAGGTCCTCGACGAGTTGAACCAAGGCGTGACCGGACTGCTGCATGTCGGCAAGATAGTTCCGCTGCTCGGCCGACAATTGCGTCTGGGCCAGCAGATGGCTCATCCCGAGAATGCCGGAAAGCGGCGTGCGAACTTCGTGCGTGACGGTCGCCAGCAGCCGCGACTTCGCCTGGCTCGCCTCTTCGGCGCGCAATCGCGCCTCCTCCCCGCGGCGCGCCGCCTGCGCCTCTTCCGTTACGTCTCGCGCGATGCTGTGGCGCATCAGCCGGCCGCTTGCCGGCTCGCGGATGACGACATCGTGCCAATCGTAGAGGCGCAGGCCGGCCGGCGTCGCGAAACGGACGATGAAACGGTCCGGATCCGGCCGCGGTTCGAAGCTCAGGCCCAGCGAAGCGCAGGTCAGCCCCCGCACCTCGGCTCGGCCGCAAACTCGGCTGAACACGGCATTCGCCTGGACGATCCTGCCGTCCATGCCGCGGACGAGGGCGATGTCGCCCAGCGCGTCATGGATCGTCGAAAGCAGCTTCGCCGTCTCGGAACATTGCCGCTCGGCTCGATCTGCTGCGTCGCCCGGCTCCGATGCCTGCCGGTACATGGCGCCTTCGCGGGAGAGCAGCAGGAAAGCGCCGGCGAGGGCACCGACCGCAGCAACGGCCGGCAGCAGATGAAGGCCGGCGCGCGCCCCAACGACGAGGAGAAGAATCGCGGCAGCCAGGCCGGCGAGAGCCAGGAGAATGTGGCCAACGGACGTTTCGCGGTCGATCACCGACCGGGGCGCCGCCGGAAGAGGACGACCTGTCGTCGCCGCGACCACCGCCGATCGGACGACGTCGACGGCTGCGGGCATTGCGCCCGGGCCGGCTTGCTTGCGCTGCTTGGCTGATGAAGGCTCGCTCATGCCATCAAGCTGGCATGGCAAGCCTTCCGAATGGCTTCAACGGACCTTTAAAGTTTTAGCGACCGCGTCCTTTTCGTCTGCAGCAGCTCGTCCAGAATGATCGCCCCGGCGCCAATGGTGATGAAACTGTCGGCGAGGTTGAAGACGGCAAAGGACCAGGTCGTGGTGTGGAACAGGATGTAGTCGATGACGTAGCCGAAAAGCAGCCGGTCGACGAGATTGCCAAGCGCACCGGCGATGATCATCGCATAGCCGAGATGGGCGAAGAAGCGATCCTTCGGGGTGCGGCGCCACAGCCAGAGAACGAAGGCGACGACGGCCAGACGCATGCCGACGATGAACCAGCCTTCCATGCCTGACAGCATCGAGAAGGCGACGCCGTAGTTATAGGTGCGGTAGAGGGCGAGCATCGGAACGACCGGCACCGCCTCCTGGAAGGGCAGGAAAGCCTCCACCAGATATTTGATGGCCTGGTCGGCAACGAGCGCGACCAGAATGAAGAGTGCGATCGGCAGCGGCCGGGAAAACAGGGTGTTGCGTTCGCTCATCAGCGGGCATCCAGCGACAGAAGGTGGCGGCGCGCTTCGAACAGCATGATGCCGGTCGCCATCGCCAAATTGAGCGAGTCGGCGCGGCCCGACTGGGGGATGCGCGCCAGCGCGCCCGCTTCGCGGGCTAGTTCGACCGGCAGGCCCGCCTGCTCGTTGCCCATCAGCAGGACGACCGGCTTCGATCGGTAGTCGATGGTGCGGTAGTCGACGGAGCCCGAAAGGTGCGTCGCCACGACCTGCACGTCCACCGACTTCTGCCAGCGGATGAACTCCTCGACGCTGGCGCGCGCGACCGGCATGGCGAAGACGGAGCCCATCGTCGCCCGCACCGTCTCGAGCGAGAACGGATCGGTGGTCTCGCCGATCAGGATGACGCCGGAGGCTCCGGCCGCGTCGGCCGTGCGGATGATCGTGCCGAGATTGCCCGGGTCGCGCACCCGGTCGAGCGCCACATAGGTCTCGCCGTCCTTGGGGCGGATGTCCTTCAGCGGCTGGTAGCGCTGCTCAAAGATGCCGACCACCATCTGCGGGTTGTCGCGGCGGGTGATCGTCGAGATCACCTTCTCGCTGACTTCGAGGACGAGCCCGCCCTTTGCGACCGCCCTCGCCGCCACCTGCTCGACCTGCGGCTTGCCCTTGGCCGCCTTGGCATAGACGAGCGTCTTGATCTTCCAGCCGAGATCGAGTGCGTCGATCACCAGCTTCAGCCCTTCGGCCATGAAGGAACGCGTCTCGTCGCGATGCTTCTTCTGGGCGAGCGCGCGGATGTCCTTGATGATCGGATTGGTGAGGCTGGTGACCTCCTTCACCTGGCCGACGCGCGGCGTGCCGTGATCGCTTCTGTCAGAAATCATTTGGGTACCCAGCGGCTGAAGAGGGAGGTGGACAGCGCCCGGCCCGGCGTTTTGCCGTCGAGACCGCCCTCGCGGATGATGAGTTCGCCCGATTCCACCCGGCCGCCGCGCCCGCGCATCGTCTCGCGCATGAGCTCGTGGATCGAATAGAAGCTGGCGCGGATGGAATAGGCGGTGAGCACTAGGCCGCGGGCCTCTGGCGACAGGATTTCGCGGCAAATGTCGAGCATCGCCGCCAGATGATCGAAAAGCTGCCAGACCTCGCCGTTCGGTCCCCGGCCGAACTTGGGCGGGTCGGTCAGGATAATGTCGTAGCGGCTGCCGCGACGTTCCTCGCGCTGGATGAACTTCATGGCGTCGTCGCAGATCCAGCGGATCGGCAGTTTTTCGGCCCGCGCCATGGCCTGGTTCTCGCGTGCCCAGCCGATCGCCTTCTTCGAGGCATCGACATGGGTCACCTCGGCGCCCGCCTTTGCGGCGACCAGCGAGGCGACGCCGGTGTAGCCGAAAAGGTTGAGCACCTTCAGCGGCCGGCCGGCCGACCCTACCTGATCCTTCATCCAGGACCAGTGGGCAAGCTGTTCGGGGAACACGCCGACATGGCGGAAGGACGTGAAGCGGCCAAGGAAATCCGTATCGAGAAGCTGCATCGGCCAGGTCTCTCCCAGCGCCTCGCGCGGGAAGCGCCAGCGCCCCATGCCGTCCTCGTCGGTGTCGCCGGTGAAGATCGCATCGGCCTTTTCCCAGACGGCAGCGGGCAAGGCTTTCGGCCACAACGCCTGAGCCTCGGGCCGGACAATGCGATAGGGCCCGTACTGTTCCAGCTTCTCGCCGTCGCCGCTGTCGATCAGGTGGTAGCCGGCGGTCGGCATCGTCTCGAGGATGAGCGGCACCGTCTCGGCCGGCTTCTCGCCGCTCCGCGGCTCAACGGGTCGTACCGGAGTGTTTTCCTGTGCAGCGGGCCGCGCCGATTTCTGCGGCGCTGTCTTGGGCGGCGCCAGTCCGCCGGCCTTGTCCTTGGGAGCGCCGCTCTTTGCCGATAGATGCCTTAGCTCGTGACGACCGCCACGCGCCTCCGCGCCCCGTCCCTTCGCCGCCGTGACCGAGGCGTTCTTCGATCGACGATCTTTTTCCTTCACACGCTGATCCTTGGATTTCGCTCGACCCCCGGCACTTCCCGCCCTCGCCCGGCAATCAGACGGAATGCGCCTTGCCCGCGCCCCGGATGGACGCGCGACATGCTCAGTGCGTGCAATAGCACCGTGGATGCTCTTGGCAAAGCCGTTTCCGGTCTGCGAAGATCGGCGGCGTCACCACAACGCCCGCGCGCCTTATCAGGCGCGCAAAGGTCGCTGTAGCACTTTTAAATTGCCGCATGTCTTTGTCCTTAAATCGAGATGGATTTAAGGAGACATGCAGTAGACGGGAGGAAGCTCTATGGACATCACCGGAGAAGAGCGGATCGCGGCACGCCGCGAAGCGGTTTGGCAATGCCTGAACGACCCCGACATCCTGAAGCGCTGCATTCCCGGCTGCCAGGCGATCGAATCGGTCTCGCCGACGGAACTCGCTGCCGTCGTCAAGGTCAAGATCGGCCCGGTTTCGGCGACGTTCAACGGCAAGGTCACGCTCTCCAACCTGAACCCGCCCGAAAGCTATACGATATCGGGTGAGGGAAAGGGCGGCATCGCCGGCTTCGCCAAGGGTGGTGCGGATGTCACGCTTGCCGAAGATAGCGACGAAACGCTGCTCAGCTACGATGTCAAGGCCGAAGTCGGCGGCAAGCTTGCTCAGCTTGGATCTCGGCTGATCGATTCGACCGCCAAGAAGCTCGCGCAGCAGTTCTTCGCCAATCTAAACCTCGCAGTCAGCGGCGCCGCCGAAGCGGCAAGCTGAAACACCGCGCGCCGGCGTCCGTCAGTTCTGCGGCGCCGGCAGGTTCGTCTGTGCCAGCCTTTCGGCCTCGCTGCGGTGCTTTTCCGCCTCGCGATGCCACTTCAGCGCCTCATGAGCCTCGCTGCGCGCGCGGCGACGGTGTTTTCCCTGGCTGAGCCAGACCACGGCCGCTCCGAGGACCAGGCCGACAACGAGTGCGAGAAACAGGAAGAGGAAAAAGGGCGCGGATACCGAAAGCACGCTGTCGGCCGTATCGAAGGGATTGAGCGCCAGCGTCACGGTCTGGCGGTTGGCGACGCTCAAGGCGATGAGAACCACCCCCAGCGGTACGAGCACGACGATGTTGACGATTTTCTTGAACATGCACCGCTCCGGCTATGGCACCGGCTCGGATTGCACTTCGGCAGGCTCGGCGCGCAGATTGGAATGAGAGGGGCGTTCGCCGCTTAGCGAGAAACGGGCCGCCCTGGCCGATGCGCCTCTCGCTCAGTCATCATCCTTGTCGTTCATGCCGGGATTGAGCCGCTCGCGCAGCTCCTTGCCGGTCTTGAAGAACGGCACCCATTTCTCCTCGACGAAGACGGAATCGCCGGTGCGCGGGTTGCGGCCCGAGCGCGACGGCCGGTTCTTCACCGAGAAGGCGCCGAAGCCGCGCAATTCGACCCGGTTCCCGGCTGCGAGTGCATCAGTGATCTCATCGAGGACCGCATTGACGATGTTTTCGACGTCGCGGTGATAGAGGTGCGGATTGCGCGCGGCCACAATCTGCACCAGTTCTGACTTGATCACTTTCGCCCCCTTGGTTTTTTGCTTTTTCTGTCTGCTTTGTGACGCTTGGAAGGTCGCACCGGACGTCCCGAACACGGTGAGGGCCTCATCGCGCCTCAGGGCAACTTATCCGGCCTTCATTATTGAGCATCAACCTGCCAAACCGAAACAAGACCGTCAAGAAACAACTTGTCGCCGCCGACCTTTTCAAGTCCGTTCATGGCCGGAAAAGCATCATATCCCAACAGCTTGAGCCAATTGGAGACGACCGTCGAAAGCCCGAAGGGGAAGGAACCGCCCGGCGCTTCCCAATCCACCACCGGCAGGTCCTTCGACACCTTGCGCTCGGCGAGGAAAGCCCGGATCTCGTCGTCTCCGCCGATCGTGTCGACGAGTTTGCCCTGGAGGGCCTGGCGGCCGGTGAAGATGCGGCCATCCGCCAGCGCCAGCGCCTCCGGCCGCGGCAGCTTGCGCCGCTCGGCCACCAGATCGACGAACCAGTTGTAACTGTCGTCGATCATCGTCTGGATCATCGCCCTCGCCTCCGGGCTTGGCGGGTGGAACGGCGAGGGCTCGGCCTTCAGCGGCCGCGACTTTATCGACTCCAGCGACACGCCGACCTTGTCCATCAGTTGCTTGACCTGCGGATACTGGAAGATGACGCCGATCGAGCCGGTGATGGAGGTTTCGCCGGCGACGATGCGATCGCCGGCGAGCGCGATCATGTAGCCGGCCGAGGCCGCGAGCGTCCGGACATCGGCGACGACCGGCTTCTTGGCTGCGACCTTGCGGATCGCCTTGTAGAGCACCTCGCCGCCATAGGTGGTGCCGCCCGGCGACGATATCGTCACGATCAGCGCCTTGGCGGACTTACTCTCGGCAATCCTCTCCAGCCTCTCGACCAGTTCCCGATTGTCCTGGATGACGCCGGACACCGTGACGCGCGCAACGTGCTCGCGGGCCCGTTCGCTGACCTCGGTCCAGCCGGAAAAGGCAATGAGTGCGAAACCGCCAAGGACGAGAATGGCAGCGGCCGTCCAGCGCCAGAAGCTCAGCTTCCTGCGCAGGCTGCGGCGATCGGCAATGGCGAGTTCGTCCATGGGGCATCTCCCAAATTTTGGCGCGGGTCCTGTCAGTTTCCTCAGGAACATGCTATCTGCGCCCGCGGTGGCAGGCTAGATAGGCGCGGCTGGCGGCTGGGGAAAGCTAAAACTCGCGTTTTTCGCAGTCCCTTCAAAGTTTTTGCCGCTCCATTGCCGGACGACAAGAAAATAACCATATTCGCCGTGACTTACGCGATCGTATGTAAATGCGGATCCCGCGGATATATAGCAGGAACCCAACGAAACCGACGGGCCCTTGATGCTGAACCAAGCGCGCTTTCCTGAAGTCTTTGCCGATTCGGGCACGACCTCTGCGGATGCCTATGCATCGGCGGCGCGCCATTCCGCGCGGGTGAAGCGCCTGAAGATCGTCTTGCCGTTCGCGGCCGGCGTGATCGCCCTCGTCTTCGCGGCAATTTCCTTCGTCCGCGCCTTTCTGCCGGAGGACCTGCAGCTCGAAACCGCAACGATCGAAAACGGCAAGATCGTCATGCAGAACCCGGCGATTTCCGGCCGCAACCGGCAGGACATCAGCTATTCCATGAAGGCCCAGCGCGCACTGCAGGACATCGCCAATCCCGACATCATCACGCTGGAGAAGATCCATGCCGAGATGCCGGTCAACGACACGCTGATCGCTACGGTGGACGCGACAAGCGGCATTTACGATCGCGGCGCAAATACTCTCGACATGAACGCCCCGTTCACTATTTCGATGAATAATGGCGTCAATGCCGATTTCCAGTCGGCTTATCTGGATATCGACGCCGGCGAGATGGAAACGAAACGTCCGATTGCCATCAGCATGAACGGCGGATCGATCATTGCGCAGTCGCTGCGAATGACAGATAAGGGACGTATTGTAACATTCGAAGGCATGGTCCGGGTCAATGTCGAACCCAGCGCCATCCGCAAGAACGCCAAATAGGACCTGGTGCACCCATGTCGGTCACTTCTACCGTTTCTTTTAAGGTATCCGCCACCCTGGCTGCCGCCGGGATCGGCGCTTTGATGATTGCATCCGGCGCCTTCGCGCAGGCCACATCCAGCCGCATGAAGGGCTTGCAGCTTTCCAATGACAAGCCGATCCAGATCGAGAGCGACAAGCTCGAGATCAAGGACCCCGAAAGCAAAGCGATCTTCACCGGCAATGTGAAGGTCGTTCAGGGCACGACGACGCTGCAGGCCGGCAGCATGACCGTCTTCTACAAGGCGACGACCGAGGGCGCGTCGGTCACCAGCGGCAATGCCGATATCGACCGGATCGAGGTCAGCAATCAGGTCTTCCTGAATTCCGGCGTGCAGCAGGCCACCGCCGACACCGGCTCTTTCGACCTGACGCGCCAGACCCTGGTGCTCAAGGGCGACAAGGTCGTTCTGTCCGAGGGCAAGAACGTCTTCGTCGGCTGCCAGTTGAATGTGCAAATGGATACGGGCGAAGCCCAGCTCGAGGCCTGCGGAGGTCGCGTGCAGATTCAGCTCGATCCGCAGTCCCGCAAGCAGAATTGATGCAAGATTCGGACGTGCAGATTCCCTTTCTTCCCAAACGCAAACGGGTCAAGAAGCCGTCGGCGGCAGTTGCTGCGCGGACGGTCGACAAGGCGCGCTATGACGGCACGCTGATCGCCCGGGGGCTTACGAAATCCTACCGTTCGCGGCGCGTCGTCAACGGCGTCTCGCTGGTCGTGCGGCGCGGCGAGGCGGTCGGCCTGCTCGGCCCGAACGGCGCCGGCAAGACGACCTGCTTCTACATGATCACCGGGCTGGTCCCGGTCGACGAGGGATCGATCGAGATCAACGGCAACGACGTGACTTCCATGCCCATGTACCGCCGGGCGCGCCTCGGCGTCGGGTACCTGCCGCAGGAAGCCTCGATCTTCCGTGGGCTGACCGTCGAAGAAAACATCCGCGCTGTGCTCGAGATCCACGACAAGAACGTCGATCGGCGCGAGAGCAAGCTGAACGACCTGCTGGGCGAATTCTCGATCACGCATCTGCGCAAATCGCCGGCCATCGCGCTGTCCGGCGGCGAACGCCGTCGCCTTGAAATCGCCCGTGCACTGGCGACCGACCCGACCTTCATGCTGCTCGACGAACCCTTTGCGGGCGTCGATCCGATCTCGGTCGCCGATATCCAGGCGCTGGTGCGGCATCTGACCTCGCGCGGCATCGGCGTCCTGATCACCGATCACAACGTCCGCGAGACGCTCGGGCTGATCGACCGCGCCTACATCATCCATGCCGGCGAAGTGCTGACCCATGGCCGTGCCAACGACATCGTCACCAATCCGGATGTGCGCCGGCTCTATCTGGGAGACAATTTCAGCCTGTAACGATGCGTGCAGGCGAATTGGCGGGCTCGCAACGTCCGGGCGCTTGACCAAATCCCAGTAATAAGCAATTTTTGGGCCAATTAAGAATTGGTCCCGTCCACGCAAGACAGGCCCGGAGATATGACGGGAGTTTCGCGTCAGCATGGCTTTGTCCGCCAGCCTTCATTTGCGACAGTCACAGTCGCTGGTCATGACGCCGCAACTGATGCAGTCGATCCAGCTGCTTCAGATGACGCATCTCGAACTCGGCCAGTTCATTGCCCAGGAAGTCGAGAAAAATCCGCTGCTTGAATTTCAATCTGCCGATGAGGCGGGTTTCGGTTCGGATCGGCCCGAGCGCGAGGAGACGGGCCTGGCCGCCGAACTGGGCGGCGGGGAAGAGCCGGCCGACCAAGGCGATCTCTACGACAGCACCACAACAAGTCCCGGCGAACGGCTCAGTGCCGAACTCGATGCCGACTTCGCCAACGTCTTCCAGGACGACACGGCTCCGCAGCGCGCCGATGCACCGGAACTGCTCGGCCAATGGAAATCGATGCCGGGCGCCGGCGGCAGCGACGACGGCGAGGGATATGATCTCGACGATTTCGTCGCCGGCCGGAAGACCCTGCGCGAGACGCTGCTCGAGCAGGTCGCATTTGCGTTTTCCGCCCCCGCCGACCGGCTGATTGCCCAGCATCTCATCGACCAGCTCGACGAAGCGGGCTATCTGCATGCGGAGGTCACTGAAACGGCGGCAAGGCTTGGAACGAGCGCGGCAGATGTGACGCGCGTCCTTCTCGTGCTGCAGCAGTTCGATCCGCCCGGCGTCTTCGCCCGCACGCTCAGCGAATGCCTCGCCATTCAGCTGCGCTTGCGCAATCGCCTCGATCCCGCCATGGAGGCACTTGTCGCCAATCTCGAACTTCTGGCGCGCCGCGACTTCGCGAGCCTCAAGAAGATCTGCGGGGTCGACGAGGAGGATCTCGTCGACATGCTCGCCGAAATCCGCAAGCTCGATCCGAAGCCGGGGACAAGCTTCGAGACCAGCGTTACCGAGGCGATCATTCCCGATGTCGTCGTCCGTTCGGCGCCGGATGGCGGCTGGCTGGTCGAGCTCAACCCCGACGCACTGCCACGGGTTCTCGTCAATCACGACTACTTTGCCGAGATTTCGCGCCACAGCCAGAAGAACAGCGCCGAGCAAGCCTTCCTCAGCGAATGCATGCAGAACGCCAATTGGCTGACGCGCAGTCTCGACCAGCGCGCCAGGACGATCCTGAAGGTCGCAAGCGAGATCGTCCGGCAGCAGGACGCCTTCCTGGTGCACGGCGTCGCCCACCTGCGCCCGCTGAACCTCAGGATCGTCGCCGACGCCATCAAGATGCATGAATCGACGGTGAGCCGCGTCACCTCGAACAAATACATGCTGACGCCGCGCGGCCTTTTCGAGCTGAAGTATTTCTTCACCGTCTCGATCGGCTCGGCGGAGAACGGAGATGCCCATTCGGCCGAATCCGTTCGCCACCGCATCCGCACGATGATCAGCCAGGAACGCGCCGATGCCGTGCTATCCGACGACGATATCGTCGATGTCCTCAAGCAAGCCGGCGTCGACATCGCACGGCGCACCGTCGCCAAGTATCGCGAGGCGATGAACATCCCCTCCTCGGTCCAGCGGCGTCGCGAGAAGCGCGCCCTTGCCAAGGCAGCCGGCTTCTGATTGCGGTTTTTTCGCGGCCGCAATTGACTCCCCGCGACGTAAGCGATATGAGGCCGCCGCGAATTGCCGAGGCCGTCACGTCACTTCGGCGGCTCCGAGCGACCCGATCGAACCCTTGCTGAAACGCTTGGATGACGGAAGCGCTTGGAATAGACTGGATACGCAAGTCACGAACGAGAGAGGAAACTCCATGAGTGTGCGTGTATCCGGTAAACATATGGAAATCGGTGAATCGTTTCGCTCGCGCATCGGCGAGCAGATCCGTGAGGCCGTAGCCAAATATTTCGACGGAGGATATTCAAGCCAGGTCACTGTGGAAAAGTCCGGCTCGCGCTTCAGCGCCGACTGCAAGCTTCATCTCGATACGGGCGTGGTCTTGCAGGCGAATGGTCAGGCGAACGAGCCACAGGCGGCCTTTGACGCGGCCTCGGACCGCATCGAGAAGCGGCTCCGGCGCTACAAGCGCAAGCTCAAGGACCATCACAACGGCAACGGTCAGAATGCCGCCGAGGTGGCCTACATGGTAATGGACTCGGTGCCTTTCGAGGATGAGGAAGTTCCCGATGATTATGCACCGACCATCGTTGCCGAAACCACGAAACAATTGAGGACGATGTCCGTCGCCAACGCCGTGATGGCGCTCGACATGACCGACGAACCGGTGCTGATGTTCCGCAGCCCCGGCAAGGACGATCTGAACATCGTCTATCGGCGCAACGATGGAAATATTGGCTGGATCGACGCCGCCAATATCAAAGGATGAGTGGGACTGGGGAATGCCGGCGCGGTCGGCCTTCCCCGCCGCTCCGATCAGTGGGCCGCCAGGAAAGCTCGATTTTCCTGTGCATGGGACCCGCCAGGCTAGAGATGGTTAGAGCCATTGCGGCATATTTGTGATCAAGTTGTCGGGCCCTAACCGGCGAACGAGGATAAAAGAATGGCATTGGCAGGCTTGCTGCATCAAAATGCGATCATCCCGGCCATGAGGGCCAACTCGAAAAAACAACTCCTTCTGGAATTGGCGGCAAGAGCAGCAAAACTCACCGGTCTGCCGGAACGGGAGATTTTCGACGTCATCCTGCAGCGCGAACGGCTCGGTTCGACCGGCGTCGGCAATGGCATCGCCATCCCGCACGGAAAGCTCGGCAATCTTACTTCGCTTGTCGGCATCTTCGCGCGGCTCGATACGCCGGTCGACTTCGAGGCGCTCGACGACCAACCGGTGGACCTCGTTTTCCTTCTGCTCGCCCCGGAGGGCGCCGGAGCCGATCATCTGAAGGCGCTGTCGCGCATTGCGCGGGTGCTGCGCGACCACGACATGGTGACGCGAATCCGGGCGACCGAGTCGGCCAGCGCTATCTATATGCTCCTCAACGAGGACACGACCTCGCACGCCGCGTGAAAAGCGACGGCAGGCCGGGTTGGGCTTTGCGCGAGCCGAAATATTCAAATAATTCAAACGTTACGCTGCATCTGACATAGCTCCGAAAGGTTGCTGACGCTTATCCCGAGGGGCTATCGACAGCTTCCCCGTCCTCAACAATAATCCACCACAGCGTTCGTTCGGCGACAGGGGAGGAGGACATCATGACGGGCAGGCTCTCGGGGAAGGTCGCACTGATCAGCGGCGGCGCCGGCGGCTGCGGGCTCGCGGCATCTGAGCTTTTCGCGCGCGAGGGCGCCAAGGTCGGCATCGTCGACCTGCCGAAAAGCAAGGGCGAGGAGGTTGCGGCTGCTGTTCGCGCCGCGGGCGGGCAAGCCGTATTTGCGGCCGCCGATGTCTCTGTCTCGGCCGAGGTGAGCGCCGCCGTCCGTACCGTCGAGAATGCCTTCGGTCCGATAACCGTCCTCTTCAACCATGCGGGGATTCTCGCTGTCGGCCCCTTCCTGGAAACGGAGGAGGCCGAGTGGGACCGGCTGATGGCGGTGAACGTGAAGAGCATGTTCCTCGTGACCAAGGCGGTTCTCCCCGGCATGCTCAAGGCAGGCGGCGGCAGCATCGTCTGCACCTCGTCGATTTCGGCGGTCGCGGCGACGCCGATGGAAGTGCTTTACGATACGACCAAGGGCGCCTGCCACATGTTCGCCCGGGCGATCGCCGTCGAGTTTCGCGACCGGGGCATTCGCTGCAACGCCGTCTGCCCGGGCTTCATCGCCACCGATCACGGCAAGCGCGAGCTTGTCGGCCTGACCAAATACGGGGTGGACGCGTCGGAAGCGGCGATCGCCGCCCAGCAGGGACGGATGTGCGATCCTATGGAGGTCGCCAACGCCGCCCTGTTCCTGGCAAGCGACGAGGCGAGCTTCGTCAACGGCACGCACCTGTTCGTCGACAACTGCTTCACGGCTGTCTGAGGAGACGCGAGAATGCTGCAAGCGGGTGGTCATTGGCGCAACTGGGTCGGAAACCAGTCCTGCATCGTCCGTCACCGGGGCGCGCCGGAGAGCGAAGCAGCCCTGGCCGAGATGGTGCGCGAGGCGACGTCGGCCGGCCTCAATGTGCGCTGCGCCGGCTCCGGCCATTCCTTCACGCCGGTCGCCCTGACGAGCGGCCTGCATTTGACGCTTTCCGGCATGCAGGGCGTCGCCAATATCGATCAGGCGCGCAAACGCGTGTCGGTGAGCGCCGGAACGACCATCAATCAGCTCGGCAAGGCGTTGAAATCGAACGGCCTGTCGCTGATCAACCAGGGCGATATCGACAGCCAGGCGCTGGCAGGCGCACTGACCACCGGCACGCATGGCACCGGCGCGGCGCTCGGCAACATGGCGTCGCAGATCGTCGGCATGCGCCTCGTCCAGCCTGACGGCTCGATCCTTGTCGTCGACGAGACGACCCCGGATCTCCTGGAGGCGGCCCGCGTCTCCGTCGGAATGCTCGGCGTCATCTCGGAAATCACCCTGCAGGTGATGGACAGCTACAACCTTCACGAAAAGCTCTGGCGCTGCGACTTCGACGAATGCATGGAGCAGCATGACGAGCTCGCCGCCAAGCACCGGCATTTCGGCTTCTTCTGGTGCCCGGTTCCGGAAAGCCGCCATTGCTACTGCCTGCCGGATACGTCTTCCGTCTCGACGACGGAGAAGACGGCTGACGTCTGCGAAATGAAGGTGATCGACATCACCGACCGGCCGCCGATGAAGGCTGCCTTTGAACGGATCGCCTATTCCTCGGAAATCTACCCGATCGAATATGTCCCCAACTTCCACGAACTCGAATATGCCGTGCCGGTCGCCAACGGCAAGGAGGCGGTCAACGCGGTGCGCAAGCTGATGCTCGAAAAGCACCCGACCTGCATCTATCCGATCGAATACCGCTTCACCGCCGGCGATTCCGGCTGGATCAGCCCGTTCTATGAACAGGACTCGATCACCCTCTCCGTTTCCGGCGAGCCCGGCACCGACTACTGGGAATACCTGAAGGACGTCGACATGATTCTCCGCCAATACGGCTCCCGGCCGCACTGGGGCAAGCTGCACTTCCTCGGGGCCGAGGATGTGACGGCGCTCTATCCGCGCTCCGGCGACTTCCGGGCGCTGAGGGCAAAGGTCGATCCGGAGGGCCGCTTCCTCAACGACCATCTCCGGCAGCTTTTCGCTTAGGGAATACCCAATCTGCCTGGATCGATGCGGCGGCCACCGCGTGTCGCGCCCGGAGGTGCATCTCCCAGCTGTCACAGGTGGCACCCCCCTCTGCCCTGCCGGGCATCTCCCCCACAAGGAGAGAGATCGATAGCGGCCATGTCCCACTCAACCAATTTCGCTGCGAGCATGCCGTTGAATTCAGCGGTTTCGGCGGGTGCAAACTCCCTGTCGGGCGGGTCTTTGCTTCTGGCCAATCTCCCTCCTTGTGGGGGAGATGCCCGGCAGGGCAGAGGGGGTATTGACCCCTTTTCCGACTTTCAGCGGCAGCATCGGATCGGATTCCGCCTTAGCTCCAAACAGGCAAACGCCGTGCACTTCAGAGAATACACGACACTTCCAGTACGCTGACGGGTCCGCGTCAGGCGGCCGGCGACTCGTTCTCGGCAGCGGCGACCTTCGGGCCGCCCTTGGCGACGCCGACCATGGCCGGGCGCAGGACGCGCTCGCCAATCGTGTAGCCAGCCTGGACGACCTGGACGACGGTGTTGTTCGGAACTTCGGGGTTCGGAACCTCGAACATCGCCTGGTGGAAGTTCGGATCGAACTTCTGGCCGGTCGGGTCCAGCTGCTTCACGCCGTGGCGCTCGAGCGCCGCCAGCATGGAGCGCTCGGTCATTTCGACGCCTTCGATCAGCGCGGTGAGGCCGGCATCGCCGGATTCCCTAGCCTCGGCCGGAATGGCTTCCAGGGCGCGGCGCAGATTGTCGGAAACGGCCAGCATGTCGCGCGCGAAACCGGCGACGGAATAGGACTTGGCATCCTTCACGTCGCGCTCGGTGCGGCGGCGCAGATTGTCCATTTCGGCGGCGAGGCGAAGGTATCTGTCGCGCAGCTCCAGATTTTCCGCCTTGATGAGCTCCAGCGGATCCGGCGCAGCGGCGGAAGCATCCGCTTCCGGTTTTTCCGCCGCTTCCGGCGCCGCCGCCTTTACAGTTTCTTCCGGCGCTGCGGCCTCAGGTCCGTTCTTGTTCGTTTCGTCGGTCATGACGTTCTCCGAATGTCTTGTCTTTGGCGTGTTCGGCATCATCAAACCAGCGGAAGTCGCTTTGCTTGAACGTACTGTTGCCTGGATTTGAAGCCGATATCGAGGTTTGAGCCCGAAAAATCAAGGGTCCAATCGGTTCTTCGTTCGAAAGGATTGGCCAAAGCGCGTCGCAACGCATCCCACAAGGCCTGCGCACTCTTGGGTGACATGCTTCAAGGCGAATGCATGTCGTCATCCCAAAACCGCTGCGCACTTTTGGGCGACATGCATTAAAGTGTATGCATGTCGTCAGCCCAAAACCGCTGCGCACTTTTGGGCGACATGCATTAGCGCGACAGTCGCGACATCAGTTGAGCGGTGTAGTCCACCATCGGAACGATCCGCGAATAATTGAGCCGCGTCGGGCCGATGACCCCGACGGCGCCGACGATCCGGTCGTCGCTGTCGCGATAGGGAGCGACGATCAGCGACGATCCGGAGAGCGAAAACAGCTTGTTTTCCGAGCCGATGAAGATACGTACGCCCGGACCGCTTTCGGCAAGATCGAGGAGCTCGATCAGGCTGTCCTTCTTTTCGAGATCGTCGAACAGCATGCGCAGCCGATCGATGTCTTCGGATCCTTCAAGGCCTTCGAGCAGGTTGGCACGGCCGCGCACGATGAGGCGCGCCGGCTTTTCGTCGCCCTCGCTGCCCGACCAGACCGCCAGGCCACGCTCGACCAGGTCCTGCGACAAGGCATCGAGTTCGCCGCGCACGGTCTGCTTGACCTTCTCCAATTGGCCACGCGTTTCGGCGATCGTCTGTCCCGCGAGATGAGCATTGACAAAGTTTGCCGCCTCGGTGAGCTGCGCGCCGGTGACGCCCGCCGGCAGCTCGATGATACGGTTCTCCACCTGATCGTGGTCGCCGACGAGGACGGCGAGCGCCTTGGTCGGAGCCAGGCGGATGAATTCGACATGCTTCAGCACCGGATCGCTCTTCGTCGTGATGACCAGCCCGGCGCCGCGGGACATGCCGGATAGCATCTGGCTCGCTTCGGTAAGCAGGGACTCAACCGACTGATCGCGATTGCCCGGGCGCACCTGACGCTCGATCGAGGCGCGTTCCTCGGCGGAAAGGTTGCCGACCTGCATGAAGGCATCGACGAAAAAGCGCAGCCCCGTCTGGGTCGGCAACCGTCCTGCGCTGACATGGGGCGAATAAATCAACCCCAGATCCTCGAGGTCGCTCATCACGTTTCGCACCGACGCGGGCGACAGCGACATTGGCAGGAGGCGCGACAGATTGCGGGATCCGAGCGGCTCGCCGCTTTCCAGGTAGGTTTCCACGATGCGGCGGAAGATCTCGCCGGAGCGCTCATCCAGCGCCGATGCGATCCCCTTCTTTTCAGGGTTGCGCAGTACCATGTCACTCCATGCAAACAACCGTTCGTGTCTTGCAGAATATAGTGGTCGGGCGGGGCAATGGCAAAAGGGAAAAATCACTCCCCTCCCCCGATATCAACTGGTTCCCTTTACCCGCGCCATGATCTAGAAGGCTCAGCAGAGACGACAGGAGTTGACTATGCGGCCATCCGGCAGAAAAATCGACCAAATGCGCAAGGTTTCCTTCGAGCGCAATTTCTCCAAGCATGCAGAGGGGTCCTGCCTCGTGCGCTTCGGCGATACGCATGTGCTCTGCACGGCGAGCCTCGAGGAGAAGGTTCCCGCCTGGCTGCGCAACGGCGGCAAGGGCTGGATCACGGCGGAATACGGCATGCTGCCGCGGGCGACCGGCGAGCGGATGAGGCGCGAGGCGTCAGCCGGCAAGCAGAGCGGCCGCACGCAGGAAATCCAGCGGCTGATCGGCCGTTCGCTTCGAGCCGTGGTCGACCTGCCGGCGCTGGGAGAACGTCAGATTTCGATCGACTGCGACGTGATCCAGGCGGATGGCGGCACCCGCACCGCCTCGATCACCGGCGCCTGGATCGCGCTGCACGACTGTCTGAAATGGATGGAAGCGCGCAATATGGTGAAGGTCGAGAGGGTGCTCAAGGACCACGTCGCGGCCATTTCCTGTGGCATCTTCGCCAACCAGGCGGTCGTGGACCTCGATTATCTCGAAGATTCGGCCGCCGAAACCGATGCCAATTTCGTCATGACCGGCAGCGGCGGCCTGGTCGAGATCCAGGGAACGGCAGAAGGAAAGCCCTTCAGCGAAGAAGAGTTCGCAAGCCTGATGCAACTTGCCAAGGACGGCATTGCCGAACTCGTCGGGTTGCAGAAGCAGGCGATCGCCGGCTAACAGCGCGTGCGGGGCGGCTCTCGCCCGCATTCCGCGCCGACCGGTAGACGGGGAGGAACGGATGGACTTGCCGCTCGACGGCATTCTCGAGACGGCGCTCTACGCGGATGATCTTGATCGGGCCGAGGCTTTCTATGGGGGCGTCCTCGGCCTGCAGCGGATCACGCGGGCCGGCAACCGACATGTGTTCTTCCGCTGCGGCGACGGCGTGCTTCTGATCTTCAACGCAGCGGAGACGGTAAAGCCGCCGCCGGCCGGTGCTCTTCCGGTGCCACCGCATGGCACGACGGGCAAGGGACACATGTGCTTCCGTGTCGCAGCACAAGCGCTCGATGCCTGGAAGGCGAAGCTGGAAGCGGCTGGCGTGGCGATCGAGGCGGATATCCGCTGGCCGAACGGCGCCTGCTCCTTCTACTTCCGCGACCCGGCCGGGAATAGTCTCGAATGCGCGGAACCCGGCCTCTGGGCCATCGATTGATGCGGCTTTAAAAGTTTGGACGGAACGGAACCAGATGCGCAAACTCGTTGACAAGACGCTCGTGGTCGCGAGCCACAATGCCGGCAAGATCCGCGAAATCCGCGATTTGATCGGACCGCTCGGCTTCGAGGCAAAATCGGCGGCCGATCTCAATTTCGTCGAGCCGGAGGAGACCGGCACGACCTTCGAGGAAAACGCGACGATCAAGGCGCTGGCCTCGGCCAAGGCCTCCGGGCTGCCGGCGCTTTCGGACGATTCCGGCCTTGCCATCGATGCGCTCGGCGGCGCCCCCGGCGTCTACACGGCCAATTGGGCGGAGCGCGACGATGGCAGCCGCGACTTCTCCATGGCGATGGAAAAGGTCGAAAAAGAGCTCAGCGAGAAAGGCGCAGCGAAGCCGGAAGAGCGGACGGCGCGCTTCGTCTCGGTGCTCTGCCTTGCCTGGCCGGACGGACATGTCGAGCTGTTTCGCGGCGAGGTCGAAGGCCACGTCGTCTGGCCGCCGCGCGGAACGAGCGGCTTCGGCTACGATCCGGTCTTCCAACCCAGAGGCTACGACACCACATTCGGCGAGATGAGCGCGGAAGAGAAGCACGGCTGGAAGCCGGGCGATGCTAAGGCGCTTTCGCATCGCGCCCGTGCCTTCAAGCTGTTTGCCGAGACCTGCCTCGGCGCCTGAGAATAAACATGATGCAGACGGCCTCGCTATCGGCAATCGGTGACGACATGGACCCCGGCTTCGGGGTCTATGTGCACTGGCCGTTCTGCGCGGCCAAATGCCCCTATTGCGATTTCAACAGCCATGTCCGCCACCAGCCGGTGGACCAGCCGCGCTTCGTCGCCGCCTTCCTTGAGGAAATGGCGTCCGTGCAGGCGCTTTCAGGGCCGAGAACCGTGACCAGCATCTTCATGGGCGGCGGCACGCCATCGCTGATGGAGCCGGCGACGGTCGAGGCGATCCTCGACGGCATCGCCAAGCACTGGCACGTGCCTGATGGCATCGAGATCACCATGGAGGCCAATCCTTCGAGCGTCGAGGCGACGCGCTTCCATGGCTACCGGTCGGCCGGCGTCAACCGCGTCTCGCTCGGCGTCCAGGCACTCAACGACCGCGACCTCAAATTCCTCGGCCGGCTGCACAATGTCGAGGATGCCTTGAAGGCGGTGCGGCTGGCGCGCGAGATCTTTCCGCGCATGTCCTTCGACCTGATCTATGCGCGGCCGAACCAGACCGTCGAGGAATGGGAGCGCGAGTTGAAGGAAGCGGTTTCCTATGCCGTCGACCATCTGTCGCTCTACCAGCTCACGATCGAGGAAGGCACCCCCTTCTTCGGGCTGCACAAGGCGGGCAAGCTCGTCGTGCCGGATGGCGAGCAGTCGGCCGTGCTCTACGAGGCGACGCAGGAGATCACCGCGGCGATCGGCATGCCGGCCTACGAGGTCTCCAACCACGCCCGGCCGGGGGCGGAAAGCCGGCACAACCTCACCTACTGGCGCTATGGCGACTATGCGGGGATCGGCCCAGGCGCCCACGGGCGGCTTACGGTCGGTTCCGGCAAGATCGCGACCGCAACGGAGCGGAACCCGGAAGCGTGGCTACGGCTCGTCGAGGAGCGGGGTGACGGCATGACCGAACAGGAGCCGCTCGATCTCGAAGCCCAGGCCGACGAATTGCTGCTGATGGGCTTGCGGCTCCGGGAAGGCGTCGATCTCGCCCGCTGGCAGAGCCTCTCGGGCCGCGATCCCGATCCCGATCGCGAGCAGTTCCTGATCGAGCACGGCTTCATCGAACGGCTCGGCAACTCGCGGCTGCGCTGTACGCCGGCCGGTATGCTGATCCTCGACGCCGTGGTCGCCGATCTCGCCTGCCCCTAGAGCCTTTGCTGGTTAAATTGAAGCATTCTGTGGAGTGCGCCC